>NZ_JBHYZW010000013.1:0-196667 GCF_042754005.1 Streptomyces sp. NPDC059247
AGCTACCTCGCCGGCCTCCACCTCCGCGCCGCGATGATCTGGATCGACGACCTCCTGAAGGTCGCCGACTGATCACAACATCACACAGGCCCTAGACGAGTCATTCCGATGTGATCAGTGGTCATAAGCGGTTAAGGCTCGTATAACGGGCTTGGAGGCGAAGCCTTGTCCGTGATCACGAGCAGGCTCGGCCGGTCCGTGGCCAGGTGCGGTTCGCGGTCCGGCATCGCCGACAGCACCTCCCGCTCGTCCAGCTTCGGGTTCGCCAGTGCCCACAGGACGGGCATCCCGGTCGGGGTGCACACCAGGAACAGTCGCAGGCCCCAGAAGAACCGGGAGTGCGAGGCGCAGTACCCGTATCCGGCCCAGCCGGCCATGCCCGAACGCTTCACCGCCGGACGCGAGCGGCCACACTCCACCGGCGTGGAGTCGATGATCCAGCGGTTGTCGAACCAGAAGTACGTATCGACGGCCAGTAGCCATATTGCCTTCTTGACCAGCGGCAACGCTGCCCGCAGTCGCTTGTTCCAGCCTGGCTGCCCTGCCTGGGCACGTACGGGAACATCGCGCCCAGCCGGGAGTTCACGAACCGCAGCCAGCACGACTCCGATGTGAAGCCCAGCAGATCCCGTCGTCGATCTTCACCTACAGTGCGGTCAGCAGGGCGTCCAGGTTGTTCGTCACACAACGATCTTGGACGCCCGGTCCGCGTTCCCGGACACACCATCAGCAGAAGCCCGTTTACAGGCGGGTGGCGGGGAGTGGTTCCACATCGAACGGGCGGGGCCCGAAAGAGCCGATGGATCGATCGCGCACCAGCGGTAGCACCGCGCGGAGGTCTGCGCCGAGGTAGTGCAGGGAGCCGAAACCGCGTGACTCCCAAATGGGGAACTCCCCGCCCGTGTCGCGTGACGCGCTGTTCCACAACAGGGCATCACCGTTCTCACTCCACGCGAAGACTTCCAAGGTGGCAGCCAGGGACCAGTTGCCGTCTGGTTCCACCATCCAGTCGAACGCTTCGCTCTCTCCGTCCCGATAGCTCGCGCGGAAACGCCTCGTTAGCTGGGCGCCCCGACCGTGCAAGCCGTCGGCGTATCCCGGGCGGACCGGCGGGTAAACCAACCACAGTCCGAAGGCGCGCCCCCACCCCACGTGGCGAACGAACGCACGATAGGAAGCGGGGAATCCCTCACCATCGGCGAAGCGGTATCCATCGAGGGACTCGAAGTCGATGTGCTCGATCGTCGGTGAATCCCGAAGACGCAGCTCGGCCATCGCATCACTGATCATGTCGTGGATGCTAGCGATCGCACAGAACCGGAGCAGCAGTTGCCGGACACTTCCTCAGCTTCGCGGACCAAGACAAGACAGCGGATGACCGCCTCAAAACGAGTGATGACCGCGAGAGCGCCAGGCCATACGCCAGCATGGGGAACAACTCGTCCAGGCGAGATCGCTGCGCTCGCCCGGCCCTGACGCCGCCCGTGGAAGCAGCAGTAGGCCTGCCTCGACCGGCTCCTGCCGTCTGCCGTCCGGCCGTACCCGACGGCGCACCCATCCACGTGATCCAGGGCAACCTGTTCGCGCCCAAGGCGAGACGATCCGCCGCTGAGGGAAGAGGGAAGAAGAAGCGCGTCGAGCTGTGCTCCGCCCCGACCTGCCGACGCGGCTCGACCGGCCCGGCCGGGGCCCGGCGGTAGCCGTCCACCCTGGTGGCGGCTGGAGGGGTGTTGGGCCAGGGGCGCCCGGCTCTGTCGGAAGCAGCGGACCGCAGGAGGCCGGGAGAGAGTGCCCCGGGTAGTCCCGAAAACGCCTGTAGGTGCGCACGGTAGTGGCAGGCTTCAGTAGCTCACGACCTGCCGTTGAGTGCGTGCGGAGTAAGCGGAATCGTCCACGATGAGCTGCCCCGTGAGCGAGGTGGCCGCAGGTGTCCGGCGCGGCGACTCACGGAGCTCGTCGCGGGTGACGACCAGGGTCTCCAAGGCGTACTCGACGGTCAGCCGCGCGACGATGGGGACGACCCATGGGTCCGTGGAACCGACGGCCCTTTCCACGTGACGCTGCCTGACCGCCCCGTCGCAGTGCCTTGAGCGCAGGGCAGCGCAGGAGCTGCTGCGGACGATGCCTCATCCGTCTTGACCTCAGTCGAACTTGAGGTTTTACGGTGATCCCGTTCTGTCGGTCGCCAGAAGGAGGGGCACGTGAACGTCACGCTCAGGGAGTACTCGCAGGAGGAGCTGGCCGCGCAGCCCGTCGCCGCGTGGACCGGTCAGGCAAGCCGGTTGGTGGTGGGAGCCATCCGCGCGCAGTTGGCGGTGGAGGACCTCACGCAGCCGCATTGGTGGACGCTCAACCACGTTGCCGCGACGCCCGGCAGGTGGACGCGCGCGACTCTGATCGAGCGGCTGGCGAAGTGGGACGACCTCGGGATCGACTTCAACGGTGTCTTCGACGACCTCGTCGCCCGTGGCTGGCTGACGGAGGACGCGGGGCTCATGACTTTGAGCGAGGCGGGGGAGGACGGGCGCGTCCGGGCGAGGGAGCGCCACGCGCGCGTGCTTCAGCAGGTGCACGAAGGCATCGGAACGGCCGACTTCGTGACCACGATCAACGTCCTGCGCCGCATGGTCGCCAATCTGGGCGGTGACGGCAACCTGCCCGACTGACGGGAGCCTCGGGCTGCCGCGCGTGGGAACGTCGGTCCTCCCGCTCGGCGGTGACCGGTAGGCCGTCTGCCGCACGCGCGCGTGGGAGCGTCTCGGAGCGACTGGTGCGATCACCGCGTCGGGGCGGTCATGGGCGGCCCCGCTCACCGGGCTGGTTCCGCCTCGGTCCCGTAAGGCTGATCACGGCACTGCGTCGGGAAGGGGCCCACCTGGTCCGTCTCGTGCCGTGATGACGAGGCGGGAGTTCACCGGACCGCGGCAGAGGCTGCCCGCATCGCTGGTGCGATCCTCCCGGCGTCTACGGGATCGGTCCGGCGGGCGCGGGTCCGCGCTCTTGCCGTCGATATCCTGCGCGGCATGGTCAACTCGTACGCAACCCTTGACGATGCCGAGGTCGCGATAGCCGCCGCGCGTGCCGGTGCGGACGTCGTGCGCGACATGTACGGCCAGCGGCTCACCCGTATCGACAAGGGCGCAGGGGACTTCGCCACCGCCGCCGATGTGGAGGCCGAGAGGGCGATTCTCGACGTCATCCACGCCGCCCGGCCCGATGATGCCGTCCTCGGTGAGGAGGGCGGGCGTCGGGGTGCCGCCGGGGCCGAGCGCCAGTGGTTGGTCGACCCCTTGTGCGGCACGCTGAACTACGCCGTCGGCAACATGCTGGTCGCCGTCAACGTGGCGCTGCGCGGCGGTGCGGCGGCGGTGGCCGACCCGTTCAGCGGCGAGGTCTTCTTCACCGACGGTGAGACCGCCCAGGTGCGGCACGACGGTTCGGACGCCCGGCTGGTGCCCACGCCCGACACTCGGCTCGTGGATGTCAATCTGGACCCGCCGTTCCCCGGCGCGCCCGGTTTCCGGGCCGTGGACCTGCTGGCCCACCCCGGGTTCGTCGAACGGTTCCGGCCCCGGGTCGTGTCCACGACGCTGGCGTTGGCCTGGGTCGCCGCCGGTAAGCGCGCCGCGTACGTCACGGACGGCGGAGACCTGTCCGGGAGCGTGCATTTCGCCGCCGGTATCGCCCTGTGCCGGGCGGCCGGCTGCGTGGTCACCGGGATCGACGGTGCCCCGACCGGACCGGCAGGCCACGGACTCGTCGTGGCCGCCGACAGCGAGACCCACCGGCTGCTGATGTCGATGATCCGCAGCCGGGGCCGGGACCGCGCCTGAAGGACCGGCCCCCACGTCGGCCGCACCGTCGGCGTTCCGGGTGGGAACCGTACAGAGCAGCCACGGCCACCTCCCGAGCCGACAGCCGACAGCCGACAGCGGGCAGAGCGAGAAGCGGCATCAGTCGCGGTCCGCTCAGAGCCAGCGCCGTCCGACCCGTACCTGGCGGGGACGGTCCCGTGGCGATCCCGTGGCGATGCCGCTGGAGCCGGTGCCCGGCCTGTCCAAGTGCTTCCGCCTCGGGTCCTGTCGTGGCGGGTGTGGTCCGCGCCCGGAGGCCTGCGGCTCATGGGGACGGTCGGAGGGCCTGGCCCGGGACCCCCTCCCGTGGGTCGATCAGCCGGATGCCGGTCACCAGGTCGGGGTGGATGCGGACGACCTGGTCCATGTGCTGGTCCGACCAGGGTTCCAGCAGGGAGCGGTAGCGGGCCGCCTCGGTAGGGTCGGTCACCAGGTGGCAGTAGCCCGTGACCACCGTGCTCCAGCCCAGCCGGGTGGCGGGGTCGATGTGGTCGGCCTCGTAGGCGACGACGACACCCGGAGTGCCCGCCTCCCGGGCGCCGAGCGTCAGGGCGGAGCCCTCGTGCGTACGGATGACGATGTCGCCGCCCTCCAGCAGATGGTTGACCGGACGGATCGCCGGAAGCGCCTGCCGGGTGAACACGATCCTGCCCAGGGGCACACTGCCCAGCAGGCGCAGCGCCTCGTCGGCGGCGAGTTCGATCGTCCGGCGCGGTCCGACCGGGGATGCCCCGGTCGTCCGGTCGTCCGGGTGGGCCGGTGCGTCGTTCAACGGGTGTCCTCGGGGAGTGCGGTGCGGGCGGAGGCTCCAGTAGACGGCGGGACCGGGAGCGGCGGAAGGGCCGTTCGGCCTCACGTGCCGCTGCCGCCGGGGGCCCCGGCACGCCCGGAGGATCCGGCCCGTCCGCCCCGCCCCGCCGCCTCGCGTCGCGTCATGATCGTGGCCCGGCGTTCGTCGAAGCGTGCCGCCCGCGTGTCCAACGAGCCCAGGAATTCACCCAGTTCCTGCTGCGCCCTGAGTCCCTCCGGGCCGAGACCGGACAGGCCCAGGACCTTGAGGTGGCGCAGGACCGGCTGGAGCACGTCGTCGTGGTGGACCCGCAGGTTGTAGACCCCGCCCAGCGCGATCTCCACGGCGGCCCGTTCGAAGCCGGGGAGGCCGTGGCCGGGCATCCGGAACCCGCTCACGACGTCGGCGACGGCACGCACGGCCCGGTCGGGGGCGATCTCCAGGGCCGCCGCGAGCAGATTGCGGTAGAAGATCATGTGCAGGTTCTCGTCGGCGGCGACCCGGGCGAGGAGGCGGTCGCAGACCGGATCGCCCGACCCGCGCCCGGTGTTGCGGTGCGAGACGCGGGTGGCGAGCTCCTGGAAGGCCACGTACGCCACCGTGTGCAGCGCCGAGTGCCGGTTGTCGGAGGCGAATCCGGCGGACATGTGGGTCATCCGGGCTCGTTCGAGCGCCACCGGGTCCACCGCGCGGGACGCGAGCAGGTAGTCCCGCATCACCAGGGAGTGCCTGGCCTCCTCGGCGGTCCACCGGTGGACCCAGGTGCCCCAGGCCCCGTCCCGGCCGAACAGGGCGGCGATCTCGTGGTGGTAGCTCGGCAGGTTGTCCTCGGTGAGCAGGTTCACCACCATCGACACTTTGCCCACCGGCGTGAGCGGCGACTGCTCCGGAGCCCAGGGTTCCCCGTCCAGGACGCCGTCGAAGTCCCGCCCCCGGCCCCAGGGAACGTACTCGTGGGGCATCCACTCCTTGAACACGCCGAGGTGGCGGTCGAGTTCCCGTTCCACCACCTCCTCCAGGTCCTGGAGGAGGCGCACGTCCGGCTTCGGGACGTCCTGGGCGGAACGGGACGGGGGAATCGTGGTCACGGGAGCATCCGGTCTGTCGCTGCGGAACTGAACCTACGATTCCGTAAGTTACGAGTCGGCGCGACGGTCCCGCTGGGGCCGTTCGGCCCCATGGAGGCCGGACGACCGGGGCCGTCCGGCCCCGGTCGATGCTCCCTGTCCCGGTCGATGCTCCCTGTCCTGGTGGGTGCTCCCCGCCCCGGTCGGTGTTCCCCGCCCCCGGTCGGTGTCCCCGCCCCGGTGGGCGGATCAGCGGCGCGAACGCGTCAGGGCGGTGACCAGGGCGCCCACGGCGAAGACGGCCCCCAGGCTGCCCAGCGCGACCATGCCCACACCGATGACGAAGAGTCCGCTGCTGTCGTCGGACCAGTCGACGGCGGACGCGACGGCCAGTCCCGCCGAAGTGCCGAACGCGGCGGCCGTGACCCGCCGCCGGTAGGCCGCCCAGCAGACCGGTACGAGCAGGGTCAGGACGAGCCCCGCGACCTGCCACACCTCGTACGGTCCGGACACCGACCCGTCGGGGTGCACATCACGGTGCTGGTCCCAGCCCAGCCACGCGGCCCATGCCGCGACCGCCACCACGGCCGTCACCACGACTGTCACCACGGCCGTCACGGCGAAGGGTACGGACTTCTTCGTCTTCTCTTCCATGGCCTGAGCTTCGCCTCTCGTCCGGCTCCCGGGCAGAGCGTTCGTACCCATGTCCATCTGAGTATCCGCCAGGGCCGAACGGCCCCTCCGCGCGGGCCGCCCGGCACCGGCCGGACGGCGCCGTCACGGCGGTGCGACACTGACGTGCCATCAGGTCGCGGCACCCCGCCGCCACCGCTCCCGCCGCCCGGTCGTGCCCCTCCGGCCCGCTCACGGCCCGGAGCCCGCGTGCCGCCCCCGGCCGCGCGCGCCCGCCGGGACAGGCGCGCCCCGACAAGATCGACAGAAACCACACCCATGCTCCGACAGCTGTCACCCCCGCCCGCGACACCGGGCGACGCGTACGACGAGTACCACGCCCTCCTCGCACGTCAGGACGCGATGCGGCTCCGGCGGCGACTGCTGGCCCCGGCCCGCCCGGCGGCGCCGGGGCCGGACCGTGGACCGGTAGACGCCGGACCACGGGGGCCCGGACGCGCCCACGACCACGACAGCGCCGCCGACCTGCGGACGATCCGTCACCATCTGCGGCTGGTGACCCCCTTCAGCACTCTCATAGGCCACCTCTACGAGGCCATGTTCGACCAACACCCCTATCTCCGGGGCCTGTTCCCCGAGTCGATGGACTTCCAGCGCGCCCATCTCGAACGGGCTTTCTGGTACCTAGTCGAGCACCTGGACCGGCCGGACGAAGTGGCCGCCTTCTGCGCCCGCATGGGCCGCGACCACCGCAAACTCGGCGTCAGGCCAGTGCACTTCGAGGTCTTCGAAGCGGCCCTCGCCCAGGGTCTGCGCCGCAGCGCGGGCGACCGGTGGACCGAGGAGCTCGAAGGGGCCTGGCTGCGGATGGTGCGGTTCGCCGTCGCGGCCATGGTGGACGGTGCGGACGAGGCCATGGGCGAACCCGCGTACTGGAACGCGACGGTCACCGGGCACGAACCGCGCGGCCCCGGCGTCGCCGTGCTCCGGGTCCGCACCGCCGAGCCCTTCCCCCACCGGGCCGGGCAGTACACGAGGGTCGAGTCCCCGCTGCTGCCGCACACCTGGCGGCCGTACTCCCTCGCCCGCGCTCCCCGGCCCGACGGAGAGCTGGAGTTCCACGTCCGCCAGACCGGTCCCGGCGGGGTCAGCGAGGCGCTGGTGGCGGGGACCCGCGTCGGCGACCCGCTGCGGCTGGGCCCCGCGCAGGGGGTCATGACCCTCGACGCGGACCTGACGCGGGACGTGCTGATCGTGGCGGGCGGCACCGGCTGGGCCACCGCAAAGGCCCTCCTGGAGGAACTGGCCGGGCGCAGGCCCGCCGGACTCTCCGCCCATGTCCTGCTCGGCGCCCGGACGGCGGCCGAGCTGTACGACACGGCCGCCCTCGCCGAACTGAGCCGTACCTGCCCGTGGTTGAGGATCGTCCCGGTGATCGGAGAGGGCCCAGGGGTGGGCGAGGACCGTTCGGTCGCGGAGGCGGTCGCCCAGTACGGCGACTGGTCGGAACACCTCGCCTATGTGAGCGGCCCGCCCGCGATGGTGACCGCCACCGTCCGCCGTCTGGCCGCCATGAACCTGCCCGCCGACCGCGTCCGCCACGACCCGGTCTCCGACATGGCGCCGCTCCCTCCCCTCGGATGACGGATCGTCAAGAGGGTGGGGGAGATCGTCAGGGGGTGGATCTCCTTCTGGCAAGTGGCCCGTATCCGGGGGCCGTTCGGCCCCTGCCGGGCCCCACGCCCGTGCCTGTTCACTGGGCGACGGCCTCGCGGGGCCCCTGGGACGGCAGTCGACGAACGCCCGGACGGCCGGGCGGCGAGGAGGAACGATGATCACGGCGGTGGGGCACGAGAACCTCCCCCCGGACACCTTGGCCCTGGTGGAGCGGGAACTGCGCGTCCGCGTGGAGCGGTACGCGGGCCCCGCGCCCGGCCTCGTACGGGCGGGGGCGGGGCTGCCCGCCGCCTTCGGACGCGCGGTCCGCGCGTCGGGACGACGGCTCGTCGTCGTCCTGCCCGCCTGCGGACTCGTCCCGGCGGCCGTGCCGCCCGGCCGACCGGACCCGCTGCGGGAGGTGACGGAACTCGCCGACGAGGTGAGGCCGCTGGCCTACGACCCGGCCGACCGGGACGCCCGGGTACGCGCCGACGAGACGCTGGTCGCCCACAGCGAACGGCTCCTGGCCGTCTGGGACGGTTCCCCCACCGACGGGCGCGACGCCACCGCGCACCTGGTCGCCTACGCGCGGGCACACGGAGTGCGGGTGGAGGTCGTGTGGCCGGTCGGCGCGGTACGCGGGACACCGGGGCCCGCCACCCCCCGCCCCGCCCGTCCTGACGCCCCTCGCCCCGCCGCCCCTCGATCCGCCTCCTCTCGCCCCGCCCGTCCCGCCGCGCCCACGGAGGGCACACGATGACCAGCGTCCTGCACTCCGCACCCACATCCGCACCCACATCCGCACCCACATCCGCACCCGTCCCCGCTCCCTCCATCGACGACGAGCACCTCCCGCCCCTCCGGGGGACGGGAGCCACCCGCGCCTTCGCCTGGCTCCTGGTGGTCACCGGCGCGCTCGGGCTGCTCGCCTCGTGGGTGATCACCCTCGACAAGTTCCTGCTGCTCATGGACCCCGGCTTCGCCCCCTCCTGCGACATCAGCCCGGTGATCTCCTGCGGCGGCGTCATGCGCAGCGAGCAGGCGTCGGTGTTCGGGTTCCCCAACCCGATGCTCGGCCTCGTCGCGTACGGGATCGTCGTCGTGATCGGGGTCGGCGTGCTCTCCGGCGCGCGGTACGGGCGCTGGTTCTGGCTCGGACTCCAGTTCGGCACGCTGCTCGGTGCGGGCTTCTGCATGTGGCTGATGAGCCAGGCGCTGTACGAGATCGGCGCCCTGTGCCTGTGGTGCTGCCTGGCCTGGGCCGCGACGATCGTCATGTTCTGGTACACGACGGTGCACAACCTGCGGCACGGTGTGCTGCGCGCGCCGAGACCGCTGGTCGCCGCCGTGGTGGAGTTCCACTGGTTCGTGCCGGTCGTCTGGTGCGGTGGCGTCCTGATGCTGATCGGGACCCGTTTCCAGGACTACTGGACCACCCTGCTGTGAGGTGGTCGGCCCGGGAGCCCGAGCGCCGTCCGGTCCGGGGGACGCCGGGCCGCGCCGGGGCGGACGTCCCGGGTCGCGCGCTTGAGCCGATCATGGACCGTGCCCGGCCGGACAGGGCCGTTCGGCCCTGGGGACCGGGGCCGAACGGCCCGGAGGCCCTGTTGCCATACTGACGCTCGTTCCGTGCACGGCCGCCCTGTCGTGGCCCGGCCCGACGGCCGTCGGCCCCACGGCGTCCGTCCTGCCCCTGCCCAGGAGTTCCGGTGAACCGTCACCTGCCCCGTACGACCTCCCGCGCGGCCCTCGCCGCGCGCCCGCCCGCCGCGCGCGGCTCCCTGACCGGCCCTGCGGCGTCCGTCCCGTGCCGTGCGCCGCTGGCGGGGACGACGTGCTGACCGCCGAGGCGCCCGCGCCGGTGCGGGTCTTCCTGCTGGACGACCACGAGGTGGTACGCAGGGGAGTCCGGGACGTCCTGGAGGCGGAGCCGGACATCGTGGTCGTCGGCGAGGCGGCGACCGCCCGTGAGGCACTGGCCCGCGTGCCCGCCTCGCGGCCGGACGTGGCGGTGCTCGACGTACGGCTCGGCGGTGCGACCGGCGGTGACCACGAGGGCGTCGAGGTCTGCCGCGAACTGCGGGCCGAACTCCCCGGGCTCGCCTGTCTGATGCTGACGTCGTTCGACGACGACGAGGCCCTGTTCGACGCCATCATGGCCGGTGCGGCCGGATACGTCCTCAAGCAGATCGGCGGCTCGGACCTGGTCGCCGCGATCCGCACGGTCGCGACCGGTACCTCGCTCCTCGACCCCCGGATGACGAGCCGGGTGATGGCCCGGATCCGCGAGCCCAAGCCGGAACCGAAGTCCACCCGGCCCGCCGAACTCGACCGGCTCTCCCCGCGCGAACTGGAGATCCTCGACCTGATCGGCCTCGGTCTGACCAACCGGCAGATAGCCGAGCGGCTCTTCCTCGCCGAGAAGACGGTGAAGAACCGGGTGTCGTCGATCCTCGGCAAGCTGGGCGTGGGCCGACGCATCCAGGCGGCGATGATCGCCGAACGGCTCCGGGAGACACCGGGCGGTCACGCCTGATACGGGAGACGCCGGGCGGCCCCGTCCGATCCGGGCGGGCTGATCCGGGAGTGGTCCGATCGGCCGGAGCCGGAGCCGGAGCCGGAGCCGGAGCCGGAGCCGGTCGGCCTGGACGGCCCGTTACGTTTGCGGCCTGTCGTCCGGTCCATCGGGTGCCGTCCGCGAAGTGGCGGCCCGTCTGACGTGGCCCACTCGACCGGGCCCGTCCGCCTGGTCCGCCCCAGGGCTTCGCCCACTCGACGTGGCGCGCGACTGGGGACGTAACGTCTGGCCCGCTGGACCGGGGCGCCCGGTCGGCGTGCCCGACGCGGACCGCCCGACGGGGGCGCTTGCACCGCCCCGGTCGGCCTGGTCCGTCCGATCCGGCCCGTGACACCGGGCCCGTCCGCCCCGGGCCCGTACGACCACCCGCCCCCGTCCGTACACCCGCCCGCCTCGGCACGGCGGAGCCGGAGCCGCCCCGGCCCCCGCCGCTTCCGTCCCCGCCCCCGGGCCGGGCGTCGCGGTGGTGTCACTCCGTGGGCAGCGGCGCGCTCCAGGTGATCCGCGTACCGCGCTCCCCGGCCGTGTCGAGGCGGACACTGCCCCGGCACTGCTCCGCGCGCGAGCCCATGTTGAGGAGTCCGCCGGTCGGCCGGGCCGACCCCAGGCCGACCCCGTCGTCCGTGACGGTGAGGACGAGCCGGTCGGCGGTGTCCGGGACGGAGAGCGCGACCTCCGCGCGGCTCGCCCCCGCGTGCCGCGCGGTGTTGCTCAGCGCTTCCCCGGCCACGGCCAGCACATGCTCGGCGAGCGCCTCGGGAACGGTGCTGTCGACCGGTCCCGTGATGCGCAGCGCGGGCGTGAACCCCAGGTGCTGGGCGGCCAGTTGGACCGTCTCCGCCATGCGTCGGCGCAGTGCGGGACCGGCCCGGTCGTCGTCCGCCGTGCGCAGTTGCAGGATCGTGGAGCGGATGATCTGGATGGTGGCGTCGAGATCGTCCACCGCCCGGGTGACCCGCTCGGCGGCCGGGGCGTCGGCGATGGTCCGGGTCGCGCTCTGGAGGGTCATGCCGGTGGCGAACAGACGTTGGATGGCGACGTCGTGGAGGTCCCGCGCGATGCGGTCGCGGTCGTGCAGGACGGTCAGTTCCTCCGACTCCGCGCGCCGCCGGGCGAGTTCGAGCGCGATGGCCGCCTGATCGGCGAAACCGCTGAGCAGTTCGGTCTCGGTGGCGTCGAAGCCCTGTCTGCCCGCCGTACGGCTCAGCCGCAGCGCCCCGCACACGGCGTCGTCGACGGGGAGCGGTACGGCCACCACCGGCCCGTGCCCCGACCCGGCGGCCCCGTCGAGGGGCAGCGCCCGGGGATCGGTCCGTACGTCCGTGGTCACGACCGGCAGCCGGGTCCTGGCGGCGAGCCCGGCCAGCGAACCGGTGGCCGGGAGGACGGCTCCGCGCACGGCGTCGGCGGTGTCGCCGTACGCCACGTGGACGGTCAGGTCACCGGCGGCGCCGGAGGGCAGCAGCACGGCGGCGAGGTCGGCGTCGGCGACCTCCATGGCGCGCCGGGCGATCAGCCGCAGGACGTCGTCGGGTCCGGTGCCCGCGAGCAGGGCGCGGGTGATCTCGCCCAGCGCTTCGAGACGGCGCTCCCGGCGTCGGCTGTCCCGGTAGAGCCTGGCGTTGTCGATGGCCACGCCGGCGGCGGCCGACAGGGTCGTCAGGACGGCCTCGTCGTCCGCGTCGAAGGCGCCGCCACCGCGCTTCTCGGTCAGGTAGATGTTGCCGAAGACCTCGTCGCGCACACGGATGGGGGCGCCCAGGAAGGTCCGCATCGGCGGGTGGTGGGCCGGGAAGCCGAAGCTGCTCGGGTGCCGGGTCAGGTCGTCGAGGCGCAGCGGCGCCGGATGGTGGATCAGCTCGCCGAGGATGCCGTGGCCGCAGGGCGCGGGGCCGATGAGGGCCGCCAGTTCCTCCGCCATGCCGACGGGCAGGAACCGGGAGAGCCGCTCGTCGTCACCGATCACGCCGAGCGCCCCGTACTCGGCGTCGGTCAGGCCGACGGCCGCCTCCACGATGCTCCGCAGCACCTGGGGCAGTTCCAGGTCGCGGCCGAGGTCCATGACGGCGGCGAGCAGCTCGCGCATCCGCTCGGGGACGTCGATCCCCGGCCACGCGGGGGCCGGGTGCGGGGGTGTGTCGGGCATGTCCGCAGCCTACGGGCCCCCCGGACGGCGCGACCGGCCGGGGCCGAACGGCCCTCCCGGCGCACCGGGGTCGGGTACCGGTCGGCCCTGCCGGGCCGTGCCCGGGGCGCGTGAACATGGCCCGGCGGCCGGGAAGCGCCGAGGAATCCCCCGTACGCGGACGCTTCCCGGCCGCCTGTTCTGAACGTGAGCGGAAGTGGAGGTCGTCGTCCGGTGGACGAGGCACAGAGCACGCAGGTCGAGGCCGAGACCCGGGCGGGTCGCCCGGAGCGCCCCGACGAGGGCGGTTCCCGCCCTCCGGCCGGACCCACCTGGGTGGCCTGGCTGACCACCACCGACCACAAGCGGATCGGGACGCTCTATCTGTGTTCCGCGCTGTTCTTCTTCGTCGTCGGGGGTGTCATGGCCCTGATGATGCGGGCGGAGCTGGCCCGCCCCGGCACCCAGATCATGTCGAACGAGCAGTTCAACCAGGCGTTCACGATGCACGGCTCGATCATGCTGCTGCTCTTCGCCATGCCGCTGTTCACCGGCTTCGCCAACTGGATCATGCCGCTCCAGATCGGTGCCCCCGACGTGGCGTTCCCCCGTCTCAACATGCTGGCGTACTGGCTCTACCTCTTCGGCTCGCTGATCGCGGCGGGCGGCTTCCTGACCCCCGGCGGGGCGGCGGACTTCGGCTGGTTCCTCTACGCCCCGCTCTCCGACGCCGTCCACTCGCCCGGTCTCGGCGCCGACATGTGGATCATGGGCGTCGCCCTGTCCGGTTTCGGCTCGATCGCGGGCGCGGTCAACTTCATCACCACGATCATCTGTATGCGCGCCCCCGGCATGACGATGTTCCGCATGTCGATCTTCACCTGGAACGTGCTGCTGACCTCGCTGCTCGTGCTGATGGTCTTCCCGGTGCTCGCCGCGGCGCTGTTCGCCCTCGAATGCGACCGGAAGTTCGGCAGTCACGTCTTCGACGCGGCCAACGGCGGCGCTCTGCTCTGGCAGCACCTCTTCTGGTTCTTCGGCCATCCCGAGGTGTACATCCTGGCGCTGCCGTTCTTCGGCATCGTCTCCGAGGTCATCCCGGTCTTCAGCCGCAAGCCGATGTTCGGCTACATCGGTCTGGTGGCCGCGACCATCGCCATCGCCGGTCTGTCCCTGACGGTGTGGGCCCACCACATGTACGTCACCGGTGGCGTGCTCCTGCCGTTCTTCTCCTTCATGACGTTCCTCATCGCCGTACCGACCGGTGTGAAGTTCTTCAACTGGATCGGAACGATGTGGAAGGGCTCGCTGTCCTTCGAGACACCGATGCTCTGGGCCGTCGGCTTCCTCATGACGTTCACCTTCGGTGGTCTGACCGGCGTCATCCTGGCCTCGCCGCCGATGGACTTCCACGTCTCCGACTCGTACTTCGTCGTCGCGCATTTCCACTACACGCTGTTCGGCACGGTCGTGTACGCGATGTTCGCGGGCTTCCACTTCTGGTGGCCGAAGTTCACCGGCAAGATGCTCGACGAGCGCCTCGGCAAGATCACGTTCTGGACCCTCACGGTCGGCTTCCACGCGACCTTCCTCGTCCAGCACTGGCTCGGCGCCGAAGGAATGCCCCGCCGCTACGCCGACTACCTGGCCGCCGACGGCTTCACCGCCCTCAACACCGTGTCCACCGTCGGGTCCTTCCTCCTCGGTCTGTCCTTCCTGCCGTTCTTCTACAACGTCTGGCGGACCGCCAAGTACGGCGAGAAGACCGAGGGCGACGACCCCTGGGGCTACGGCCGCTCCCTCGAATGGGCCACCTCCTGCCCGCCGCCGCGCCACAACTTCCTCACGCTGCCCCGCATCCGCTCCGAATCGCCCGCGTTCGACCTGCACCACCCCGAGGTCGCGGAACTCGACCGGCTGGAGAACAGGCCGCACGAGACGGCGGCCCCCTGATGGGCGCGGCCGTGCTCGCCCTCGGCGTCGGAGCCTTCACCGCCTCCGGCTGCGTCTGGTACGTCCCCGCCCTCGTCGACCTCCGGGCGGGCGCCGACCGCCCGGTCTCCCGCCGCCTCGCCGCCGCGTCCTGCGTCACCGGCTGGGCCACGGCCGCCGTCCTCGTCCCGCTGCTCCTCCTGGGCACCCCCGTCCGGCCCCTGCTGGCCCTCGCGGCGGCGGGCGTCGGCGGGGGCGTGGCCCTCCGCGTCCGGGCGGCGGCCCGCCTCCGGCACGAGACGCGGGAGACGGCCGTGTGCTGGGCGGCCCTCGGCCCTCCGGCACTCCCGCCCCCTCCCCTCCGCCGCCGGATTACCACCCTCCGCTGGACCGGAGCGGGCCTCCTGGCCGCCGTACTCACAGCCACTCTGGTGATGGCCCGGGGCCTCCTGGCCTGAACGACGCCGGGCCGTACGAGCACGGGGCCCGCCCCCGGGCCCCGTTAGGCTCGTCCGGACCGGTCCCGTCCTCTCGGCGGGAGGGGCGGGGAGACAGAGGGGCGGGTGGACGACGGTGGTGGAGTCCCATCCCCTCCTGGCGTTCTTCCTGGACGCCGCCGACGGACGGTTTCCCCCGGCGGACGGCGGAGTGACGGTGCTTCCCGCGCTGGCCGGGGGACTGGAGTGCTCGGTCGCCTTCACCGGACACGCCGTCGTCGCCACGGCACTCACCGAGCGGGCCGTGCGCGAGCGCGGGCCGGACGGTTTCGGCGGATCGCTCGCGCCGGACTTCCTGCGGGGGCTCGCCGGACCCCGGGGCTGGATCGACACCGTCGACGTCACCCTCATCGCCCGTGGCACCGGCGGCCCGCCCCGCCTGCCCGGACTGACCGGCGCGGACGACCACCCCCGCGTCCGGCACGCCCGGGACGTACGGACCGGAGTCGGGGTCCACGGTGACGAACGCGGCCTCGTCACCCTCGCCGACGGGCTCGCGGGGCGGCGCGAACTGAGCGTCGAACTCCACCACGGGCCGGACGGCGGCCGGGGCCGTGGACGGTCCCTGATCGCCGACGCCCTCTCCCTGGTCCCGGCGGGCGCACCGCTCTTCGCCGCCGTGGCCCCGGGCAATGCCCGCTCCCTCCGCGCCTTCCTCGCCTGCGGATTCGTCCCGGTGGGCAGTGAGGTCCTGCTGCGCCCCGAAGGTGCCAGGGGCCTGGACGGCACGTAGGGGCAGCCGCCGACCCCGATCGGACGGGCCTCGATCAGACGGCCTCGATCGGACGGGCCTCGGGGAGATGGAGCCGTCCCAGGCCGAAGGAGGCAGGCCCGGCCCCCGACGTCCGCCCCGGAGCGCGTGCCGTGAGTGACGGCCTCCCCTCCTCTACGGCCCTTCCGGGGCCTCTCGCCGCTCCGTCGGCCGGTCGTCGTCGCCGGTGCCGTTCCGGCGGCGGGCGCGGCGCTCGTAGAACCAGGGCCAGCGGGTCACCAGGACGAGGGACCAGACCAGGGTCGTGGGCGACCAGTCGGCGCCGGACGCGGCGAGCGGGAGCGGGACCACGACCATGGGGAGTCCGACCGCCAGGGCCCAGCGGGTGCCCCGGCCCGACACCACCCCGGCGAGCAGACCCACCGCGAGGAACACCGCGATCCCGCCGCACAGCAGCCACCGCGTCCCGTGCGGCAGCCGTCCCTCCGCGTGCTCCACGGCGCCGCCGAGCGAGGCCGCCACGGCGGCGAGCGCACCGGTGGAGACACAGTGCAACGGCAGCGCGAAACGCGGGGCCAGCACCCCGAAGCCCAGCAGCGGCACCCCGCACGAGCGGCGCACCGCGAGCGCCCACAGCGACAGGAGCAGGGCGAAGGAACCCGCGGCCATCGTGCACAGCCCGCGGTCCCACTCCGCTTCCGAGGCCGCCTCCACGCCCAGCGCGATGCCCTCGCCCAGCACGATCAGCGTGAACAGGCCCAGCCGCTCGTCCAGATGGCCCGGATCGAAACGAGCGGCCACCGGCCTCGGCCGTGACGCCCGGTCGTGTCCCCGCTCCCGGCTCCCGCCTCCGGCCTCGTCCCTGCCTTCACCCCCGTCCCGCTTCCCGGTCCGGGTCCGGGTCCGGTTCCGGATCCGGCCGTCGTCCCGGGCACGGCCCCCCTCGTGCTCCTCCCAGTCCTTCTGGGCCCGTGCGAGGACCTGGCTCCGCGACCGCGCGAACGTCAGGGCCAGGTCGACGGCGAGTCCGGCGGCCCACAGCCAGTAGCGGGCCGGTGCCCCGGCCCACACCGACACGAACCACGGGGTGACGCCCGCCGTCACCTGGGCCGCGGGCCAGTCGGCGACGACCTCGCCGCGCCTCCGCCACGCCCGTGAGGCGAGCACCCGGACGATCACATAGGCGAGCGCGAAGGCGGTGGCGTGGTCCGTCCGGACCCCCGGGACGGCGGCGGCCATCACCGCGAGCCCGAACATGCCGGTCAGGACGGTCCGGGTGTGCACCTTCTCGGCGGCGACGTTCCCGTAGGTCGTGAAACACATCCACGCCGTCCAGAACGCCAGGTACAGCAGGCAGTAGAGCCCGAGGTCCGCCCGGCCGGGGCTGCCGTGCAGCAGATGGGCCAACTGGGCGACACCGGCGACCGCGATCAGGTCGAAGAACAGTTCCAGCCAGGAGGCGTGCCGCTCGGACAGGGCGGGGGAGTCCGGATGCCGCTCGGACGGGGTGGAAGGCGCGGAGGTCATACCCGCGCATATCGGCGGAACGCCCGTCGACCTTCAATGAGCGCCTCTTGGCCCCCCGCCCGGCGCGTCCGACCCCGCTCGCCTCCCGCTCGGTCCCGAGTAGTCCGTGCGCGTCCCCGCCCGAACGTCCCTGTCTTTCAAGGCCCTTGTTCGACCCCGTTCGGCTCTGCCCGGTCGTACAGGTGGAGTTGGGTGTCCGTACGGCCGGAGGGCGGGCAAGGGCGCCGGGCGCCGGGGGGAGAGAGGGAGGGAATCGGGTGTCGAATTCGTCCGCCGATATCGGTTTTGATCCCATGTCACGCCTCCCGAGGTGACGGATATCGACTCTAGGTGTCACCCGATGTGGCGAAGTACGGGGCGAGAAGTGGACCTGTGGCACGTGCCTCCGTAGCGTGCCTGCTCTGTCGGACGCCGTCGGGGACGGCGCATCGGAGGAGGGGGAGCGGAGTGGAAGGCACCTGGATGTCGTCCGGGTCGTGCCGCGCGGTGAGCGCGGACGATCTCTTCGTCGAGGGGGCGGCCCAGAACCGGGCCAAGGCGGTGTGCACGGGATGCCCCGTGCGCGCCGAATGCCTCGCGTACGCGCTGGACGGGCGGATCGAGCACGGGGTATGGGGCGGGATGACCGAGCGCGAACGCCGGGCCCTGCTCAAGCGCAGGCCCACGGTGGGGTCCTGGGCCGGACTCCTGGAGGCCGCCCGGCGCGAACACGACACCGGTTCCGCCGGTGCCGAGCGCTACAGCGCCTGAGCGGGTGCCACGACCGGCCCGAACCCGTCGTCAGCCGTTCGTGAGGAACTCCCGGGCCCATGGGGCCCGGTGCTCGGCCACCACGGGGTGGCGGTGCCGTCGAGACGCGCGTCCAGCGCGCCCGGCACCCCGGACCCGCCGGACGGCCGGAGGGCAGCAGCCGCGCCGGATCGATGCCGTCGCGGCGGGCGACGAGGACCACCGGGTGGGACGGCGTCGGCGCCCGCGAGGCGGAAGGCACCGGTCGCGCCGGACACCGCCGGTCCCAGCGGGCGGATACCGGACCGGCGACATGGACCGGGCGGCGGACCTCGTCCGCGAAGGGGATGCCGTCCCGGGTTCCGGAGGCGAGTTCACGGACGAGACGCCCGTACGGGCAGCCGCCTTCTTCGTTCTTCGCGCTCGGCGTTCCCAGACAGGGCGAGACGCAGGTGCGCGGAGCCGCCGTCGCCGATGAGCCGACGAGCTACGGGCCGTCACCGCGTCGGCGTGGGGACACGTACCGCCGTCTCGGCCATGGCCTTCGCCACCCCGTACGGCATCACCGGATCGGGTGAATCCGCCTCGGCACACCATGCGTACGTATGTACGTCCCGCCCCGAGAACACCGCGTCGCCCGACATGTGCACCAGACGGATGCCACGCTCGGCGGTCAGCCGGGTCAGCCGGGTCAGCCGGGTCAGCCGGGTCAGCCGGGTCAGCCGGGTCAGCCGGGTCAGCCGGGTCAGCCGGGTCAGCCGGATCGGCCGTACGCCCAGTCGGCCCCACCGCTGGAGGCGTTGACCACCGCGCCGGGTCCCGCCGCGTCCCCGAACCGCGCCGGGGCGTTCCCGATCACGCGGGTCGAGAAGGTGCCAGGACGGGCGGGCGGGCTCACCCGGACGGGAACGGAAGGCCGGGGCCGTGATCCGGTCGGCGGGCCCCGGTCCGGCGTACCGGCTCGGCGCCCGGGAAACCCTTGGCCCCGACGACCAGCACCGTCACGTGCGTACGAGTGGGCGGACGAAGAGGCAGACCCGACGGCGGACAGGGTCAACCGGACGAGACCAGGGGTCATCCAGCCGCTGACATAACGTCAATCCGCTGTGCCGACACGCCCCGACACGCCCGCCGGACCGCATTCACCGCCTTCCCGCCCTGCCGGTACCGCCCCCTAGGATGCGGTCGACATCGCCCGGACCTCGCCACGCCGAGGCAGAGTCGTGCAGGAGCCGCCATGCCCACCCTCGACGTCGACTACGTGGTGGTCGGAGCAGGCACGGCCGGATGCGTCCTGGCCGAACGCCTCTCGGCCGACCCCGGGGTCACCGTGGCCGTGCTCGAAGGGGGCGGCCCCGACCGGCACCCCGCGATCCGCGTCCCGCTCGCCTTCTCCCGGCTCTTCGGCACCCGCTACGACTGGCAGTACCGCACCCTCCCGCAGACCGGACTCGACGGCCGCTCCCTGCACTGGCCGCGCGGCAAGGGCCTCGGCGGCTGCTCCCTCCTCAACGCGCAGGTATGGGCCCGCGGCCACCGGGACGACTACGACTCCTGGGCCGCCGAAGCGGGCCCCGCCTGGTCCTACCGGGAGACGCTCCCCTACTTCCACCGCGCCGAACGCCGGTCCGGCACCAACTCCGACCGCGCCTACGGCGACACCGGAGCCCTGTGGATCGAGGAACTCCGCTCGCCCAACCCCACCACCACCGCCTTCCTGCGGGCCTGCGGGGAAGCGGGCCACACCCGGCTCCCCGAGACCAACGCCGCCGACAACACGGGCTACGGCCCCAGCCCGGTCACCCAGCACACGGGCCGCCGGTTCAGCTGCGCCGACGCCTATCTGCGCCCCGCCCGCCGCCGCCCCAACCTCAAGATCCTCACCCGGGTCCTGGTCCACCGCCTCACCCTGGACGGCGACCGGGTCACCGGAGTCACCGCGACCGACCGGCGGGGCGGGGAACTGCACGTGACCGCGCGCCGCGAAGTCGTCCTCACCGCCGGGGCCGTCGGCAGCCCCCACCTGCTCCAGCTCTCCGGGATCGGCGACCCCGAGGCCCTCACCGAGGCGGGCATCACCCCGCGCGTCCCCCTCCCCGGCGTCGGCCGCAACCTCCAGGACCACCTCTCCGTCATGCTGGTCTCCCGCTGCCCCCAACCCGTCACGCTGGCCGCCGCCCAGTCGCCCCGGGCCCTCGCCGCCTACCTGCTGCGCCGCAGGGGCCCCCTCACCTCCAACATCGGCGAGGCCCTGTGCTTCGTCCGCACCCGCCCGGACCTCTCCGCACCCGACATCGAACTCGGCCACATCCCCGCCCCCTACCTCAGCCGCGACGCCGAACCCTCGACCGAACACGGCACCTCCCTCGCCGTCGTCCTGCTGCGGCCCCACAGCCGGGGAACCCTCCGGGCGACCTCC
Organism: Streptomyces sp. NPDC059247; assembly: GCF_042754005.1. NCBI lineage: Bacteria > Bacillati > Actinomycetota > Actinomycetes > Kitasatosporales > Streptomycetaceae > Streptomyces > Streptomyces sp. NPDC059247. The sequence continues at coordinate 20,523 of NZ_JBHYZW010000013.1, forward strand.
GCCGACCCCACCGTCCCTCCCGCGATCGACCCCGGCTACCTCACCGACCCCGCGGGCGCGGACCTCGCCACCCTCATCAGGGGCGTACGGGCCGCCCGGCACATCCTCGAAGCCCCGTCCCTCGCGCCCTACATCGGCGCGCCCTGGGCACCCGGGCCCGACCTCGCCGACGACGAGACCCTCACCGCCCACATCCGGCGTACCGCGGACACGACCTTCCACCCGGTCGGCACCTGCCGGATGGGCACCGACGACTCCACGGTCGTCGACCCCGAACTGCGCGTCCACCACCTCCGGGGGCTGCGGGTGGCGGACGCCTCCGTCATGCCGTCCCTCGTCCGGGGCCACCCCCAGGCCCCCACCGTCATGATCGCCGAGCGGGCGGCCGAGCTGATCGCACGGTGACCGCCGGGGCGCCCGGAGCACGGGGCTCCGGGCGCCCCGGGGTTCAGACGATCTCGACGAGCAGGTCGCCGCCCTCCACCTGCTGGACCCGGGTGACGGCCAGCCGGGACACCCGGCCGCCCCGCACGGCCGTGATCGAGGCCTCCATCTTCATCGCCTCGATCGTGGCCACCGTCGTACCGGCCCCGACCTCGTCGCCCTCGGCGACCGTCAGGGTGACCACGCCCGCGAACGGCGCGGCCACGTGCCCCGGGTCCGACCGGTCGGCCTTCTCGGTCGCCGGGAGGTCCGCCGCCGCGGCCCGGTCCCGTACCTGGATCGGCCGCAACTGCCCGTTCAGGGTGGACAGGACCGTGCGCATCCCGCGCTCGTCGGCCTCGCCCACCGCCTCCAGCTCGATGAGCAGCCGCACGCCGGGCCCGAAGTCGACGGCGTACTCCTTCCCGGGGCGCAGCCCGTAGAAGAAGTCCTTGCTGTCGAGCACACTGGTGTCGCCGTACGCCTGCCGGTGCGCCTCGAACTCCTTCGCCGGGCCGGGGAAGAGCAGCCGGTTCAGCGTCGTCCGCCGGTCCTTGTCCAGTCCCTCGCGGTCCTCCGGGGTCAGCTCGCGCACCGGCCTGGGCCCGGCGCGGCCCTCCAGCGCCCTGGTGCGGAACGGCTCGGGCCAGCCGCCGGGCGGGGTGCCCAGCTCGCCGTGGAGGAAGCCGACGACCGAGTCGGGGACGTCGTAGCGGTTCGGCGCCGCCTCGAAGTCCTCGGGCGCCACCCCGGCGCCGACGAGGTGCAGTGCCAGGTCGCCGACGACCTTCGACGACGGCGTGACCTTCACCAGCCTGCCCAGCATCCGGTCGGCGGCGGCGTACGTCGCCTCGATGTCCTCGAAGCGGTCGCCGAGCCCGAGGGCGACGGCCTGGGTGCGCAGGTTGGAGAGCTGCCCGCCGGGGATCTCGTGGTGGTACACCCGCCCGGTCGGCGAGCCGAGGCCCGCCTCGAACGGGGCGTAGACCTTGCGGACGCTCTCCCAGTACGGCTCCAGGTCGCCGACCGCCCGCAGCCCGAGGCCGGTGGGCCGCGCGGAGTGGTCGGTGGCGGCGACGATCGCGGACAGCGAGGGCTGCGAGGTGGTCCCGGCCATGGACGCCACCGCGCCGTCCACCGCGTCCGCCCCCGCCTGGACCGCCGCGAGGTAGGTGGCGAGCTGGCCGCCCGCGGTGTCATGGGTGTGCAGGTGCACCGGCAGGTCGAACTCCCGCCGCAGCGCGGAGACCAGGGTGGCGGCGGCGGGCGCGCGCAGCAGCCCGGCCATGTCCTTGACCGCCAGGACGTGGGCACCGGCGGCGACGATCTCCTCGGCCAGCCGCAGATAGTAGTCCAGGGTGTAGAGCCGCTCCGCCGGGTCGGACAGATCGGCCGTGTAGCAGAGCGCGACCTCGGCGACCGCCGTCCCCGTCGCCCGTACGGCGTCGATGGCGGGCCGCATCTGCCGGACGTCGTTCAGCGCGTCGAAGACGCGGAAGACGTCGATGCCGGTGGTGGCGGCCTCCTGCACGAAGGCGTCGGTCACCTCGGTCGGATAGGGGGTGTAGCCGACGGTGTTGCGGCCCCGCAGCAGCATCTGCAGGCAGATGTTCGGCACGGCCTCGCGCAGGGCGGCGAGCCGCTCCCAGGGGTCCTCCGCGAGGAACCTCAGGGCGACGTCGTAGGTGGCGCCGCCCCAGCACTCCAGGGACAGCAGTCCCGGCAGGGTGCGCGCCACGGTCGGGGCGACGGCCAGCAGGTCCTTGGTGCGCACCCGGGTGGCCAGGAGCGACTGGTGGGCGTCGCGGAAGGTGGTGTCGGTGACGCCCAGCGTCGGCGACTCGCGCAGGTCCCGCGCGAAGCCCTCGGGGCCCAGCTCGGCGAGGCGCTGCCGGGAACCGGCCGGGGGCTCGCCCGGGGGCAGCGGGGGCAGCTTCTCGGTGGGCGCGATCAGTTCGGGCCGGGGGCCGTGCGGCTTGTTCACGGTGACGTCCGCGAGGTACGTGAGCAGCTTCGTGCCCCGGTCGGCCGAGTGGCGCGCGGTGAGCAGGTGCGGTCGCCGCTCGATGAACGAGGTGGTGACCCGTCCGGCACGGAAGTCCGGGTCGTCGAGGACGGCCTGGAGGAAGGGGATGTTCGTGGACACGCCCCTGATGCGGAACTCTGCCACGGCCCGCCGCGCCCGGCCGACGGCTGACTCGAAGTCCCTTCCCCGGCAGGTGAGTTTGACCAGCATCGAGTCGAAGTGGGCGCTGACCTCCGTACCGGCGTGGGTGGTGCCGCCGTCGAGGCGGATGCCCGAGCCGCCGGGGGAGCGGTAGGCGCTGATCATGCCGGTGTCCGGGCGGAAGCCGTTGGCCGGGTCCTCGGTGGTGATCCGGCACTGGAGCGCGGCGCCGCGCAGGACGACGGACTCCTGGGTCAGGCCGAGGTCGGCGAGGGTCTCCCCGGCGGCGATGCGCAGCTGCGACTGCACCAGGTCGATGTCGGTGACCTCCTCGGTGACCGTGTGCTCGACCTGGATGCGCGGGTTCATCTCGATGAAGACGTGACGGCCCTCGGGGTCGAGGAGGAACTCGACGGTGCCCGCGTTGCGGTAGCCGATGCGGCGGGCGAACCGTACGGCGTCGTCGCAGATCCGCTGCCGCAGCTCCGGGTCCAGGTTCGGGGCGGGCGCGAGTTCGACGACCTTCTGGTGACGGCGCTGGACCGAGCAGTCCCGCTCGTACAGGTGGATGACGTCGCCCCGGCCGTCGGCGAGGATCTGCACCTCGATGTGCCGGGGGTCGACCACCGCCCTCTCCAGGAAGACGGTGGCGTCTCCGAAGGCGGACTCGGCCTCGCGGGCCGCCGCCTCGACGGCCTCGCGCAGCGCGGCAGGGTCCGCCACCCGGCGCATCCCGCGCCCGCCGCCGCCCGCGACGGCCTTGACGAAGAGGGGGAAGCCGATGTCCCCGGCGGCGGCGACCAGTTCGTCCACGTCTGTGGAGGGCGCCGAGGAGCCGAGCACGGGGACGCCCGCCTCCCGGGCGGCGGCCACGGCCCGCGCCTTGTTCCCGGTCAGCTCCAGGGTCTCCACGGACGGGCCCACGAACGTGATGCCCGCCGCCTCGCAGGCGCGGGCGAGTTCCGGGTTCTCGGACAGGAAGCCGTAGCCGGGGTAGACCGCGTCGGCGCCCGCCCGGCGGGCCGCCCCGATGATCTCCTCGACGGAGAGGTAGGCCCGCACCGGGTGGCCCTGCTCCCCGATCTCGTACGCCTCGTCGGCCTTCAGCCGGTGCAGCGAGTTGCGGTCCTCGTGGGGGAAGACGGCGACGGTGCGCGCCCCCAGTTCGTAGCCCGCGCGGAACGCGCGAATCGCGATCTCGCCGCGGTTGGCTACCAGCACTTTGCGGAACATTTCTGATCCCTTCACCCTGCCGGTGACGAGCCCCACGGTGTCGGCGACACCTCCGCGCGGGCGCGTACGGCTGGTCGTTCCCGTGTCGCGTCCGGCGGGCGGCCGGCTCGTTCCGTCACGCTACGGGCTGCCCGAGGGCCGTCTGAAGGTTCCGGTGAAGTGACATGGATCATCGCGCCCGGCGTCCCCCGAACGGCGCCCGGGAGAACGGCGCGGGCGCGGGAGCGGGACCGCCCGGTGTCCGCCCTCCCCGGCGGACCGTCCGTCAACCCCGATGAGGATCGGGCCAGTTGGGTTCTCCGTCTCGGGGACCATTCCCCCGGACCTGGTCTACTCCTCTGGTCGGAGAGGAAGGAGGACCGCCGGGGGATTACCTCCCACCACCGGATACGAAAAAGTGTGCGGGACCGATCCATCCGTCCGTCGCAAGGATCTGACCCACTGTGCGAAGCAGACGAATAGCATCCGTCGTGGCCATCAGCGCCGTCGCCGCGCTCGTACCCGCGCTCACGCCCGCTGTCGCCTCCGCGAACGCCCCGGCCGCCACGATCTCTCCGAGGACCGCCGCCGCCGCGTCCCTGGCCGACTTCACGGGGCAGAAGCCGCGCTGGAAGCGCTGCAACCCCCAGGACCCCGCCGCCTACCAGTGCGCCACGATCAAGGTGCCGCTCGACTACACCCGGCCGAACGGCAGGACCCTCGACATCGCGATCTCCCGGGTCAAGGCGACCAGCGCCCGGGACCGGCGCGGCGTGCTGCTCCTGAACCCCGGCGGCCCCGGCGGCTCCGGGCTCGACATGCCCCTGTACATGGGCTCCGAGCTGCCCGACTCGGTCAAGAAGCAGTACGACCTCATCGGCTTCGACCCCCGGGGCGTCGCCCAGAGCTCCCCCGTGAGCTGCGGCCTCACCGCCGAGGAGGGGAACTGGCAGCGCCCGTACAAGGCCGAGAAGTTCGCCGCGGACGTCGCCTGGGCGCGGACCGTGGCGGAGAAGTGCCGGGCGAAGAGCGGCGCCGTCCTGCCCCACCTCACCACCCGCAACACCGCCCGCGACATGGACGTGATCCGCGCGGTGCTCGGCGAGAAGAAGATCTCGTACCTGGGGTACTCGTACGGCACCTACCTGGGCGCCGTCTACACGCAGCTGTTCCCGCGGCGGGCCGACCGGTTCGTGCTCGACAGCGCGGTCGACCCCGCGCGGATCTGGCGCGGCATGATCCAGGTGTGGGCCGAGGGCGCGGAGCCCGCGTTCACCCGCTGGACCGGCTGGACCGCCGAGCGCCACACCACGTACGGGCTCGGCGCCACCCCCGCCGCCGTCCGCCAGACCTTCTGGGACCTCGTCGCCCGCGCCGACCGCGAGCCGATCGACGTCGAGGGCACCCTGCTGAACGGCGACGACATCCGCTCCATGCGGGCCGCGTTCTTCAGCCCCGAGTGGGCCGCCGACCTGGTCATGCAGCTGAAGCGGGCGGCGGAGAAGGGCACCCCCGTGACGGCCCCGCTGCGCCCGGCGGCGGCTCCCGCGCGGGCCGCCTCGGCGTACGCGGTCACCGTGCCCGAGGACAACATGTACGCCTCGTTCTGGTCCGTGGTCTGCGCCGACACCCGCGCCTGGCCGCGCGACCCGGAGCAGTACCGCCGGGACGCGATCCGCGACAAGGCCAGGTACCCGCTGTACGGCGACTTCGTGTCCAACATCATGCCGTGCGCGTTCTGGCAGCAGGGCGCCGAGCCCGCCACCAAGGTCGACAACAAGGTCGGCGCGCTCATCCTGCAGAACGAGTGGGACTCCCAGACCCCGCTGGTCAGCGGGCAGGGCCTGCGCCGGGTCATGAAGGGCGCCCGGATGGCCACCGTCCTCGACGGCCAGGGACACGGCGTCTACGGCACCAAGTCCTGTGCCGACGCGTACGCCACGTCCTATCTGACGACCGGTCGGCTGCCCGCCTCGGACGTCACCTGCCGGACGGTGCCGCAGCCGGTCAGGAACGACCTGAGGGCGCCCGTCGCCCCGGTCCTGCCGATCCCGCAGGACCGCTTCTGAGCACCTTCCGGTGACCAGCCCTGACGCGGGGCCCTCCCTTCCGGGGGAGGGCCCCGCCTCCGTTTCAGCCCGTGGCCCCCGGCAGCCGGGCGATCACGCCCGCGAAGTCCGTGCCCGGGGACAGGGTGCCGAACGCCAGACCCCGGTCACCGGCCAGCCGGGAGGCGCAGAACGCGTCGGCCACCGCGTGCGGCGCGTGCCGCACCAGCAGCGCGCCCTGGAGGACGAGCGCCAGCCGCTCCACCACACGGCGGGCGCGCAGCTGGGCGTCCTCGGTGAGGACCAGTTCGCCGCGCAGCTCGCGCCAGGCCGCGTCCAGCCGGGCGTCACCGCCCGAGGCGGCCCCGACCTCCGCGCGGAAGGCCTCCAGGGACTCCGGCTCACGGGCCAGCGCCCGCAGCACGTCGAGGGCGTTGACATTGCCCGAACCCTCCCAGATGCCGTTCAGCGGGGCCTCGCGGTAGAGGCGGGGCATCCCGGAGGCCTCGTCGTAGCCGTTGCCGCCGAGACATTCGAGCGCCTCGGCGACGGCGGGAGGCTGACGCTTGCACACCCAGTACTTGCCGACGGCGGTGGCGAGCCGCAGGAAGGCCCGCTCGCCCTCGTCGCCCCGCTGGGCCCGGTCGGCGGCCCCGGCGAGCCGCAGGGCCAGCGTGGTCGCCGCCTCGGACTCGACGCCCAGGTCCGCGATGACATTGCGCATCAGCGGCTGGTCGACGAGCCGGGCGCCGAACACCTCGCGGTGCCGGATGTGGTGCGCGGCCTGCGCGAGCGCCGCGCGGGTGCCGGACGCGGAACCGAGGACGCAGTCGAGCCGGGTCATCGTCACCATGTCGATGATGGTCCGCACGCCCTGGCCCTCGGCCCCGACCGCCCAGGCCACGGTGTCGTCGAACTCCGGCTCGCCGCTGGCGTTGCTGCGGTTGCCCAGCTTGTCCTTCAGCCGCTGGACGCGGAAGGTGTTGCGGGAGCCGTCGGGCAGCACCCGGGGGACCAGGAAGCAGGACAGACCGCCCGGCGCCTGCGCCAGTACGAGGAAGAGGTCGTTCATCGGGGCGCTGGTGAACCACTTGTGGCCGCGCAGCCGCCACGTGCCGTCCGCCGCCTCCACCGCCGTGGTGCTGTTGGTACGGACATCGGTGCCGCCCTGCTTCTCCGTCATGCCCATCCCGGCGAGCAGCCCCCGCTTCCTCGCCGGGGCGCGCAGCCCGGGGTCGTACACCCGGCTGGTCAGCAGCGGCTCGTACAGCTTCGCGAGCGCGGGCGCGGCCCGCAGGGCGGGGACGGCGGCGTACGTCATCGACACCGGGCAGCCGTGGCCCGCCTCGGCGGTGCTCCACACCATGAACCCGGCGGCACGGGCCACATGGGCACCGGGCCGGGGGTCGGCCCAGGCGGCGCCGCCGAGGCCCTCGCCGATCGCCTCCCGCATCAGGGAGTGGTATGCGGGATGGAAGTCGATCTCGTCGACCCGGTTGCCGTACCGGTCGTGGGTGCGCAGCTCCGGCTCGTGCCGGTTGGCCTCCTCCGCCCACCGCTGGACCTCCTCGGAGCCCGTACGGCGGCCGATCCGGTGCAGGTCGTCCAGACACCAGCCGGCGCCCTCGCGGCGCACGCCCTCCAGGAGGACGGCGTCGTCGGCGACGTCGTGTCCGACGAGCGGCGGGACCTGGTTGGTGACGTCATGGGTGCGCGCGGTGGGCTCGCTGCGCGGCGGGGGTGTGCCGGTGGTCGCGGTCATGACGGGTCCTCCTGGTTCGACGGGCGCGGTGGGACGGGGCGGGCACCGGCGCAGCGCAGGGCGAGGGCGGTGAGTTCGGCGAGGAGCGTGTCGAGGGCCGCGCCGGTGGCGGCGCCGTGGCCGGAGGGGCCGCCGGTCGTGCGGCCGTGGGTGGTGGAGCGGCCGGGGGTCGGGCCGTCGGCGGTGGGGCGGTCGGTGGTGGGGCCGGGCGGGGTGACGGGCGCGCCGAGGCCGGGCGGGGCGAGGCCGGGCGGGGCGCCGGGCGCCTCGCCGACCGCGCCGAGCGGGTCCACGAGGACCTCGCCCACGGCGCCGGTCAGCGCGGCGGCCGTGATGTGCGGGTCCTGCGGGGGCAGCAGCCCGGCGGCCACGCCCTCGCGGACCACTTCGGCGAAGAGCGCGCGATAGCGGCGGCGGAACTCCAGCCGCTCGGCGCCGAGCGCCGGTTCGGCCGGTGCCGCGAGCAGGGCGTAGGCGAGACCGGGGCGTTCCAGGGCGCGCTGGGCGAACACCCGGACGCCGCGGGCCAGTCGCTCGACCGGATCGCCCTCGCCCCGCAGCACCTCGCCCAGCACCTCGGCCTCACGGCCGGAGGCGCGCCGGAACACCTCCACGGCGAGGGCCGCCTTGGAGGGGAAGTGCTGGTAGACGGAACCGGCGGCGATGCCCGCCGCCTCGGCGACCGCGGTCACCGAGGCGCCCGCCCAGCCCGCCCCGGCCACGACTTCGGTGGCCTGGGCGACCAGACGCTCACGGGCGGCCCGGAGCCGTTCGAGCTCGGCGGGTGTCTTGCGGTAGGCCACATCAAGGAGTGAACCACCGTTCAGTCCTTCGTGCCAGCCCCCGGACCACCCCGCTCGCACGCCTGACCGGGCCGTCCCCCGGTCCCTCGTCCGGTGATCCGAAGGGATGAATGTGCCCCGATGGCGCTTTCGCCGGACCGGGACGGGGCGCCACCCTGCTGACGTGCGCAGACAAGGCAACAAGGTCGTCCCCGCCCAGCGGAGCGCCGCACCGCCGACCGGGGGACGCCCGGACCGGGACCCGGCCGCGCCCCCGGAACGCCCCGCCCCGCGCGGCCACGTCGAAGCCCGGCTCCGCTACTGGTTCGACAGCACGCTCACCCGGGGGACCCCCGCGCTCGTCGGCTGGCTCGCCCTCGCCTGCCTCGCCCTCGTGGTCCCCGTCAGCGCCCTGCTCGTCTGGACCGACCACCGGACCCCCGCCACCTTCGGCAGCCGGGTCGCGGCGGTCTGGCGGAACACCGGACAGACCCTCCGGCTGGGCGGCGAGGTCGGCCCCCCGCTCCGCGTCGCCCTCACCGTGGTCCTCGCGCTCATCGCGCTCTTCTACGTCTCCACCCTGGTCAGCCTCATCACCACCGGGATCACCGAACGGCTCCTCGCGCTCGACCGGGGCCACGCCCGGGTCGTGGAGAGCGGCCACACCGTCGTCCTCGGCTGGTCCGAGCAGATCCCGACCGTCGTCCGCGAACTCGTCACCGCCCACGCCCACCGGCGCCGGGGCGTCATCGCGGTGCTCGCCGACCGCCCCAAGGCCGAGATGGAGGAGGAGTTCCGCGCCACCCTCGGCTTCACCGGCCGCACCCGGCTCCTCTGCCGCAACGGCCGTCCCACCGACCCCGTCGCACTGGACCGGGTCAGCCCGGCCACCGCCGAGTGCGTCCTCGTCCTGCCCCGGGACAGCCCCGGCGACGACGCCGAGGTCGTCAAGACCCTGCTCTCCCTCACGGCGACCGTCGGCGAGGACCACCCGGTGCGCGTCGTCGCCGCCGTACGGGGCGACCGGTACCTCGGCGCCGCTCGGCTCGCGGGCGGCGCCCGTACCGTCGTCCTGGACGCGGACGACATCTCCGCGCGGCTCCTCGCCCAGTGCGCCCGGCAGCCCGGACTCTCCCTCGTCTACGAGGAGTTGCTCGACTTCGCCGGACACGAGTTTCACACCGCGCGGGAACCGGGACCGCCCGGCCTGAGCTTCCGCGAGGCCGCCGCGCTCTCCCCGGTGTCGGCCGTCGTCGGCATCGCCCGCGCCGACGGCACGGTCGCCCTCAACCCGCCCGGCCGCACCCCGCTCCTGGACGGCGACGCGCTGATCGTCCTCGCCGAGGACGACGACACCACGTACTGGACACCCGCCCCCGCCCCGTACGACCCGACGGCGATCCTCACGCAGGACCCCGACCCGGCTCCGTACGACCCGGCGGCGATCGGTACCGGAGACGCCGAGTCCGCTCCGTACGACCCGGTGGCGATCCGTACCGGGGACTCCGTGCCCTCCCCGTACGACCCGGCGGCGGTGCGCGTCGGCGTGCCCGCCCCCGTCCCCGTGCCCGCCCCGGCGGGCCGTCGTCCCGAACGCTTCCTGCTGCTCGGGTGGAACCGCCGCGCCCACCGGATCGCCACCCGCCTCGCCCGGCACGCCCCGCCCGGCTCCCGTCTCGACGTGGTGGCCGAACCGTGCGCCGCCTCCGGGGTCGGGGACCTCGCCGGGACCGTAGGCCCGGGGCTCTCCGTCCACCACCGGCCCGGCGACCCGACCTCGGGGACCGTCACGGACGCCCTGGACCTCACCGGGTACGACGCCGTGATCGTCCTCGCCCCCGAACCCCGCCCCGGCCACGACGACCCGGACGACCGGACCCTCGTCACCCTGCTCCATCTGCGCGCGCGGGAGCGGACCGGGGAGCCCGGGGAGCGGAGGACGGGCGGCCTCCGGCACGTGCCGGTCGTCACGGAGATGGCCGACGACCGCAACCGGCGCATCGCCCCCCTCGCCCCCGGGGCCGACTACGTCGTCAGCGGCAGACTGATCGGGCTCCTGATGACACAGATCTCCCAGAACCCGCGACTGGCCCCGGTCTTCAGGGAACTGCTCGGCGAGGGCGACAACGCCCTCCACGTCCGTCCGGCGGACGCCTATGTCGTCACCGGCCGGGAGTTCTCCTTCGCGACCGTCGCCGAGGCGGTCGCCCGCCGGGGGGAGTGCGCCCTCGGCTACCGCACCCGCGGCCTCGCCCACGGCGTACGCGTCAATCCGCCGAAGTCCCTGGTCCGTCACTGGTACCCGGACGACCAGATCGTGGTCCTCGGACCGGAGGAGTGAGCGCCACCGGCCGGGAAGGGACCCGGCCGGTGACACCCACCCCGCCGCCGTATGACTCCGGGGGCGGCGCTCCCGGGACCGTCAGCCCAGCAGGACCGGCAGGTCGAACAGGTCGTTCTGGGTGACGACCGGCTTGTTCCGCAGCTCCTCGCGCGGCACGGCGAGCCGCAGACCGGGGAAACGCGCGTAGAGCGCGGGCAGCGCCACCGACGCCTCCAGACGGGACAGCGCCGCACCGGGGCAGACGTGCGGGCCGTGTCCGAAGGAGATGTGCCGGTTGGGCGTCCGGGTGACGTCGAAGTCGCCCGCCGTCGGGCCGTGCTGCCGCTCGTCCCGGCCGATCGCGCCGTGCGAGACGATGATCGCCTCGCCCTTCGGCAGCACCCGGTCGCCCACCTCGATGTCCTCGGCGGCGAACCGGATCAGCACGTGCGAGGTCGGCGTCGCCCAGCGCAGCGTCTCCTCGATGACGTCCTCCCACGGCACCTCGCCGGCGAGCACCCGCTCCCGCTGCTCGGGGTGGGTCTCCAGGGCGACGACCGCGTTCACGATCAGACCGATGGTCGTCTCGTGACCGGCCGCCACCATCAGCTGGAGGGTGTTGGTGATCTCCTCCGTGGTGAGCCGGTCGCCGTCCTCCGACGCCTCGATCAGCGCGCTCGTCAGATCGTCGCCCGGCCGCTCCTTCTTGTCCGCCACGATCCCGGCGAAGAGCGTGCCGAGGTCCGCCATCATCCCCGGCACCTCCTCCGGCGGCGTCTGCGTCGAGAAGAACTTCTCGAACAGCGCCTTCATCCGGGGGTGGTCGGCCGCGTCCACGCCCATCAGCTCGCCGACCACGTTCATCGGCAGCGGGTACGCGAACTCCGCCTTCAGGTCCACGACCTCGCCCGCCGGACGCTCCGCGAGCCGGTCCAGCATCCCGGTCGTCAGCGCCTCGATCCCGGCGCGCAGCCGCTCCACCCGGCGCGCGGTCAGCGCCTGCGCCACCAGGCTCCGCAGCCGCCGGTGCTCCTCGCCGTCCACCGTCAGCATGGACCGGCCCGGGTTGGCCAGGCCGATCAGCGGCCAGTCCAGCGGGATCTCACCGCGCTGCCAGGCACCCCAGACCTCGATGTCCTTGACGAGCCGGGAGTCCGTGAGCAGCTTGCGCGCCTCGGCGTGACGGGTGACGGCCCAGCAGGGCACCCCGCCCGGCAGCACCACACGGGCCAGCGGCCCGGCCGCGCGCAGCCGGGCGCCCTCGCCGTCCAGGTCGGTGACGAACGGGTCCAGGGTGATGACCTCGTCGCCGGGCGCGGCGGTGGGATCGTACGGGCAGCTCATCCGATGGCTCCAAGCGCGGGGGTCGGGGTGTACGTCACGGGGAGCGCGGTCAGACCGCGCAGCCAGGGGGAGGGGCGGCGGGACAGGGCGTCCGCCGGGACGGCGAGGTCCACGTCCGGCAGCCGGTCGAGCAGCACCTCGATCCCCGTCCGGGCGATGGTCTCGGCCACCTCCTGGGCGGGGAACGGGCAGCGGTGCTCGCCGTGTCCGAAGGACAGATAGGCGTTGTTGCCGCCGGTGAGCGCCCCGGCGTCGGCGCGCACGTGCGGGTCGGAGTTGGCGGCGGCCAGGCCCAGGAGCAGCAGGTCGCCGCGGCCGATCCGGCGCCCGCCGAGGTGGGTGTCGCGGGAGGCCCAGCGGCCCGCCACGTTCTGGGTGGGGGTGTCCTCCCACAGGACCTCGTTCATCGCCTCGCCGACGCTGTGCCGGCCGCCGGAGAGCGAGGCGGCGAACCGGTCGTCGGTGAGCATCAGGCGCAGCGAGTTGCCGATCCAGTCGGCGGTGGGCTGGTGCCCGGCGGCCATCATCACCATGAGGTCCTGGGCGACCTCCTCGGTGTCGAACCCGGCGGTGTTGCCGATCATCCGGGAGGCCACGTCGTCGCTCGGCTCCGCCGCCTTGGCGGCGAGCAGCGCGAACATCGACTCGCCCAGGTGGCGCTGGCCCTCCAGGGCCCCCTCCTGGCCGTTGATCATGTCGTTGAGGGCGGTGACGAGTCCGGGACCCTGCTCGTCGGAGAAGCCGTAGACGCTGGCGAGGACCCGGACCGGGAGGAGCGTCGCGTACTCGGCGACGATGTCGCACGAGCCCTTCCCGCAGAGCCCGTCGATCAGTTCGTCGGCGAACCGTTCGGCGCGCTCGCGCAGGACGAACGGGTCGATCGCCTCCAGCGCGCCGGAGATGACGGCGGCCCGCTCGCGGTGCCGTTCGCCCACGGTGTAGAGGATGGACCGCTGCTTGCGGCCGATCATGGGGAGCAGCGGCCAGTCCGCAGGGATGGCGTCCCACTGGTTCCACAGGTCGGAGTCGCGGGAGAAGAGCACCGGGTCGCTGGTGACCTGGTGCAGTTCGCGGTAGCCGAGGACCAGCCAGGCGGGCACGTCGCCGTCCAGGACGACCGGGGCGACCGCTCCGTGGTCACGCCGGATCTGCCGGTACAGCTCGGCGGGGTCGGTCTGGAACCGGGGTCCGCCCAGGGGGACGGGCGGGGGCTCGGGATGGGTCACGGGGCGGGCTCCGGTATCGGCGGGGACGTCGGCCGGGGGGTCGAGGCGACGACGGTGCGCAGGTGCTCGACGAGCGCGATGAGGACCTGCTTGCTGGACTCGCGGGAGCGGGCGTCGCAGAAGACCAGCGGGACCTCGTCGGCGAGGTCGAGGGCCTCGCGGATCTGGTCGGGGGAGTGGGTGCTCCCGCCGAAGTCGTTGCAGGCGACGACGAACGGTGTCCCGTGGTGTTCCAGGCGGTCGATCGCGTACCAGGAGTCCGCGAGGCGACGGGTGTCGACGAGGACGACCGCGCCGAGGGTGCCGGAGAACAGCCGGTCCCACAGGAACCAGAACCGCTCCTGTCCCGGCGCGCCGAACAGATAGAGGATGTTGCGGACGTCCAGCGAGATCCGGCCGAAGTCGAAGGCGACGGTGGTGGCCGTCTTCGCGGCCACGCCGACGGTGTCGTCGACGGCCTCGCCCGCCTGGGTCATGGTCTCCTCGGTGTTCAGCGGACGGATCTCGCTGACCGAGCGGACCAGGGTGGTCTTGCCGACGCCGAATCCACCGACGACGACGATCTTCAGTCCGTTGTCGGCGGTGCTGTGCAGGGTCTGGCGCTGTTCAGAGGTTACGGAGTCCAACGAGCACCTGCTCCAGGATGTCGTGATCGGGAAGGCGGTACGACGAGCGGGGGTGCCGCACGTGGATACGGCCGGTGTCGTGCAGGTCTGCCAGGAGGATCCGGGTGATCGACACGGGCAGTCCGAGCTCGGCGGCCACTTCCACCACGGCGGTGGGGAAGCGGCACATGCGGAGTATCGCGGCGTGCTCGGACTGCATACCGGGCGCCGGATCGCTCTCGGAGACCACCAGGGTCACCAGGTCGAAGGAGTCCGAACCGGTCCTGCTCCGGCCGCCGGTGAGGGTGTAGAGCCGGTCGGGGGAGTCGTCCCTGCCCGGCCTGCCGCGGCTCATCCCCGGGGCCTTGCCACCAGGTGCTCGCCGAGCTGTTCGACGAGTTCGGACATGTTGTGGCCGACGAGTCCGGCGTCGGCGTCCTCGTCGGCGACCAGCGCGAGATGGGCGCCCTCGCCCGCCTCGACGATGAACAGGATGCCGCCGTAGAACTCGGCCATCGCGGAGCGGACCCCGCCGGTGCCGTCGCCGAACTCCACGGAGGCACCGTGCGACAGGCTCTGGATGCCCGCCGCGATGGCGGCGAGCTGGTCCGCCTGGTCGACGGAGAGCTCGGCGGTACGGCAGAGCTTCAGGCCGTCTCGGGAGAGCACCAGGGCGTGACGGGTGCCCGGGGTGCGTTCCAGCAGGCCCTCCAGGAGCCAGCTGAGCTTCTCGTCGGTGGTGGTGCCGGTCATCGGGAGGTGCCTTCCGGGTGCGGGGAGTTCGGGGTGTCGTGCGCGGCCGGGGCTTCGTCGCCGTCGGCCGGGTGGGCGGCTCCGGCCGGGGAGACGCCGTCGGTCCCGGGGCCGTCACCGGGGGTGGGGGCGCCGGGGCTCTCCGGGCGGTCGCCGGTCTCCGCCGCGCCGTCACGCTCGCCCCCGGTGGGGGCGTCCGGCTGGGCGGCGGCGCGGACCGCCTGACGGAAGCTGCCGAAACGGGTGGCCGCCCCGGCCGCCGCGCCGGTGCGGGGCGCCGCGGCCTTGCGCGGCTTCGGGGCGGCGTCCGGCCCCTCGGGGTGGGCGGCGGCGAGGGCCCGGCCGCGGCGGCGCTGCGGCAGTCCGCTCTCGCCGAAGCGCGGGTGCTCGCCGGTGTTCTCGGCACCGGCGTCGGGCGTGCTGCCGGGCTCGGTGCGCGGCGCGGGTATCCGGACGACGGGCGCGGCCGGGTCCGGGGCGGTGCGGCTGCTCGGTGCCGGGGTCCCGGCGGTCTCCGGGGCGGTGCTCAGGGCGGTGCCCGGGGCCGGGCTTGCCTGGGTCTCCGGGGCGTCGGCCGGGTTCCCCGCGGCCTCCGGCGCGGTCCGCGTCTCGGCGGAGGCACGGCTGATCAGTTCCTGGGGGAGCATCAGGAGGGCGCCGGTGCCGCCGCGCGCGGAGGGGCGGAACGACACGGTCAGGCCGTGCTTGCGGGCCAGTCGGCCGACGACGGCGAGGCCGAGCCGGGTGCCGGAGAGACCGGCCAGGTCCTGGGTGACCGCTCCGACGGCCGACTCGGCACGGCGGAGCTGGACGTCGCTCATGACGAGGCCGCTGTCCTCGACGGCGATCATGACACCGGCCGGGACCTCCTCCACGTACACATGGACCTCGGCGGTGGGCGGCGAGAAGTTGGCCGCGTTGTCCATGAGTTCGGCCAGGGCGTGCATGACGCCCTCGGCGGCGTGTCCGGCGACGGCCGCGTCGCTGCTGGAGTGGAGACGGACGCGCTGGTAGCCGCCGATCCGGCCCATGGCACCGCGCAGGATCGACTCCATGACGATGGGACGGGCCCAGCGGCGGCCGGACCGGGCGCCGGTGAGGACGGCGACGGAGTCGGCGAGACGACCGGCCTGGGCGGTGCGGTGGTCGAGGTGGAGCAGGTCGGTGAGGACGTCCTCGTCCGCATGACGGTGCTCCATCTCGCGCAGGTCGGCGAGCATACTGGTGGCGAGGGCCTGCATACGCCCGGCGGCGTTGGCGGACGCGGCCATGGCGGCGGAGCGGCCGGACTCGGCGCGGCGCAGCCGGAGCCGGGCGCCTTCGGCGTCGGCGGCCCGTGCGCGGGCGAGCGCGGTGGTCTCGGCGGTGTGGGCCCGGACGAGTTCCTCCAGGCGGGCCGCCTGGGCGGCCGACGCGTCGGCGGTCTCGGACCGGTGGCGCTGTTCGAGCCGCGCGGTCTCCGCCTCGAACCGTTCCTTGAGTGCGGTGGTCTCGCGTTCGGCGGACGCCTTGGACTGGGCCGCGTACGTCTCCCAGGAGGAGAGTTCGGCGGCGAGCCCGGCGGCGCGGCGGCCGTGCGCGCGTGAGGTCCGCGCGTACCAGGTGACGGCGAACGCCGCCGCCGACAGCAGCAGGACGCCGCAGGCGGCGATCCAGGCGAGGGCGGTGCGGACACCCGGCGGCGCGGCGGTGACCGCGGCGGCGGCGATGGCACCGCCCGCGGCGGTCGTCAGCGACGAGGTGATCAGGGCGGGGCGAAGGGGGGTGGGTGACGCCGACATCAACCAGACTCTCGGGGGAGCGGGCACACGGGGAAGGGAGTCGCAATGTCGGCACTATAGATGCGTTGTTGATCAATACGGAACTCGATCGACCGGATCGACGCCCTTTGCTTGGCCTATGTTTCCCCTATGCGTCCAAGAAGGTCCGCACTTGTTCATTCCATGCTGAAGTTCCTGCTCAGGGAGGGTTCCTGAGCCCTCGTCCGGCCCGTTGGTACGGACCATCGGAAGGCTCCGGCCGGTTCGGGGCCCGGTCCCGCCCACGTACGAGACGGCCCGCCCCGTGTGCGGCGCGGCCCCGCCCCGTGTGTGACACGGCCCCGCCCGGCCCACGGGCGCGGTTCCGCCCGGCGCACGGCGTTCCTCCCGCCCGCGCACGCGGGGGTGCGCGGGGCGGGACCCGGAGAACGGCCGGGATCAGACTCCGGGGAACGGCCGGGATCGGGCGGGGAGAACGGCCGGGATCGGGTACGGAGAACGGCCGGGATCAGGCCCCGGGGGCCTCGGCCTCCTCCTCATCCAGCGTGATCGCCTGCACCGGACAGGCGCGGACCGCCTCGTCGAGCAGGGCGTCGTCGGGGTCCGGCCCGCCGCCCTCCCGTTCCGGCAGGACCGTGCCGAACCCCTCGTCGTCCTGGGTGAAGAACTGGGGCGACGTCAGGGCGCACTGCCCGGCGCCGATGCAGAGACCGCCGTCGATCGAGACGCGCATCGGGGAGCTCCTCTCACCAGGTGACGGGGAGCGCGAGCATCCCCTGGATCGTGTCCCCCGGTTTGAAGGGGATCTCCTCGGCGGGCGCGTCGAGCCGCAGCCCCGGCAGCCGCCGCAGCAGCGTCCCCAGCGCGATCTCCAGCTCCGCCCGCGCCAGGTTCTGCCCCAGGCACTGGTGGATGCCGAAGCCGAACGCCACGTGATGGCGGGCCGAGCGCCCCCAGTCGAGGGCGTCGGGATCGGCGTAGGCGGCGGCGTCCCGGTTGATGACCGAGGTCGAGAACACCACGCCCTCGCCCGCGCGGACGACCGTTCCCCCGACCTCCACGTCCTCGCGGGCCACCCGCAGCAGCCCGTCGGCGATCGACAGGAACCGCAGCAACTCCTCGACGGCGGTGGGCAGGAGCGAGGGATCGGCCCGGAGCTCGGCCATCCGTCCGGGATGCCGCAGCAGGGTGTACGTGCCCAGCGAGATCATGTTCGCCGTGGTCTCGTGCCCGGCCACCAGCAGGATCGAGGCGAGCTGCACCAGTTCGTCGCGGTCGGGCCCGCCGTCCGCGCCGCCCAGCGAGACGAGGTCGTCGAGGACGCCGTCGCCGGGCTTCGCCCGCTTCTGGTCGATCAGATCGCCCAGGTACTCCTCCAGCCGGGCGAGGGCGTCGGTGGTGTCCTCGCCGGTGGGCCCGCGCAGCAGCCGCCGGGACTGCTCCTCGAAGAACTCGTGGTCCTCGTACGGGACGCCGAGCAGCTCGCAGATGACGATCGACGGCACCGGCAGCGCGAAGGCGCTCACCAGCTCGGCGGGCGGACCCTGCGCCTCGACGGCGTCGAGCAGCCGGTCCACGGTCTGCTGGATGCGGGGCCGCATGTTCTCGGCGCGCCGCAGCGAGAAGCTCGGGATCAGCATCCGGCGCTGGGTGTTGTGCTCGGGGTCGTCCCAGCCGAGCAGGGCCGCGCGACGGCGGCGGCGCACCGTCTCGGCGCGCTCGGTCGGCAGCGGGAAGCCGGGCCGGGTGGAGTCGCTGGAGAGCCGGGGGTCCGCCAGGAGGGCGCGGGCGGCGCTGTGACCGGTGACCAGCCACACGGAGCGGCCGTCCCAGAGCGTCACCCGGGACAGCGGGCTCTCCTCGTCGGCGCGGGGGTAGGCGGTCGGGGGGTGGTAGGGGCAGGTGCGGTTCTGCGGGAACGCGACGGCTTTCGTCATGGGAGGCCTCGCTCGGTGCGCATCGGTGACTCTGACGTGGTGCCGTCTCCACTACATGCCTCAGGCATCTAATTGGTCTACGGCAAGTTCGGCCAATCCGCCGCACGCCCGACAGTGAGCGAAGGCGTGGCACGGACGGCGATTCTCCGCCATTGATTGGCCGGATGGCGGTATGGACGGCCCGGACGCCACCCCGCGCGTCCGGAACCCCGCGCTCCGGAGTGCGGATCCGCACGCCCCCGGAGAAACGGCCGTGCGTTCGGGCGATCGGGGCCCCGGTCTCTCTCTGTCGCTATGTGATCGGTTCATTGCATTTTCGGAGCGGCAGTTGGTCACTTTCGAGACCTCAAATGACCGGTGCGGGGAGCCATTCCCGCTCGGTCACATGGTGAACCCGAACTGACTATGCTCCCCAATGTGTTGCGAAGCGATCACAGCGAGTCATGACCGCTGTGGTGCTCGCGGACGGAACGCGCCCGCGCAAGGACGCCCGCACGGCGTGATACCGACGGGCCCGCCCTCGCACCACGTCACCCCAGTCCGCTCATTCCAGTCTGCTGAGGGACCCCTCGATGGTTCGTGCAGGATCGACTTCCAGAGCCCGGCCGCCCGCGCCCGGCCGGGCTTGGCTCCTCCCCCCGGGAGTCCTGGCCGGCGCCCTGGCCACGGCGCTGCTCCTCGCCCCGGCGGACATACGGGCACCACTGGCCTGGTACGGCTCCGGTGCCCTCGTGCTGGTGCTCCTCACCTCCCTGGAGACCGCCCGCAGACTCCGCGCGGCCGACGCCGTCCGCACCGCGCGGGCCGAGGCGGAGGCCCGGGAGCGCTTCGCCCAGCGCGAGGCGGCGCTGCTCGACCGGCTGGCCGATCAGCGGACCAGCACCGTCTGGCTCGCCGAGAAACTGCTCCCGGCGGCCGTCGCCCGGCTCCGCAAGGGCGACCAGGCCTCCGACATCCTGCACTCCGTCTCCTTCGGGGCCCACATCGACCCGGAGTTCGCCGACGCCCTCAAGAGCGCGCTGGGGACCCTCCTGGAAGCGGTGGAGACCGAGGAGAACACCCGGGACGCCTCCCAGCGGGCCCTCGTCGCCGTCGCCCGAAGGGTGCAGGCGATCGTCCACCAGCTCGCCAAGGACCTGCACACCATGCAGATCGTCCACGGCACCGACCTGGTGGTCTCCCGGGGCCTCCAGGACATCGACCACCGCAACGCCCTGATCGGACGCCTCGCGGCCAGCATCGCCGTCCTCGGCGACGCCCGCCCCGGACGCCAGTGGTCCAAGGCGATCCCGCTCTACGACGTCCTGCGCGGCGCGATGTCCCGGATCGTCGACTACCCGCGCGTGAAGCTGACCTCGGTGACCGAGGTGGCCGTGGTCGGCCCCGGCGCCGAGCCGCTGATCCACCTCCTCGCCGAACTCCTCGACAACGCCACGACGTTCTCGCCGCCGCACACCCCCGTCGAGGTGACCGCCAGCGAGGTGCCCTCCGGCATCGCGATCGAGATCGAGGACCGGGGCGTCGGACTCACCGAGGAGGTCCGGGAGCGCATCGAGCGCATCATGCGCCAGTCCATGTCCGGCATCCAGCTCGCCAGCCTCGGCGAGGTCACCCAGCTCGGCCTGCCCGTGGTCAGCCGACTGGCCCACGAACACGGCTGCGACGTCGATCTGCGCACCTCCGCCTACGGGGGCGTACGAGCCGTGGTGCTCGTACCCCGGCGTCTGATCACGACGGTCCCGCAGTCCGTCCTCAGGTTCCCCGAACCGCCCCGCAAACGCCCCGTCGGGGGAGGTCCGGTGCAGCCCAGAGCCGTACCGCCGGTCACGGCGTCGAACGACACCGGAGAGATCAGGAAGACCCCCAACGGGCTCCCGCAGCGCCGCCGCGAGTCGCCCGTCCCCACCCCGGTCGTCGTGGCGACCACGACACCGCCCACCCCGCTCCCGTCCAGGGGTTCCTCCGGCCCCGCGCGCCAGCCGGGTCTCATGTGGGAGGCGTTCAACGGGGACAAGCGCAACGCCCCCCAGCCCACCACTCCCCACCACGAGCCGTCAGATGAGGTTGAGTAACATGCAGCCACTGCCCAACATGGACTGGATGCTCAAGGAGCTCGTGGGCGGCGTCCCGTACGTGCGCCACGTGGTCGTCCTGTCGTCCGACGGGCTGTGCATCGGTCAGGCCAACACCGAGCCCGACGCGGCCGACGCGATCGCCGCCGCCTGCTCCGGCATCCAGAGCCTGGCACGCGCCATCGCGCAGATGTTCCCGCACGGGGACGGCTCGACGCACATGGTCGGCATCGAGGCCGACGGCGGTTACTTCTCCCTGATGGCCGCCGGTCCCGGCGCCTACCTCGCGGTGCTCGCCGACGAGGAGGTGGACGCCGGGCTCCTGGGCGCCCGGATGCGGACGCTCGTGGTGCGGATCGGTCAGCACATGACCAGTCCGCCCCGCGATGACGTCGGGCAGGCGATGTGACATCAGAGAACCCCCACCCCTGGGAAGAGGGCACCCCCGTCCCCCTCTATGTCATCACCGGTGATCCGGGCTCCACGGCCGGGACCTTCAACCTGGTCACGCTCATCGTCACCCGGGCCACCCCCGACCCGGCGATGCAGCCCGAACAGGCGTCCATCCTCTCGCTGTGCACGTACCCGCTGTCGGTGGCCGAGCTCTCGGCGTACCTCAGTCTCCCCTTCAGCGTCGTCACCGTGCTCCTGTCCCAGCTCGTCGACGACGGGAAGGTCGAGGCCATCGCGCCCGTCCCCGTCGCGGCGTACCCCGAACGCGGCCTACTCGAGGCGGTGATCCATGGACTACGTAAGCTCTGACGCCCCCGGCGTCGGACCCCGCGGCACCGACATGCTGCTGCCCCACGGTGCCAGAGGTGTCAAGGTCGTCGTCGTCGGAGGCTTCGGCGTCGGCAAGACCACGATGGTCGGCACGGTGAGCGAGATCCCGCCGCTCACCACCGAGGAGACCATGACGCAGGCGGGCGTCGGGATCGACCACAACCCCGGCGCCCAGGGCAAGAGCACCACCACCGTCGCCATGGACTTCGGGCGGATCAGCATCGACCAGGAGCTGATCCTCTATCTGTTCGGCACCCCCGGACAGGAGCGCTTCTGGTTCCTGTGGAACGGCATCTTCGAGGGCGCGCTCGGCGCCGTGGTGCTCGTGGACACCCGGCGGATCGAGGTCTGCTTCGAGGTCGTCACCCGGCTGGAGGACCGCCGGGTCCCGTTCGTCGTGGCCGTCAACACCTTCCCGGAAGCCCCGCAGTACCCCCTAGAAGAACTGCGCACTGCCCTGGCCCTCAGCGATTCCGTGCCCATCGTCACCTGTGACGCACGGGACCGGGCGTCCTGCCGGGACGCCCTGCTCTCGCTGATGGTCTACCTGTGCACCCTCGCAGCCGCCCAGGAGACCGCATGACCCTCCCGCCCGCCGACCACGCCACCGGGCTGCCCGGACAGGCGACCGCCCCGCCCGGACCGACCCCGCCGCCCGGCTGCCCCGCGCACGCCGTCGGCGCGGGACCCGGCGGAGCGACCCGGCTCTACGGCCCCGCCGCCGCGACCGACCCGATGGGCCTGTACGAGGAACTCCGGTCCACCCACGGCCCGGTGGCGCCCGTCCTGCTCGACGGCGACGTCCGCGCCTGGCTCGTCCTCGGCTACCTGGAGAACCGGGACGTGGCCAGCCGCCCCACCCAGTTCTCCCGCGACCCGCGCGTCTGGCACGGCTGGACCAGCGGGGAGATCGACCCCGCCACTTCACCGCTCATGCCGATGATCGGCTGGCGGCCCGACTGCGTCTGCGCGGACGGGGAGGAGCACCAGCGGCTGCGCGGCGCGGTCACCAACAGTCTCAACCAGTTCGACCACCGGGGGCTGCGCCGCCACATCACCCGCTTCGCCCACGAGCTGATCGACACCTTCTGCGAGGACGGCGACGTCGAACTCGTCGAGCGGTTCGCCGAGCACCTGCCCATGCTCACCCTCACCCACCTCCTCGGCATGTCGGAGGATTCCGCCCCCGGGCTGGTGCACGCGGCCCGTGACCTCTTCAAGGCCACCGAGACCTCGCTCGCCAGCAACGACTACGTCCTGGAGAGCCTCGCCGGACTCGTCGCCGAGAAGCGCTCCCGGCCGGGGCACGACATCGCCTCCGCGCTGATGGCCCACCCCGCCGGGCTCACCGACGAGGAGGTCCAGCACCACCTGCGGCTCATCCTGCTCGCCGGGTACGAGACCACCGCCAACCTGATGTCCAACGTGCTGCGCATGGTGGTCACCGACCCCCGGTTCAGGGGCTCGCTCGCGGGCGGCCAGATGACCCTGCCGGAAGCGGTGGAGCAGGTCCTGTGGGACGAGCCGCCGCTGATGGTCTGCCCGGGGCGCTGGGCCAACGGCGACACCTCGGTCGGCGGGCAGCAGATCAAGGCGGGGGACATGCTCCTGCTCGGTCTGGCCGCGGGCAACGTCGACAAGACGATCCGCCCCGACCCCTCCACCCCGGTGCACCACAACCGCGCGCACCTCTCCTTCAGCGCGGGCACCCACGAGTGCCCGGGGCAGGACGTCGGCCGCATCATCGCCGACACCGGCATCGACATCCTGCTCACCCGGCTCCCGGACATCGCGCTGTCCGTGCCCGAGCAGACGCTGAGCTGGCGTTCCTCCACCTGGGCCCGGCACCTCACGGCGCTGCCCGTGGACTTCGTCCCCCGCGCCCCGCAGTCCTTCGACCAGCCCGCGCCGCTTCCGCCCCCGCCGCCGAGGGCCAGCACGGAGCCGTCGCCGCGACCCTGGCCGGAGACGGTGACCGAGCCGTCCCGGGCGTCCGCGTCCCGCGCCACCTGGCGGGCGCGCCTGCGGAGGCTGCTGGGGAAGCGGTAGCCGAGCCGCGCCCCCGGTGACGAAGGACCGGCCCCTCCCGGGGCCGGTCCTTCGTCGTCACTCGGGGAACGGGACGTCGGAGGGGGCGTACCGGGGGGCGCCGGTGTACCAGGCGTGGATCCCGGAGAGGAATCCGCAGGCCCCCCGGAGCCAGGTGTCGAGTTCGGCGCGCTCGGCGGGGTCGAGCCCCGCAGCCTCCACGATGAGGGGGAGGTCGGCGAGACGGAGGTGCTCGAAGTCCCGCAGCCGGCTGTTGACCAGGTTCAGCGCGGCTATCACGGCGTCGTGCAGCGAGATGCCCAGGGAACTGCCGAGCACCACCACGAGGTTGTTGACATCGTTCTCCTCGTGGACCTCGCGCTCGTAGGAGGCGATGTCGTTGGCCAGCCCCATGAAGTCCATGAAGGCGTCGAGGAGGGCGCGCACGGTCCGGGTGCGGCGGATCTGTTCGGGTATTCGCGCGCCGGTGGCCAGCTCCACGGAGTACGGGGCGGTGTGCGCGGCGAAGCTGTCCCGCCGGAACGGCGCGTACTCGATCAGATGGGGGACCCGTCCGTCGAGGCTGTTGGACAGTTCCTCGACGCCCGCGTCGACGTACCGCACCAGGGCCCGGTTGAACTCGGCCCGCCAGTGGGCGAGCCGGGGCGGGAAGAGATGCCGCTGGAGGTCGGCGATGCCCCGCTCGACGGGGTTCGCCGGTTCCGGGAACCGGTCGGGCTCCGGGCCCAGGAAGCGGTGCAGCCGAGTGGTGAACGCCCGTGCGCCGGGCAGGTCGCCGGTCTGCTTGAAGGCGGTGGCGAAGTAGTCGTCCCAGGCCAACGCCCATATGTTGAAACGGTGGTTGAGCCGCAGGGCGGCCGGTGGGGCGTCGGGCAGGGTCCACGCGGTCAGCTGGTCGACGGTCATGGCGTGGAACTGGGACCGGGTCCAGACCGGGCCGTCCGCCGTGGGTCCTCTCTCGCCGCCCAACATGCCCATGTCGCGCGCCCATGTCTCGCTCTCCTGACGGAGGGCGGACAGGAAGGGGTTCACCCGCAGGGGGTGGGGCATCCACAGTTCGGGGAGCTCGACGGCGTGTACGGTCATGGGGACCGATCCCCTCCTCTTCGGCCCGCCCGGACACGTCCTGCCACCCGGGCGGTGCACGATCGCTAAACCACCAACGCCGAGGACGGCCGATTCCCGCCCCACGGCTCTGCAAACCTGCCCGCCTTGGCCGACCGGCAACCCCTCAAAACAAGCCGATCGATGATCAGAAACCGGTTTCCCCGGAAGGCAAGGCGAAAGAAACGGTCCTTCTCTCCTCGGGGAACAGCCGTCGCTCCTGAAACAGGGGTATCGGGGTCTCGCGTGTTACTCACTGGTACGTCATGCTGGCCGTCCACCATCCACGAGGCCGGGGGGCTGAGACAGCCGTGTCGACATCCGAGGAACCGACCAGGGTGCACGCCTTCCGGGACGACGCCCTGGGCGAGCACGACGCCGTGGGGCTCGCCCGGTCGATACGGAAGGGTGAGGTGAGCGCCGCCGAAGCGGCCAGGGACGCCGCCGCGCGGGTACGGGCCGTGGAAGGACGCCTGCACGCCGTCCAGACGCACATCGACGTCCCCGGATCCGTATCCGGCGGCGGTGCGCTCGCCGGGGTGCCGACCTTCGTCAAGGACAACACCGAGCTGCGCGGACTGCCCACGGGCCACGGCAGCGCCGCCTTCGTCCCGCGCGCCGCCCGCCGCCACGCGCCCTTCACCCGGCAGTTCCTGAGCAGCGGCGTCACCGTGCTCGGCAAGACGCGCCTCCCCGAGTTCGGGTTCAGCCCCTCCACGGAGTACGAGGACGCCGAACCCGTCCGCAACCCGTGGGACACCGGCCGCTCGGCGGGCGGTTCGTCCGGCGGCAGCGCCGCCCTGGTCGCCGCCGGAGCCGTGCCGATCGCCCACGCCAACGACGGCGGCGGCTCCATCCGCATCCCCGCCGCCTGCTGCGGACTCGTCGGACTCAAACCGACCCGGGGCCGGGTCGTCGGCAACGCCCAGAGCCGCCGACTGCCCCTGGACCTCGTCTCCGACGGCGTCGTGAGCCGCTCCGTCCGGGACACCGCCGCGTTCCTCGCCGCCGCCGAGACGCACTGGCGCAACCCGAAGCTGCCGCCCGTCGGCCTCGTCGAGGGCCCCTCCGGGCGTCGGCTGCGCGTCGGTTTCCTCCTGGACTCGCCGAACGGGGTCCCCACCGACCCCGCCACCCGCGCGGCCGTCACGGAGACCGTGGCCACCCTCGAACGCCTCGGCCACAGCGTCAGCCCCGTGGAACTCGCCCTCGACCCCCGGTTCACCGACGACTTCCTCACCTACTGGGGCATGTTGTCCTATCTGCTCGGCGCCACCGGCCGCACCCTCGGCGCCGACTTCGACCGGCACCGCATGGACGGCCTCAGCAGAGGACTGCGCGAGCAGTACCTGCGGAACTGGCGCGGCACCCCCGGCGTCCTGTGGCGCCTCAAGCGCACCGGCACGGCGTACGCGGCGGCCTTCCGGGGGCTCGACCTCGTCCTCTCGCCCGTCCTCGCCCACACCACGCCCCCGCTGGGACACCTCAGCCCGACCGTCCCCTACGGGACCCTCATCGAGCGCATCCTCGCGTACGTCGCCTTCACCCCCGTCAACAACGTCGTCGGCACCCCGTCGCTCTCCCTGCCCGCCGCCCGCCCGGCCGCCGGGGGGCTGCCCGTCGGCATCATGTTCTCCGGCCGTCCCGGCGCCGAACGGACCCTCCTGGAACTCGCGTACGAACTGGAGGCCGACCAGCCGTTCCGGCGCGTGCAGGACCTCTGACCAAGGCCTCTGACCAAGCTCTCCGACCATGACGCCCGACCATGACGCCCGACCATGACGCCCGACCAGGACGCCTGGGCAGAACCTCCGGCCAGGACTTCCGGTCAGGACGCGGTACGGCCCCGGGACCACCGCCCGGTGGCCGTGCCCGTGCTCAGCCGCCGCCCAGGGCGCACCCGTGTGCGCCGGACGACGTGTCCTCCCGGGGCAGCCCGCTGGAGGTCCTGGCCTCCCGTGCCGGGCCCGTTCCCGGCGCGGCCACCCGCCGTCCCTCCGGGATCACTCCTCCGGCTTCGCCGTGTGCCTGGTACGGGCCCACAGCGGCAGCGCGAACCAGCACAGCACGTACCAGGTCAGCACCCCGGCCACCAGCCACGGGACGAGCGGGCCCGCCGTGGCCACCCGCAGGATCAGGACGAGCGCGCTGGTCAGCGTGGCGAGCAGCAGCAGGATCCCGGTGAAGACCAGCCGGGAGGCCCAGGCGACCGCCCGCGGTTTGATCCGCCGCCCGTGGACCAGCCGGTGGAAGGAGACCGGGCCGACGAGTGCTCCGGTGGCCAGCGAACCCAGGACCACCGTGAGGACGTAGACCGCCCGGTCGGTCGCGCCCAGGGACGCGTACCGGGGGGTGAAGACGACGGTCAGCAGGAAGCCCAGCAGGATCTGCACCCCCGTCTGGACCACCCGGGTCTCCTGGAGGAGCTCCTGCCACTGCCGGTCGGCGCGCTGCTCGGCGGTCTCCACCCGGCCCCGGGCCGTCGCACCCGCTCCGCCGTCCCCGCGCTCGCCCATCCTCCGCACCTCCAGGCCCGCACCGTCCCCGGTGTCCTCGCAGCATCACATGGAAACGCCCCGGTCCGCCCGATTCGGTCCGGTCCGTGCCGTGTACGCCGGGCCGGGCGGGGAACCGGCCCGGAGAGGGGCCGTGAACGGAGGTCCTGCTCGTCGTCCCCGAGGCCGTCACCGACGCCTGTCCGCGCGCCGGAGGGCCGACGGGCCGTCGTCCGCCCGGCCCCGGTTCCGGCTCCGGCGGCGGGGCGCGGATCGAGGCGGGCGACCGGAGCGACCAGGTCCCGCGCCCCCGGCCGCGCGGCGCCCCCGGCAGGCCTGGCAGCAACGGCCTCGTCATCATCGAGCTGCTCACGCGCGCGCGTGGAGCGCGATTCCCTGGGAGGCGGCAAGTAGGTCCGGAGGGAGACAGCGGCCCCGGGACCGAGACGGCCCCGGGACCGGGCGCCCGCTCCTCCAGCACCCCGCTCCTCCAGCACCCTGCCCCTCCGGCACCCCGGCGCCGGGCTCCCTGACGCCGCCCCCGGAGCCAGGGAAACCGCACCCGGGACCCCCACCCGAGGCTCCGCCCCGGAGCCGGACACCCCGCTTCCGGGACCACACCATTCCGGCCGATCCCACCGGTATAGACCTGGCTGGTATGGACCGGTGGAAACCGGACATCGATGAGAGGGGTTCGGACGGTGAACAGCCCCGGACGGGGTCCTGCGGGGCCTCAGATCTCATCGCACGGGCTCAGTCGCGACGGCACATCGATGCCACTCGCGCCGCGACCGCGCGACTTCTCGGCGGGATCTTCCCCTGCGGGTGCCGACGGTTCCGGGCGGTCCGGTCCGGGGCGGACCGGTCGATCGTTCGGCGTGTGTCCCCTGGTCCCCTCACCTCCGCGCGTACGGGGGCGACGGGAGGAATGCGAGCGGTGCGCCGGGGAAGGCGCACCGGGAGCGAGGAGAGAGGACGCGGTGGGGACGGTGACCACAGGGAACGGCGTACGGCGGGAGTACCGGCCGGGGGTGCCGCGCGACGCGGCCGAGGCACGGGCGCGGGTGGCGGCGGTACTGACGGGGCGCACCACGGGCGCGGGCGGCGCGGGGGACGGGGGCGGGCCGTCGTCCATCGCCGTGGGCGACGCGCTGCTGGTGACGTCCGAGCTGGTGACGAACGCGTTCCGGCACGGTGGCGGGCTCACCGGCTTCGACGTGGCGCTCGGTCCGGCGGCGGTGACGATCTCGGTCGCCGACGCCAGCGACGAGCTGCCGCGCCGCGCGGAGCGCTGGAGTCCGGAACGGGCCGTCGAGCTGGCCGAGGGCGGCTTCGGCTGGCCCCTGGTCAGACTCCTCGCCCTGGAGGTCCGGCTGCGCCTGCCCCCGGAGGGCGGCAAGACCATAGAGGTCCGACTCCCCCTGAACTGACCGGCGAACGCCGGGGCGGGGCAGATCCGGAGCCGGACGGCCCTCGGCCCCGGGCCGGACCTTCACCCGGCTGTGGGCCCCCGGGCCCGGGGCCTCCGAAGCCGGACGGGCGGATTCCGGGCCGGGGCACGGACAGGGGGCGGATGGCCTCCGGGACGTGGGCCGTGGGCCGGATGCTCGTACGGACACGGGCGGACGGCCTCCTGCGCTCAGCCGTGTCCCTCCGGGCGGGTACCGCCCCCGTCCCCGCCCCGTCCCCACACCCAGCCGTGTCCCTCCGGGCGGGCCCCGGCCCCGGTACCGCCCGTGTCCCCGGCGTCCCCGGACCGTCCCGGACGGGACCCCCGTCTCAGCCGTTCAGGAATTCCGCGCACCGGTAGGGGCCGAACGACGGGCCCTCGTCGGGGCGGAGGGTGACCTCGACGTCCTCCGCCCTGACCCGGGGGTCGAGGACGGACTGGGCGCGGGCCAGTGTGCACACCAGTTGACCGGTGCCCTGGTCGCGCCCCGTCGCCCGGTAGGGATCGCTCAGCCACAGTGTGACCTCGGTGCCCCGGCCGCTCACCGTGTAGCCGCCGATCTCCACGAGGTTGGTGAGTCCGTCGCGCTGTTCGGCGGGCGGCAGACCGGCCGCGAGCATCTTCAGTACGGAGGCGAGGTTCTCGATCTTCTGGTCGACCGCGGGCACGGCCCGCAGCCCGCTGCCGGACGCGTAGTACAGCCGGATGCCCCGGGTCAGTCCGGTGGCCGGTTCGCCCGCGCCTATCACCCCGGTCGGCTGGACACCGCACCCCACCAGGACGATGCCGAGGGCCGCGACGGCTCCCCGTCTCCGTACGCTCATTCCGCTTCCCCTTCCGCGCGCCGCAGGGGCAGCCGCAGGGTGAACACCGCGCCGCCCCCGGGCCCCTCGGTGACCTCGATCGTGCCGCCGTGCAGCCGTGCGTTCTCCAGCGCGATGGCCGTGCCCAGGCCGCTGCCCTGGCCGCCGCCGTCGACCGCGCCCCTGGTGCGGGCCGCGTCGGCCTTGTAGAACCGGTCGAAGACCCGTTCCCTCACCTCGGGCGGCAGCCCGGGACCGTGGTCGGCGACCTCCACCGTCACCCACGGGCCGTCCGGCCCGGGGACGGTGCCGAGCGTCACGACGACCGGCGGGGCACCGTGCCGCAGCGCGTTGCCCACCAGGTTCGCCACGATCACGTCGATCCGGCGCCGGTCGACGACCGCCCGCAGCCCTTCGTCGAGCCGGGTCTCCACCCGGTCCGTCCAGCCGCGCAGCGCGAGGGAGGCCCGTACCGTCTCGGCGAGGTCGGTCTCGGCGGCGTTCAGCCGGACCGCGTGGGCGTCGAAGCGGGAGATCTCCATCAGGTCCTCGACGAGCCGGGAGAGCCGGGCGGTCTCCGCGCCCACGGTGCGGGCCGCGTGCGCCGCGTCCGGCGGGAGCTGGTCGGCGTCCTCGTCGAGGACGGTCGCGACCATCGTCATCGCCGCGAGGGGCGTGCGCAGCTCGTGCGACACGTCCGCGACGAAGCGCCGGGCCCTGGCCTCCTGCTCGCGCAGCCGCGCGTCCGAGGACTGGAGGGCGTCCGCCGTCTCGTTGAACGTCCGTGCCAGCTCGGCGAGTTCGTCGTGGCCCTTCACCACGACCCGGCTGCTGAGGTCCCCGGCGGCGAGCCCCCGGGTGGCCCGCCCCAGCTTCCGTACCGGACGCAGGACCGTCCCGGCCGCCAGGAGCGCCAGCAGCGCGGCGAGGACCACCACGGGCAGGAGGCCCGTACGGACGGACGCGAGGAGCGAGGCGGTGTCGTCGCGTTCGGCCCGCAGATCGGTGATCACGAAGACCTCCAGGCCGGATTCGCGCCGGTCGCCGTCCGCGTACGTCACCGGCGTCCCGACGACCAGGTACGGCTCGCCCCGCCACTCGACGCGCTGGAACCGGGCCCCGTCCCCGGCCCGTACGGCAGCGCGCAGCTCCGTCGTGACACGGCCCTCGACATCGGCGTACGCGTCGGAGACCGCCGTCAGGTCCCGGTGGCGGGCGACCACGATCCGGGCGCCGAGCCCGTCCGAGACGCGGGCCGCGAAGCGGGCGAGCGTCCGCTGGTCGGGCGGCAGGTCGAAGTCGGCGGCGACCGACGCGACCCGGTCCCGTACGTCGCTGACGGCGGCGTCCTGGGTGCGCTGGAGGACGGCGGTGCGCGCCTCCCGGTAGGCGAGCGCGGTCGCCGTGACCGCGCTGACCAGCGCGACCAGCACGAAGGTGACGACGAGCCGGGTCCTGAGGCCGACGACGAGCCGCCACGGACGCCGCCGCTCGGGCCCGGGACCGGTGTCGGCGCCGGAGCGCCCCGCCCGGCGGCTCACAGCGGTCCGAAGCGGTAGCCGAAACCCCGCACGGTCTGCACGTACAGGGGTTTCGCCGGTACGTCCTCCAGTTTGGCCCGCAGCCGTCCCACGGCCGCGTCCACCAGCCGTGAGTCCCCGAGGAAGGTGTGGTCCCAGACCGAGGCCAGGAGCTGTTCACGGCTGAAGACCCGCCCGGGGGAGGCGGAGAGCTCCAGGAGCAGCCGCAGTTCGGTGGGGGGCAGCGGGACC
This sequence comes from Streptomyces sp. NPDC059247, assembly GCF_042754005.1. Lineage (NCBI taxonomy): Bacteria > Bacillati > Actinomycetota > Actinomycetes > Kitasatosporales > Streptomycetaceae > Streptomyces > Streptomyces sp. NPDC059247. The sequence goes on from NZ_JBHYZW010000013.1 coordinate 51,393, forward strand.
GGGGCGCCGTGCTTGGTCACGGTGAGCCCGGCGCGGTCGATGACCAGGCCCGCCAGGTCGGCGTCCTCGGGCCGGTTCCGCGCCGCCGGTTCCGCGCGGCGCAGCGCGGCCCGGATACGGGCCTCCAGGACCGGCGCGGTGACCGGTTTGACGACGTAGTCGTCGGCGCCCGCCTCAAGACCGGTCACGATGTCGTGGTCGTCGCCGCGCGCGGTCAGCATGATGACCGGCAGGGTGGCCGTCCGGGCACGGATGCGGCGGCACACCTCGAAGCCGTCCATGCCGGGCAGCATCAGATCGAGGACGGCCAGCTCGACCCTCGCGCCGCCCGGACCGGCGAGCAGCGCGAGTGCCTCCTCGCCGGTGGCGGCCGTGTCGACGCCGTACCCGTGCCTGCGCAGCACGAGCTCCATCCCGTCCCGTACGGACGCGTCGTCCTCGATCAGCAGTACATGCGGCATGGGCTCGATTATGGGTGCCGCGCGCACCCGCCCGAAGCCGTGGTGACGGGTGGAGACGCAGGTCGGGGGCATTGTTACGTTCCCATCATGTCGTCATGGACCCGCCATCACCTGCTCCGGCGAGGGTGGTGGCATGACCACGAAGACGCCCTCCCGCGTTCCCGCCCGGCTCCGGCTCGTCGCCCTCGCCGCACTGCCCGTCCTCACCCTCACCGTCGCGTGCGGCGGAGGTGACGGCGTCCGCGCCGAGGGTGCCGACGCCATCGCCACCGCCCCCGCCACGACCGCGCCGTCCAAGGCCCCGAGCACTCCGGACACCGCCTCCGCGAAGCCCGGGGGGAAGAGCGCCTTCTACGACGCCCAGCTCGCGTACGTCCGCTGTATGCGCGTCAAGGGCGGCTACAAGGACTTCCCCGACCCCAAGCTGAGCGGCCACCTCGACTGGAGCAAGGTCGAGGAGATCTCCTCCAAGCCCGGCCAGATGGAGGCCGCCAAGGGCGGGAAGAACGGCGTCTGCGTCCCCGAACTCCGCACCGTCATGGACGCCGAGCCCCAGCGGGACCAGCAGAAGTCCTACGAGTCGATGCTCGCCCACGCCAAGTGCATGAGGGACAACGGCGTCTCCCGCTTCACCAACCCGACGATGAGCGGCGGCAACGCGCAGCCGGGCGGCGAGCCGAACCCCGGCTCCCCGGTCATCGACCAGGAGTCCCCCTCGTACAAGCAGGCCCGCGAGGCGTGCAGGACGAAGCTGCTCGACGGTCTGGACGGAATGCAGTGAGGCGCCGCACAGCCCGCGCGGTCGGCGCGGCCGTGGTCGTCGCCGCCGTCACCGGCGGAGCCGCCCTCCTCGGCGGCTTCGGTCCGATCGGCGGTCGGGACGGCGACGGCCCGGGCGGCTCGGGGAAGGACGGCCTGCCGCCCGCCACCGCCACCGTCGTCCGCACCGACCTCGTCCAGTCCAAGACCGTCGACGGCAGGCTCGACTACGCGCAGCGCCGGGTCGTGAAGTCCGCCGTCGACGGGACCGTCACCGTCGCCGCCCCCGAGGGGAAGATCCTGAGCCGGGGGGAGGCCCTCTACGAGCTGGACGACAAGCCCGTCACCCTCCTCTACGGGCCGGTCCCGATGTTCCGCGAGATGAAGAAGGGCGACCGGGGCAGCGACGTCCTCCAGCTGGAACGCAATCTGCGCGATCTGGGATACGGCGCCGGGGTCTACGTGGACCCCCGGTACGACGAGGACACCGAGCGGGCCGTCAAACGGTGGCAGAAGTCCCTGAACCGGGAAGCCACCGGCCGGGTCGGCAAGGGCGACGTCGTCTTCCAGCCCGACCGGCTGAGGGTGGTCACCGCCGACGCGTCCCTCGCCGACCAGGTCGGCTCCGACACGGCCGTCCTGACCGTCGCCTCCACCCACCCCGTGGTCCGTGCCGCGCTGGACCAGTCCGACGGCGCGCTCACCTCGCGGAACACCCGGGTCGAGGTCACCCTGCCCAGCGGGAGGACCGTGCCGGGCCGGGTCGCCGGGACCGTACGTCCCGAGGACGACAGCGCTTCCGGCGGGGCCTCCGCCTCCCAGGAGGGCATCGTCGTCGAGGTCGTCCTCGACGGCGGCGCGGGGGCCGCGTCCGGCGAGGACGCCAGGGCGACGGCCAGCGTGCGGTTCGTCAGCGAGGCCCGCAAGGGCGTCCTCGCCGTCCCCGTCGAAGCGGTCATCGCCCTGCGCGGCGAGAACGGGGGATACGGCCTCCAGGTCGTCCAGGGCACGACCACCTCCGTGGTCCGTGTGGAGACCGGGATGACCGCCGACGGAAAGATCGAGATCAGCGGCCCGGACATCCGCGAGGGCCTCAAGGTCGGGGTGGCCGCCTCATGACCGCCGCCACCGCGACCGGGGATCCCGGCAGCCTCGCCGGGACGCCCGCCACCGTGATCGAACTGCGGGACGCCACCAAGACGTACCCCGGCGGCGTCCACGCCCTGCGCGGGGTGGACCTCACCGTCCACGCGGGCGAACTGCTGGCCGTCGTCGGCCCGTCCGGCTCCGGCAAGTCCACGATGCTCCATGTCATGGGCACCCTGGACAAGCCCACCGGCGGCACCGTCCGCATCGCGGGCCACGACGTGTCCGCGCTCTCCGACGCGCGCCTGTCCGCACTGCGCGCCCGGCACATCGGCTTCGTCTTCCAGCACTTCCACCTCGCGGCCGGCCGCGACGCCGTCGACAACGTCGCCGACGGACTCCTCTACGCGGGCGTCCCGGCCCGGCAGCGCCGGGCACGGGCCCGCGAGGCACTGGCCAGGGTCCGGCTCGACCACCGTGCGACCCACACCCCCGACGAACTGTCCGGCGGCGAGAAACAGCGGGTGGCCATCGCCCGCGCGCTCGTCGGGGAACCGAGCCTGCTGCTCGCCGACGAGCCCACCGGGGCCCTCGACACCGCCTCGGGCGGGATCGTGATGGACCTGCTCCACGAACTGCACGCCTCCGGCACCACGATCTGTGTCATCACCCACGACCAGGCGATCGCCGACTCGCTGCCGCGCCGCGTCCGCTTCAAGGACGGCGAGATCGTCTCCGACGAGCGGGGCGTCCGGACGGCGGAAGGGGCCGCCGAGTGAAGGCCGCCCACGCGGCGGGCGGCGGCCTCCGCCCGGCCCGGCTCGCCCCCCTGGACGTGCTCCGGGTCGGCGCGGTGGGACTGCGCGCGCGCCGCGCGCGGGTGGTGCTCTCCGCGCTCGGCATCGCCATCGGCATCGCGACCATGGTCGCGGTCGTCGGCCTCTCCGAGTCGAGCCGCGCGGACCTGATGGCCCGGCTCGACCGGCTCGGCACCAACCTCCTCACGGCGGAGGCGGGCAAGGACCCCCTGGGCAAGGAGATCAGGCTCCCCAAGAACGTGGTCGCGATGGTCGAACGCATCGGACCCGTCCAGCACGCCACCGCCACCGGGGACGTCGACGCCCGCATCCGGCGCAGCGACCTCGTCCCCGAGGAACGCACGGCGGGGGTCACCACCCAGGCCGTACGCACCGATCTGCTGGGCGCGCTCGGCGGCGAGGTCGCCCGGGGGAAGTGGCTCGACCCGGCGGGCGAGCGGCTGCCGGTCACGGTGCTCGGCGCGGTGGCCGCCGACCGTCTCGGCATCACCGGCCCCGGCGAGACGATCATGATGGGCGACACCCGGGTGGTGGTCGTCGGCATCCTCCGGCCGATCGAACTGGTCCCCAACCTGGACCGGGTCGCCATGGTCGGATTCCCCGCCGCCGAACGCCACTTCGGCTTCGACGGACACCCCACCACCGTGTTCGAGCGCTCCACGGACGCCTCCGTGGAGGACGTGCGGGCCGTCCTCGCCCGCACGATCAGCCCGGGGAACGAGGGACACGTCAAGGTCTCCCGCCCCTCGGACGCGCTGGCCGCCAAGGCGGCGACCGACGAGGGCCTGACCGCCCTGATGCTGGCGCTCGGCGCGGTGGCCCTCCTGGTCGGCGGCGTCGGCGTCGCCAACACCATGGTCATCTCCGTCCTGGAACGCCGCCAGGAGATCGGGCTCCGCCGCTCCCTGGGCGCGACCCGGGGCGCGATCCGGCTCCAGTTCCTCACGGAGTCGCTGCTCCTGTCGGCGCTGGGCGGCGCGGCGGGCGCGGTCCTCGGCACGGCGGCGACGTACGGCTTCGCCCGGGTGCAGCAGTGGACGCCGGTGGTCCCGCCGTGGGCCCTGGCGGGAGGTCTGGGCGCGACCCTGGTGATCGGGGTGGTCGCGGGCCTCTACCCGGCGGTCCGCGCCTCGCGCCTGCACCCGACGGTGGCGCTGAACGCCGCCTGAGCCACCGGTGACGTGGCCGTGGCCCCCGGGCCCTCGCCTCAGGAGCGTCCGGAGTGCGGGAGGAACTTCGCGGACTTCTCGGCGAGCACGGAGGCGAAGTACTCCGGGGCGTCGTCCGGGCGCATCCGGGCCAGGGTGACCATGCCGGTGATCACCACATCGGCGACCTCCTCGGCCACCTGGTCCCAGCTGTGGCTGCGGCCCTTGCGCGGATTGGTCCCCCGGACGCCGACGACCGCCTGAGCGGCCTCCCCGACCTCCTCGGTGAGTTTGAGCACCTGGAGCGTCCACTGCTCCTCGGCCGAGATCCCCCGTCCGCTGTCGAAGCCGGAGAACAGCGCGGCGAGCGCGCCGACGGTCTCCCAGGCGGCGCCCCCGCTCACCGACCGGTGAGCGGGGGCGCCCGAGGCCATGGCCGCCGGGTCGGGACCGGTGCCGACGGCGTTGGCATTGGCGTTGGTGTCGACGGTGTCGCCCATGGTTCCTCCGAAAGCGTCTGGATGCGTCACGCCGCTCAACGACGGAGGGACACGTGAGGATCCACGGTTTTCGGACGGGAAGGGCAGTTTCCTTACGGGGGAGGCGAATTCCGCAAGGGACACCCGTTCCGTTCCCGTACGGAAAGGGGGCCTGCGGGCTCGCGGGAACCCGCCCGGTGAACAGGCCCTTACGGGGGCCGGAATTCCCTACGGACGAAGCGTCCCCCACGGGCCTGGAACTCCCTTGAGGGATGCCTTGGCCCCCTGAGGGCTCTCATACCCTTACGGGGCCCGGGAACCCGTAAGGGTATGAGAGCCCTCAGGGGTCAGAGAAGGCCCCCGGTCCTCCCTGCCGGACGGCTCGGGTGCAGGCGGACCCCCGGGTGCCCAGGCGGGCGTCCGGGGGTCCGTGCGGGGCCCCCGCACCGGGTGGTTCAGCTGCCCCGGCGGACCCTCGCGGCTCTGCGGGCCTCGGCCGCCTGGCGGGCTTCGGCGGCCTTGCGGGACTCGTTCTTCGCGCGGCCGGGGCGGCCCGGGACGGTGCCCACGCCACGGAAGGCCGCGCCGCCGCGACGTGCGCCCTCCGCGCTCGGCGCGGCGCCGTCGACGGGGACGCCCGACGGGGCGCGGGCGCCGGTGATCCGGGTGAGTGCGGCCTCGCCGGAACGGACCCGGGTCTCCTCGGGACGGATGCCCGCGTCGGCCATCAGCCGGGCCACCTCGCGCCGCTCCTCGGGGGTGACCAGGGTGACGACGAGACCGGACTCCCCGGCGCGGGCGGTGCGCCCGCCCCGGTGGAGGTAGTCCTTGTGGTCGGCGGGCGGATCGACGTTGACGACGAGGTCGAGTTCTTCGACGTGCAGGCCGCGCGCGGCCACGTTCGTCGCGACCAGGACCGGCACCTCGCCGTTCCGGAAGCGCTCCAGGGTGCGGGTCCGCAGCGGCTGGGACTTGCCGCCGTGCAGCGCGGCGGCGCGGACGCCGCTGCCGAGGAGGTGCTTGGTGAAGCGGTCGACGGCCGCCTTCGTGGCCAGGAACATGAGGACGCGCCCGTCGCGGGCGGCGATCTCCGTGGCCGTGGCGAACTTGTCGGGGCCGTGCACGAGGAGCACATGGTGGTCCATCGTGGAGACGGCGGCGGCCGAGGGGTCCACCGAGTGGTCCGCCGGGTCGTTCAGGTACCGCTCGACCAGCAGATCGACATCGCGGTCCAGAGTGGCGGAGAACAGCAGCCGCTGGCCGTCGGGCGTCAGGTCGAGCAGCTCCGTGACCTGGGGCAGGAAGCCCAGGTCGGCCATCTGGTCGGCCTCGTCCAGGACGGTCACGGCCACCCGGTCAAGGCGGCAGTCCTTGCGCTCGACGAGGTCCATGAGACGGCCGGGGGTGGCGATCAGGACCTCGGCGCCCTCGCGGAGCGCTGCGGCCTGGCGGCCGATCGACATCCCGCCGACGACGGCGGCCGTGCGCAGCTTCAGGGCCCGTGCGATCGGATCGAGCGCCTCGGTGACCTGCTGGGCGAGTTCACGGGTGGGTACGAGGACCAGCGCGAGGGGCCGCCGGGAGTCGGCGCGGCGGCCGGCGGTGCGGACGAGCAGGGGGAGGCCGAAGGCGAGGGTCTTGCCGGAGCCGGTCCGGCCGCGTCCCAGGACGTCACGGCCCGCGAGGGCGTCGGGAAGGGTCGCGGACTGGATGGGGAACGGCTCGTCGACGCCGAGCCGGGCGAGGGCCGCGAGGACCTCCGGCGGCAGGCCGAAGGCGGCGAACCCGGTCGCGCCGTCCTTGTCGTCCGTGCTGCTCGTGCTGTTCATGGGGACCTTCCTGGAAAACGCGACGAGCCGGAGCTCTCACCACGTGGGTGAGGGCTCCGGCTGCGTCGGACGTGTGAACGTCAGGCGGGGAGGATGTTCTCCGCCTGCGGGCCCTTCTGGCCCTGCGTGACGTCGAAGGTCACCTTCTGGCCTTCCTGGAGCTCACGGAAGCCAGAGGTGGCGATGTTGGAGTAGTGGGCGAACACGTCCGGGCCGCCACCCTCCTGCTCGATGAAGCCGAAGCCCTTTTCCGCGTTGAACCACTTCACGGTGCCGTTGGCCATGTCTAAATCTCCTTCGGGGCGTAGCCCAGGGGGACGCACTGTGCGCCACCCGGAGTCGCCGTGATGATTGCCCCGTCCGGAAAACTGCACCGAAAACACAGAAAGCGCCCGACGATGTCGAATCGTCAAAGGCACTTGTAAGTTTCTTTGGGAACCACGACTGCAACTTCTGATGACTATAGCAGGTTCCGCTTCGATGTGTCGGAAGGGACCGGAACGACGGCGCGCCGCACCCCCGGGGAGGTGCGGCGCGCCGTCGTCGGGCCGGGCGGTCAGACCGCCGGGGACGGGAAGGTCGGGTACTCCACGCCGGAGACGTGCTGGACGACCCGGATGACCTGGCACGAGTAGCCGAACTCGTTGTCGTACCAGAGGTAGAGGATCGCGTTGTCGCCGTCGACCTTGGTCGCGCCCGCGTCGACGGTGGACGCGTGGCGCGAGCCGACGAAGTCCATCGAGACGGCGTCGGGGGCGGTGGTGAAGTCGATCTGGCGCTTCAGCGGCGAGTGCAGCGAGACGTCGCGGAGGTACTCCAGAACCTCCTCGCGGGTGGTCTCGCGGCCCAGCCGCAGGCTCAGGATCGCGATCGAGACGTCCGGGACGGGCACGCGGATCGAGCTGCCGGTGATCGGCGCCTTCAGCTCCGGCAGCGCCTTGGCGACGGCCGAGGCGGCACCGGTCTCGGTGATCACCATGTTGAGCGGCGCGGAACGGCCGCGGCGGTCGGCCTTGTGGTAATTGTCCAGGAGGTTCTGGTCGTTCGTGAACGAGTGGACCGTCTCCACGTGGCCGCGCAGCACGCCGTACTCGTCGGCCATCGCCTTGAGCGGCGGCACGATCGCGTTCGTGGTGCAGGAGGCGCAGGACAGGATCCGCTCGTCCGGCTTGATCGTGTCGTGGTTGACGCCGTGCACGATGTTCGGCACGTCGCCCTTGCCGGGCGCGGTCAGGACGACCTTGTCGATGCCGGGGCGCAGGTGCTTCGACAGGCCCGCGCGGTCACGCCACTTGCCGGTGTTGTCGATCAGGATGGCGTTCTCGATGCCGTACGCCGTGTAGTCGACCTCGGAGGGGTCGCTGGCGTAGATCACCTTGATCGTGTTGCCGTTGGCGACGATGGTGCTGTTCGCCTCGTCGACGGTGATCGTGCCCTGGAACTGGCCGTGGATCGAGTCCCGGCGCAGCAGCGAGGCGCGCTTGACCAGGTCCTGGTCGCCACCGCCCCGGACGACGATCGCGCGCAGGCGCAGGCCGTTGCCCGAACCGGCCTTCTCGATGAGGAGCCGGGCGACGAGGCGGCCGATGCGGCCGAAGCCGTACAGCACCACGTCACGCCCGTCGCGGCGCTCGATCTTGTTCTCGCCCGTGGCTCCGGCGACGGCCTCGGCGGTGAACTCCTCCACCGTGAGGCCGCGTCCGTCGTTCTTGTACTCGGCGGCCAACATGCCTATGTCGATCTGGGACGGGCCCAGGTCGAGCGTCGTGAGCGTGCGCAGGAACGGGAGCGTCTCGGTGACCGACAGCTCCTCGCCGTCGATCTGCCGGGCGAAGCGGTGGGTCTTGAGGATGCTGACCACCGACTTGTTCACCAGGGAGCGGCTGTGGACCAGAACGGTGACGTCCTGCTCCCGGTGCAGCTTCCCGATGATCGGGATCATCGACTCCGCGATCTCCTCGCGGTTCTTCCAACTGGTGAACGAGTCGTCATTGACAGTCACAAGAGTATCTTTCGAGCTAGGCGGCGCTCATATGGTAACCCCCAGGTGGTTTGATCAATCAAGGGGTGCCGAACCGTACGATGGGGCCCGTCGGGAACCGCCACGGGCAGGCGGGCCCGCCTACCTTGACGCAGGGGGCATCGTGGTGAAGTTCGGGCTGCTCGGGTCGCTCGTCGTCCACGACGGGACGGAGCTGCGTCCGGTGACCGGCCCCAAGGTCCGGGTCCTCCTCGCCGCGCTCCTCCTCCAGGCCAACCGCGCCGTCTCCCGCGACGCCCTCAAGGAAGCCCTCTGGGGCGCCTCCGTGCCCGCCAGCGCCGACGCCTCCCTCGCCAACCACCTCACCCGGCTGCGCCGCACCCTCACCACCGTCGACGACGGCCCCGAGGAACGCCTGCGCACCGTCGCCCCCGGCTACCAGCTCGTCGTCCACGAGGGCGAACTCGACGCCGACGTCTTCGAGACCCGCGTCCGGGCCGTCCAGCAGGCACACCGACTCGAGGACTGGGAGGGCGTCCGCCGGGAGGCGGCGCTCGCCGTACACCTGTGGCGCGGCACCCCCCTCGCCGACCTCGCCCCCTTCTCCGAGACCGAGGGGCCCGCGCTCCGCGTCCACCAGCTCGCCGAGGCCCGCCTCCAGGCCCTGGAGTGGAGCTTCGACGCGGAACTCTGCCTCGGACGGCACCACGAGGCCGTCGCCCCGCTCAGCACCCTCGCCGCCGAACACCCCCTCAGGGAGGGCTTCCACCGGCGGCTGATGCTCGCCCTCCACCGGTCGGGGCGCCAGGCCGAGGCCTTCGCCGTCTACCACCGGCTGCGCCGCAGCCTCGTCGACGAACTCGGTACCGAACCGAGCGCCGCCGTCCAGCGCGCCCACCAGGACGTGCTCACCGGCGAACCGGGCCCCCGGCCACGGGACCGGGCCCGTACCGCCGTCTCACGCCCGCCCTTCCAACTCCCCTGGGAGGCCGACTCCTTCACCGGCCGCGCGGCCGAGGTGGCCGCGATCCGCGCCCTGCTCGGCGCCCCCGAGCCGGCCGGGGAACACCCGCGCGCGGGCACACCGGACGCCTTCCCCCACCCCGCCGTCCCGGGCCCGCCCGGGCACATACGTCCCGTCGTCATCTCCGGCATGGGCGGCATCGGCAAGACCGCGCTCGCCGTCCACGTCGCCCACCGGGTCCGCGAGGCGTTCCCCGACGGCGCCCTCTACGCCGACCTGCGCGGCTACTGCGTCGGCGGCGCCCGGTCGGCCCACGAACTGCTCGCCCGCTTCCTCTCCGACCTCGGCGTCCAGCGGGACTCCCTGCCCGAGGACACCGACGACCGCGCCCTGCTCTTCCGCACCGCCCTCGCCGACCGCCGCGTCCTGCTCCTCCTCGACAACGCCCGCAACGCCGCCCACGTGGCACCCCTGCTGCCCGCCGGAGGACGCAGCGCCGCCCTGATCACCAGTCGGCAACTGCTCGCCGACCTGCCCGACGCCGTCAAGGTGCCGCTGTCCCCGCTGCCCGCGCCCGACCAGCACGCGCTGCTCGCCAGGCTCGCGGGCGCCGAACGCGTCCGCGACGAGCCGGAGGCGCTCGCCGACATCATGGACGCCTGCGGCGGCCTGCCGCTCGCCCTCCACATCGTCGGCGGCCGTCTCGCCTCCCGCCCGTCCTGGCCGCTCGCCCTGCTCGCCAAACGCCTCACCCCGCACCAGGGACGCCTGGAGACCCTCGCCATGGGCGACTTCGACGTCCAGCGGACCTTCGCCATGAGTTACGTGGCCATGCGGGACAGCGACCAGCCGCTGGAGCGCGAAGGCGCCCGCGCCTTCCGGCTCCTCGGCCGGATCTGGTCCGGTCACCAGGTCACCCCGCAGTCCGCCGCCGCCCTGCTCGACGTCACCGAGGCCCGCGCGGCGGCCGTCCTCGACGTCCTCGCCGACGCCCACCTCGTCCTCACCCCGGAACCCGACCGGTACGTGCTCCACGACCTCCTCGGCGAGTACGCCTGGCAGCGCGGCGAGGAGGAGGAGACCGAGGCCGAACGCACCGCGGCCGTCCTCCGGTTGCTCTCCTGGTACGTCACGGCCCTGCTCCGCGCCTCCCGGGCCGCCACCCACGAGACGCAGTCCCCGCCGCCCCTCGATCCGCCCGCCGGGACGCCCCCGGCACTGCCCGAGTTCGCCGACGACGACCAGGCCATCCGCTGGACCGCCAGGGAACTCCCCGCCATCCGGGAGGCGCTGACCCGCGCCGGGGAACTGGGCCGCTCCGACATGGCGTGGCGGCTCGCCGTGGGACTCTTCGGATACGCCGGTACGCACTGGTGGACCGCCGAGTGGGACGCCTGCCTCGGGCAGGCCATGGAGATCGCCCGCGCTCACGACGACACCCTCGGCCAGGCCTGGCTGCACCGGCGCATGGCCGTCGCCCACGGCATGGCCTTCCGCAACGAGGCCTGCCTCGCCCACCTCAGGATCGCCCTGGAACTCTTCACCGGCCGTGGCGACGTCCTGGCCCAGGCCTCGATCCTCGGCAACATGTCGTCCCTCTACTCCCAGATCGAGGACGCCGAACGGGCGCTCACGCACGCCGAACTCTCCCGCGACCTGTACCGCGAGGCGGGCAACACCCAGGGCGAGACGCTCGTCCTCAGCCGGATCGCGGACGCCCGGCAGCTCCTCGGCGACCTCGACCAGGCGGCGGCGGACGCCCGTCGCGTGATCGAGCTGCTGCGCACCGACGGACAACGCCTGTTCCTCGCCACTTCTCTCACCAAGTACGGCGACATCCTCCGTGCCCTCGGGCGCCGCGACGAGGCCTTCGCCTCCCTCGCGGAGGCGCTGGGCATCCGGCACCGGATGAACGACGTCGGTGGTACGGCCGACTGTCTGGTCTTCACCGCGCGTGCCCATCACCACTTCGAGGAGTGGGACGCCGCCCGCGCGACCTGGGAAACCTGTCTGGAACTGGCCCGCGAGCACAATCTGGGCAAGCGGATCGACGAATGTCTGGAAGGTCTGGACGCGCTGCCCGCGAGGACACCGCCCGCCGGGTAGGAAAATATCAACGGGAGCCGGTGGGGACACCGCGCCCCGCGCCGTCCCAGACCCTCCGGGACCCCTGTGGGACGCCATCGGCGCAGCTCTCCGGGGGTGCGCGGGCCCCCTTCCCGCATCGCGTCCCGAGGCGTCCCGGACCGCTGGGCCCCACCGCGCGGGCGCCGGGCAGGGCCCGAAGGGGACGGTCTAGCGTCGGCCGCTGGTCTCGACCCGCAGGGCGGCCCGGGTGGCGGGGCCGTACACGCCCGGCGCGTCCGGGACGTTCCGCGCGATCTGGAAACGGCCCAGGGCCTGCGCCACGTCCTGGCTGAACACCCCGTCGGCCGAGCCGAGGTAGAGGGACAGCTCCTGGAGCCGCACCTGGAGCTCGGCGACGTCGGGGCCGGTGCTGCCGACCGAGAGGTCCCGGGGCGACTGCTGTCCGTCCTGGTGCGGGCGCTGCGAGGACGGCGGGCGGGTCGTCCCGGGGCCGAACGCGGGCGGGGTGGTGGCCGGGGCGGCCGTGGCGGGCACCACCGGGGCCGGGTCCTCCGGCGGCGCGGTGGTGGCGGAGGGCGTCGGCGCGGGGGTGCGGGACGGGGTGGCCGCGGTCCGGGCGGGCGGTGTCGCCGGTCCGGCCGACGTACCCGCGTCGGGGGTGTGATCCGCCGTCGCGTGGGGCGCCGCGTCGGGCAGGGCGAGCGGTGTCGTCGGTGCCGTGGTGGGGGAGTGCTCGGGGGAGAGCCAGACCGACAGGGCCATGCCGAGGCCCGCCGAGAGGGCTCCCGCCAGGGTCAGGGGGAGCGCCATGGACCTGCGCGCCGGGGACACCGTCCGGGCGTGCCGGGACCGGCGGGGCGCGAGGGGTGCCACCGGGGCGCCGCCGACCGGGTCGTGGGCCGGAACCGGCGGCAACCGGAGGGTGGCGTCGAAGAGTTCGACGTCCTGCCCGCGCGCGCCCGCGCCGTCGTGGCCCGGTCCCGCGAGCTGCCCGAAGACGTGGTCGCCGGGGGGCGGCTCGGGAGGCGCGGTCTCGGGGGCGACGGAGGTGACCGCTGTGATCGGGGCAGCCCTGTTACGCATCGAGTGCTCCGGATGAGGGGTAGCCGAGGGGGGTGTGACAAAGCTGTGGAGATGTTGACCGGCGTTCAAAGCGGGCGTCAACTCGCCGTAATGCGGGCGATAGCGGAAGCTTCGTGGCCTTGCTCCTTAAAGGACCTTTAACAGGTGACGTACGTCACAGCACCTTCTGTCGGGGGGTGCGGACGAAGGCGTCACGGGAAGGCGAGGGCCCGGAAGCCGTCCCGGACGCGGGCCAGCGGCCCCGGATCGCGGGTGAGCCGCAGTCGATTGGTGAGGAGCACCGCCCAACGGCCGTCGGCCGGGGACACCCAGGCGCCCGTGCCCGTGAAGCCGAAATGCGCCCAGATGTCCCGCGCCGGGTCCGTCTCCGGCGCCGGGTGCCAGAACAGCCCGCGCGGCGGCAGGAGTTCACCGGTGCGGACGCGCAGTGACGCGGCCGTCCAGGCGGGCGGGAGCGGGCCGGGTCCCGGGTCGAGCAACCGGCGCAGGAACCGTCCGGTGTCGGCGGTGGTGGTGAACACCCCCGCGATCCCGCAGGCCCCGCCGAGCAGACGGGCCGAGAAGTCGTGGACGGTGCCCCGGAGCGGACCGCCGGACTCCTCGTCGTACTCCGTCGGCGCGCACCGCTCCCGCAGCCGGGGCGGCAGCGGACCGAACCGGGTCTCCGTCATGGCCAGCGGGCCCCAGACCCGCTCCTCGGCCAGCCGGGGGAGCGGCTCGTGGGTGAGGTGCTCGGCGAGATAGCCGAGGATCAGCGCCGCCCGGTCGGTGTAGGTGACGGCGTCCCCCGGCGGGTGCCGCAGCCGCTCCCCGAGGACACCGTCCCTGACGTCCTGCGGATCGGAGCCGTACAGGTGCCGGAGGTTGGCGCGCGGCGGGAGGCCCGCGGTGTGCGTGAGGAGGTGGTGGGCCGTGGCCCCGGCGAGGGGCCGCCCCGCCGCCTCGGGCCAGTAGGTGCCCAGCGGTGCCGTCAGGTCCAGCTTCCCCGCGTCGACGAGGGTGCCGATCACCGCCCACACCGCGAGGATCTTGGTGAGGCTCGCCACGTCGAACAGTGTGTCCGGCCGCACCGGCTCCCCGGGGTGCGAGGGGTCGAGGACCCCGACGGCACCCTCCGTCAGGACGCCGTCCGCGTCTCCCACGGCCCACGCCGCGCCCGGGTACACCCCCGCCCCCGCCGCGTCGCCGAGGAGCCGCTCGAAAGGATCGCTGCGCACGGCCAAGGCGGGCCTCCGGCGGGTCGGCGTGACGGGCCCCGGAGCCTGCGGGCCGCGCTCCGGAGTCATGCCCCTGCCGTACGGGAAGACACCCTTCCGGCCGGGGAAGACACCCGTACGGCCCGGGGGACGTCCTGCGGCGGGGGCCGTCCGGGCGGCGTTCGCCCCGGGGCCGCCCGGCGGTCGCCCGGTGGACACCCGGCGCTCCCGCCGCCGCTTCCGTCGCCCGCTCTCGCCCTCGTCCCCGCCTTCCCCGCGCCCGCGGGGTCGGCTTCGCCGTCTCCGCTCAGCCCTCGGTCACTCGCGGGTCACTTGCAGATCACTTCGTCACGCGGGGTGTAGTGCGTCTTGAACGTCTCGCGCTTCACCTCGGCGCCGCCGTTCTTGAACACCCGGTCCACCGAGATGTCGAAGCCTTCGAGCGGCTGCTGCGGCATACACGCCTCGCCGGTGCCCTCGCGCTTCGCGGGCTCCGTGAGATTGGTGCGCGGACCGGCGACCGCCTCCACGGAGTCGTACTTCTTCGTCCCGAGGAAGCTCACCGTGACCGACGAGTCCGTCGCGCCCGCCTTGATGTAGATCGGCTTGTCCGTGTCGTTGCGGAACTTCAGGTCCAGCGAACCCCAGGCCACGGTCGCCTCGCGGCCGGCCGGATAGCGCTCGATGTAGAAGGAGTGGGCGCCGTACTCGACGGGCTTCACCCCGGCGAAGAACATGGCGTTGAAGACGGTGGTCGCCATCGCCGACACGCCGCCGCCCGGCGCGGACCGGTACTGGCCGTCCAGGATCATCGTGCCGTCGACGAAACCGTTGTCCGCGGTCCGCTCGCCGACCGTCTGGTTGAAGCTCCAGACCTCGCCCGGCCGCACCAACGAGCCGTTGATCAGCTCGGCCGCCCGGCCGATGTTCGTCGTCCGGTAGGGCGCGACCGGGAAGTCCACCGTGAAGGACGACATCTGCTCGGTGATGCCGAGCCGGGCCAGCGAGTCGCCGGTCAGCTCGGGCTGGGTGACCTCGGTGGCCACCGGCGCGGTCCGCGCCTCCGCGCCGGTCTTCGTGAGCAGCGGCCGTACGGCGTCACCGAGGGCCTTCGCGGTGACCTCGCGGCCCGGCTTGCCCTCCCGCTCCACCACGACCTGGCCGTTCTGGACCCCGAGGCGCGCCTCGACCGGCGCACCCGTCATCGAGGCCAGCGGACGGGACACGTCCGGGTCGCGCAGCAGCGCCTCCGCGTCCAGCGCGGCCGTCAGCCCGCCGTCCTGCGGCTTCACGGTGAGGTGGTCGCTGAGCGTCGAGGCGGAGATCCGCAGCCGCTCCTGGCCCGCCGTGAGCGTCACGGGACCGGAGACGGCGGGCTTCGCGTACGCGTCGAGGAAACGGTTCAGTTCCGCGGCGGGCAGCTTCGGCTCGGTCATCGTCACGGGCAGCACCACGGGCGCGGCGCCGGTGGCGGCCGGGTAGGCGGCGCGCAGGTTCTCCACGGCCCGCCCGGTGTCCAGCTTCTGGCCGGTGACGGGCTGTGTCGAGACGGCCTTGCCGTCACGGAAGGCGACGGAGCCCTCGCGGACCGCGCGGTCGTTCTTCTTCGCGAGGTCGGCCACGGTCGCCTTCGCCTTGGCGTCGTCGTACGCCAGGACGGGCCGTATCTCCCGCTCGCCCGAGGAGAAGAGCCGCCCGATGACGGTGAAGGGGTCGCGGGACGGGTCGGCCGCCAGCTCGGCGGTCCTCGCCGTGTCCACGGTGAGGCCCGCGGCGGCGGGCGGCACGGTCATCGCGCGGTCGCCGACCCGTACGGGGATCGGGGCGCTCCACGCGGCCGGAGCCTCGGCCGACAGCTTGGTCTCGGCCGCCGCGCGGCTCATGCCGCCTATGTCCACGCCGCCGACACGGGTGCCGGCGGATATGTCGTCGCCGACGGTGAGGAGCCCGGCCGTGTACAGCCCGCCCGCGACGACGGCGACCACACCCGTCGCGATCGCCGCCGTCCTCAGACGCGGACGGCGCCCCCGGTGAGTCGTCGGGGCATGATCGGTACTGGAGCGGGGCACACGCTCTCCCGTGGCGTCGAGGGTGGGAACCACTCGACGGTACGCCGAAAGAGTGTCTTGTGCACATAAAGACCGTTTGACCTGCGGGGATACGGAGAGCAGCGCGGGTAGTGCGGAGCGTGGCGGCCCGGGCGGGTGCCGGGTGCGGCCCCGGATCCGTCTGGGAGGGGGCGGGGCGTGTCCGGCGGATCCCGGACTCGCGCCACGGGCCGCCCGCACCGAGCCCGTGGGCCCTCCCGAGCTTCTCCCGGGCCTTCACGGCTCGCGCGTCCCGGCGCTCGGAGGGGGACCGCGTCGGCCCCCGTCCGCTGACCGTGCCCGCCCGGCTCCGGACGGCACCGGGCGCCACCGGGTCGTCGGCCGTCCCGGAGCTCCGTCGCCCCGCGGCCCCTGGCGAAACGTGGATCCCAACTCCCGTACGCCATAAGGTGGTCAGCTGATCGACGACCTCGCGGTCCGTCCCTCCGGACCACTGAAGAGCGCCATTCACCATCCCAGCGAACGAAGGCACTCCCTTGCTCCTGAGACGAAGAGCGACCTCCAAGACGGCGGCCCTGGGCGTCGCCGCGGTCCTCACCTTCACGCTTCTCGGCACCACGGCGGCGGCCACCCCCGCGGCCGGCCCCGGTTCGCCGGTGGCGGCTCCGCCCTCCCCCCTCTCGGCCTGGCGGAGCTGCGGCGGTGACACCCCCGCGACCGTCGAGTGCGCGACCCTGAAGGTGCCCCTCGACCACCGCGAGCCGCGCGGCAGGAAGATCGATCTGTCGCTGTCCCGGATCAAGGCCGCCGATCCGGCCGCGCGCCGGGGCGTCCTCCTGTTCAATCCGGGTGGACCCAGCACCTCCGGGCTCTTCTACCCCCTCGCGCTCAGCGGTCTCCTGCCGCAGTCCGTGAAGGACCGGTACGACCTGATCGGTTTCGACCCCCGAGGGGTCGGCGCCAGCACTCCCCTCGCCTGCGGGACGACCACCGCCGACGAACGGCGGACGTACCGGCCGTACAAGGACGCGACGTTCGCCGAGGACGTCGCCTGGGCGCGGGACATCGCGGAGCGGTGCCGGAGGCTCGGCGGGGAGACGCTCCCGCACATCAGCACCCGCGACACCGCCCGCGACATGGACGTCATCCGCGCGGCCCTCGGCGAGCGGAAGATCTCGTACTTCGGGCTGTCGTACGGGACCTACCTCGGTTCCGTGTACACCCAGCTGTTCCCGCGCCGGGCCGACCGGTTCGTCCTGGACAGCGCGGTCGACCCCGGACGGGTCTGGCGGGGCATGGCGCGGTCATGGGCGGAACAGGCCGAGACCACCTTCGACCGGTGGACGGAGTGGACCGCTCGCAACGCGGCGCGGTACGGACTCGGCGACACGCCCGCCGAGGTCGAGAGGCTGTTCTGGGACATCGTCGCGCGCGCCGACCGGGAGCCGCTCGACCTCGGCGGGACCAGGTTCGACGGCGCCGCGATCCGCGAGTACATACGCTGGGAGATCAGCCATCCGCCGGTCGCCGCCCGGACCCTGGGGCTGCTCCGGGACGCCGCCGAGGGCCGACCGGTCCCGGCCTTCCCGACCTTCGTGCCCACCGACAACGAGCTGGCGAGCTACCTCGCGATCATGTGCGGTGACGCGAGCTGGCCCACCGACCCGGCCGTCTACCGGGCCGACTCCCGGCGCGACAGCGTCCGCTACCCCCTGTACGGCGACTCCGTCTCGAACATCTTCCCGTGCGCCTACGGGGACCGCCCGGCCGAAGCGGCCACCAAGGTCGACAACAAGGTCCCCGCGCTCATCGTCCAGAACGAGTGGGACCCGCAGACCCCTCTGGCCGCCGCGCTCGGACTGCGCCGCGCGCTGAAGGCTTCCCGGCTGGTGACCGTGGACGAGGGGCAGGGCCACGGCGTGTACGCGCTCGGGATCAGCGCCTGCGCGGACGCTCTCGCCACGACGTATCTGACCACCGGCAGGCTTCCCTCCCGGGACGTCACCTGCGCGGCGAACCAGCCCCCGGCGGCCGACCCCCGTCCGGCCTCGCCGAACCTGAACCCGAACCCGAACCCGAACCCGAGCCCGAACTCGACCCCGGCCCAGGCGTCGGCCCGCCTCCCCTTCCCCTTCCCCGGCCGCTGATCCCCGGCCCACGACCGCCCCAGCCGGGTGGCCGGGCCACGGCGACGTGCCCCGGCCACCCGACTACGCTGGACCGGTGTCCGCGTCCTCCCCCAGCCCGGGGCCCCAGTCCGTCGACCGGGCCCTCGCCGTCCTCGACGCCGTCGCCGACGCCGACCGGCCCGTCGGGGCGAAGGCGCTGGCCCGGCGGCTCGGCTGCGCGCTCTCGACCGTCTACCACCTCACCGGCCCGCTGCTCGCGCGCGGCTACCTCGTCCGCACCGCCGAGGGGTACGCGCCCGGCCCCCGCGTCCCGGCCCTGCACCGCTCCCACCAGCGCCACCACGGACTCGGCGCCGGGACCGGTGAACTCCTCGGCCGACTGCGCCGGGCCACCGGAGCGGAGGCGTACCACACCGCGTACCGCGACGGCCTGATCACCGTCGTCGACACCACCGCCCCGGTCACCGACGCCGCCCACCCCTTCACCCCGGGCCCGGAGGTCCGCGCCCACGCCACCGCCCACGGCAAGGCACTGCTCGCCGCCCTCCCGCGCCCGTTGCGCCGCCGCTATCTGACGGAGCACGGGATGGCCCGGTTCACCGAGCGGACGATCACCAGCGCCGAGCGCTTCGAGGCCGAGACCGACCGGGTGCGCGGCCAGGGCTTCGCCGTGTCGGTGGGCGAGGCGGACCTCGCGTACACCTGTGTCGCCGTGGCGCTTCCCGAGCGCGGCGACGGCATCCTGCACGCGCTGTCCGTCTCCCTGCCGACCGCCGACTTCGGGCGGCGGCACGGGGAGATCAGAGCCGCCCTGGTCCGTGCCGTACCGGACTTTCCGGCGCTGCCGGAATCCTGACCGCGTCGCCTTGCGGCCCCCGGCGGGCCCCCGCACGCTGGACGCATGATCTTCATCGCCGTCCGTTTCACCGTCCGCCCCGACCACGCCGACCGCTGGCTCGACCTGGTCGCGGACTTCACCCGCGACACCCGGGCCGAGCCCGGCAACCTCTTCTTCGACTGGTCCCGCAGCGTCGACGACCCGAACGTCTTCGTCCTCCTGGAGGCCTTCGCCGACGCCGACGCGGGCGCCGTCCACGTCGCCTCCGACCACTTCAAGGCCGGTCTCGCGGCCATGGCCGGAGCCGTCGCCACCACACCGGAGATCATCAACGTCGAGGTCCCCCAGCAGGGCTGGGGCGCCATGGCCGAACTCGCCCCGGCCGAGGACTGACCGGCCCCGTACGAGGATCGATCGGACCCGGCCGAGGACCGACCTGACCGGTCGAAGGGTTGTGCGGAGGACCGGCCGAGGGCTGCCGGGGAGCGGACCGGGGGCCGGTCGAGCGGTGGACGCGGGGCCTGCCCGGGGGGCCGTGGACGGGTCCCCGGGGACCCGCGCCGCTCCCGCCCGGACCGTCCCGCCGCGCCCCGGGCGCCCGGGGCCCCGCCTGGTAGGTTCGCACGCAGGCGGGGCGCGGCGGCCCGAGGGGAGGAGCGGCACATGGCGGCGAACGGGCGGCAGACCGGCAGGCCCACCTTGGAGGAGGTCGCGGCCAGGGCCGGGGTCGGCCGGGGCACGGTCTCCCGGGTGATCAACGGCTCCCCCCGGGTGAGCGAACAGGCCAAGGCGGCCGTCGAGCGGGCCGTCGCCGAACTCGGTTACGTCCCCAACCGGGCCGCCCGCGCACTGGCCGGAAGCCGTACGGACGCCGTCGCCCTGGTCATCCCCGAGACCGAGGCCCGGCTCTTCGCGGAGCCCTACTTCCTCGACATCATCCGAGGCGTCAGCAGCGAACTCGCCGACGCCGACAAGCAGTTGCTGCTCACCCTGATCCGCAGCGAGCAGGAGCGGCAGCGGTTCGAGCAGTACCTCGCCTCACAGCGCGTCGACGGCGTCCTCCTCGTCTCCGTGCACGGACGGGACCCGCTGCCCGACCAGGTCAGGGCCCTCGGGCTGCCCGCCGTCATGAACGGACGCCGCACCGAGGACGAGCGCGTCGCCTTCGTCGACTCCGACAACACCGGCGCCGGGCGCGCCGCCGTCGCCCACCTCGCGGGCCGTGGCCGACGCGGGATCGCCACCGTCACCGGCCCCCTCGACATGTACGTGGCCCGCTGCCGTCTGGACGGCTACCGGGAGGGCCTGGCCGAGGCCGGTCTCGCGCCCGACGAGGGGCTGGTCGCGGTGGGCGACTTCACCGAGGAGGGCGGGCGGCGGGCGATGCGGGAGCTGCTGGACCGCAGGCCGGGGCTGGACGCGGTGTTCGCCGCGTCCGACGTGATGGCGGCCGGGGCGCGCGGGGTGCTGCGGGAGGCGGGGCGCCGGGTGCCGGAGGACGTGGCCCTGGTCGGTGTCGACGACTCGCAGGTCGCCCGGCTGATGGACCCGCCGCTGACCAGCGTCCGGCAGCCCATCGAGGAGATGGGCCGCACGATGGCCCGGATGCTCCTGGAGGAGATCGCCGACCCCAGCGGACCGGACGGCCAGCCGCGCCGGATGCTCCCGACGGAACTCGTGGTCCGCGCGTCCTCCTGAGCGCCCCGATCCGGCCACGGGGCCCCTGCCCGGAGACGCCGTTCCCTCCTGCCCGTGTCCCGTTCCTTCCCGAGCGTCCCGCACTTCTCCCGGGATCTCGTTCCGGACACTTTTCCATGGCATGATCGCGCCGAACTTCCGGCGGTGAGCCGGACGACACGGAGGTGGACCATGTCCTGGTACCTCGCGGTGCCGAGCGCCCTGCTCGCGGTGCTGCTCGCCGCTGCCGGGACGGCCGCGCTCCGCTCCGGCTGGGTGCCGCCGTGGCAGCGCCGACACGTCCACCGCACCGCGCTCTTCGGCCGGGCCCTGCTGGTCCTCGCGGTCGCCTTCGCGATCCAGGCGTGCGGCCCGCTCCTCGACGACCCGGGGACCGACTCCGCGATCGGAGTCGTGAAGCTCCTCGTGATGCTCGGCGGATTCGTCCTGATCGTCGTCTCACAGCGCCCCCACACGGACCGCTGAGCCGAGGGGGGACCGGCGGGGCCTGCGGCACCGCCGAGTGAGCGGGCCGGGGCCGCCGGGACGCGGGGGACTGCCGAGTCCTCTGGGATCACCGGGACCCGTGAACCGCCGAATCCTCTGGCATCACCAGAACCCGTGAACCGCCGGGGCCCGACGGGATCACAGGGACCCGGACGGCTGCGGAGCCCACCAGGGCCGCCAGGGCCTGTGTGAGGGCTGAGCCCCTCGTGCCCCTCGCCGACCGCGCCCGCCCGGTCCGGCCCGGCCCGATCCAGCCACTGAACGAGGCCCGGCCCACCCCCCCCGGTCGACATCGGCGGTCGGCGTAGGCGTCCGATCCCGGCCCCGGCCCCGGCCCCGGTCCCGAGCGCCGGTCACGACACGGCAGACGCCCCCCGAGGAAGCGCGCGGACTCCCTGGTGCGCACCCGCCCCTCCGACCGCGCCCCGTCCCGGTGTGCCGTTCGGGTGAGTCCAGCGGGCAGGCCCGCCGCTCGTGGGTTCGAATCAGGGCATGGCTTCCTACGACAGGCCCCGCGCGGGCGGCTTCCCCGTGCCGCTGGAGTCCGGAAACACCTGGTGGTACGCGGCGGTGGCGGGCGAGGCCGCCGGATCGTTCAGCGCCCGGGTCCGCACCCGCGCCCGGCGCGCCTGCCTCGGGGCCGTCCTCCTCCTCACCGTCGTCTACGCGGGCCTGGTGCTCACCGCGACCGGCCGTCGCTGGGGCGACGCCGCCCTGACCGGCCGCCGCGCCGACGGCGCCGCCGTCACCCTGCTCCGCGACCACCCCTCGGCGGCCGGGCTCACCACCCTCTCCCTCGTCACCGGCGGTGTGCTCCTGGTCGCCGTGGGCCTGATAGGCAAGCGGTACGCCCTCACCGGGCTCGCCGCCGGAGGGGTGGTCACCGCCCTCGCCGTCACCGGGCTCCTCCAGTGGTACGCGCCCCGCCCCCGGCTCCTCGACACCGGCGGCGCCCTCGTCACCAGCGGCTTCCCCAGCGCCCAGACCACCCTCGCCCTCGGCCTGGCCTTCGGCCTGGTCCTGGTGACCCCGTACCGGCTGCGCGCCCTCGCGGTCGGCGGCGGAACCCTCTGGGCCGTCGCCGTCGGCGCGTACACCCTCGCGGACGGACGGCACCGCCCCGGCGACGTCATCGCCGCCGCCCTCGTCGTCCTCGCCGTCTTCAGCGGCCTCCTCGCGGTCCGCGCCCGCAAGGGCAAGGTGCGGCCCGGCCCCCGCCGGGGCGCCGTCCTGCCGGGGCTCCCGGTGACCGTGCCGCTCGTCCTGCTCGCCGTCGCCGGACTCGGCACCGGCCTCTGGCTCCTCGGCGGCACCCTCGCCCTGCCCGCCACCGCCCCCTACGACCCGGCCGGACTACGGCTCGCCCACCGCTGCGGCCAGGCCCTCGCCGCCGGGGTGACCGCCGCGGTCGGGCTGCTCCCGCTCCTCCTGCTCCGCCGCGTCGACATCGACGGCGCCCCCACCCCGTACCGCCTCGGCGGACCCTTCGTGGAAGCCGCCGGAGCCCCGGGTGACGGAGAGCTGGTGGGCCCCTTTACCGATGACCACGGTCACGAGATATCTTGATGTCGAGCAATCTCGCATACGCAGACGTGGAGCGGAGCACCCGGTGACTGACTCGACCATCATCTACACCCACACTGACGAGGCGCCTGCCCTGGCGACGTACTCGTTCCTGCCTGTGGTCCAGGCGTACGCCTCGCAGGCCGGCGTCACGGTCGAGACGCGGGACATCTCCCTCGCGGGCCGTATCATCGCCGTCTTCCCCGAGTACCTGGAGGAGGGCCAGCGCATCGCCGACGCCCTCTCCGAGCTCGGTGACCTCGCCAAGACGCCCGGCGCCAACATCATCAAGCTGCCGAACGTCTCGGCGTCCATCCCGCAGCTCAAGGCCGCCGTCGCCGAGCTCCAGGCGCAGGGCTACGCCCTCCCGGACTACCCGGACGACCCGAAGACGGACCAGGACAAGGACGTCCGCGCCCGTTACGACAAGATCAAGGGCTCGGCCGTCAACCCGGTCCTGCGCGAGGGCAACTCCGACCGGCGCGCGCCCGGCTCGGTGAAGAACTACGCCAAGAACCACCCGCACCGCATGGGCGCCTGGACCGCCGAGTCCCGGACCAACGTCGCCACCATGGACGACAACGACTTCGCCGCCACGGAGAAGTCCGTCGTCATCGCCCAGGACGACACCCTCCGCTTCGAGTTCACCGCCGCCGACGGCACCGTCAGCGAGCTCCGCGAGCCGCTGAAGGTCATCGCCGGTGAGGTCGTCGACGCCGCCGTCATGCGCGCCGCCGCCCTCCGCACCTTCCTCGGCGAGCAGGTCGCCCGCGCCAAGGCCGAGGACGTGCTCTTCTCCGTGCACCTCAAGGCCACCATGATGAAGGTCTCCGACCCGATCGTCTTCGGCCACGTCGTCCGCGCCTTCTTCCCGGCGACCTTCGCCAAGTACGGCGAGGTGCTCGCCGGTGCCGGTCTGTCCCCGAACGACGGCCTCGGCACCGTCCTCAAGGGCCTGGAGTCCCTCCCGCACGGCCTCGGCGAGGAGATCAAGGCGTCCTTCGACGCCGAGCTCGCCGACGGTCCGGCGCTCGCCATGGTCGACTCCGACAAGGGCATCACCAACCTGCACGTGCCGTCCGACGTCATCGTCGACGCCTCGATGCCCGCCATGATCCGCACCTCCGGCCACATGTGGGGCCCGGACGGCAAGGAGGCCGACACCCTCGCCGTCCTCCCGGACCACAGCTACTCCGGCGTGTACCAGGCCGTCATCGAGGACTGCCGCGCGCACGGCGCCTTCGACCCGTCGACCATGGGCTCCGTCCCGAACGTCGGCCTCATGGCGCAGAAGGCCGAGGAGTACGGCTCCCACGACAAGACCTTCGAGATCGCCCAGGCCGGAACGGTCCGCCTGGTCGACTCCCAGGGCGCCGTCGTCCTGGAGCAGGAGGTCTCCGAGGGCGACATCTTCCGCGCCTGCCAGACCAAGGACCTGCCCATCCAGGACTGGGTCAAGCTCGCCGTCACCCGCGCCCGCGCCACCGGCGACCCGGCCGTCTTCTGGCTGGACGCCGCCCGCGCCCACGACGCCCAGCTGATCGCCAAGGTCGAGAAGTACCTGGCGGAGCACGACACCGAGGGCCTGGACATCCGGATCCTGTCCCCGGTCGAGGCCACCGCGTTCTCCCTGGAGCGCATCCGCCGCGGCGAGAACACCATCTCCGTCACCGGCAACGTCCTCCGCGACTACCTGACCGACCTCTTCCCCATCCTGGAGCTGGGCACCAGCGCCAAGATGCTGTCGGTCGTCCCGCTGATGGCGGGTGGCGGACTCTTCGAGACCGGCGCCGGAGGCTCCGCCCCGAAGCACGTCCAGCAGCTCGTCAAGGAGAACTACCTCCGCTGGGACAGCCTCGGCGAGTTCTTCGCCCTGGCCGCCAGCTTCGAGCACCTGGCCACGTCCACGGGCAACACCCGCGCCCAGGTCCTCGCCGACACTCTCGACCGCGCCACCGGCACCTTCCTCAACGAGGACAAGTCGCCGACCCGTCGCCTCGGCGGCATCGACAACCGCGGCAGCCACTTCTACCTGGCCCTCTACTGGGCCCAGGAGCTGGCGGCGCAGACCGAGGACATCGAGCTGGCGAAGGCCTTCGGGCCGCTGGCCGAGACCCTCGCCGCCGACGAGGGGAAGATCGTCGACGAGCTGGTCGCCGTCCAGGGCTCCCCGGCCGAGATCGGCGGCTACTACCAGCCCGACCCGGCCAAGGCCGCGGCCGTGATGCGCCCGTCCGCCACCTTCAACGCGGCCGTCGCCTCCCTCGGCTGACCGACGCGCGCCCCGTACCGCCCCGGCCGGAACTCCTCCGGCCGGGGCGGTCCCGTCGGTGGCGCATCCGCCGTCCGGGTGTGAACCTGGATGGATGAGCTGGGCATCTTGGACGACCGCCGGTGTCTACACCGGGCGAGGTGGGGTGCTGACCGACGAGGCGGGAGTGGTCACGGGCGATCTGACCGTGCACACGACCTGGGCCGAGCGGGAAGCACGCGTGGCCGTGCAGTACAGCGGCGCATCCGACTGGTTCACCATGTCGGGCAGTCCCGTCCCCTGCGATTCGGAGAGGGAGAGCAGAGACCTGCACGACGCCGTCGTGGCCGCCGTCCGGGAGGGCGCCGGAGCGACCGTTCCCCGTCTGCCCGCCCCCTGACCTGGACGGCCGCCGACGCGCGGGGTGGCCGGATCGGTGTTATGCCTCCCGCTCCCACGGATCTCCCACCGGCGGGGACCCGGACCAGGGGCGGGGGAGCAGATCCATGCACGGCGACGAGCGCCGCACCACCGCACTGGTGGAGGCGGCGAGGGCCGGTGACGCGCACGCCGAGGACACACTGGTACGCGCGTACCCGCCCCTCGTCCACGACATCGTCGGACGCGCCCTCGACGGGCACGCCGACACCGACGACACCGTCCAGGAGGCGATGGTCCGCGCCCTCGACGGACTGCCCGCCCTCCGCGACCCGGCCCGCTCCAGGTCCTGGCTCGTCGCCATCGCCATGAACGGGATACGGCGCCGTCGGCGCGAGCGACGGCACGCCCCCGTGCCCGGTCTCGACCGGGCCGCCGACCTCGTCGACCCGGCGGGCGCCTTCACCGGACCGGCCATCCTCCGGCTCGGTCCGTCGGGGCGGCGCCGTGACGTGGCCCGCGCCACCCGGTGGCCCGACGAGGACGACCGGGAACTCCTCGCCCTGTGGTGGCTGGAGACCACCGGCGAACCGACCCGGGCCGACCTCGCCGAGGGCCCCGGCGTCTCCCCGCGGCACGCGGCTCGCGGACGGTGAGGATCACCGTCCGGCCGGGCGCCGCCTCCTTGGAGTCGTGGGCCAGTCCGAGCGACTCCGCCAGCTCGGTCCTGCCTTGACGCGGGTACTGGTCTTCTCGGGGAAAACGCGCTTCCGGTCGGCACCTGGGGCAGTCGTGGCGTTCTACCGCGTGTGCCGCTTGACCGGACGTCAGCTCCCATCGGGAAGTCATCGCCGAGCGTCACACCTGTTGCCGAGAGTCGCGGACGGACCGCTCGGCACCCCCCCCCACGATGCGGTCGCCAACAGGGACCACCGAGGCCGTCGCCCAGATCGCCACGACGGCCCTCACCTACGGGCAGTGGATCACCACGGGCTCGGGGTTCGCGTATCGCGGTCTCTTACCCCGCTCCGGCGCACGCCTCCGCCTCAGCCAGGTAGCGCGCCACGGGGCCCAGGGTCAGCATTCCGCTGGCGGCGCCCGCGTGTTCGGCACGGGCATCGCGCAGGGCGGCCCCGGCGCGGGCGGCGATTCCGCGCTCGCCGAGGCGTGCGGCGGCGCGGGCGGTCAGGCACCACAGCGCTTCCTGCATGTGGTCACGCGGCGGTTCGGGCACCGCGCCGAGGGCGGCACGGGCCTCCTCGACCCGGTCCTGGGCGAGCAGTACGAGGGGGCGCGCCCAGAGTCGGTACGGGCCCCAGTCGAGGTGCGGGTCGGTGGGCGCGGGCCGGTCGTGCAGCAGGCGCATTCCCAGGAGGGCGAGCGGGAACAGACCCCGGTGCAGCCCCGGCATTCCGGCCGTCCGGAGGGCGTCCTCGGCAGCGCGGTAGCGCGCCGCGGCTGTGGCGGCGGTCGGTCCGCCGGGTTCGGTGCTGCGGGCGGCCGTGGCCCGTGCTCTGAACCAGCTGGTGAGGACGGCGACGAGCGGCGCTTCGGTGGTGGCGGCGAGCTGTTCGGCTGCCTCGGCGTGCGAGGTCGCGGCGTCGAGGTCGCCGAGGGCCGAGGCGGATTGCAGGCGGACGAGCCGGCCGAGTACGGCGAAGTTCGGCAGCTCGTGACGGGTGGCCAGGTCGAGGATCTCGGCGCCGGTCCGGTCCCTTGCCGCCGCGAGCCCGGGGCGGGTGAAGGACTGCAAGAACACCCCGTTGAGGGCGAAGGCCAGCAGGGCGGGATCGGCCAGGTCCCGTGCCAGTGCCTCGGCCCGCAGTGCCGCCTGCTGCGCGCGCTTCAGCTCGGTCCCGGACAGATCGGCGCTGCGGCTCTCGACGGCGATCGTGGCCAGGAGGCGGGCGGTCAGGTCGGCGGAGCCGTCGGGGCCGAGCTCGGTGAGCGTCCGCTCGGCGGCCGCGACGACGGCGCGGGACTGCTCGGGGTCGTCGGCACGGCTCCAGAGGGCGGGCACGTCGTAGGCGCCGATGATCCGGGCGGTCAGGGAGAGGTCTCCCGTGCGTTCCGCCGCCCGGACGGCGGCGAGGCGGTCGCGCCGCGAGTGGACGAGGGCGTCGCCGCCCGCCAGTGCGAGGGTGCGGGCCAGATCCACGGTGGTGCGTGGGCCGAGACGGACACCGGGGCCGGTCCACGCGGTCCGTGCTCCTTCGGGGCGCACGGACCCGTTGAGGATGTCCGTCTCCAGGCGCTGGAGGTCGGCACCGGGGTCGAGCCCGAGTTGGTCGACGAGCACCGTGCGGGCGCGGCGGAGGGAGGCGAGCGCGTCGGCCCGGCGGCCCGCGCGGTACAGCGCGCGGGCGAGCAGTCCCCAGGCAGGCTCGCGCCACGGATGTTCGGCGACATGGGCACCCAGTTCGGCGACGAGACCGGCCCCTTCCCCCGAGTCGAGGAGGATCCGGGCGCGCAGTTCCACCCCCTCCAGCCTCAGCTCCTCCAGTCGGGTCCGCTCGCGCTGTGCCCATGGGGAGCCGGTCACATCGGCGTAGGCGGGTCCACGCCAGTCCGCGAGTACCGTGCCGAGGTCGCCCGCCGCGTCGGGGTCGCGGCGGGCTCGGGCCAGGGTGTCCTGGAACCGGTGGACGTCCACGTCCTCGCGCGGCAGGCACAGCGCGTAGCCGGGACCTTCGGTGACGATGACGCGCGGCGGACGGCGGGGCGGCCGGTCGGGTTCGAGGGCGCGGCGCAGCGCGGCGACGAACGTACGCAAAGCGCCCACGGCGCGGGTGGGCGGATCGGTCCACAGGTCGTCGACGAGGGTGTCGGTGGTGACCATCCGTCCCTCGGCGGCGACGAGCCGGGCGAGTACCTCACGATGGCGGGGTCCGCCCAGGTCGACCGGACCGCCGTCGTTGCGGAAGGCCCGCACGGCACCGAGCACGTCGATTCGCATGGCCCCATCCTCCGTGCCGGGGTCCGGCCGCGCCCAACCGTACTGATCGGTTGCTGATCGCCGTCGCCCAAGCTGATCCGGTCCGGTCCCCGACCCGAAGAGACGGCCTTCATGACGCTCACCATTCCCGGCTTCGAACACCTCCGCCTGCCCGGTGCGGACGGTGTGGAGCTCGCTGCGGCTGTCGGCGGCAGCGGCAGCCCGGTCGTGCTGTTGCACGGTTTTCCCCAGACCCACCTGATGTGGCGGCACGTGGCCGAGCGGCTCTCCGACGAGCACACGGTGATCTGTCCTGACCTGCGGGGCTACGGCGCCAGCGACAAGCCGGCGGCCACCGGCCCCGATGTGTACGCCAAGCGCACCATGGCCGCCGACGCCGTGACCCTGGCGGCGGCCCTCGGCCACGAGCGCTTCGCCCTCGTCGGCCACGACCGAGGCGCTCTGGTCGCCTTCCGGGCGGGGCTGGACCACCCCGAGACCGTCACGCACCTGGGCATCCTCGACATCGTGCCGACGCTCGACATGTGGAACGTCCTGCGCGGTGTCCCGGCGGCGGTCGGCTACCACCTCTTCCTCATGGCGCAGCCGCCAGGTCTGCCGGAGGCGATGATTGCAGGCAGCGCGGACGCGTTCTTCGGCTCGTTCCTCGACGCCTGGGGCAACGACCTGACCGCCCTGCCGGAGGACGTGCGTGCCGAGTACCTGCGGGCGAGCGCCGCGGCGGTGACATCGATCGTCGCGGACTACCGGGCCTCGGCGGGCGTCGACGTCACCCACGACCAAGCGGACCTGGACGCCGGGTCGCGGCTGGCCATGCCCGTGACGGTCGTCCAGCAGGACTGGGGCGCGCGGCTGGGCTATGACGCTGCCGCGGTGTGGAAGGCGTGGGCGCCGGACCTGGACCACCGGCTGACCCGAGCGGGGCACTTCATGGCCGAGGAGGCACCCGACGAGATCGCCGAGGCGATCCAGGACCTGCTGGCCCGCTGAGCCTCCTGTTCCCGACTCGTCGGCTGGGCCACGTCGGGTCGGCGAGTCCTGGGTTCTCGGTGTCGCCCGGCCGCGCGCAGGTGAGCAGTTCGCCGAACTCCGGTCGCTGGAGCTGGTGGAGGCTGCTGGAGGTGCCCGGGCCTTCCTCGAAGACGTCCGGGTCAACTCCGTCGCCCTGGGGCCGACCGCCACCGATTTCAACGGTGGAGCGATGCGGGACGAAGCAGAGATGCGCCAGGTTCTGGCCGGACAGACCGCGCTCGGCCGCGTCGGCGAACCTGAGGAGATCGGCGACGCCATCGCCACGCCGGCCTCCGAGGGCCTGCGCTGGGTCACGGCCCAGCGCATCGAGGTCTCCGGTGGCGCCCTCCTCTGAGCGGCCGGGCGACGCCCTGGAGAGAGCCACCAGGTCCTCCGGCTGCTTCTGCTTGCCGCGCGGGGAAACCCGAATCCACGGCTCACCGTGCTTCTTCACGATGGCCACCCCGCCCGCCGTGTCCTCCGCCGGGCGCTCTCGAAACGGTCCAGCGAGATGGGGAGCCGCTCTTGCGGGGCGGTGATGAACTCGGTGGAGTCCTGCGGCTGTCCCAGCGTGGCGTAGGGCACGTCCCGGTTGTCCTCGAAGTCGGCGGGCAGGTCGTCCTCCGGGTTGCGCCACCGGTTCGCCCCCCCACCACCCAGATCCCCCGCCGACGCACCGCGTCCCGTAGCGCCACCAGCACGCACGGCTCGTACGCCGCGGACGGCGGCGGGCTGCGCGCCGCTGCGCGTCGATCCCCGCCTCGCCGGGGCGGCCCGCGCCCACGCGCGGCTACTACGGTCACGCCGGTCACGCCAGTCCCGAGGGCGCGTACGCGGACTCGCGGATCTCCGCCGCCGGGTACGGCCGGAGCGCCTGGGCCGAGAACCCGGACCGGGGACCGGCCGACCCGGCGTCCGTCGTCGCGGACTGGACGGACGGGGCGGTCCACCAGGAGAACATGCTCGACTGCCGCCACCGGGACACCGGAGTGGCGCGGGTGCCCACCCGCGGCGGCCCCCGTTCCCTGACGCGTACGGGGACGAAGGCGGGGAGACCGGGGGCCGCCGGGGGCCTCAGGACCTGGCGCCGAAGTTCTGCACCCACCAGGGGCCGTTGGCGGTGAGGGTGACGCCCACGCCGATGTCCTTGAAGGAGCAGTTGAGGATGTTCGCCCGGTGGCCGGGGCTGTTCATCCAGTCCTCCATCGCGAGGGCCGGGGTCTTCGGGCCCCGGTGGATGTTCTCCCCCCAGGTCGACCACGCGTACCCGGCGCCGCTCATCCGGTCACCGGCGTCCCGGCCCTCCGGGCTGTCGTGCTCGTAGTAGTCCCGGGCCGCCATGTCGTCGGCGTGCCCCTGGGCGGCGGCCCGCAGTCGCTTCTCGGTCCGCAGCGGACCGCAACCCGCCTTCTCCCGCTCCGTGTTGGCGAGGGCGATGACCTCCTGGACGAAGCGCTTGGCCTTCCCCACCGCCGGTGCCTCCGGCGCCGCGCCCTGCTGAGGGGCCTTCTCGCGCGGCTGCGCGGGCCGCCGCCCCGACTCGGCCTTCGGTGCCGTCGTCGCGGGGCGTGCGGGCGCGGTCGTGGCGGCGCGGGGGGACGGGGTGGCGGCGGTCGCGGGCGTGACCGGGGGCAAGGGGGAGGGCGTGCGCACGGCCTCCCGTACGGCCACCGGAGCGGCGGACGCCGTTCCGGCACCGTCCGGGGCGTCCGGGGCGGTCCGGGGGGTGGTCGGGAGCCCGGCCGCCGGGGCGGCGGACACCGCCCCCGGGCCGGGGGAGGCCAGGTGGACGCCCGTCGCCACCGTCAGGATCGCCGCCGTCGCTCCCGCCACGGTGACGCCGGTGCGGAAGGACGGGCGGCGGGGCGGGCGGCGCCGCGAGCCGCCGTCCCCGCGATGCCGTCCGCCCGCCCGCGCCGGGGCCTCCTGCGGCGCGGTCTCCCGCACGGGGCCGTCGGGCCGGGCGCGGTCGGGTTCGTGGGAGTGGCCGGGGTGGTCGTGGTGCCGCATGGAGTTCCGCTCTCTCGCCTGGTCGCCGGACGGTCCGGCGCTGGGGGAGCCACCGGGGCGACGGCGATAACACTTTCCTGCCCCGGGCCCCCCGACACTCCTCGTCAACCCGACGCGTCAACCGGGTACTCACGTCCTTCCGGCACCCTTTCAGCCCTGCGGCACCACCGCCACCGGACACGGCGCGAGGTGCAGCGCCGCGTGCGCCACGGAACCGACGCGCGGTCCGGCCGCCCCGCGCTTCGCCCGCCGCCCGACCACCAGGAGCTGCGCGGTCCCCGAGGCGGAGAGCAGCACCTGCCCGGCGCTGCCCAGCTCGACGTGCTCGCTAACGGGCACGTCCGGGTACCGCTCCCGCCAGGGCGCGAGGGCTTCCCGCAGCGCCTTCTCCTCGTACGGGACGAGCCCCCCGGCCTCGTCCGCGAGCCGCATCGACGCGGGACTGTACGCGTACAGCGGGGGCAGGCTCCAGGCCCGTACGGCCCGCACGGCGGCCCCCCGCGCGGCGGCGGTCCCGAACGCGAAGCCGAGGGCCGCGGCGCTGTCCTCCGGGCTGCCGAGCTGACCGACGAGCACGTCCCCGGCGGGCGGCTCGGCGGGTTCGCCGTCGCGGGACCTGACGGCCACCACGGGCCGGGTGGCCCCGGCGATGATCTGCTGCCCGTACGAGCCCAGGAGGAAGCCGAGGACCGGGCCGTGGCCGCGCGAGCCGATGACGAGCAGCTCGGTCCGCTCCTCGGCGCCGAGGAGCGCGGCGACCGGGGTGTCGGGGAGCACCTCGGAGGTGACCGTGAGCCCGGGGTGGCGCTCGGTGACGGCGGTCTCCGCGTCCCGGAGGAGGTCCAGCGCCGCCTTCTCCTGGGTCGCGCGGTCCTGGACCAGGGGGAGGTCGAGCGGTTCCCAGCGCCAGGCGTGCGCGAGCCGGAGCGGGAGTCCCCGGTGGAGGGCCTCGCGCGCGGCCCAGTCGGCCGCGGCGAGGCTCTCCGGGGAACCGTCCACTCCTGCGACGATCTCACGACTCATCAGGCTGCCTCCGTCGGTGCGGTGACGGGCCCGCCCGGTGATCGGGCCCTGCTGCTCCCAGCTTGGGCCAAACAGCCGTGCCGCGAGAGGGCCGGACGTCCCGACATGCCGGTCCTTCCGGCCTTTCCGCCCCTCGTGGCGGTGGTGTCAGGCCAACAGGGTGAGCCGGGCGTGGGTGGAGTTGAGGTAGTGGTCGCCGATGTCCCGCAGCCGGTGGGCCGCCTGGGTGGGGGCGGTGAGCGCACGGGCGTTGCGCCAGAAGCGGTCGAAGCCGGGACCGCCGTCCCCGGCGCCCGCGCCCGCCACGCCGTCGACGAGTTCCAGGACGCGGGTCGTGATGAGGACGGCCGCCTGCCCGGCGACGGCCTCGGCGGCGGACACCAGGACGGCGACGTCGGCGCGCTCCTCCACGCCGAGCGTCCACCCGGCGAGCAGTCCGCGCGTCAGGGCGTCCGTGGCCCGCTCCACCACGGCAGCCGCCGTGTGCGCGGCGGTCGCCAACTCCCCGTAGGCCAGCAGGAGATAGGGGTCGTCCCCGGCGCCGTCCGTGGCGGGGAGCCGTGCGGGGTGCCCGGCGGGCGCGGGGCCCGCGTGCCCGGCGCGGCTGATGTCCCGGGCCTCGGCGAGCGCCCCTTCGGCGATCCCGAGTCCGACGTGGACCAGGAGCAGCCGCAGGGCGACCGGGGCGAGGGTGGTGAAGGGGGCGACGGCGTGCTCGTCGTGGGGGAGGGAGCCGAGGACCTGCCCGGGTGCGACGGGCACCCGCTCGAAGGTCACGGTGCCCGCCCCCGCGAGCCGCTGTCCGACGCGGTCCGTCCCCGCCTCGGTGAACACTCCCGGCGCGCCGGGGTCCACCAGGACGACGAGCTGGTCGCCGGTGCCGCCGGGGCGGGCCCCGACGACCAGTCGGTCGGCCACCGTGACGGCGGAGGCGAAGGCGCGGGTCCCGTCGAGGAACCAGCCGCCGTCGCCGGTGTCGGACGGTGTCAGGACGAGCCCGGGGTCGGACTCGGCGCGCGGCGGTTCCACGTCCCCGGCCAGCAGCCAGTTCTCCTCGGCGGCCCGCGCCAGCGGGTCCCGCGCCGCGCGGAGCGGGTCGAGGAAGCGGCCAGTCCAGGACAGGGCGTAGTGGTGGGCGAGGAGTTCGCCCACAGAACTGTCGGCGGCGGAGATCTCCCGGACGACCGCGCAGGCGGCGCGCCAGTCGACGCCCCGCCGGTCCGGCCCCGGCGCGGTGAGCAGGGCGGGCAGTCCCGCCTCCTGGAGTCGGGCGACCTCGTCGGACGGGACCTTGCCCGCACGGTCCCTGACCAGGGCGTCGACGGCGAGGTCGTCGGCGAGTTCGCGGGTGACGCGGGGCCAGAAGTCGTCCTCGACGGGCCGGTCGGCCACCGGGACCGCCGGGCGTCCGCCGTTCGGGCCGGATGGTGCGGGGGCGGTGCGGTTCGCTGGTCTCTTCGGCGATTTCCTCGGCGTACTCACGTCACCTCACCTGATTCCTAATCCCCAGTGGAACAGTAGGGATAGTGACAGAGGAGGTTCCCTCGCCCCAAGAGGCGTCCGATGCGCGGACGAGGGCGTCCTGAAGGGTGAGACATGGGTAAGTAGCCCCAGGTCACGAATGGTTGGACATGGCGATCATGGTGGGGTCCGGTTCCCGCTCATGGATGGCCGGACATGATGATCACGGTGTGGTCCGGGTCCCGCTCACGGATTGGTCCATGCCTCCGGGTCCTTCGCGCGCTCGACGATCCCGTCCGGCAGCCGGGCCGCCGCTACCTCCGCCAGCGAGACCCCCAGCACCTCCCGGACCCCGGACCGCAGCGCGATCCACAGGGTCAGCAGCGACTCGGCGGGCCCCGTGTACGCCAGGTCCGGCGGACGCTCCCCGCGCACCGAGACCAGCGGACCGTCCACACACCGGATGACCTCCGCGACGGAGATCGTCTCGGCGGACCGGGCCAGCCAGTAACCGCCGTTGCCGCCGCGCTGGCTCAGCACCAGACCGCCCCTGCGCATGTCGCCGAGGATGCTCTCCAGGAACTTGTGCGAGATGCCCTGGTCCTCCGCGATGGCCTCGGCCTTCAGTGGCCCCGTGTCCTGGGCGGCGGCGAGCTGGAGGGCGGCCCGCACCGCGTAGTCGGCCCTGGCTGAAATGCGCATGTGCGCATTATTCCGTACGGGAGGCGGGGGGCCGGTGTGCCGCGATCGACACCGGAGCGGAGGCCATCACGGGCCGCGTGTGCCACGGGGGCCAGGAGCCCGAGGGCTTTGTCCCCCGTGCGGAAGCCCGGGGAGCCCGCGAGCCCTGGAGCCCGCGAGCCCGGGGAAGTCCAGAGAGGTCCAGGCAAGTCCATGCAAGTCCGGGGAAGTCCGGGCAAGTCCGCGAGGTCCGTCCGCCGCGCGGCGACGGGCCGGGCGGCGGCGCCCCCGGCGCGGCCCTTCCCTCCGGCCTTTCTCCGGGCGGAGGCGGACGGTCCGTGGGACGCTCTTTGAGACAGTCCGTGAGACGGCCGTACCGCACCCTTGACGCCGCTCCGGGCCGGTCGGACACTCAGGACGGGGAAACCGAGCGAACGGGTAGGGAATCATGGGACGCACCGACGGGCGGGGCACCGCGGTCGACGCACTCCTCCCGCGCTCCCTGCCCCTCACCTCGCGCCGCCACATCGATCTCCTGCGGGTCTGCAGCGCGGCGAGTCGCTCCGCGTGAGGCGCCCTCCGGCGCGCCGTTCCGCCACGAGCCGTCGCCCGTCCGGCCGCCCCGCACCAGGGTGACTTCCGCCGGGCCGCGCCCCCGTGGCGCCGCCGCGGCCGGGTCCGCCTTCCCTGAGCGCCGCTCCGCGCGGCACCGTTCCCGGCCGGGTGACCGTCCCGCCCGCTGAGACGACCGTCCACCGGAACGGCCCCGCGCCCCGTGCCCGCCTCCTCCTTCCCGTACCCCTGCTGCCCTCGGGCCCCGAGCCGCCACCGGCGCCACGGCACGCCGCCCGACCCAGCACCGAGCACCCTCAAGGGAGAAGCATGTCCGTCGTCCCGTCCTCGCTGCTGCCCGTCTCCGCCCTGCCCGCCTTCCGGGGCCGCATCGGCCGCGACGTGGGCAGCGGCCACTACGCCGCACCGCACCGCTACCGCCTCCATGTCGCACCCTCCGATCCCGACTGTCTGAGGATCGCCCTCACCCACGCGGTCCTCGGCCTCGACGACACGCTCCCCCTCACCGTCCTCCCCGAGGAGGCCGACACGCCCGACGGTGGATACGCCCTCCTCCGCCCGCTGTACGAGGCCAGCGCTCATCTCTACGCCGGCCCCGCCGCCGCCCCCGTCCTCAGCGACGACTGGACCGGACGGATCGTCAGCACCCATGTCCCCGACATCCTCCGCGACCTCGCCCTCCGCTTCCGGGGCGACGGCCCCGACCTGCTGCCGGAGGAGCACCGGAGCGCCATCGAGGCACTCTCCGACCTGTGCGAACGGAGCATCAACCGGGCCGCCCAGCGCGCCGGGGAACTCGGCATCGACGGCGAGTCCGCCCACCGCGAACCCCTCACCGTCCTCTTCGCGGCCCTCGACTCGCTCGAACGTGGGCTGGCCCGCAACCCGTACGTCCTCGGCGACGCGCCGACCGCCGCCGACATCCACGTCTGGGTCACCCTGGTCCAGCTCGACACCATCCACCGCTGGCACCTGGACGCCACCGCCATGGACCGGGTCGCCGGATACACCTCGCTCTGGGCGTACGCCCGACGGCTCGCCGCACGACCCGAGTTCGGCCGCTGCCTCGACATCGACGCGCTCCTGCGCCGCCACCGCGCCCACTGCCGGGGCCGCGAGGCGGCGGGCGGCGGGATCCGCCTCGTCGACTGGCCGACGACGACACCGACGACGACGCAGAGGTCGGCGCCGATCGGCTGACGGACCGGCCTCCGGCCGACGATCCGGGCGCGGGCCCTCCACCGCCGGTGACGGCGCTACGGGCCCGCGCCACGGAGCCGGTCACGGGCGGGTCCGGGCCTCCCTCCGATACGGCGGCTGCCGGACTCCACAGAGGCCGGACGGGTGCCGGACTTCCGTACGGGCCCGGTGGACGTCCGGCTTCCGTACGGCCCGGTGGGGGTCGGAGCCCGCGCGGGCCCCAGCCGGTGTCGAGCCGCCGCACCCGTAGGGCCGGTGGCTCGATCCGCGTACGGCCCTCACCGCTCTCCGGAGCGGGCGTCCGGGCTCCCCGTACCGCCACCATGAGCCCCGCCCCCGCCTCCTCGCGTCCGGCCGCGCGGAGGGGAGGCCCCTCGTACCGCCCGGCGCGCCGAAACCCGCCGAACCACTCGGCGCGCCGGGCTCAGCCGGAGGACCCGGTGCCGGTCCGGTCCGCGCGGAGCAGCGAGTAGAGCACCGCGTCGTGCCAGCGTCTGCCCTGCCACACGGCGGACCGCAGCAGACCCTCGCCGAGGAATCCCGCCTTCTCCAGGGCGCGCCGCTCGGCGACGTTCTCGGGGTCGGTCCACGCCTGGACCCGTTCGGCCCGCGTGTGGTCGAAGAGGTATTCAGCCACGAGCCGTTGGGCACGCGTGCCCACGCCCCGGCCGCGCGAGGCGGGCACGAGGCCGATCGCCAGGCTCCACCCCGCGAGGGCGTCGGGACCCCAGCCGCCGGGGAACCATTTCACCCGGCCGACCGCGATCCCGTCCTCGGCGACCGTGAGCGTCCCGCCGTCCGGGCCGAGCAGACCGTTCTCCGCGAAGCGGCGGCGCAGGTCTGCCGTCGACTGGAAGCCGAACCACGCGTGGACGCCCCAGCCCTCGGGGCCGTTGAACTCCCGCTCGAACAGATCGAGATCGTCGGCGGTGACGGGACGCAGTGTGACTTCGGCGGGCATGAACGGCTCCAGGGGCTCTCGGCCGCACGGTCGGCCCCGTACGGCGACAGGGGGAGACGCCTTCCGGCGCGTCCCACCCGCAGACACGCGCGCCACGGGGACGCCGGTTGCGCGAGCGACCAGGGGCGCCCGTCCGGCCGACCCCCGGCGAACCGTCGAGGTCTCGCGGATCTCGGCGGCGTCCGCCGCGCTGCCGGTGCCAGGCGGTGAGGGACGTGGGCCCGCCCGCGAGCCGGTCCGCCGAGGCCCGGACCCAGGGCCGCGCGCTTCGTCGGGGAGGGACCGTACGACGACGACCACGCCCGTCGTGCGGCCCTGGTCGTCGTCGGTCAGGTCGGCCACGAAGCGCAGTCGGCCGTCCTGCTCCGCGCCCGGGAGCCCCGGCCCGGCGCCGCCCGGGGCACGGACACGCGGAGGCCACCGGGCCGTGACGAGCGGGTACGGGACGCCCGGCGCCGGTTCGCGGCCCGGCGGCGGCACCGTCGCCGGGGCGGTGGTGAACTCCCGGTGGAGACCGGCCCGCCAGTACGGTTCCTCCGTCGCGAACCGTACTGGCGGCGGCGCGGTCGGGGAGGACGGTGAGGCGCCCGCTTCCCGTGTGCTCCTCCCCGTCCTCGGACGAGGTGGGGCCCCGCGGCATCGGCCGTCCGTCGAAGCGGTCCGTGGCGGACCAGTGCTCCTCGACGGACCGGAAAGCAACTGCTCGGCGGCCCCCGGCTCGTCTCGCGCGTGAACGCGGAACACCCCGCGCGGACGGTACGCCACGGCTCCCGTGCCTGATGGGAGATGGGGGAGGACCCCCGTCCGGGCCCGAGGCGCGGGAGCCCGCGCCCGCCGCCGCACCCTTCACGTCCCGGGGACGAAGGGGCCGCCCCCCCCGGCGACGCGACCATGAGCGGCCGGGGAGCCCGCGACGGGTCCTGCCGCCGGGGAGCGGAAAGGATGCCTCCCGGCCCGTACGCGAGCCGGGTGTCCCGGGCCGTCCCCGGCGCCGTGGCTACTCGTCGGCGGCCAGCGCCCGCACCGCTCGCTCCACGGCGCTCCGGCGCCCCTCGGGGGTCCGCGCCTGGAGCAAGGGCAGCAGGACCAGGTACTTCGCGGTCTTCTCCAGCGCCTCGAAAGCCTTCGCCGCCCGGTCGTTCGCCGCCAGCGCCGCCGTCAGCTCGTCGGGCATCCCGGCGGTGGACTGCGGAGCGTACGCGGCGTCCCAGCGCCCGTCCGCCTGCGCCTTGCGCACCTCCTCCAGACCCGGCTCGCGCATCCGGCCCTCGGCCGCGAGGACGGCGACCTTGTCGACGTTGACCTGCGACCACAGGCTCTTGGGACGCCGGGGAACGTACTTCTGGAGGTAGTACGTTCCGTCGAGCGACCGGCGCTGACCTGAGATCCAGCCCCAGCACAGCCCGACGTCGACCATTCCGTCGGATGTCACGGACGCGATCCCCGAGCCCTTCTTGGCGACCTTGACCCACACGCCCGCGTGCCGCCCGTGGTGAGCCGCCAACCAGCCGTCGAACGCCTCGTCGTCAGCGAAGGCCACGACCTCGACACCATCGATCTCGTCCATGCCCCCATGCTATGCGGCCACGCACCCGCCCCGGTCCATCTGCCCTGCGGGGAACCGCACTTGGCCGGAACGCCCCGGCCCGCGCCGGTCGTGTCCGGGTACGGGTTCCCGGACCCGCCCCCGACCACGGGAGAGCGGTACGTGGGGGCCGGTCGGGGCCTCCGGCGGGAGGCCCGTAGGCTCGCGACCGACGACGACAGGAGACCGGCATGTGGAAGCGGGCCCTCGACCGGGCCGGGGCCGGAGAGCGGCGGCTGCGGCGGGACTACACGGAGCAGCGGCGGGCGGTGCGGAGGTTCGCGGCGGCGGAGTACGCCGCCGCCCGGCTCCTGCTCCCCGCCGATCTGCTGCCGCACGTCGTGGCCGCCGTCGCGTTCATGCACGACACCGACGACCGGGTCGACCGGGGGACACCGGACGAACGGGCCGCCGCTCTCACGGAATGGGACGCGCTCGTACGGAAGGCCCTCGCCGGAGACGGCTCCGAACTGCCCGTGCTGCGCTGCCTGGCGCACACCGCCGAGCGGCACCCGGACGTGCGCGCCCACGGGGAGGAGTTCCTGCGGGGCTGCGCGCGCGAGGTCGCCTGGCGGACCCTCGCGGACGACGAGGAACTGGACCGGTACGTACGGGAGTACTCGCTGCCCGCGCTGATGCTGACGGCCTGTCTGCTGGCGCCCGGGGAACCGTCGGCGCGGGCGGAGTTCACGGACGGCTGCCACCGGCTCATCCGCGCCATGCAGCGCGTCGACTTCCTGGAGGACCTGGCCGAGGACGTGCGCGCCGGACGGCCGGGGGTCCCCGCCGACGCGGTGGCGCGCCACGGCGCGGACCTCACCCGGCCCGGCCCGGCACTGGGCGCGCTGGTCGAGGAGCAGACGGACCGCGCCGCCGCCGACCTGGCGTCGGCCGCCCGCCTCGCGGACGTGGTGGCCCCCTCGTACCTGCCCTTCGTACGGGCCCTCATCGGTGTCCAGCGGCTCCGTCTCGACGCGGTCCGCCGCGCGGGCGCGTCCCTGGCGACCCGGGGTTCCGGCCCCCGGCCGTCGGCGGCCGTCCTCCTGCTGCTGCGCGAGACGGCGGCGCGCCGCCGGGGACGGGGAAGGGCGCGGCGAGGGGCGTAGACGGGGGGAAGGCCATCGGGGCCGCCCCTCGTCCGCCGCCCGCGCCCGCCCCGCCGCGTGGGCGCCGGGCCTCCGGTCGTGCGGCGACGCGCGGACGGGGGCTTTCGGACGCGATGCGGGACGCCGTCCGTGGTCAGTCCTGCCAGACGTCCCACCACTGCTGGGACTGGAAGTTCTTCTGCCAGAGCTGGACGCGGGCGCCGTTGCCCAGGACGTTCGCGTCGCGGTCCACGACGGTGTTGCCGTTGTCGTAGAAGCGGGCGTTGTAGATCGCGCGGTCGCCCGCGGGGTGGGACCAGCTCTGCTGGGGGGTGTTGTTGCAGTCCCAGATCTGGAGCTTGGTGCCGTTGCGGCCACCGCCGTTGAGGTCGGCGTCCAGGCACTTGCCGGGGAACCGGTAGCTTTCGAGGGCGCCGTTGTTCCAGAGGTACCAGCGCTGCTGGCTGGTGCCGTTGCACTGCCAGATCTGGACGACCGTGCCGTTGCCGCCGCCGTTCGCGTCGACGTCCAGACACTGGGTGGTGGGACGGTTGGCGAAGTCGTTGGTGATGCGCACGGGCAGGTCCAGCACCTTCTGCGGCGCCGGAGGGACCAGACCGGGGGCGGGGGCCGTCCAGTACACGGGCTGGGAGGCGTGCTGGGGGAGCGCGTCGGCCATGGAGGTGCCGGCCAGGGCGAAGGCGACGGCGGCGGTCGCCGTGGCCCGACGT
This sequence comes from Streptomyces sp. NPDC059247, assembly GCF_042754005.1. Classification (NCBI taxonomy): domain Bacteria; kingdom Bacillati; phylum Actinomycetota; class Actinomycetes; order Kitasatosporales; family Streptomycetaceae; genus Streptomyces; species Streptomyces sp. NPDC059247. The sequence goes on from NZ_JBHYZW010000013.1 coordinate 91,953, forward strand.
CCGATGTGGGGCATGTCTTCTCCTTGCTGCTCGGTGGTCGGTCCGTGCCGCACGAGTCGATTCCCGTACGGCAGCCACCTCAGCACAGTGCGGCGAGCACGCGTCACTCCGGAACAAGCCACTCCCCGGGATGCCGGGTCCGCCCCTTCCGTCCCTCGCGTCGATGGGGCCCCAGAGGGCGGCCGGAGACGCCGCTGAGCCCCGTGACCTGTTTCCCGAAGCTCCGACCGGGAAGGCCCGCCGGTCGGGTACGGCCGTCCCCGAACAGGGGTGAGGAGCGCCCCGGAGACCTCTGTCGGACCAGGCCCGGGGCCACCGGGGGCCCGACGCCGGGGCGGCGGTCAGGCGAGGAGGCCGAGCCGTGGGCCGCCCGGGTCGCGCAGTCGTCTGAAGAAGGCCAGCACGCCCGCCGAGCCCCCGGCCCAGGTGGCACTCGGCCCGGTGAGGCCGGTGTCCGGGAACACGGGCCGGGACCAGGTGCCGCCGCTGCGGCTCAGGATGAGCAGGGCGACGGTCTCGGCCGCGTCCCGGAACTCCTCGGACCCGGACGCCTCCGCGACGTCCACCATCAGATCGCCCACCCCCGCCAGCCCGCAGCACTGCGAGACCAGCGGCATCCGGGGTGCCAGCTCGGCGCAGGTCCGCGCGGCCCGCCGCGCCAGGTCGAGGTACCCCGGCTCGTCGAGACGTTCGGCGGCCCGCACGAGTACGGTCCCGATCCCGGCCAGGCCCCGGCACCAGGAACCGTAACGGCGGGTCGCCCCCGGCCGGGTGGCCGCCGCGATGATGTCCGGCGTCACGGCGGCCAGACGCGCGGCGGCCCTCTCGGAACGGCTGAGCGCGTCCGGGTCCCCGGTCGCGCCGCCGTACGCGAGCAGGAAGCAGACGACGCCCGCGTCACCGTGCGCGATGCCCTCGCGGAGCGCCGCGTCGCCGGACCTCCCCGCACCGGCCGGGGTCAGCCGGGCGGTGCCCGACGCCAGCATCCGCTCGCAGTCGGCGGCGACGGCGAGGTGCCGGTCCGCGGCGAGCCGGTGACCGGACCGGAGGGCGTGCCGGGTGAGCAGCAGCCTGCCCATACCGATTCCGGCGGCGCCCGCGATCAGGTCGGCCTCCGGAGGCCCGCCGTCCGGGGCGCGGTCCGGCAGCACGGGGTACCCGGACCGTGCGTCCGCCTCCGGGCCCGCGTCCGCCTCCGGGCCCGCGCCCGCCTCCGGGCCCGCGCCCGCAGTCGTGCCCGTGCCCGCGCCCATGCCCGCGTCCGCAGTCCCGCTCGCCGCCGTGCCCGCCTCCGTGAGGAAGAGTTCGACGCCGGTGCGCCCCGTGTAGAAGGCGGGCGGCAGGTTCCTGGACTGTCGCGCCGTCCAGTGGGCCAAGGAGGTGACGGCCGACCGCACCTGCGGCCGGTGCGCGTGGTGGAGGAGTTCGAGGCCGAGCCCCGAACTGCCCCCGTAGACGTCGATCGAGGTGGGGACGTTCCGCCGCGCGGCCCGTTCCGGGTCCACGATCGCCCGCGCCTCGGCGACACAGAACGCGGTCGTGTGCTCGATGATCCCGTCCAGCAGGTCGCCGTCGACCCTGGGACGCGCGGGCCGCCGCACCGGTCCCGCCGTGCCGGTGCGCAGCCGGTCGGCGGCGGCGGTCCTCACGGCCCGGTCGAAGCTCAGCAGACCGGTGATCGACGACCGGACCCCCCGGTGGGCGCGGCCGGGCAGTGCCCACGCCAGACAGGCCAGGGTCCGGTCCCGGTTGACCCGGCGGTCGGTGTCGACGATCACCGGGTCCATGCCCGTGGCGGCGAAGAACAGGGTCGCGCCGAGGGCGTAGTGGTCGTCGGCGGGGACGGCCGGTCCGGTCGCGGACAGGACCGGCTCGCCGTATCCGGGGGTCGCCCCTCCCGGTCCCGCGCCGTTCCACTCGCTGATCCCGAAGTCGATCACATGGCAGTGGGCGGGTCCGGAGCCGTCGAGCACGACGTTGTCGGGCTTGAGGTCGCGGACGACCACGTTCCGGTGGTGGATCGCGTCCAGGACGCGCAGCAGCCGGGCGGCGAGGACGGACAGGGCGCGCGCCGGGGCGTCGGCGTCGTCCCGGTAGGGGCCGTCGCGCAGGACGTCCTTGCGCAGGTCCCGGTCGCCGCAGGCGCTCGTCACCAGGTACTCGTCCGACCGGTGGGCGAAGTAGTCCAGTGCGCGGGGCACGCCCGTGACGCCGTCGAGCGCGGTGAGGACCGTGCGCTCGTTGCGCAGCCGGTGGCGGGCGTCCGTACCGGCTTCGTCCTCGCCCACGTAGGCCCTCGCCTGTTTGACGACCACCGGCTGCCCGAGCGTGCGGTCGAGCGCGCGGTAGACGTTGCCCCGGGCGGCGCGCGCGATGCCTGCGGTGACCTGGTAGCGTCCGCCGCCGAAGCCCGGCGCGGACGGTTCGTCACCGGGTGCCGAGCCGTCGGCGAAGGGGTCCTCGGCCCAGGGCGGGCAGCGGTAGCGGCCGACGGCCAGACCGTCGAAGACCAGGCCGCCCGGCCCGGTCATGACGGATTCGAGCCGACCGCTCCGGCCGGTGCGGTAGTCCCCGGTGAAGGGGCCGTAACGGTAGTAGACCGGGGCCCTCGGGTCGGCCCGCCGGTCGCTGACGACCCGGGGGCCCTCCCGGTCGCGCAGCGCGGCGGCGAGTTCCCGGGCGACCTCGACCACGGTCCCGGCCAGGGGATAGACGGTGACCGCCTTGCCGACGGCCCCGGCGCTCACCACCCCGGAGTTGAGGCGGCGCAAGGTCTCCGGGTCGCGGGCGAACTTCGCGTGGCAGACGTGCCGGGACAGCACCGGCAGGACGAGCCGGGTCACGGCGTCGAGGTCCCCGGGGCGGGTCGAGACGTGCAGTTTCCAGCCGTGTTCCATCGCCGGCATCCGCGGATCGTTCAGGTACGACCAGGTGTCGTCGGACCAACCGCTGCGGCCGGCGATGGAGACGGCCACCCCTACGCGTTCAGGTCACAGGAGAAGCGGGTGGTGGCGGTCACCCAGGGGTCGGAGAGACACGCGGTGTGCTCGCGGTCGGCGCGGTCGTCGTCCTCGAACACGATCGTGTCGTCGTCGATCTCCAGCGGACCCGCGTCGCGGAATCCTTCGGCTTCCAGAAGATCCGGCACGGCTACGGGCATGTGACGCCTCCATGGTCGATCGTGCGCTGAGGAGCGGGAAAAGGGGCCGACACGGGCCGGTGGACCCGCTGGGCCGTGACTCGCTGCACCAAGGTAGGGAGGAGCGAACTCGCTGACAAGAGGTCTGATAACACTGCTCTCGGAGACCTCGCGGGGAGGCCGGGCCGCCCCCGGGACCGGACGCGGTCCCTCCGGCGGGGCCCGCGTCGGCACGGGGGTGACGGCTCCACGGCCGGGACACGGCCGGGGGCATCGCGGTGGGCCCGCCCGCCCCTCGCCGTGGGGGGCACCGTCACCGGGGCCGTCGGCGCTTCAGGCCGTGCCGGACGCCCACGGAGGACGACGGCGCCCCGGCCCTCGTACGCTCACCGTCCCGCAGGTCCCGCAGGTCCCGCAGGTCGCGCGGGGCTCCGGCCGGTCGGTCGTCATCGGCCGGGGGAGAGGGCGTCCTCCAGCGCGCGGGGCAGCGGGTAGGCCCGTTCCGGGGGAAGCAGCCGCTGGGCTTTGGCCGCGTGCCCGGTCTGCAGGAGCGACGCGGCCTTGCGGACCTGAGGAGTGAGGTCGGTGAGGCTGACGATCCACTCGTCGGTGAAGGCGCGGATCAGATGGCGGCCGATGCCGACCTGGATGCTGTAGTGGTTCAGCGCCGCCCCGCGCGGCGAGCGCTCGGGATCCCACTGCACGTGCACGGCAGCCTGGGCCACGGCCGCCGGGTCGGCGGTCGTCAGCACGGCCTGGGACAGGGCTTCCTCCCACCCCTCCCGGGTGATCCGCACCGCGAGAACGCGTTCCTGGCCGGACTTGCGGCCCCAGTTGCTGCGGTGCATGAGCCAGGCGAACGACGGCTTGATCCACGTCATCCGCTGGAAGGAGAAGGGCGCGACGAAGCGGCCCGCCGACAGTGCCGGGTCGGCGATGGCGGGTGCGTACGCCTGGTAGACCACGATCGTGCGGGCGTCGTAGTCGGCACGGATCTGATGTTGGGGTGCCATGTGCCGCACCCTGCCATCCGGCTCGCGGACGGGGCGACCCCATTTTCTCCGGACACCGGGGCGCCGCCCTTCGGCGTGGGGCCCCGAAGAGGTCCGTACCGGAGCCGGTACCCATGACGCCGTCAGGCCTCGAAGCCCCGTGCCGCGCCCGGCGGCACTGGTCCGCCGGCTCGTACGGCGGCGCGCCGGACGCGCCACCGCCTCCGCCCCGGCGACGTACTCCGCCGCACGGGCCGGAACCGCGCCCCGGGAGGATGCCGGACCCCGGGTCGTCACGCAGTGTGTCCGTGCCGGTCGCGTGCGTGGCGGACGGCCGGGAGTATGGAACGAGCCACGAGACAGGAGGGCCCCATGCTGCTGCCCGACACGAAGACGGTCGACCGGCTGCTCCGGCACTACCGCGCCCAGGAGCGGACCGTCCTGGCCAGGCCGCTCGACCTGTCGGCCCGCAGCCGCTTCGAGGACACGGCCTACACCCTGTGCGTCCTCATGGGAGAGCGGACCGCCCCCGCGGCCGTCCGCGCCGCCGAACGCCACCTGGCCGAAAACCGCCCCACCCCCCGGCGGCCCCTCGAAGGCCTCCCCGGAGCCTGAGCCGACGCCCCCGGGGGCCCCCGTACGGGGAAAGGCGCCGAGCCTCACGAGTACGCCCCCGGAGCCGTACGGGAACGGTGTTCCGGGCCGTCCGGCGGCGGGCGTCCGACTTCGGTCAGGATGTGAGAAGCGTCGAGCTCCGGCCGCGACTAGCGTGGCAGCCATGGACCTCGCGATACGTCCGCCGTCGGACACGGCAGGACGCGCCGGTCCGTGTCCCGGACCCGTGCGACAGCTGGAGAGACGATGAGCAAGGCCCCGAGAGCGGACGAGCGGACGCCGCACCCGGCCGACCGGCACGATCTGATCCGCGTGCACGGAGCACGTGAGAACAACCTCAAGGACGTCAGCATCGAGATCCCGAAGCGCCGTCTCACGGTGTTCACCGGGGTCTCCGGTTCGGGCAAGAGCTCCCTCGTCTTCGACACGATCGCCGCCGAGTCGCAGCGGCTCATCAACGAGACGTACAGCTCCTTCGTCCAGGGATTCATGCCCACCCTGGCCCGCCCCGAGGTGGACGTCCTCGACGGGCTCACCACCGCGATCATCGTGGACCAGCAGCGGATGGGCGCCGACCCCCGCTCCACCGTCGGCACCGCCACCGACGTCAACGCGATGCTCCGCATCCTCTTCAGCCGCCTCGGCAAGCCGCACATCGGCCCGCCCAGCGCGTACGCGTTCAACGTCCCCTCGGTGAAGGGCAGCGGCGCGATCACCGTCGAGCGCGGCGACAAGAAGGCCGTCAGGGCGACCTTCCAGCGCACCGGCGGCATGTGCCCCCGCTGCGAGGGCCGGGGCACCGTCTCCGACATCGACCTCACCCAGCTCTACGACGACTCCAAGTCGCTGAACGAGGGCGCGCTCACCATCCCCGGCTTCACCCCCGGTGGCTGGAACTACCGCCTCTACGCCGAGTCCGGTCTCGTCGACGCCGACAAGCCGATCCGCCGCTACACCAAGAAGGAACTCCAGGACTTCCTCCACCACGAGCCCGCCCGGATGAAGATCGCGGGCATCAACATGACGTACGAGGGACTCGTCCCCCGCATCCAGAAGTCCTTCCTCGCCAAGGACAAGGAGGGGATGCAGCCGCACATCCGGGCCTTCGTGGACCGGGCCGTCACCTTCACCACCTGCCCCGAGTGCGACGGCACCCGCCTCTCCGAGGGAGCCAGGGCGTCGAAGATCCGGAAGATCAGCATTGCCGACGCCTGCGCGATGCAGATCAGCGACCTCGCCGCCTGGGTCCGCGCCCTCGCCGAACCGTCCGTCGCGCCCCTGCTCACCGCGCTCCAGCTGACCCTGGACTCCTTCGTCGAGATCGGCCTCGGCTACCTCTCCCTCGACCGGCCCGCGGGCACCCTGTCCGGCGGCGAGGCACAGCGCGTCAAGATGATCCGGCACCTCGGCTCCTCGCTCACCGACGTCACGTACGTCTTCGACGAGCCCACCGTCGGCCTGCACCCGCACGACATCCAGCGGATGAACGACCTCCTGCTCCAGTTGCGCGACAAGGGCAACACGGTCCTCGTCGTGGAGCATAAGCCGGAGACCATCGCCATCGCCGACCACGTCGTCGACCTGGGCCCCGGCGCCGGTACGGAGGGCGGCACGGTCTGCTTCGAGGGCACCGTCGAAGGGCTGCGCGGCGCGGACACCGTCACCGGGCGCCACCTCGACGACCGGGCGTCCGTCAAGAGCGAGGTCCGGCGGCCGAGCGGAGCCCTGGAGATCCGGGGCGCCCGCGCCCACAACCTGCGGGACGTGGACGTCGACATCCCGCTCGGGGTCCTCACCGTCGTCACGGGCGTCGCGGGCTCCGGCAAGAGCTCCCTCGTCCACGGCTCGATCCCGGCGGGCGAGGACGTCGTCTCGATCGACCAGAGCCCGATCCGGGGCTCGCGCCGCAGCAACCCGGCGACGTACACCGGTCTCCTCGACCCGATCCGCAAGGCGTTCGCCAAGGCCAACGGCGTGAAGCCCGCGCTGTTCAGCGCCAACTCCGAGGGCGCCTGCCCCACCTGCAACGGCGCGGGCGTCATCTACACGGACCTCGGCATGATGGCCGGGGTCTCCTCCACCTGCGAGGACTGCGAGGGCAAGCGGTTCCAGCCCGCGGTCCTCGAATACCTGCTCGGTGGCCGGGACATCAGCGAGGTCCTCGCGATGTCCGTGACCGAAGCCGAGGAGTTCTTCGGCTCCGGCGAGGCGAAGACTCCGGCGGCGCAGCGCGTTCTGGCCCGGCTCGCCGACGTCGGTCTGGGGTACGTCAGTCTCGGCCAGCCCCTCACCACGCTCTCCGGCGGCGAGCGCCAGCGCCTGAAGCTGGCCACGCACATGGGCGAGAAGGGCGGCGTCTACGTCCTGGACGAGCCGACCACCGGACTCCACCTCGCCGACGTCGAGCAGCTCCTCGGACTGCTGGACCGGCTCGTGGACTCCGGGAAGTCGGTCATCGTGGTCGAGCACCACCAGGCGGTCATGGCCCACGCGGACTGGATCGTGGACCTCGGCCCCGGCGCGGGCCACGACGGCGGCACGGTCGTCTTCGAGGGCACCCCCGCGGAACTGGTGGCGGCCCGCTCGACCCTGACCGGCGAGCACCTGGCGGCCTACGTGGGGGCGTGACACCTGACGGCTCCCGCCCGAGGCGCCCGGCGGAGGGACGGTCCGGGGTTCCACGCGCGCGCGTGGAACCCACGACACCGGAGCTGACATGACCTTCGACGCCGCCGTTCCACGCGTGCGCGTGGAGCCCGCGCCCGGGGGCCCGCCGACCCGGGCTTCCCGGGCGGGCGGGTGGAGGACCGATCGGGAAGCGTGGCCGCTGTCCCCGCGCGGGCTCTCGCCGCGCTGGCTCGCCGTGCGGGCTCCCCGTGCGGGCTCCCCGCGCTGGCTCCCCGCGCTGGCTCCCCGCGCTGGCTCCCCGCGCTGGCTCCCCGCGCGCGGGAGAGTCCCGCCCGCGCTCACCCTGTCGGCCGGTGCCCGGCACCGAAGGGGCCCACGCCCGGTCAGTCCGTGCGGCGCGCGGCCCTCCGGCGGCGGCCCCAGAGCGCCAGGGCCGCCGCGCAGGCCGAACCCACGAGCGCCAGCGGCAGACCCGCCGAGATGCCCGAGGGGGCCGCGCCGTGGCCCGTCTCCCTGCCCGGCGCCGCCCCGGCGCGCGCCTCGGCGTCGTCCGTGCCGACCGGGTTGCCGCCGTGGGCCACCGACACCGCGCGCGTGCCGCCGGTCTCCGGCGCCTTCGCCCTCTCCGGCAGCAGCGACCCCACCGGCCGGACCCGGCCCGCCGCCCGGAAGCCCCAGTCGAGCAGCTCGCGGGCTTCCTCGTACACCGCGAAGCCGCCCCCGGACTGCGGGTTCATCACCGAGACGACCAGGGTCCGGTCGCCCCGCCGGGCGGCGGAGACCAGCGTGTTGCCCGCGCCACTCGTGTAACCGTTCTTGATCCCGATGAGCCCCGGATAGTGCGCGACGCCGTCCGCGCCGGTCAGCAGCCGGTTGGTGTTCGCGATGCCGAACGACCAGGCGCCCGCGGGGAAGTCCGCGTAACGGGTCGAGCAGTACCGGGTGAACTCCGGGTCCTGCAGCCCCGCCCTGCCGAACAGCGCCAGATCGTACGCGGACGAGACCTGCCCCGGCGCGTCGTAGCCGTCGGGGGACACCACGTGCGTGTCCCGGGCGCCCAGGGACCTGGCCTTCTCCTGCATCTGCCGGGTCATCGAGTCCCAGCCGCCGTTCATCGCGGCCAGCACGTGCACGGCGTCGTTCCCCGAGCTGAGGAAGACACCGTTCCACAGGTCGGAGACCCGGTACGTGTACCCCTCCTTCACCCCGACCAGGCTGCTGCCGTCCCCGATCCCGGTCAGCTCGGAATCGGCCACGGTGTGCTGCTCGGACGGCTCGTGGCGGGGGAGCGCGGTGAGCGCGAACAGCGTCTTCAGGGTGCTGGCGGGCGGAAGCTTCCGGTGCGCGTCCCGGGCGGCGAGCACCTCGCCCGTGGAGGCGTCCGCCACCACCCACGACAGGGCGGAGACCGACGGCGCGGCGGGCGCCCCCGGCAGGACCCGCACCTGGGTGCCCGTCCGGTCGAGCAGCGCCGGGTCGACGTACTGTCGCGCGGGCGGCGTCGGTTCCGCGAGGGCGGCGCCCACCCCGAGCGCCGGGGCGGAGGTGACGGAGGAGGCCGAGGCCGCCGGAACGGGCAGCACCAGCAGCAGCGCCGTGGTACCGGCGGCAGCGTGACGGACAGCTGACGTGACGATCATTCAGCCACCCTAGGAACCGGGCGGCGCCCGCGCAGATCGGAGTGCGCCGACCGGCGTAGCGCACGTGCCGTACGGGTGGGGCACACCGCCCGGCCGCCCCTGCGACACCGCCCGCCAGGGCCTCCGCACCCGCCCGGGTCCGGTGCGGACCCGCCTCGGAGCCGTACCGGATCTGCCTCCGGAGCCATGCCCCGGACCCGCCCCGGATTCGTGCGGACCCGCCTCGGATCTGCCCCGGTCTCGCCCCCCCGGGGCCACCCCGAGACCCGCCCCGGCCCCCCGGGCCCCGACCCGCCCCGACCCGTTCGTGCGGGCTCCGTACGCCCGTCCCGAGCGAGCTTCCGTCCGGCTCGTACGCCCGCCCCCGGGCGAGCCGTCCGGCGCTCGTACGGCCATTCCGGGGCGGGGCCCCGTACGCGCTCCTCCCGAGCCGCCCGTACAGCCCCCTCCACACCCCCCTCCACACCCCCCTCCACACCCTCCTTCACGCCCTCCTCCCCACCCGGCGGGAACGGCCGCTCCCGCCCCCTCAGGACCGCTGTCGGTGCCGCAGGGCATCCTGGTGACGTGCCCTCATACCCGAACCAGAGCAACACCGTTCCGGCCGGGAGCGTCCCGGCGCCAGCAGCCGCTCCGGCCCACCGGACGGTCCCGGGACCCGCCCGGACCTCCGGCCTGTCCGGCGGCCCCTTCGGCGCGCCCGCGTCCCGGCCCGAGCGGCAGCCCCGTACCGACCCCGACGGGCACATGATCGTCTGCGGCGGGGACGCCCTCGCCCACCGACTGGCGGGTGAGCTGCACGAGGTGTACGGGGAGCGGGTCACCCTCCTCGTCCCCGCCGGGGCCGACGCGCCCCGGACGCCCACCGCGCGGCCGGGCCGTGCGCTGGCCCTCTTCGGACGGGTCACCGCCGCCGTCACCCGCACCACGGCGCCCGCCACCGTCCCGGACCCCGCCCCCGGCGACGACGGCGAGACCACCGGCGCCCTACGGGTCGTGGCGGCGGCCGAGGCCGACGACCGGGCCCTCACCGAAGCCGGTGTCGAGCGCGCCGCCGCGCTCGCCCTCGTCCACGAGGACGACGAGACCAACATCCGGGCCGCGCTCGCCGCCCGCCGCCTCAACCCCCGGCTGCGCCTGGTCATCCGGCTCTACAACCGCAAGCTCGGACAGCACTTCGAGACCCTCCTCGACCAGGCCGCCGCCGTCGCTGAACCGGGCCTCGACCCGGAGAAGTTCGACGCCGCCACCACCGTCCTCTCCGACGCGGACACCGCCGCGCCCGGCCTCGCAGCCGCCGCCGTCGCGGGCACCAGCAAGGTCGTGCAGGCGGGCGGACTGCTGCTGCACGCCGTCGAACGGCCGCCCGCCGCCGGACAGACCCCCGACCCGGGCCGCTGCACCCTCGCGCTGCTCTCCGCGACGGCCCGGGACCCGGCGGGCTGCGAGGGCTCCGAGCGCAGCGGCGAGGACGGCCCGCGCCTGCTCCCCGACGACCGTACGGTCGCCGCCGCCACCGGTCGCGCCGCCGTCACCCTCGAAGCGGTCACCGCGGCGGGCCCCGCCGCGCCCGCCGCCCGGCTCGCCGCGTCCGCGCTGCCCGTCGCCTCCCTCTTCTCCCGCAGGCTGCGCTGGTCCCTGGCCGGAGCCGCCGCCGCCGTCCTCGCGCTGGCCCTCGCCTCCACCTTCACCACCGGCGACCACCCGCTGCACGCGGCCTATCTGACGCTCCTCGACATCTTCGCCATCGGCGATCCGGCGGTCGGCGAGTCGACCAGCCGTCAGGTCCTGCAGATCCTCGCCGGGTTCGTCGGGCTGCTCCTGCTGCCGGTGATCGTCGCCGCCCTGCTCGAAGGGCTCGGCACCTTCCGCTCCGCCACCACCCTGCGCCGCCCGCCCCGGGGGCTCTCCGGCCATGTCGTCCTCCTCGGCCTGGGCAAGGTCGGCACCCGGGTCCTCGCCCGGCTGCGGGGGCTCGGCATCCCCGTGGTGTGCGTCGAGTCCGACCCCGAGGCCCGGGGCATCGCGGTCGCCCGCAGGCTCCGCGTCCCCACCGTCGTCGGAGACGTCACGGAGGAAGGAGTCCTGGAGGCCGCCCGCATCCACCGGGCGCACGCCCTCCTCGCCCTCACCAGCGTCGACATCACCAACCTGGAGGCGGCGCTCTCCGCCCGCGCCGTCACGCCCGACCTCCGGGTCGTCCTGCGCCTGTTCGACGACGACTTCGCGACCGCCGTCTTCCGCACCCTGCGGACCGCGCACCCCGCCGCCCTGACGCGGAGCCGCAGCGTCTCCCACCTCTCCGCGCCCGCCTTCGCGGCGGCCATGCAGGGACGGGAGGTGCTCGGCGCGGTCCCCGTGGAGCGCCGGGTGCTGCTCTTCGCCGCCGTGGACGTCGCGGACCATCCGCTGCTCGACGGCCTGACCGTGGCGGAGGCCTTCCGGCCGGGCGCCTGGCGGATCCTCGCCCTCGACGGGAGCCCCGGGGCCCCGGCGGCGGACCGGCGCCGGGACGGGAACCGGACGTGGCGCCTGGAACCCGACCGGATCCTGCGGCCGGGGGACCGGGTCGTGGTCGCCGCCACCCGCCGGGGTCTGGCCGAACTCCTGGGCCGGGGCGGACCCGGCGGCCGTACGGAGGGAAGAGCGACGGAGGACGAACTGGTACGCGCGGAGGGGAGCCGACCGTAGGATCGGACCGCCCGGACAGCACCGCGCCCCTTCCTCCGCGCGCACTCCACCACGGGCGCTCGACTGCGCCTGTTTCACCCCGCCTGCCCCACCGGGCCCGCTCCACCTGGCCCGCCCGCCGACGACCCGTCCCGCGACGCCCCGCCGCACAAGGCCCCGTCCCACCGGCCCTCGTGAGTCTGCCGCCCCGCACGACCGTTCCACCGCACCGCCGTACCGGACCGCTCCCCGTAGTCAGGAGTCCTCTCCGTGAACACGACACCGCACCGCTCCGCATCCGGCCGCACCCCGCACCGTCTGGACCCCGCGGGCGGCTGTCCGCACGCCGACAACGCCCGGCTGCTCGCCGGAGGGGCCGTCGTCCCGGTCGTCCTGCCCGGCGGGATCGAGGGCATGGCGGTCCTCGGCCATGACGCCCTCCGCGAGTTCCTCGCCCACCCCGACGTCGCCAAGGGCCCGCGGCACTTCGCCGCCCTCGCCGAGGGACGCGTACCCGAAGGGTGGCCGCTGCGGACCTTCGCGACCGTCCCGGGGATGACGACCGCCGACGGCGCCGACCACCGCCGGTTGCGGACCCTGGTCAGCAGCGCCTTCACCGCCCGCCGGGTCGAGGAGCTGCGCCCCCGTGTCGAGGCGGTCACCGCCGGACTCCTCGACGGACTCGCCGAGGCCGCCCGGAACGGCGGCGGTGTCGCCGACCTGCGCCGGAACTACGCGCTGCCGCTGCCGCTCGGCGTCATCTGCGAACTGTTCGGCGTGGACCCGGCCCATCAGGAGCGATTGCACGACCTCTCCAACCTGGTCGTCGCCACCGACACCGAGCCCGCGCGGGCCGTCGCCGCGAACCGGGAACTCGCCGGAATCCTCACCGCCGTCGCCGCCGAGAAGACCGCCGCACCCGGCGACGACCTCACCAGCGCCCTGATCGCCGCCCGCGACGAGGGCGGCGACCGCCTCGGGCAGGCCGAACTGATCGGCACCCTGCTGCTGATGATCGTCGCGGGGCACGAGACGACCCTGAACCTGGTGACCAACGCGGTCCGGGCGCTCTGCGCCCACCGGGACCAGCTGGCCCTGGTCCTGGAGGGGCGCGCCGACTGGGCGGACGTGGTGGAGGAGACCCTGCGCTGGGACAGCCCGGTCAGCTACTTCCCGTTCCGCTATCCCGTCCGGGACCTGACGCTCGACGGCACCCTGATCCCCCGGGGCACCCCCGTGCTGGCCGGATACTCGGCGGCCGGCCGGGACCCGAAGGCCCACGGCCCGGACGCCGACCGCTTCGACCTCACCCGTACGCCGACGGCGAAGCACCTGTCGCTCGGTCACGGCCCCCACTACTGCCTGGGCGCGCCGCTGGCCCGGCTGGAGGCGACCGTGGCCCTGCGGGCGCTCTTCACCCGTTTCCCGGAACTCGACCTCGCCGCGCCGGAGTCCACGCTGCGCCGCCACGCGGGCTTCGTCGGCAACAGCGTCGGTGAGCTGCCGGTCCGGCCGCTGCCCCGGGCCCCCCGGCCGGAAGGCGGCGGCCTCGCCCCGGGGGCCCGCCCGTGAGGCGCCCTCCGGACGGCGGGGCCCGACGCGAGCCCGGCCACGGGGCTCTCCACGGGTGCCGCGACCGGAGCCGGGCCGTCGTACCCCCGTGCGAGACTCCCGGTCATGAGGGCTGACCCAGAGCTGCTGCGGGACCTGATCGCCATGACGCCGGGGATGGTGACCCGGCCGGGCCGTGGCCGCCCGGAGGCCGTGATCCGCGCGGCGGAGTCCGTCACCGGTCCGCTGCCCCGCTCGTACCGGTGGTGGCTGGCCGAGTACGGCGAGGGTTCGCTGCGGGGCCGCCCGATCGCCACGGTGGACCCCGTGCCCGGCCTCGGCGAACCGGGGCTCACCGAGGGCCGGGACGGCGGCGACCGGCTCTGGTTCCACGAGGACGACGACCACGAGTGCCACGGATTCGCCCTCGACCGGCCCGCCGACGGGGAGTGGCCCGTCGTCGTGCGGAGCCGCGTCACCGGCGAGGAGCAGCCGTACGCCGACTCCTTCGCCGGGTTCCTCACGATGTGGGCGGCGCTCGCTGCCGGACTGCGGGAGGGCCCGAACCCGGCCGTCGCCCGGCTGTGGCGCGCCACCCCCGGGCTCAGGCTGCCGGACGGCGGCACCCTGTACGGGCCGCACGTCCTGCGGGCCCGCAACGACGCCTGGGAGGTGCGGACGCACGCGCCCCACTGGGTGCTGGTCGGTGAGGAGGGCGGCGGAGCGGGCCTGTTCATGCGGCGGCACGGCCGGGACCGCTCGTCCCTGTACCGCCTTGCGCCCGGCGCCCTCCGGGGCGGCGGCGCCGACCACGGGGAGCCGCTGGCCGCAGACCTCTTCGTCTGGATCGACCGGATCACCGGACCCGCGAGCCGCTGACACCGGGACCGGTGGTCCCCCCGGCCGGGAGACCACCGGCCGGGACGGACCGTCCGGCGACCCGACCTGCCGACCGGTCACCGGGCCCGGTCCCGCCGGGGTCACCCGGGGTGACCCCGGGGCCGGTCCCGTCGCGGGCGGACATGACGGGCCGTCGGCTCCGACGTGGCTCCGGCGGTCCGTCATCCCCGGGGCGGTGGAGGGCCGTCGTGGTCCGCCGGGAGCACCGGGAAGCTCCGCAGGGACGACACCAGACGCAGCAGCCGGTCCTCGTTCCCCTCCAGACCCGCCGCGCGGAGCGCCTCGTCGACCTCGGCCATCGGCCGGGTGAGCATCTCTCCCGCGTACGGGGCGAGGCGGGGATCGGTCAGCACGGCCCGGGCGGACTGGAGCAGCCGCAGATAGGCCTGGGCGGCGGCGCGTTCCGGGGCGGTGATCGTCGTCATGTCGGGGCTCCCTCTCGACCGTTCGGCACCCACCAGCCTCGCCCACGGGTCTGACAACGAGACCGAGAGGCCCGGCCTCGGGGCCCGGTCCGCCTCCCGGCACAGGGCGCGTCGTGCTCAGGCCCGTTCTTCGAGCCGTGCCGACAGGCGTTCCAGGAACACCCGCTGGCCCTCGACGAGGAGCGGGGCGGCCCTGTCCGGCGGGTACCAGGCCACCCGGTCGATCTCGGGGAACTCCGCGCGGACCCCGGACCGGGGCGGCCACTCCATGGTGAACGTGCCCGGTACGACCGCCGCCGGGTCGAGGGTGCCCTCGACGGCCCAGACCGTGACGACCTTGCCGCCGCGCTGCCGGGACTCGCCCAGATCGAGCCACGGGCCCTCCGGGGCGGGAAGGCCCAGTTCCTCCTGGAACTCGCGGCGCGCCGCCGCCTCCGGCGGTTCGTCCGGCCCGTACTCCCCCTTGGGGATCGACCAGGCCGCCTGTTCACGGGAGGCCCAGAGGGGCCCGCCCATGTGGCCGATGAGGACGTCGACGCCCCCGTCCGTCGTACGGCGGAAGACGAGGAGGCCCGCGCTGCGTTTGTCCGGCATGTCGTCAGTGTGACCGAAGGCCCCGGCCCTCGCGGTGGCGCCGCCCCGGGGGCTCACTCCTCCGCGCGGAGCACCACCGGGCCGCCCGCAGGGTCCACGCCCTCGGTCCACCCGGGTGCCAGCCGCAGCGGACGCCCGGGGTCGAGCGTCCCCCGCAGCCGCTCCCGCCGCAGCGGGGAACCGTCCTGGCCGACGGTCAGGAGCGGCCGTACGAGCCGCCGCTCGGGCCGTACGAGGAGGGTGACCGGTTCCGCGCCGAGGAGCCCCGGCGTCACCCGGCGCAGCGGTCCCGCCGTCGTGACCGGCACTCCGCCGCCGGGCCAGGGCCGTCCGGCGAGCCGGTCGAGCACGGCGTCCGCGACCGCCCGGCCCTCGGCGGCAGCCGTCTGCGCCGGTTCCCCGCCGTGCAGCAGGTTCCCGATGGCGAAGACGCCCGGCTCGGCGGTGCGGAAGGAGCCGTCCGTCACCGGCCCCCGGGTGCCGGGGGCGAGCGGCAGCCCACCGGCGCGGGCCAGTTCGTGGTCGGGGATCCAGTCGCCGGTGAAGACCACCGTGTCGCAGCGCAGCAGGTGGGCGCGTCCGTCGCCGCCCCGGACCGCGACCCCGGTGAGCCGCCCGCGCCCGCGCAGTTCCGTCACGACCGTGTCGGTGAGCACCGGCACCGGTCCGAAGGCGTCTGGGCGCGCCGGGCGTTCACTGACGACCGCCACGACGTGGACCCCGGCCGCGCGCAGGGCCCGCACCGCGCCACGTGCCACGGGTTCGCCGCCGACGACCAGGGCCCGGCGGCCGACCGGCTCCCGCCGGGTCCGGCCGGGCAGGAGCAGGCGCTGGAGCTCTCCGGTGGTGAGCACCCCGGCGGGCCGTGAGCCCGGGACGAGCCGTGCGCCGCGGGGCCGTTCGCGGGCGCCGGTGGCGAGGACCAGGGCGCGGGCCCGGATCTGTTCGAGGCCGGTGGGGGCGGTGACGTCGAGGGTGAGGGGACCGGCCCAGCCGGTGGCCGACACGCCGGTGCGGACGGTCGCCCCGGCGGTGAGCGCGGCGCGCAGCGCGCGCCGGGCGTATCCGGGGCCGTCCAGGGCGCGGCCCCGGGCGTCCGCGCCGAAGCCGGGGCGCGCGCAGTGCCGGGGGACACCGCCCGCGGCCCGTTCCCGTTCGAGGACCTCGACGCCCGCACCGGCCGCCGCGAGCCGGGCTGCGGCGGCGAGCCCGGCGGGTCCCGCGCCCACGACCAGGACGTCGACCGTACGGTTCACCGGGTCCCTCCCCGTACGCCCGTCACGGTCCGCGCGCCACGGGTCCGGCGCACCGGAGTCCCTCCCCGTACGGGTGCCTCCGTACGCGCGAGTGCGGCGGGAGCGCCGTTCACCGTCGTTCCTCCCGGCCCCGCCGAGGGTGCGCGTGCTCCTCGAAGAGCGCGCGCACCTCCGCGCCGCAGTAGTGGCCCTGGCAGCGACCGCCCCGCGCGCGGGTCCTGCGGCGCAGACCGTCGAGACCGCCCGGGGGGATCGTGGAGGCGAGGGCGGCGCGGATCTCGCCCCGGGTGACCCGCTCGCAGTGGCAGACGATCGAGCCGAACTCGGGGTCGCGGGCGATCAGCCGGGCGTCCCGGTAGGGGCGGGGGAAGGACTCGCCGAGGTTCGGCATCGTGATCCCGGCGAGCGGCCGTTCGGGGCCCGGGTCGAGGCCGCAGTCGGCGAGCAGCCCCCGGACGTGTTCGGCGACGGCCAGGGAGGCGGTGAGGCCGGTGGAGCGGATCCCGCCCACCGTCACGTACCGCAGCTCCGGGTGCGCGGCGATCTGGTAGTCCTCCTGGCCGGTGGCGGCGCGCAGTCCGGCGTAGACGGCGGTGACCTCCTCGTCGAGCAGGGCGGGCAGGACGCGCCCGCCCCGCTCGCGGAGTCCGGCGAGCCCGTCCGCCGTGGTGCCGGTGGCGGTCTTGTCGGTCAGGTCCTCGGCGGTGGGGCCGAGCAGGACGTTGCCGTACACCGTGGGGGTGATCAGGACGCCCTTGCCGAGCGGACCGGGGACGGGCAGCAGGATGTGCCGTACGAGGTCCCGGGCGAACTTGTCGAAGACGAGGAGCTGGCCCCGGCGCGGGGTGACGGTGAAGTCCTCGCGTCCGACCAGCGCGTCGAACGCGTCGGCGTGGAGTCCGCAGGCGTTGACGAGGTAGCGGGTGCGCAGGACACCGCGCCGGGTGCCGAGCCGGTGGTACGGGTCGCCCGGCCGGACCTCCTCCACCCGGCAGCCGAGGTGCAGGTCCACCCCGGAGCGGACGGCCTGGGTGGCGTACGCGAGGGTCGTCGTCCACGGGCAGATCACCGACTCGCCCGGCACGTCGAGCGCTCCCAGGGCGCCGGGTCCCAGGTGGGGTTCACGGGACCTGAGCGCTTCGGCGGAGAGCGGCCGGGTGGTGCGGTGGCCGTTGCGCACGGCCTTCGCGGCGAGGCGGGGGAGGGCGGCGAGCTGCTGCTCGTCCCAGGCCACGAGCAGGGCGCCGAGGGGCTCCACGGGGATGCCGGTCTCCCGGGCGTACGCGGAGAGCAGCCCGTGGCCCTCGCGGACGAGGCGGGCCTCCAGGGTCCCGGGGACGGCGTCGAAACCGGTGTGCAGGATGGCCGTGTTGGCCTTCGACGTGCCGTCGCCGACGTCGTCCGAGGCGTCCACGAGCGCGATCCGCAGCGGGTGGCGGGCCAGCGCGCGGGCCACGGCGGAACCGACGACCCCCGCGCCGACGATCACGACGTCGTACACGTCGTCGTGCCCGCCGGGCGGCGCCCCCTTCCGCGTGACGCTCACCGGACCCCACCGGGAACGGCCCCACCGGGCACGACTCCACTGGGCGTGCCCCCTCCGGGCGCGACTCCTCCGGATACGGCCCCGTCAGGGACGGCCCCGCCGGAGCCCGTCCCGCCGGGACCCGTCCGTCCGGCCAGTGACGCGACCTCGGCGCGGAAGCGGGCCAGGCGGGTCTCGGCCTCGTCGCGGGAGATCCGGGGTTCGTACACCGCCGAGGGCTTCCACCGCGGCACGGCCCGGTCGAGGGTGAGGTGCGGGTCGTGGCCGAGGCGGGCCACCGCGCCGACGCCGAGGGCCGTCGCGTCGGGGGACGCGGCGACCTCGACGGGCAGTTGGAGCAGATCGGCCTGGGTCTGCATGAGCAGCGCGGACCGGGTGAGCCCGCCGTCGGCGCGCAGCGCGGTCGGCGGCGCGCCCCGTTCCGCCGTGACGGCCGCGGTGAGGTCCACGACCTGCGCGGCGATCCCCTCGCAGAGGGCGCGGACCAGATGGCCCCGGGTGGTGTCCAGACCGAGGCCGGTGAGAGAGCCGCGCACGTCCCCGCGCCACCAGGGCGCGGCGAGTCCGGCGAGCGCCGGGACGAAGGTGACCCCACCGGTGTCGGCCACGGTGCCGCCGACGGTGTCGATCTCCCCGGCGCCGGTGAGGACCCCGAGGTCGGTGAGCCAGCGGACGGCGGAGGCGACCGTGTAGACCTGTCCGTCCAGACAGTGGGTGACCCGGCCGCGGAGCCGCCAGGCGACGCAGCCGACGAGGCCCGAGGTGGTGCGGTGGGGCGCGGGCCCGGTCCTGGCGAGGAGGAAGGCGCCGGTGCCGTACGTGCACTTGGCGGCGGCGGCGTCGTCGGCGCTCTGGGCCAGGAGCGCGGCCTGCTGGTCCACCAGGAGGCCGGTGAGGGGGAGCGGTGGGCCGAAGGCGCGGGTGGTGCCCACGGGGGTGTCGCAGTCCACGATCCGGGGGAGGCGTTCGCCGCCGAGGCCGTAGTGGTCGAGGGCGGCCCCGGACCAGGCGAGGGTGTCCAGGTCGAGGAGCCCGGTGCGGCCCGCGGTGGCCGCGTCGGTGACGAAGGCGCCCGTGAGCCGGTGGACCAGCCAGGCGTCGCTGGTGGTGACCACCCCGGCGCCGGTGGCGTGGCGGCGGATCCAAGCCATCTTGGGCGCGGCGAAGTAGGGGTCCACCGGAAGCCCGGTGATGTGTCTCAACTCGTCTTGATGGAGGGCGAGTTCGTCGCAGAGCGCGGCGGCTCTGCGGTCCTGCCAGACGAGTGCGTCGGTGAGGGGCTCGCCCGTCGCGGGGTCCCAGGCGAGGACGGTCTCGCCCTGGTTGGCGAGGCCCACGGCGACGACCCGGGTGCCCGCCTCGGCGAGTGCCGCGCGTCCGGCGGCGACCACGGAGTCGTACAGCTCACGCGGGTCGGCCT
Organism: Streptomyces sp. NPDC059247; assembly: GCF_042754005.1. Classification (NCBI taxonomy): domain Bacteria; kingdom Bacillati; phylum Actinomycetota; class Actinomycetes; order Kitasatosporales; family Streptomycetaceae; genus Streptomyces; species Streptomyces sp. NPDC059247. The sequence goes on from NZ_JBHYZW010000013.1 coordinate 111,329, forward strand.
CGACCAGACCGCCGGGCAGGTAGCGGGGCCGCACGGGCGCCGTGCCGCTGCCGATGACCCCGCGCTTGGGGCAGAGGACGAGGGCCTTGGTGCCCGAGGTGCCCTGGTCGACGGCGAGTACCGGGCCGCCCGTCATCGTGCCGCTCCTGTCCTGGTGACCGCTCGGTGATCACCCGATCACCGAAAAGGGTCAGGGTGTCGTTCCGGCCGGGCTTCGTCAAGCCCCGGGCCGGGAGCCCGTCACCTCCGCCGGGCTACCTGACAGTAAGTCAAATTCAGTCGCTGGCTGAATAGTTACCGTCACGGAGGAAAGTGGACCGGTCACGTCCAGAGACCTCTATAGTGATCGCCGATCAACGGCCGGGACGCCCGCCGGGGGACTGACCACCCCCACCAGCCACCGAGGAACCATGTCACCGACACCACCCCCCACCCCCTGATGGCCGCCCAGGGCTTCCGCCCCGTCTACCACCCGGCGGGCCACGACCACGCCCTGCGCCACGCCCTCCAGGACCTGCGCACCGGGCGGTGGGTGGCGATGGCCCGGCTCCTCGACGAGACGGCCGACTGGGACGGCTGGACCCGGCGGACCCAGGTCCTCGCCGCCGTCGCCGCGGGCACCGACGTCGTCCACGCCTGGCGCACCGAACAGCCCGACAGCCAGGCCGCCACCGTCATGCACAGCCGTGTCGCCGTCGAACGGGCCGTACGCGCGCACCGCGGCGCCCACCCCCGCACCAGGGAGCTGTGGCAGGAGGCGTGGACCGCCTGCCGGGAGGCCGCCGAGCGGGTCCCCGAGGACCCCGTGCCCTGGGTCGGGCTGATCGCCCTCGCCGCCCTCGACGGACGCCAGCGGATGGCCGAGCACCGCGCCACCCCGCCCGCCCCCATGCTGCCGCCGGGGCCCTGGGGACTGCTCGCCGAGGCGGAGAAGCGCGACCCGCACAACCGCGAGGCGCACCACCGGATGCTCCAGTTCGTCTACGCCCGGCGCCCCGGACCGCTCTCCGAGGCCGTCAACTACTCGCACTGGGCGGCCTCCTCGGCCCCCGTCGGCTCCGCCCTGCACGCCCTCCCGCTCTATGTGCGCGTCGAGCGCTACCGGCGCGAACGCGGCCATGAACGCGCCCTCGACCTGCACTGGGTCGGCGAGGACGCCGTGCGCGACGCCCAACGCGCCCTCGACACCTGGTTCTTCTTCTGCGCGACCGAAGACGCCTCGCTGCTGGACCTGAACCATCTCGCGCACGCGCTCTACGGCGCCCTGCGCTTCACCGACGCGGCCCGGGTCTTCGAAGCCCTCGGCCCCTTCTACACCACCCTGCCCTGGGCGTACCGGACCCCCCATCCGGACGATCGCGCCCTGGCCGAAGAGGTCTTCCTGCGCGCCCGCGCCCGCTGTCTCAGCGGCTGAGCCGGCCACGGCCGAGAGCCGCGCGCCCGACCCCTTCCGCCCCACCGCTCACCCCCGTCCCCGGAGGAACCGATGCCCCGCACCGCAGCGCCCGACGCCATACGCACGCCCCCACCCGTCCATGACGAGGAGGCGCGGCTCAGGGAGCTCGGCTACCAGCCCGTCCTGGCCCGCCGGATGGGCGGTTTCGGCAACTTCGCCATCAGCTTCTCGGTCATCTCCGTCCTCTCCGGCTGCATGACCCTGTACGGCTTCGGTCTGGGCACCGGCGGGCCCGCCGTGATGCTCTGGGGCTGGGCGGGCGTCGGTCTCTTCGTGCTCTGCGTCGGCCTCGCCCTCGCCGAGGTCACCAGCGCCTATCCGACCTCGGGCGCGCTCTACTACATGGCCGACCGGCTCGGCGGGCGCCGCTGGGGCTGGTACACGGGCTGGCTGAATCTGCTCGGTCTGCTCGGTGCCATCGCGGGCATCGACTACGGCGCCGCGCTCTTCACGGGGGCGTTCCTCAACCTCCAGTGGGGCTTCGTGCCCACCCCGGAGTCCACCTTCCTCATCTTCCTGGCGATCCTGCTGCTCCACGCCACCCTGAACCTCTTCGGGGTGCGTCTGGTCAGCGTCCTGAACTCGATCAGCGTCTGGTGGCACCTCGCGGGCGTCGCCGTCATCGTCGGCGCCCTCGCGTTCATCCCCGACCACCACCAGTCCGTCGACTTCGTGTTCACCGAGTTCGTCAACGACACCGGATGGGCGAACCCCTTCTACGTCGCCGCCATCGGACTGCTGCTCGCCCAGTACACCTTCTCCGGCTACGACGCCTCGGCCCACCTCTCCGAGGAGACCTCCAACGCCTCCGTCACCGCCGCCAAGGGCATCGTGCGGGCCATCTGGGTCTCCTGGATCGCCGGATTCGCCCTGCTCGCCGGGCTGACCTTCGCCATCCAGGACTACACCGCCACGCAGAACAGCGCCACTGGCGTCCCGCCCGCCCAGATCTTCCTGGACGCGCTCGGCACCGGCGGCGCCACCGCGCTGCTCCTCGTGGTCATCGTCGCCCAGCTCTTCTGCGGCAACGCCGAGGTCGCCGCCGCCAGCCGCATGGTCTTCGCCTTCAGCCGCGACAACGCCCTGCCCGGCTCCGCGATCTGGCGGAAGATCAGCAACCGCACCCAGACCCCGGTCCCCGCCGTCTGGCTCTCGGTGGCCGTGGCCGCGCTGCTCGCCGTCCCCTCGCTGTACTCGGCCACCGCCTACGGCGCCGTGACCGCGATCAACGTCATCGGCATCACCCCCGCCTACGCCATCCCGATCTATCTGCGGCTGCGCGCCGGAGACCGGTTCACGCCCGGCCCGTGGAGCCTGGGCCGCTGGAGCAAGCCGATCGGCTGGACCGCCGTGGTCTGGGTGGCGCTGGTGACCGTGCTGTTCTGCCTGCCGCAGAAGTCCCCCGTGACGGTCGACAGCATGAACTACGCCGTGATCGCGCTGGCCGTCGTCCTCGTCCTGGCCAGCGTCTGGTGGTACGTCGCCCGCCGCTCGTACGGCACCCCGACGGCCTACGGCACGGCCCGCGAGGAGGCCGAGATCGCCGAGGGCATCGTCTGACACCGGGCCCATGTCCCGTCCGCGTTCCCCCCACGGACGGGAGCGGGAACACCGTCAGGCGCTGAACTCGTACGTCCAGGAGGCCGAACGGGACGAACAGCAGTCGATGTCCGTGATCTCCAGCGCGTGCCCGTGCTGGTCCGACACCACCCGGTGGACGACCAGCCGAGCCGCGCCGCCGGCCGTCGTCGTCATGGGACCCGGCGGAACGCCGACCGACTCCCGGTGGGTGATCCGCAGCCCCGCCTGGTGCATCCAGTGGTACAGCAGCCGCAGGTCCGGCTGCTGGCGGTAGTCCCGTCCGCGCCGGTAGCGGGACAGCTGCGGGATCTCGGTGAGGGCGGGCCGGGAGAACCAGGACACCGCCCGCTGGAGCGCGTTGCCCTGAGGTCCGAGCACCACGTGCCGGTGCACGAGGGTCGGCTCACCCGGGGTGAGCAGCAGCCTCGGGGCCAGTGGCGCGGGCGGTGTCTCCCAGGTCAGCGAGGCCCGGACCAGGGCCTCCGCCGCGCGCGGACCGCCCGGGAAGGTCGGCCGACGGGCCGTCAGGGACGGGACGGCCTCCTGGCTCTCCGCCCCGCCCGCGGCGAACGTGCCTCGTCGGTCCGTGACCACCAGCCTTTCCTCCCGCAGGAGTTGCAGCGCGCTGCGCACGGTCTGCCGGTTGACGTGGTACCGCTGGGACAGGGAGCGCTCCGAAGGGAGCCTGCTGCCGGGGACGATGCGCCGGTCGGCGAGGTCCTCGCGCAGCGAGGCGGCAACCCGGAGGTAGAGCGGCGGGACCGCCGCCTCGGAATCGGGCTCGGCCATGATCAAACCTTTCTTCGCTCTGTGTGACCACATGGGTCGATTGTGTGAGCAATTCCTATCATTGGTCTAAACCATTTAGCTAGGCCGGTCCGGCAGAGTGGCCGAAAGGAGCGTCGCACCGTGTAATGAGGTAGCAGGTGGCGGGCCAAGGGACCGCGCCGAGGCGAAGGCGGGTGAGGCCGGATGACGACGCCGTCGGAACGCGCCGCACGGGGCAAGGAAGCCCGTCGACGAGTCCCCCGATCCTCCCACGGCCGCTGGATACCCAGCTCCCAGCGCCCCGACCCCCTCGACGTCCTCGCACAGCAGTGCACCGACCGGCTGCCCGACCTCGTACCCCTCCGGTACGCCCGGATGGCCGCCTCCCCCTTCGCCTTCCTGCGCGGCGCCGCCGCCGTCATGGCCGCCGACCTCGCCGCGCCCCGCCACACCGGACTCACCGTCCAGCTCTGCGGCGACGCCCACCTCCTGAACTTCGGGGTCTACGCCTCCCCCGAACGGACGCTCCTCTTCGACGTGAACGACTTCGACGAGACGCTCCCCGGCCCCTTCGAATGGGACGTGAAACGGCTCGCCGCCAGCGTCGCCGTCGCCGCCCTCCAGAACGGCAGCGCCAAGGCGGGGGCCCACCGCGCCGCCCTCCTCGCCACCGAGTCCTACCGGACCCATATGCGCCGCCTCTCCGGACTCGGCGAACTCGCCGTCTGGTACGAACGGATCGACGCCGACGACCTCGTCCACCTGGTCCGACGTGAGGAACGCCCCCGGGTCGCCGACCGTCTCGCCCGTGCCCGGCGCCGCACCAGCCTCCACGCGCTCGCCAAGCTGACCGCCCCCGACGCGGACGGCACCCACCACTTCGTCGAGGACCCGCCGCTCCTCGAACGCACCACGGACCTCGACCGGGTCACCCTCGGCAAGATCTTCAGCGACTACCGCAGTTCCCTCTCCGAGGAGCGCCGCGTCCTCCTCGACCGCTACCGCTTCCTCGACGCCGCCCGCAAGGTCGTCGGCGTCGGCAGCGTCGGCACCCGCTGCTTCGTCCTCCTCCTCGAAGGACGCGACCCCGGCGACCCGCTCGTCCTCCAGATCAAGGAAGCCGTGCCGTCCGTCCTGGAGCCCTACCTCGGCCCGGCCCCCTACCCCCATCAGGGACGGCGGGTCGTCCACGGCCAGCGCCTCACCCAGGCGGCCAGCGACATCTTCCTCGGCTGGATGACGGGCCCCGAACGACGGCACTTCTACTGGCGCCAACTGCGCGACATGAAGGGCTCGGCGGAGGTCGAGACCATGTCACCGGCCACGCTGCGGGAGTACGCGCGGCTCTGCGGGCGCGCCCTGGCCCGCGCCCACGCCCGTTCCGGCGACCGCGTCGCCGTCGCGGGCTACCTGGGCGGCTCGGACGTCTTCGACCGCGCCGTGGCCGACTTCGCCCTCGCCTACGCGGGCCAGAACGCCGACGACTACGCCGCCCTCGGCGCGGCGATAGCGGCGGGCGTGGTCACGGCCGCACCAGCGGGCTGACGGGCCCGCCGGGGCGGGGCGACCGGGTCCGACCGGCCCGGCCCGGAGGGGCCCTGCGGGCCCGCTCCCTCAGGTCTCCCGGTGCAGTGGTGGTTCCGTCGGGGTCGGGGACGCCGGGCCGAACAGCACCGCGCGGGCCACCGAGGGGGCGAAGAGCCCCGTCAGGGGTCCGGCCAGGGTCAGCGCCTCCCGGAACGAATTCCCGACCACCGGATCGCCCGCCGCCCGTTCCTGGACCCGGGCCAGATACCAGCCGACGGCCTTGTCGAGCGTCCCCGAACGGGCCGCGTCGCCCGTCGCGCCGGGCATCTTCTTGTCCGCCCCTGCCGAGATGTCCCACGCCTGCCGCGAGGCGGCGAGCAGCGCGCGCTGCACCCGCCGGGTGGTCGGGACGCGCCTCCGGTCCGCGAGCGCCCGGCGCAGCGCGACCGCCGTGATCGCGGCGACGGCCATCCCCTGCCCGTAGACCGGGTTGAAGGCGCAGAGCGCGTCCCCGGTGGCGAGGAACCCGGCCGGGCGCCGCCCCGGACGGTCGTACCTGCGCCGGATGTTGGCGGTGCTGCGGAAGCCGTACACCGGGGACTCCGGTTCGGCCCGAGCCAGCCAGTCGCTGATCAGCGGGTGGGGGAGCCGCTTCGCGTACTCCTCGAACGCCCCCTCCTGGGTGGGAGGTTCGTCGCCGCGCAGGCCCGAGAGGGTGACGAGGTGCCGTCCGTCGCCGAGCGGCAGCACGACACCGCCGTACACCTGCGAGGGGTTGGGCACGACGTTGTAGCCGACGGTGTCGGTTCCGGTCTCCCCGGCGGGGACGCGGTACACGCGCGTGCCGTACGCGAGACCGGTGTCGAGGGTCTCCTCGTGCGGCGCCTCGGCGCCGATGCCCGCCAGCCAGTCGGCCGCCTTCGTGGACCGCCCGGACGCGTCCACCACCAGATCGGCGGCGAGCGTACGGGTCTCCTTGTCGCCGCCCGCGCCACGCGTCCGCAGCCGTACGCCCCGGACCCGGGTGGAGTCGCCGACCAGGCCCACGGTCTCGGTGCCGTCGAGCAGTTCGATCCGGGGGTCGGCCGACACCCGCCGCCGCACCAGCCACTCCAGCTGAGGGCGCGGACCGCTGTAGAAGTGCGAGCTCGCGGACGAGCGGCGGAACCACCGGCCGGCCTGCCACTGGATCATGTCCTGCGGGATGCCCACCTTCGGGGCACCGAGCTCCCGCAGCTCGTCGGTGAACCCCGGCAGCAGTTCGTCGAGCGCCCGCTGCCCGCCGTGGATCAGCACGTGCAGATGCCGTCCCTGCGGGACCCCGGCCCGTGACTCCGGCCCCTCCGGGAAGCGGTCGCGCTCGACGACGGTCACCTTCTCCGCGTGTTCGGCGAGGACCCGGGCGGCCAGCAGCCCGGCGAGACTTCCCCCGATGACCACCGCGTGACGTGTCGCGCGATGCCCCAAGTCGTCGGTCATACCCGCCCTTTCGTGTCGTGGACTCCCCGCCGCCCAGTATCCACGGCGGTACGTGCCCCGTCGTGCTCCGGCACCGGTGCGGCGGGCGTGACCGCACGGTTTCGGCCGCCCCGACCGGCCCCGGAGCGGGGCGCGGAACCGGGGCCCGCCCGCTGCGGGGACGGGCCCCGGCCGGGACGGACCCCGGGACGGACCTCCTGATCAGACTCCGGCGATCGACCGGATCCAGGAGCGGTAGGCCGTCACGTTGGTGTACGCGGTGGTCGTCTGGCGGTCGCTCGTCGACGCCACCCCGACCTGTATGCCGGAGGCCATCATCGGACCGCCCGAGTCGCCGCCCGCGGTGATGCCGTCGCCGCGCCGGGCGCAGATCGCCGAACCGCCGTAGGCGTCGGTGCAGCCGCCGGTCACCGTCACCTGGGCGACCTTCAGGTACCGGGACTGGCAGTTGATCTCGGAGCCGCACTGGGACGTGGCACCCCAGCCGTACACCTGGACGCCCTGCCCGACGCTCACCGAGCCCGGCTGGCCGAGCGGGGAGTAGGTCGTCGACACGGACCGGTCGAGGCGCACGAGCGCCAGGTCCGAGCTGTGCGTGTAGGTCTGGGCGCCGTTGGCGACGGTTCCGCCGCTGAACTGGTCCAGGCTGCCGATGCGGAAGGAGAGCCCGCCGCCGCTGACGCAGTGCTTGGCGGTCAGGATCCAGGTGGGGGCGATGATCGTCGCAGAACAGGTCTCCCTGCCCTGGGAGTACAGACGGGCGGCCCACGGGCCGCTGGAGGCGTAGCCGCCGCCGATGATGGGCCGGACGCTCTGGCCCGTGGCACCGGCCGGTCCGTCGTCGGGCGCGGCGGTCGCGGTGGGGGCCAGCAGGGCGAGCACGGAGAGCGCTCCGGCCGCGGCGGACGCCCAGATGCGGTGAATGCGCAAGGTTCCTCGTCTCCGACGGCGCGCGGAAGCGCCGCCCGTGGGGGTGGGGACAGTGGAACCAGACTCTTCTCGCGGGAGGCCGCCGGGTAATCCCGTCCGGCCATAACACCGTGCTATCGGTCGGCCTCCCCGGGCTCATTCCGCCCCGAGTTCCCCCAGGGCGCCCGTCAGCCACTCCACCCAGAAGCGCTCCGTCTCGATCCCGCCCCGCAGCACGAGATGGCGCAGCCGGTCGGGTTCCGTCCCCCGACGCTCCACCGGGAAGTCCCGCACCTCGATCTCCAGGTACTCGGCCAACTGTGCCTGGTGCAAGGCGAGATGACGGGACAGCTCGGCCCGGAGCCCGGCCGCGCCGACCACGGCCGCCGCCCGCATCCGCAGCAGCAGGGCGGCCCGCATCGGCCTGGGGTCCTCGGCGGTCGCGACCCAGGCGCTCAGCTCGGCGCGGCCCTCGGGCAGCACCTCGTACTCCTTGCGCCGTCCCCGTACCGGCACCGGGGCGGGCAGGGCGCGGATGTGTCCCGCCCGCTCCAGCCGGCCGAGTTCGCGGTAGATCTGCTGGTGCGTGGCCGACCAGAAGTAGCCGATCGACCGGTCGAAGCGTCGCGTCAGTTCGAGACCGGAGGACGGCTTCTCCAGCAGCGCGGTGAGGATCGCGTGCGGCAGGGACATGGCCGCATCCTAGGCCGGGTCCGGACGGCCCCGGCCGGGCCGCGTCGCCCGGCGCGCGGGGGCGCGGAACCTCCCGCGCCCCCGGAACGGGCGGTCCGTACGGCTCACAGGGTGGCCGCGAGCCGGGTGCCCTGGTCGATGGCCCGCTTGGCGTCCAGTTCGGCGGCGACGTCCGCGCCGCCGATCAGGTGCGCCGTACGGCCCGCCGCCACCAGCTCCTCGTACAGGTCGCGGCGCGGTTCCTGGCCCGCGCAGAGCACCACCGTGTCGACCGGGAGGAGCTGAGCCCTCCCGTCGACGGTGAGGTGCAGTCCCTCGTCGTCGATCCGGTCGTACGTGACGCCCGCGACCATCGTCACGCCCCGGTGCTTGAGTTCGGTGCGGTGGATCCAGCCGGTGGTCTTGCCGAGACCCGCGCCGACCTTGGACTCCTTGCGCTGGAGCAGGTGCACCCGGCGCGGCGCCGCGCCGCGCTCGGGGGTGCGCAGACCGCCCCGGTTCTCGTACGAGGTGTCCACGCCCCACTGCCGGAAGTACGTCTCGGGGTCCTGGCTCGCGCCCTCGCCGCCGTCGGTGAGGAACGCGGCGACGTCGAAGCCGATGCCGCCCGCGCCGATGACCGCGACCCGCTCGCCGACGGGCGCGCCGTCCCTCAGCACGTCCAGGTAGCTGAGGACGCTGGGGTGGTCGACGCCCGGGATGGCGGGGGTGCGGGGCGCGACGCCGGTGGCGACGACGACCTCGTCGTGGCCGTCCAGGTCGGCGGCGGTGACGGGGGCGCCGAGGCGCACCTCGACGCCGTGCTCGGCGAGCTGGACGCGGAAGTAGCGCAGCGTCTCGTCGAACTCCTCCTTGCCGGGGACCCGCTTGGCGATGTTGAGCTGGCCGCCGATCTCGGCCGCCGCGTCGAACAGGGTCACGGAGTGGCCGCGTTCGGCCGCCGACACCGCGCAGGCGAGCCCGGCGGGTCCCGCGCCGACGACGGCGATCCGCTTGGCGCGGCGGGTGGGGGAGAGGACCAGTTCGGTCTCGTGGCAGGCGCGCGGGTTGACCAGGCAGGAGGTGATCTTCAGGTTGAAGGTGTGGTCCAGGCAGGCCTGGTTGCAGCCGATGCAGGTGTTGATGGTGTCGGCCCGGTCGGCCGCCGCCTTCGCGACGAAGCCGGGGTCGGCGAGGAAGGGGCGGGCCAGCGAGACCAGGTCGGCGCGGCCGTCGGCGAGGATCTCCTCGGCGACCTCGGGGGTGTTGATGCGGTTGCTGGTGACGAGCGGTACGGAGACCGCGCCCATCAGCTTCTTCGTCACCCAGGTGTAGGCGCCGCGCGGCACGGAGGTGGCGATGGTGGGGATGCGGGCCTCGTGCCAGCCGATGCCGGTGTTGATCAGGGTGGCCCCGGCGGCCTCGATCTCCTGGGCGAGCCGGACGACCTCCTCCAGGGTGGAGCCGCCGGGCACGAGGTCGAGCATGGAGAGGCGGTAGACGAGGATGAAGTCCGGGCCGACCCGCTCGCGGACCCGGCGGACGATCTCCAGGGGGAAGCGGACGCGGTTCTCGTAGGAGCCGCCCCAGCGGTCGGTCCGGTGGTTGGTCGCGGCGGCGATGAACTCGTTGATCAGATAGCCCTCGGAGCCCATCACCTCGACGCCGTCGTACCCGGCCTCCCGGGCCAGCGCGGCGCAGCGGGCGTAGTCCTCGACGGTCCGCTCGACCTCGGCATCGGTCAGCTCGTTCGGTACGAAGGGGCTGATGGGGGCCTTGAGGGCGCTGGGGGCGACGAGCCCGGGGTGGTACGCGTACCGGCCGAAGTGCAGGATCTGCATCGCGATCCGGCCGCCGGCCTCGTGGACGGCGTCGGTGACGGTCCGGTGCTCGGCGACCTCTTCGGCGGTGGTGAGCTTGGCGCCGCCGTCCCAGGGGCGTCCGGCCTCGTTGGGCGCGATGCCGCCGGTGACGATGAGGCCCGCGCCGCCCCGGGCGCGCTCGGCGTAGAAGGCGGCCATGCGCGCGAAGCCGCCCTCGGTCTCTTCGAGGCCGACGTGCATCGACCCCATGATCACCCGGTTGGGCAGGGTGGTGAAACCGAGGTCGAGCGGGCTGAGCAGGTGCGGGTACGGGGTCATGGGGCGCCTCCTCGCGCGGGATCGTCGCCCTCAGTTCTAGGGGACCCCCTCTCGTTATGCAACTAGTTGCAGAACTTTCCGGGAGTGACATCTACTACTCGGTAGCATCGGGGGCCGCCACAGGGCCGGTACGCGTCCGGCGGCGGTGGCCCGCACGGCTTGGGGGCCTCGGGGGTGCTGGGTGGCTGGGACCCCTGAGGGGCCTTGGGCGGCGAACCCGGTATGGCCCCGGGCCGGGTGTTCGGGCGGTGAACCCGTACGGCCCCGGGACCGGTGGCTTCTCCGGGTGTCCGGGCGGCGCCCCCCGGGTACGGCCCCCGGACCGGTGGCTTCTTCGGGTGTTCGGGGCGGCGGACCGATGGGCCCCGACCGGTGGGCCCCGAGCCGCAGGCCCCGGCCCGTAAGCCGTGGTCCGTAAGCCGTGGTCCGTGACCCCCGCACCGTCGGCCACAGCCCACCCCGCCGACGACCGGCGAGGCGCGCCACGAAGGGGGCACGCCGCCCCGCTCGCGGGCGCCGCCGTGCGGTCCGTGCGTGTCGCCGCCCTACCCGCCGACGGCTAACGAGGCGCGCGCCTCGAAGGGGGCGCCCCGCATCCGCCTCGCGGGCTCGCCCCGCACCCGGCGGGCCCTCACTGCTTGCGGTAGGTGTACGCCTCCGACGCCGCCGCCGTCACCGCGTCGAGGTCGCCGCCGACGCTCGCCGTCACCACGGCCGCGACCGCGCCCTCGACGAACGGCGCGTCCACCAGCCGGGTCCCTCCGGGCAGTTCGTCGCCCTCGGCGAGCAGCGCCTTGACCGTGAGCACCGCGCTCCCCAGGTCGACCAGGACCGCGACCCCGGCCCCCCGGTCCACGGACTCCGCCGCCTTCCGGATCAGCTCCGCGCTGGTTCCCAGACCGCCGTCCGGGGTCCCGCCCGCCGGGGCCACCGGAGCGAGGTCCCCACCTCCGGCGAGGCCCCGCGCCAGCTCGGCCACCGCCGACGCGACGGCGGCGCTGTGCGAGACGAGCACGATGCCGACGGGCCCCGCGCCGCTTCCCGCGCTCATGACGCCGCCCCGGCGCGCGGGGTCCGCGCGGTCTCGTCCAGGGCCGCGAACAGCAGCGCCGAGGACGTCGCCCCCGGATCCTGGTGCCCCTCCGACCGCTCGCCCAGATAGCTCGCCCTGCCCTTACGGGCCCGTAGCGGCACGGTCGCGAGGGCGCCCGCCTCGGCGGCGGCGCGGGCCGCAGCGAACGACTCCCGCAGCCCGTCCACGGCCGGTACCAGCGCGTCCAGCATCGTCTTGTCGCCGACCTGCGCGCCCCCCAGCTGGGACACCGCCGTCACCCCGGAACCGAGGGCCTCCGCCAGTTCCTGCCGGGTGACCCGCGCCCCCTCGCCCAGCGTCTTGCCGGTACGCCGCAGCAACGTGCCGTACAGCGGCCCCGCGGCGCCGCCGACCGTCGAGATCAGCTCCCGCCCGGCGGTGGTGAGCACCGCGCCCGGTGTCCGGGGCGGCTCCTTCGCCAGCGTCGCCGTCACGGCGGCGAACCCGCGCCTGAGGTTGGCCCCGTGGTCGGCGTCGCCGATGGCCGAGTCCAGCTCGGTGAGCCGGTCCGCCTCGCGGTCCACGACCCCGGCGGCGGCGGTGAGCCAGCGCACCAGGAAGTCCGCGCCGAAGGTCTCCGTCATGTCGTCCATCCGTCCCATCCCTCGTCTCACCGGCCCCAGCGCAGCGCGGGCGTCCGCACGGGCGCGTCCCACAGCCGGAGCAGTTCCTCGTCCATCTCGCACAGGGTCACCGAGCAGCCCGCCATGTCGAGCGAGGTCACGTAGTTCCCGACCAGCGTCCGGGCCACCGGCACCCGCCGCTCGCCGAGGACCCGCTGGACCTCGGCGTTGAACCCGTACAGCTCCAGGAGCGGGGTCGCGCCCATCCCGTTCACCAGAGCGATCACCGGACCGGTGGGGCGGAGGTCGTCGAGGACGGCGTCCACGGTGAAGTCCGCGATCTCCCGGGAGGTCATCATCGGCCGCCGCTCCCGCCCGGGTTCGCCGTGGATGCCGACCCCGAGTTCGAGTTCGCCCGCCGGGAGGTCGAAGGTGGGGCTGCCCTTGGCGGGCGTCGTGCAGGCGCTCAGGGCCACGCCGAAGGAACGGGAACGCGCGTTGACCCGGCGGGCGATCGACTCGACCCGCTCCAGGGGCGCGCCCTCCTCGGCCGCCGCGCCCGCGATCTTCTCCACGAACAGGGTGGCGCCGGTGCCGCGCCGCCCCGCCGTGTAGAGGCTGTCGGTCACGGCGACGTCGTCGTCGACGAGGACCCGGGCGACCTGGATGCCCTCGTCCTCGGCGAGTTCCGCCGCCATCTCGAAGTTCAGCACGTCACCGGTGTAGTTCTTGACGACGAACAGCACCCCGGCGCCGCTGTCGACCGCCGCCGCGGCCCGGACGATCTGGTCCGGAACGGGGGACGTGAAGACCTCGCCGGGGCAGGTGGCGGTGAGCATCCCGGGTCCCACGAACCCGCCGTGCAGGGGCTCGTGCCCGGACCCCCCGCCGGACACCAGCGCGACCTGACCGGCCACGGGCGCGTCCCGCCGCACCACGATCCGCCGCTCCACGTCCACGTTCAGCTCGGGATGCGCGGCGGCCATTCCCCGCAGGGCGTCGGCGACGACGGTCTCGGGAACGTTGATGAGCATCCTCAACTGTCTCTCCTCGGCAGGTTAGCCAGACTGGCCCATGAGCTGCGTTCTTGCAGTTCAGAGCAGGTTTCATCGTTTGTCGATCTGGGTGCTTCGCGGCGGTTCGGGGCGCTCCTCGGCGGAACGCTCGCTGACTTTTCTGACACTTCACCGGAATGCGTTGAGCGGACCTGGGAGTTCTCGTGCAAATACGCGAACCAGTATCGGGTGACGGGGCCCGCCGGTGGAGGTGTAGTCGAGAACTGGTGTGGTGCGCCTGTCGCGGGGCTGTTCGGAGCCGATCGGTTGAAGCCGAAGCGGCAGTCCCGCTGGGGCGGGGCGGTGCGTGGGGCTGGCGCGTGGCGCGCAACGACTCGCGAGATCACGTAGGAGCACACCTTCCGCTTCACGAAGCGGACACTCGGGACGGACGGCCCACAGCGCCGGATCGACCGGGGGCCCTTGGGCAGCCCACGACCAGTCGAGGATGTGCGGGTGGCCACCACCCACCAGGAGGTCGTGTTCGTCACGGCGATCGGGGCTTCGGGGTGTTGCGGTGGTACGGCGGGGCGGGGCGGGGCGGGTGGGGTGTGTGCGGGTCAGATGCCGGTCTTGCCGGTGATCCAGGTCCGGTAGGCGCCGACGTTGGTGTGGACCGACGGGTAGGTGCCGCTGCACGTGGAGTGGCCCCAGCTGATGATGCCGATGACCCGGCCGTTCTGGGTGAGGGGGCCGCCGCTGTCGCCTTCGCACGCGGAGATGCCGGAACCCTTGTCGTAGGTGCAGATGTGCGTGAGGTTGATGTTCTGGCCGTACCAGCGTAGTTGGCACTCGCTCAGGGGCAGGACGGTGGCGGTGGCCTGCCGGAGGGTGTTCGACGAGGTGCCGTTGGCGGTGGTGTGCCCCCAGCCGGTCAGGACCGCGGTGCCGCCGAGCAGGTCGGGGAGCGCGGGCAGGGCGATCGGCTGGATCTGCGGGGTGTAGATGATCGGGGCGGCGAGTTTCAGCACGGCGATGTCGTTGGGATTGCCGGCGGCGTTGCCGTCGTAGTTCTCGTGCAGGCGGTACTCCTGCGCCGGGTAGATCACGCCGGCGGGGTCGAGGGTGTTCGACCCGGCCGCGACCCGCAGTCGGTTGGCGGCCCTGCCTTCCAGGCAGTGGGCGGCGGTCAGGACCCACTGCCGGTCGATGATCGACCCGCCGCAGCTGTGTCGCCAGCCGGTGGAGCCCTGGTACTGCAATGAGACCTGGTACGGGTACGCGCCCGCCGGGGCGTCCGTCCCGCCCACGATCGCGGACGCCTGCCCTGCCCCACCGCCGACCATTCCGGCCGCCGCCAGTACGGCTCCCAGCACCGACGCCACCATCCGCCCGAACCGGCCGGTCTCGCGCACCGTCATGCCGCCACCCCCGTACGACGTTGCACCCCCTCGGAGTGCGACCGTTTCGGAGCGTGACGGTCAGATACGGGGCCCGCAAGCGGCGAACCGGCCGTTCCCGGGCGACGGGTCCGGCCGGTTCGCCGCACACCCGGTCGGTATCAACATCCGGACCAGGGCCGTCGACTGCTGATGAGCCGTACGAACCGGGCCTACGAGGAAGGCGCGGCCCGAGGGCTGACCGGGCGGGTGCCAGATCTCGTGGCGGACGGGCCCGCCCGGGAGCACCTCAGGGTCGGCTCTGCCTCGGCCCCGGTGCGCCCGGACGGATGGAGGGAAACGGGGAGGGGGTTCAGGGCGCGGCGGTGAACGTCCAGCCGGTTTCGAAGGCTGTCCACCCGCTGAGGGCGATCGGGGTGCCGGAGGCGGCGGGGGTCGCGTCGACGGGGCCGTGTTCGAGGATGCGCAGACGGGTGCCCGGGGAGCCGGTGGGGTGTGGCTGGGCGGGCTTGGCCGGGTCGAAGGTGCTCCCGGCGAAGCCGGGGTAGCCCATGGCCCACATCTGCCGACGTCCCTCCGGCTGACCGGCTGCCGCGTGGGGCTGCTGGGTGATCGTGCCGTCCGGCTGGACGGCCAGGGCCAGACCGCTGTGGACGTTGACGATCCGGAAGAACGTGTACTTGGTGCCGTGGTGGTCGACTTCGAAGCGCCACCGCTGGTTCGCACCGTTGTTGCGGGTGTAGATGATCGGGGCGATGCCGGGTGCGGTGGACAAGCGCGGCATGTCCCACACCAGCGTGGGATGGGACGCCAGGGCGATGTACAGCTCGCCGTCCGGTGCCTGGTGCGTCTCGTCGAGGTCGCGGAACTGTGCCATGTAATCCCCTTGCTCCGTCTACGGTCCCGCCACTGGGCGGGGCCGTCGTCGGCCCTCGCCCGGGACGGACCTGTGGACACGTCCGCCACACAGTAGGAAGCCCGCCCGCCGCTGCCCAGAACGCCAATCCGGCCATCGGGCCCGTACACAGCGGGAAAGGTGCGGCCAGCGCCTGCCGCAACCGTGGCGCATCCACGTATCCGCAGCTGAGCGCTTTGTGCAACGCGCCATGTCCACGCCGACACTCGGTGGTCCGTGCACCGTGGGTTCGCCGTGATGCCGAACGTCTCGCTGTGGGGTCCCCGGCGGGTGTTGTCAGGCCGGGCTTTCGACGGACTGGGTGCGGAGGGTGGTCGGATTCTCTCGATCAGCCAGTGCTGGTTGGGCTTGTTCCGGTAGTTCCACCGGTCGGTGTCGGCGCCGTCGTCGACCGTGCCCCCGTGCACGGTGAGGGCTTTGTCGCTGTTCTGGTCGACCACCTTGGAGCGGGGCCGCGGTATGCCCCGGCATCCACGAGTCGCCACACGGATACGGGCCTCGCCCCGGCCGGTCCCGTCGATCGTTTCCTCGAAGACATGCGGAGCCAGCGGCCCTCGCGACCCCGCTATGAACCCGCTGTCAAGGAACGAAGTCCCGCCACCGACGTAGTCATGGGACTCGTCACCTCACGCCGACGTGAGGAGACGCCCGTCGTACTGGAGCGGCGTGAACAGGGGTTGCTGTGTCTTCTGGAGGGCGACGCCGATCGCCTCCACGGCGCGCTGCCGCCGTTGTCCTCTTCCCACACCTTGTACGCGATCAACAGCCCGTCGCCCGAGAGGGGCCGCTGTCCCACCGCGCCGTCGCCCGGGAATCCGTGCCGCTCCCCGGCGTCGACGCTCCCGAACGTCGGCGGCACATAGCCGGAGCTGGAACCGCTCCGGCTGATGCCGAAGAAGTCACACCCCGGGCCTGTGGTCTTGGAACACCACCCGGCCGCAGGTCGGCAACCGTCCCCTGCCCGGCCGCCGGGCGTGAGCGGAGCGCGCACCTCCGGGACGGGCGGCGCTTGGGTCAGAGGAGCCGTGCCCATGGCGCGAGGCCCGGAGGCGGAAGCTGGGCGTGACACCTTGCCTGGCCCGTCGTTGAGCTGGAAGGTCAGTGAGGTGGAGGCTCCGGGGTGTCGTGACGCCCGGGGCCTTCGTCTTGCCTTGCGACACCGGATCGGTGGATTGCTTGGCCCGCTGCTAAGGACTGGCCAGCTGGGACATTCCACGCACTCCATATAAATGAGATTAGTTCGATGAAAGGATGCCAACGATGCTCGCCGTCGAGGATCTGACGCAGCAGGCCGTGCGTGCCTTCGTCTACGCACTGAACACCCGGGACGGTGAAATCATGCATCACACCGTTCATCGCGGTTTCTCCTTCACCGTGAAGGCGCTCCGGCAGAGCGGCGGGATCAAGCAGCTGATGTCCTCCGAGGCGCTGCTGGCGGTGGCTGCCCAGAGCGACGACGGCCTGACCTTGGCCGGGGCCATGAAGTACGCCCCGTTCACCCAGACGCTTCCCGCGCGCTGGGTGTTCACGACCGACGGGGACGACAGGGTCCTCAGCCTCACCGTCGACGACCAGGCGGAGCTCACCGACGAGCAGCGGGAAGAAGCCAACGGCGCGGTCGAGGAACTCGAGAAGCAGGCCACCGCAGCCGTGTATGCCCGGGTCCGGGACGACGACGGGCGCACTCACCTGCCCGGCACGGCCCGCCGCCGGAAGATCGGTTCGGTCCCCTACCTGCACGCGTGGAAGCCCGGCGCTCTCGGCGCGATCAGCTGGATCAACACCGGCACGAAGCTGGAGGACCCGGAGGTGTTCAAGTCCTTCGCCAGTCCGGAATCCGGCGACTCCGTCCGCAAATCCGCCTCCAGCAGGGTGGACTTCCGGCTGTCCCTGGTCCTGGGCTGGGACGGGGACGACTACCAGAAGGCCGTGGTCACACTCGACGCCACGTCGTACTTCAAGGACGGGACATCCATTCTCGACTTCGGGACCTGGATCAAGGAGAAGCACGGTCTGGTCGACCGCGCCGTTCCGCGGGTGACCGGGACGCTGACCCTGACCGGTTCCGACGGAGTGGTGATCAGCACCGAGGAGATCACGGCGAAGGGAGTGAAGCCGCCCTACCCCATGTCCTTCACCCGTGAGTACGCCCTTGCCGGCCTGCCGGCCGGCCGCTACACCGTCGCTCTGACCGGCGCGGTCAAGACCGGTGGCTTCCAGTTCAGCGGGGACGACAGCACGGTGGACATGGACGACCGCTCCATCACGTTCGACGTCGGCGCCTGAGCCGGAAGGGCCGAGGAGACGAGAGGGCACGAGGTCGCCGGGCTGCCCGCTCCGGCGGGCAGGCAGGTGCGGCGGGAGGCCGCCGAACAGGTGTGGGCGCATCCTCAGCTGCCGTCGCACGTCAAGCCGTTCGCGACCCCGTCATCCGATCGGCTGAGTACGGCTCGTCACGGCATCGGCACGCCGTTGATCACCTAGCGTCTACCCGCCGCAACGAACTGCTGACCCGGGAGGACCGCCCCATGGGCTACCTGCGCACGACCAGCTTCCTGATCTTCCACGACCCGAAGGCGCCCGATACGGAGAAGACGTTCGACGCGGCGGAGATCGCGAAGATTGAGGCCGAGCACGAGGCCGGCAAGCAGGCCCGCATCGACGCCCTGATCACCAAGACGCTGAAGGCACCGGCGAAGAACTACTCCCTGGCCATCGAGGTCCCCGACGGCGTCCCCACCGGGGACGACACACCGGCCCCGGCGACCGTCACGCGCGAGGGACTGCGGGAGATCGTCCAGCGCGTCCAGGACGACAGCATCATCGACGAGAACGCGTTCAAGGACTACCTGCGCGAGACCTTCCGCGCCGGAAACGAGAAGAACCTCCGCGACTTCGCGTGGGAGGTCTACGGCATCGTGACCTCCAGGGCCACCCTCCCCGACACCAAGTACCGCCCGGCCCGCGACGCCTTCAACACCGTGCGGTTCAAGGACGGCGCCCGCTTCGGCGTCAACGAAGTCGCGGACAGGGTGTTGTGGAACAACAAGAAGACGATGTTCGACAACATCGACCACGTCGCCACCACCCGGGCCCAGCACCAGCTGCTGTGGGTGAAGGTCGCCGACGGCGGCTGGGAGGAGGACGGCAACTGGGGTGGCTACCTCCAGATCACCTCCGGCGGCCACCTCAAGGACCTGTGGATCGACTCCATCGAGGGCTGGGTGACCTCCCAGGGAAGCAAGGTCGACGGGACCACGTTCTACGACATCGGCCCCTACTACGAGATCTGGCAGGGCACCAAGGAGAACGGCAGGCCCCTGATCATCGAGAACGACCAACTCCGGTTCGTCAAGGGCGCCACCCCCGGCAGGTTCCAGATCGAGGACGCCACCTGGCACTGACCTGGCCCGCAGAACCGAACGCCCCGTCCAAAGGAGACCCGGACGGGGCGCGTACTGGCCTCGTCCCCGCCCCGGACCTCCCGCCCTCCCGGTGGTCGCGGGCCGCTGTGGGCGCTGGACACCGACGCCGTCCGGGCCGCGATGCCCATCTCGCCCATCAGCGGAGCGCGGCGGCGGACCGGATCGCCGAAGCGGTCGGCGACACCCCCAACCCCACCGCGTACGGCGAGAAGGCGTACGTGACCGCGTTCGTCGCGCGGCGGTTCGTCGGCTGCGGTCTGCTCGTCGACCTGAGCGCGAACCCTGACGGGGCGCTGCACCACCCCGGCCAGGTCTGTCGGCGCGAGAACCCGGCGGACCCGGTCGCCGCCGACGCCCCGCTGGAGAAAGCTCGCGGCGCTGCCTCCGGCACCCGCGCCCGCTTGATCCAGCGGGCGTTCGTACAGCACTACTGTCGCCGATCCGGCGCGCTTGTCGCCCGGGGTGGGCATCACCGTGCCGCCGGGCCGGGGTCCGGCCCGGCGGCAGGCGGCTACTCCGTGATGCCGTAGTAGTCGGTCAGGAAGGTGATGATCGAGTCCGCGTGTGGGAGCAGTTGGGGCAGGTGGGCGGTGAGGGCGGTTCGGGTGGCTGTGGCGAGGTGGGCCTGGCTGGTGGTGGCGGTGCGGACGTAGGGGTCGAGGCGGCGGATGAGTTCGTAGTTGCTGGGGATGTCGAGTTCTTTCAGCACCGTGTCGACCGGGGGTGCGCCGTCCGGGGGGATGGGCGGGAGGATGCGGGAGATGTAGGTGACCCGGTGCAGGATCCGCCAGCAGGGGGGTTTGTGGTCCGACTGGCGGGCCTGGCGGAGGGCCGTGGCGTTGGCCTCGGCGCTGTCGGCGAGCCAGGTGGGGTCGGCGACCTTGTTGTAGAAGTCGTCGAAGTGGGCGCTGTCCTGGCCCAGGTAGAAGGTCATGAACCGGTAGGCGTCGACCTTGCCGGGGGCGAGGACTGGCGTGCCGTTCAGCTCGACCGGACTGCCCTTTTCGTCGTACTTCTGGAGGTCGTTGGTGGGGGTGCAGGCGACGCTGAGGCTGTGGGTGCGGGTGGCCTCCTTGGAGCGGTGGCGGGTGGTGGTCGTCCCGCCGCCGACGGAGCCGTCGAACTGGACGCCGGAGCCGACGCCGAAGACCTCGAAGTCGACCTCCAGGGAGCTGGTGACGGAGCCGGAGAGGCTGTAGGAGCCGCCGGTGGTCTGGGTGACGACGTCGACGGTGCTGGTGGTCTCGGCGAAGAAGCCGCCGTCCGCGGTCCAGACGTAGGTGTTGGCGATGTTCCGGTTGGCGAAGGCGTCCCGGGTCCGGGTGGGCTCGCCCTTCGCGGGGGTGGCCGGGGTGGCGCCGATGGCGGAGTTCAGCACCCGGGCGGCGAGGTCGTGGGTGGGGTCGGGGTCGTGGGTCTCGGTGGAGACGGCGTTGTAGTAGCTCTCCAGTTCCTGGCGTTCGCGGAGGATGCGGCGCTTGAGGGCGTACGCCTCACGGGGCTTGAAGTAGCTGTACTCGCCGTACTGGCCGGCGTTGGGGTAGGCGGTGTCGAAGACCTTGGCGCCCTTGGCGTCGAAGCCGACGGCTCCGTCGAGGGTGCCCTGCTTGGTGTACTGGGGGTTGATGGGGAAGGTGAGGATGTTCCAGTCCCGGGGGATGTCCGGGTTGGGCATCATCCGGTAGGCGACGAGGGTGCCGGAGTGGGCGAGCCGGAGGGCGTAGACGTCGGCGGTCTCGGACTGCACGAGGGCGTACCCCTGGTTGGTGGGGACGTATCGCGCGCCGATGGTCGTGTTGCGCTCGCTGCCCTTGGCCTCCCAGTAGCCGGTGAGGGTGGCGGTGGTGGCCCGTTCGGTGGTGGTGCCCTGGGAGAGCGAGGTCTCGTCCGTCCAGGCGTTGGAGAATTCCACGGTGCCGCCGGCGCGGGCCCGCAGGGCGACGGAGGCGGCGGGTTCGGCGGTGCCGATGCCCAGTGGCGCCGAGATCATCAGGACGTTCTCGTCGATCTCGAAGCCCGCCGCGAAGCTGAAGCTGCTGTCGACGCTGCGTTCCCGGGAGGAGGAGAGCGAGGAGGTGACGGAGTCCGCCTGCTCGAAGGTGACGCTGGAGCAGCCTGCGGGCTCGGTGGTGGTGGTCGTGCGGGTGAGGTTCTCGGACGGGACCGGCGGTGCGCCCTCGATGTAGCCGATGAGCTGCGGATCGTACTGGACCTGGCCGACCCATTCGCTGGTCAGGTCGCCGACCTTGTATCCGGTGGTGAGGCTCCAGACGCCGTCCTTGAGGTGGCTGTAGCAGCGCTTGAGGACGCCGTACGTCTCGCCGGTCGGGGTGTACTGGAGGTCGGCGTACTCGGTGACCGCGGGCGGTGCGGAGATCTTCTGGTGGAAGGGGGAGGTGATGCCGGTGAGGGCGGAGCGGACGGCCGCGGTGTCGGTGGAGACCGGTGCGGAGGAGGTGGTGACGGTGGGCCGGTCGGTGCCGGTGCCCAGGGCGAGGTCGTTGCCGCGCAGCGAGTGGTCGGCCACGGTCGCGGCGTCGGCGGTGGTGGAGGCGCTGTCGAAGGGCCAGTAGCCGAGCAGGTCCTTCTTGTCGCCCTTGATCCGGGTGAAGAGGTTGTCGAGGAGTTGTTCCTCGGTGCGGGCGGTCTGCCAGACGCGTACCTCTTCGAGGGTGCCGTGGAAGAACTCGGCGTGGGTGGTGCCGCCGGTGTTGATGGCGCCGAGGGTGAGCTGGTTGCCGCTCCAGCCCTGGAGCGACGCGGTGGTCACGGCGGTGGAGGGGAGGGGGCGGCCGTCGCGGTGGAGACGGAAGGTACTGGCCTGGGGGTCGGGGTCGGTGGTCCAGCGGGCGCCGCGCAGTCGCAGGGTGTGGCCGCCGGCCGGGTCGTCGGTGGTGCTGCCCTCGTTCTCCTCGAAGCTCCAGCGGGCGATCAGGCCCTCGTCGCGGGGGTGGAGCGGGGTGCCGAGCTGGAGGGTGTCGCGGGCCTTGCCCCAGAGGCGGATCTCGCCGATGCTGCCGGTCAGTGAGGCGGTGTCGGTGCTGTCGCGGACGCGGCCGATGTCCAGGGTGCCGTCGTTGCCCTGGGGGCCGGGGCCGGTGTAGCGGCCGGTTCCGATCTCCTTGCCGTCCACGACGAAGAGGATGTCGTCCCAGGTCTTGGTGTCCACCCGGTCGATCACGTCGACGGTCTGCTTCTTCTCCTTGCCGTCCGCGTCCTTGTAGGTGATCTCCTTGGTGCCCTTGATCTCCTCGGTGGACCTGCCGCTGCGGCGGACCACGGCGAGGCGGTGGAAGCCCGCGGTGATGGCCTCGGCGGAGGTGTAGCGGCGCAGTACGGGGCCGGGTTCCTCGAAGGCGAACTCCAGCTTTCCGTCGGCCAGGACGGAGAGCTGGTACGGGACCGTGCCCGTGCTGTCGCCGAGCCGCCCCTTGGAGATCAGGCCCTGGCGGGCACCGAGGGCGTCGACGGTGGCGAAGACCTCGATGGTGAGGTCCTCGGTCAGGTCCAGCTGGTCGGCGTCCTGGGTCTCCGCCCAGGAGGAGCCGTCGAAGCGGAGCCCCCAGGACTGCTCGTACACGGCGGCCAGATGGGTCCACTGTCCCAGCGGCAGGCGCTGGTCGCCGAGCCGGGTCTGGTCGCCGACCTTGGCGACCACCCGGTGGCCGAGGGGGGAGTCGCAGACGGCGGGGTCGCCCCAGACGCCGCCGTGCCGCTGGGAGGTGGAGCGGTCCACGAGGGCGAGCGCGCCCGAGGCGACGGCCGTCGAGCCCTTCTCGTAACCCCAGGCACCGGTGAGGCCCTGCTCGTTCCCCGCCGCGGGCAGGTCTTTGAGCCGCGTGATCTCCTCGGAGGAGCGGGCCGTGTTCCAGGTCCGGAGTTCGGCGAACTGTCCGACGAAGAAGTTCTGTCCGCCCTGGTCGGTGCGCCCGACGATGAGGGGGCCGACCGGGGTGGGGGCCGTGGTCGCGGTGCGGCGGCCGACCTCGGCGCCGTCCCGGTAGACGATCTGGACCTTGGTGGTCGCGTTGAAGGTGGCCGCCCAGTGGTGCCAGTCGGTGTCGGACCAGGTCCCGGTGGTGGTGAGCGTCTGGGCGGAGCTCCCCGTGCCGAAGGAGAAGGAGAAGGCTCCGGCGGAGGTGAAACCGAAGGTGAGCCCGCTGGCCCCGCAGGAGACGAGGGTGTCGGCCGTCGCCGTTCGGTTGGCGCCCCGCTTGATCCAGCACTCGATGGTGAAGTCGCTGTTCGCCGCGGGATGGCCGTTGTCGATACTCATCGCCTGACTGCCGGTCAGGGTCATGCCGGGCGGGGCCGCCAGCAGCATCAGCGCGGCCTTCGTCTCGCCGGACTCCAGCTGGACGAGGCGCCGACGGACCGCCCTGGCGTTGCTCTCGGGTTTGGCCCACAGCTCCACAGTGAGATCCCCGGCCGCGACCGCGACCTGGGTGAGCAGGGTCCTCGGCAGGGAGAGCCGCTGGGCCGTGCCGTCGAAGGAGAGGGCCCGGCCGGGTGAGTCGCCGCGCCAGCGGGGGCCGTGGCCGGGGGTCGTCCCGTCGGCCGTGGCGAAGGGGGCCAGGGTCTCCAGGCTCTTCGCGCTGACGACGATCCAGCGGGAGCCGCGCTCCAGGGAGACGCCGGGTCGGGACGCGGCGGCCAGGGCCGTGTCGTAGCGCACCAGGGAGACGGGGGTGTCCGCGACGGCGGCGGCGCCCGGGGCGGTGGCCAGGGTCACCGTGAGCTGCCCGGCCTTCACGGCGGCGGCGACCCGGTGGGAAGTGGCGCCGATGCTCAGATAGTGGGTGTCGGTCAGGTCCACCGGAGTGCCGTTCGCGAGCGTGAGCGTGGTGCCCGACACGCTCCTGACCACGCCGATCCGTACGGGTTCGTCCTGGACCCCGTTGACGACGGCCGCGAGGTCGGCGGCGCGGCGGGGCACGTCCCGGAAGGTCTCGGTCTCGGTGCCCCGGGTGATGGTCAGGGTGCACAGGCCGCTCACGGATCCGGCGGTGGTGATGATCGTGGTGTTCTTGGCGAGGTTGACGGCGGGATCGCGGGCGGTGAACAGCAGGGTGCCGTCCGTCCCGGAGAGCCGCTGGGTCGAGCGGACGGTGGTGGTGTCCAGGTAGGCGGCGTAGAACTGCTCGTCGGAGCCCTGGTAGTAGAGGGCCACCCGGCCCGCCGCGCTGTCCAGCAGGAAGGGGGTGGAGGCCGTCTTGGCGAAGCCGAGCAGGGCGCCCGTGGTGCTGAGACCGCTCGCGTCGACGCCGAGGAGCGGCACCGCGAGGGTGACGTCCGCGGCCCCCTGGGCGCCGTCGGTGAGCCGGGCGAGATCGGCCCTGGCCTGGTCGAGGGAGAAGCCCTTGGCGCTGAGCGCGCTCTCCTTGGACGCGATCTGACCGTCGATGCGGGCCTCGCTCGCGCGCTTTTCGGAGTTGAGCACGTCGGGCGCGGGCCGGTGCAGATCGGAGACGGCGATCCGGACCTCGGTGGACTGCAGGGTCCCGGCACCCAGCCACAGCTGGCTCGCGACGTTCTTGAAGCCCCGGGCCATGCGCTCCAGCGAGTAGGTGCTGCTGATCTCCCACTGGGCACTGTCGGGCAGCGCCTGGCCGAAGGAGCGCTTCTTGAGCAGCAGCCTGGCGCCGGCGTTGTCGCTCTCCGGCTCCACGACCCGGTAGCCGTCCGCGCCGAGGTCGACGATGGCCACCCGGCTCACGCCCCGGGGGCCGGGCACGGGCAGCAGCTGCCACGCGTAGGACCGGTTCAGTGTGGTGACCGGCGCGCCGTCGGCGGTGGTGCCGTCGCTTCCCAGGGTCACGAGCGAGCCGCCCTGGGGCATGAGAGTCACCTGCTGCCGGAGCAGGTCGATCACCCAGGGTTCGGCCGGCAGGGTGCGGTCGGGCCCCAGTGCCGCGCGCTCCGCCCGCAGCGCGTCGATCTCCGTCTGAAGGGTGTCTGCCTCGCTCTTGAGGGTGGTGATCCGCTGCTTCAGCTGGTCGACGGTGTCGGCGGGAACATCCGTGGTCTCGATGTCGGCGAGGGCGACCACATCGGTGATCTGGGCCAGCCGGCCGTCGAGACCGACTCCGAAGTCGACCGCGACGAGGCTCGCCTGATCGGCGGAACTCCCGGCTGTCCGGGTGGCGCAGGCCAGCAGCACCCGCGCCTGCCGCTTGGCCGGCTGGACGGTGCGGTCGTGGCCGGAGGCCAGTTGTTCCTGCTGGTAGTAGACGGCGGCGGCGAGTCCGGAGACGACGTCCTGCCCGCTGAGGGTGAAGCTGTCGCGGCGGACGCCGGGGTGGTCGCCGATGGGCGCCTCGGACGCCACCCAGGAGATGCTGCCGGTGAAGGTGCCGTGGGCGGCGCTGTCGCTCTGGTCGTAGGCCTTCGTCCCGCTCGCCTCGTCGAAGCGGTAGTAGGCGGCCAGACCCTCCTCGTTGCCGATGAGACGGTAGCTCCGCTCCTCGGCCAGCTCGGTCTGGGAGCGGGCCCGGTTCCAGATCCGTACCTCGTCCACGACGCCGGAGTAGCTGCCGCCCCGCCCGGTGGCGGAATTGTTGTTGATGGCGAGACGGGTCGTGCCGGGGGGCGCCTTGGCCAGCGCCCCTTCCGCGGCCTTCTCCCCGTCGACGTAGAGCGTCGCGGTCGTCCCGTCGTAGGAGGCGGCGATGTGGTGGTACTCGCCCTTCTTGAGCGCGTTCCTCGCGGTCACCGAACCGGTGGGGTGTTCGAGCGTCAGATGCCGGTCATCGGTCGGGACGCTGTACAGGTCGGTCTTGTCGGTGTGGACGCGGAGCTTGAAACCCTTCTGGAAGTCGTAGTCGGCCTGGCCCACCACCACTCCGCCCATCCTGCCCGGCTTGACCCACGCCTCGACCGCGTACGGCGTGTCGCCGAACCCCTTCGCGGGGACACCGCAGTCGATCCAGTTGCTGACACTGTCGGGAAAGCTGATCGCGCTCTCGGCGTGCAGGGCCTCCGGCACCACCGGCACCAAGTCCCGCCGGGTGAAGGGGCAGACGCCCGGGGCGCGTTCGTAGACGGAGTCCCGGTAGGCCGGGTCGGGGCTGGTCCAGTACCGGGTGCCCTGGGTGTTGAACAGGCCCTCGGTGCCCTGCTCGACGCTGAACGAGTCGATCCGGCTGGTCAGGGCGTTGTGGGCGAAGAACTGCCAGCGCTGGCGGCCCTGGACCGAGGTCGGGGTGAGCACGGCGGCGAACCGGCCGTCCTTCAGGTTCCGGATGAACGCCAGCTCCTGCGTGGGTTCGAAGAAGGGCCGGCCGTCCATGTCCGTGGCGCCCAGGCTGTCCTTGGCGGACGCGGGGGCGGTCCTGTGCCGACTGCGCCGGAAGCGGACCTCGTTGACGGGCTTCAGCACACCGCCGACCAGCAGGAAGCGGTCGACGAGCAGGGTCGCGTCCACCACCGGCGTCTTCGCGCCCGCGGTGTCCTTCACATAGTCGGTGCGGGTCACGTCACCGGAGCTGCCCTTGCCCGTGAGGACGTGCACCGCGTCGGCGTGGTCACCGTCGACGGCCTGGCGCAGCACCACGACATGGGTGCCGTCCGAGATCACCTGGAAAGGGGCGCCGGGGGCCGTGAGGCGCGCGGTGGAGGACAGGAAGGTGTCCGTCTCGTCGGCGGCGAGCAGTTCGTCCCCCGTGGCCTCGGTCCGGCCACCCCGTTTGACCACGGGCATCGCGGTCGCGCCGACCACGGCATAGCCGACTTTGACGATCTCGTTCGGGAACGGTAACTCGGCCGGGTTCTCCGACCAGTAGGCGGCGTCCAGCTCACCCTTGGCCTCGTCGTGGGTGGACAGGTCGAGCACCGTGTAAACGATTCTGCGGTCCTCGTCCAGCGCGAAAGCCAGGGCCGTTCCCTGGTGGCGCGCCACCGTCGTACGGGTGTAGCGGCGGTCGCTGTAGACCTTCAGCAGACTCCGGTCATCCGTCATGAGCATCCGTCCTCGGCGGGCCCGCCGGTGAGTACGGCGGGCAGCGGGCATGACACCGTGCACGACAAACGCGTGGCTCCGTCCACCGATCGGGAGATCCGGTGGGAGAGCCGCCGGACAGTGGACCACGCGGCGACAGCGCACGAATATCGAACAAAATGGCCAACCGGCCGCAGAAGGGTGCCGAGTGACTCAAACCGCACGGCTACCCTGGGTAAGCCCCGGCCCGTCGCGGAGAGCGGGCGCTCCGACCGGAGAGCTCGGGACCAGCACGATCCACCTGCCCACGCTCGGCCGCCGGGCCGACGGTACCGAAGGCCACGAGCGGGAAGAATGACCGGTTCGCCTTCGGCGGATCGCCACCGCGCTGCGGATGGCCCGATCACCCCGGTACGCGCCCGCGGTCAGGACCGTCCCGAGCCGGTGGGACGTGGACCTCGCGGACGGTGTCGATCAGATCCGGGAACCGGCCCCCCCGCGCCTTCGTCAGCTGCGCCGAGAGGCGCCGGTACATCGGCGCCGTATACGGCAGCACGCCCTCCGACACCAGGCGGTACATCACCCGCCGCAGCGTGCCCCCGCCGTCGTAGCCCTCGATGATCTCCCGGGCTACTCCACGACGACCGGCCACCGGATCCGCTCACGCGCCATGCCGGTACTCGTACCCATCGCGCCGCCGCCGGGCCTCACGGTCGGGGCCTACCTCTTCCCACGGCTATTGCGTGGAAGGACACCTCATGCGGCTGAGCCGTCAAGCGGAGCCCGGTCTCCGTCGGAAATGAGGTACTTGCTGCGGACACGGCCTGGGAGACTGCGCGGGTGACTGAGACGACCCCTTACGACGCCGACCGTGCCCGATTCACCCGCCAGGCACTGGCACGCCTGGTCCTCTGCGACCACGCCGTGGATGTAGCGGATAGCGCGAGGGGACTGGTCGCCACCGAGAACGACCCTGACACTGGTCCCGGGGGTCGGGTCAGCCAAGCGTTCCAGCTCGTCGAACTCGCTCAACGCGCATTGGCCTCGGCCGTGATCTACGAACGCGAACGGGGCAGCTCCTGGTCGGAGATCGCCCAGTACTTGGGGATCGACGCCGCGGAAGCGGGCGCTCGTTTCGCCGCAGACCTGGACGGCTGGGACAAAGCCTTCGACGCTCCCTACCGCCTCGACGAAACCGGCCGCAAGCGCGTACCGCAGCTGCCGACGGCGGCGTACGACCCCTCATGGGCCTGCGACCAGCTCGACCTCTGGGCCCGCCTCCAGCGCATCGATCGGCACCAGGCTGTGAGTTCCGGTCTGGTCATGGCCGCCCCGGAGGAGGAGTCCTCGTCAGTCACGCCGTAGCGGTGTCCACCGGAAAGGCCATCGCTTCGTCGAAGGGGACACGAGTCTGGAGGCAGTGGTGGAGCTGGCCGATCATGCGGTTGAACAGGTGCCGCAGGGCTTGCGTATGCCGGTCTCCGTGCTCCCGTCGCTTCCGGTGGTGCGCGTTGGCGCCCGGCGAGCGCGGCCTCGCCGGTCCACGCGAGGACGGCCTTGACGAGGCGCTCGTACGGTTCGCGGTCGAGCGGGAGCTCCGCCTCGATCAGCCCGTCGGGGTCGTACAGGACCGTGTGGCTGCTGGTGTGCATGGTGGCCTCGCTGCCGGGAGCGTCTCGTGCGGATGGCCGACGGTCACCGCTGGGGGTCCTCGCCGCCGTCGGCCCGGTCCTCCTGGTCCTCGCCGTGCCGACCGAGGAACCGGGCGGATCCGCGGTCCGCGCGGGCGAGCGGGGCCGGGGAGGGGACGCCGTACGCGGGAGGCCGAAGGCCGCGGCCCTCCGGGACCGGGGCGGTGGTGTCGTGGCGTGCGCGCATGAGGCCCCGCTTCTCCGGCTGGTGGCCCGTCGGTGGCTTCGCCGCCACGCAGCGTGGGGGCTGGCCCGCAACGGGATCGCGGGCAATCGCGGAGGTTCACTCCAGGGCGTCGATCGCGGTCGCGATGAGGTCGCGGGCGGCGTCGCCGTCGGGCAGCCACACGGCCGCCGCGCACACCACGCTCAGGAGCAAGCGCGGCCACGGCGACTTGATGGTCTGGAACACCCGGGTCCGCCCAGCGTCGAGCAGCTCGGCCAGGGGCCTCGGGCGAGGGCTCGGGCGGGGTGGTCGTGTCGTTCAGGTGGCGTCCTTCGGGGCGGTGGGCGGAGCCGCGATACCGGCCCGGCAGAAGAGCAGAAGATCAGCTCCTGCCCGATCGCCGAAGGTTGCTCCGGGGCCGCCCCGCGCGGCGCGGTCGTGGAGATCACGGTCGACGGCGAGGCGGAGCCGGTGCCCGTGAAGCTGGGGGTGTGGCTCTCGAACGCCAAGTCGAGGCGGGACAAGCTCCGCGCGGAGCAGCTGGCCGCCCTCGCCGCGCTCGGACAAGGCGGCCGGGCGGTTGCAGGCGGCCTGAAGGACGCCCCGGGGGTTGTTGTCTCCCAGTGTGAGCGGTCACTTGATCAGGGCATTGGCCACGATGACGGCCACGCCCAGGAGGGCGGTGGAGGTGCCGACGAGCGTGGCGCCCCGCCGACTCCGGCCACCCGCGCGGCCCGCGGCGGCGCCCCAGCCGAACAGCAGAAGGATGTTCATCCCGAGGATCACGTACTCCAGGTACAGCGCGGGCCACAGGCCGGTGTCGGCGCCCAGGAGGAGGACGACCGACGGCAGGGTCGCCACGACGAGCGGCCACTCGTCGAGGAGGCGGCCAGCCAGCTCGCCGGGGGTGTGGCGGCCGTGCGCGCCGTACGAGACGAAGTGGGCGTAGCCGTGGGCCAGGGCGGCGGCGAGGGCTGTGGCCACCAGCCACACGGCGCTGTAGTGGAAGCGGTGGGCCGGATCGGCGGGGTGTGAGGTGAGTGCGGCCACCAGGGAGCTGGCGAGCACGGTTCCGTAGACGCCCCCGAAGAAGAAGCCCGGCGACGTGCGGGACGAGGAGCCCCGCGTCCTTGAGGTGGCCCGCTGCTCCGGGACGCCCGGTGCTTCTCGCACCTCGGGGGTTTCGCGCGCGTCCTGTGGGTGGCGGGTGGGGAAGGCGCCCATGACCCTCCTTCCGGGGTCGGTGGTCCGGGATGCCGTTTCTCCTCAACGGGAGGGGCGGGGCGACGATTCCGCCGTCCCGCCCCTCCCGTACCGGCACCGCTGGACAGAGGACCTCCGGCCCCGTGCGGGACGGGGCCGGAGGTCCCTCCCCGGGGGTCTTCAGAACCTTCGCAGCAGCGGCTGGGTGCTGCACCGGAAGGACCCGCCCAGCGAGCGGGTGACGGAGAAGTCCACGTACTCGACCCGGACACCGAAGCCCTCCACCCGCTCGCCCACGAAGGCGAAGGCGGGGTCGGTCACGTAGACGTCGGGGCCGAGCGGGAGACCGTTGGTCGCCAGCAAGGTGGCCCGTTCCAGGTCGACGGTGATCCGGTCCCAGTCCTTCAGCGACTCGGGCAGCCCGTCCGGGAGCGCCTCTTCGCAGACGACCAGCAGGCCCTCTCGGACGAGCCCCAGGGCGCAGTCGAGGTGCAGCATCCGCTCGTGCAGCCGGACCGTCTCGACCGTGTAGCCGTGCGGGGCGAGGAGTTTGTCCAGCCAGCGGATGCCCAGCGGATTCGAGGCCAGTCCGGAGGTGCCGACGAAGACCCGGTCGCCCAGGACCAGGACGTCGCCGCCTTCGAGGAAGGGCCCGGGGCCGAGGGCGGGGTCGTCAGGGGCGGCGACCTCCGGCACCGGCACGGCGACGTACGTACAGTCGGCCGGGTAGACGTGGTCGAGCATCACCGGCCGCAGCGGCAGCACCTCGCGGCGGCGGTGCAGGAAGCGCATGGACGCCTCGACGACGTGGCGGCCGACCGTGAAGAAGGGGTCCCGGGCGAAGAAGTTCGCGTAGCCGTCGGTGCCGGCCGCGGCCTTCTCGGCCGCGGTGAGCGCCCGGGGGCGGTGGACCCGGACCCCGTGCCGCTCCAGCACCGCCCGGAACGCCTCCCGCTCCCGCTCCCAGCGGGCCTGACGGGCGGGATCGAGGTCCCGCATGTCGCCACCGACGGGATTGCGCAGCAAGGAGTCCGCCGGGAGGAACCGCATGTCGTCCGAGGAGACGGCCGACGAGGGGACGGCCACCTCGCTGCGGGCCAGCACCACGGTGCGCAGGGGGGCGAACTCGCTCTCGACGTACACCTCGGACATCGCTGCTCCTCCTGACGCCGCCCATCGTGCGGGCCTTTTGTCGCCTCCCCCTTTTTGTTCTTTCTTGTGAAGATAGCGCCAGGCTCCGCGCCCCGCAGAAGACCCGGCGGGGTGCCGTCGCAGAGTTCTGGTGGCAGGGAGCGCCGGGATCTGGCGGGTCACGGGGCGGTGCCGGCGTTCGATCGCGGTGGGACCGCCCGGGGCGGAGACGGTGGCCAGGGTGCGAGCCGTCGCACCGCTGGGCGGGAAACGACGGCCGCGCCGGTGGACCAGTCGCCGCGCGAGACACCCGGCTCCGGGTCGAAGCACCGGCCGCGGTGACACGCCCTCGACACCGGCACGGACGGGTCCCGGCGGGGGCGCCGTGCGTACGGCTCACGGACGATCTCCACGCTCGTACCCCAGCCAACGGCGTCAGACAGCGACCGGACACGGCTCCGCCGGGCGGCGCGCCGGAGTCGGGGGCGGCCCCGAGACCGGGGCGGATTCCCGGGGCCGCCGGACCGTGCACGCGTCACTCAGCACAACAGCCCGGACTCCCCCGAGGACGCGCAGCCGCGCCCGGCGGACTCGGCCCTGGCCCCTCGGGCCCGCCCGCACCTGTGTGTTCCGGAGTCGGCGGTACCCACGCCCAGGGGGTGGCGGCGGGGCCGGGATCCTGGCGGGCAGAAGAAGGCGGGGTGCGCCCGGCGGCCCTCCCGCCCGGGGAGGCTTGTCCAGGTGCGATGGGCGGGTGACGGACGTCCCCGTCGACCCGCAGCAGCGCGCCGCCCTGGAGACCGTGGCTGCCGCCATGGCGTACCCGAGCCCCCCGGGCAAGCTCCCAGCGTGCCCAGGGGAGGCTTCGGCTTGCCGGAGACCGACTCCGGGCCACCACGTCCCAGACGGTGACGCCGCGACCTCGGGAACCCGTCCCGCCCCGCGATCCGGACGCTGGGCAAGCCCTCCGCCCAGAGGGGCTTGCCCGACGGACCCATGGCGGATCGGCGGGCCAGGCGTGACCGATCCGTCTCCCCGCATCGGCCAACCAGCACGTCAGTGCCCTGACAGGCCCATGCGACTCCCGACCGGGACGATCACCGGCCACCGATCACCGATCACCGGCCACCGATCACCGGTCAGCCGCGCCCACGCCGTGAAGCCGGGATGCCCGTGCCCCGGTGACACCCCGGCGGGATCGACTCCGGCGGGATCGACTCCGGCCGGGGTGATCAAGCCGGTGCTCAGGGAGGTTTGCCCAGGTCGCCCCGGGCTTGCCCGGCAGGCGTCGCGGAGCTGGGGCGGCGGAAGAAGCGGCGGCCGGGCCTGCCCCGCTCCTGTTCGTCCTCCGGGGCGGGGCGGCGGCCTGGACGCGGGCGGCTTCGGCGGCGGCCTCCTGGCAGGGGCGGCTACTCCCTCTACGACCCTGTGCTCGGCCGCGTAGACCGTGACGTCCGAGAGGCCGGGCCCGCCGCCGCGGACCCGGCCGCGCACGCCGAGCGGTGGACGGCCCGAAGGCCCTGGCGCCGAGAGGCGCTCTACAACCTTACGGGGACCCTGTCCGTCTCATGCTGCATGTACAGGAGTTCCAAGCATGGATGCCGTACGGGAAGCATCGTCGGATCTCTGTTCGCCGCTCTGCTGCTCATCACCGGGTGTACGCCGACAGAAACGGATCGGGCCCCGGTCACGGCCATGCCCACGCCCACGGGACCTGGCGGGAACGGGGGGCTGCTGGTGGGAGCACGCTGGTACGTGCAGTGGATCAGCGCAGGAGGGCAGGTGACCACAGCCCCGCCCCGGGCCGCCGCCTGGCTCGAGTTCGGCTACGACGACACGACCCTGGGAAACTACGGGTGCACCCCGTTCGAAGCGGCGACCACTGTCACCGAAACCACACTCACCGTCGGCCGGAAAACCGATGAGGCGTCCACGGCCGGAACCTGCCCGAAGGCGCGTCTCTCCTTCGAGGAAGAGCTGCGGAAGCTCCTCAGCGGGCCGTTCACCATCAACCAACGCGTCGACGACCTGACGATGGACCTGAAGAACCGGCAGGGCGACTTCATCGCGGTGAAGCTGATACGGCCGAAGGGACTCTTCGGCTCCCGGTGGCGGCTCGACCACCTCGTCGTGGGCGACTCCATCGGACCGGTGATCGGTGGTAGGGAGGTGTACTACGTCTTCCACCGGAACGGGACCGTCACGGGCAAGGCCGGCTGCAACGACTTCACGGGCAGGGCCGTCTTCGAGAACGATGTCCTCCTGATGTCCCGGCTCACCCCGACAACCCGCCGGACCTGCTCGCAAGAGCTCATGGACCAGGAGAAGGGCCTGCTGACAGTCGGGCTGGGAGACGGGGAGCCCCCGCGCCGCATGTACTACAACAATGTCCTGACTCGCTCCTTCCAGGCCACCGACGAGAGTCAGGGGCTGAACTACTTCGGGTACAACTGGGTAGCGATGTCCGACGGCTGACGCCATCGTGCGCCGCCGAGCAGGAGGCGGGCGCGGTTCCGGAGCGCAGCGGGCGGTGCCTTTCAGCGGTGCGGTGAGGCGTCGGCCGACTTCGCGGAGGATGACCTCGGCGAGGGCTCCGCGACGGTCGCTCCTGGGCAGGACGGTGGCGCGCTCGGCGGCCGTCAGGGCGCGTGGGTCACGAACAGCCGGTTCGGGGAGAAGTGGGGCCGGGGCCGAGGGCCCGGCGGCGCGGTTGCGGTACTCGCCACCCCAAGTTCCCGGTGGTCCGCCGGGCCGCGACCGTCACCGAGGTCGACCCCGAGGACCCCGGCCGCGTCGGTCCGGCTGTCTTCAATCCGACCGGCACCTTCTTCCACCCCTTGCGGCGGGCGGCTGCGTGCAGTCCGGCGACGGCGCGATGCTGGCCGGGTCCTGGCACTGGCCGGAGCGTGCCCGATGGCGGCGCCGCTGTCCTCCGACGTTTTCCCGCGCGCGCTCCTCGATGAGGGCTTGGACGTCGTGGGGTTCCCGGCCGGTAGACCCGGAACCGCGACGCGCGCGGGCCCTGGGGCCCGGTGCACGGAGTAGCCGTCCACCACACCGTGACCTCTGGGACGGCCCGCACCGTCGGCATCGTCCGCGACGGCTACGAAGGGCTGCCCGGCCCTTGTGTCACGGGACGATCGCCAAGGACGGCCGAGTCCACCTCATCGGCCACGGACGGACCAACCACGCCGGGCTCGGCGCCCCCGACGTGCTACGTGCCGTGATCGTGGAGCAGCCGCTCCCGGCCGACGGCGAAGCGAGCGTCGACGCTAACCGCCACCTCTACGGCGTCGAGTGCGAGAACCTCGGCGACGGCATCGCCCCGTGGCCGGACGTGCGGTTCCTGTCCATCGAGCGCGCTGCGGCGGCCCTGTCGCCGGGGCGCCCGGCCGGTCCTGGGCCACCTGGAGCGGCAGCCGGGGAAGCCGGGCCCCAGAGGCATCCCCATGGCCGGGATGCGCGAACGGATCGCGGCGCGCCCCGGCCACGGCGCCCCCGGCACCGTCCCGCCCGGTGGTCTCCCGGAGCCTGCTGCGGGCTGCGGCCCGGTCCAACTCCCAGATGGCCGGGACGAGGGGCACGTACGCCGGGGTCATCGTGGTCGAGGCCGCGCTCGTCGACGAAGGCCTCCTGGCCGAGCAGTACGCGGACGGCCACTACGGGACGACCACCCTCACCGGCATGAGCCGCTGGTAGGAGCGGTGCGGTCATCGGGGCCGGAAGCCGGGCCTGTCCCCGCCGACGGCACCCCCGGCCGGGGCAGCCTGAACCGGCTCGCCGCGAAGCACCAGTTCGACACCCTTTCAGACGGGTACGGCACCGGCCGCAGCGTTTCCCCTGTCCCCTTCAAGGAATTCTGGGCCGCATCTTCCAGCACCGGTGTCGCCTTCTCAGAGGTGACCTTGGTCAACTTCGCTGGGAACATGCTCCTGCTCGTACCGTTCGGCGGAATCACCGCGCTTCTGTGGCCGCCACCCCGGCGCACGGTCAAAGGGGTCTTGACCACGGCAGCGCTCTCACTGGCCGTCGAGATCGCGCAGTACCACCTGTCACTGGGAAGGGTCTCGTCCGCCGACGACGTCACCCTCAACACGGCCGGAGCAGCGGCGGGAGCCCTCCTGGTGCGCCGATGGAACAAGACCGCACAGGCGTCCACTCCGCCGCTCGCAGAGCCCAGCTCCGCCGGAAAGGTCAGGTAACCAGGTCTACGGACACGACGGCCACCGGGTCGGTCTGCCCTCCTGGAAGAGAGGGGACCCGACGGCCACCGGACGCACCTTCGTGCCTGGTTCATGTGCGACACCGCAAGGGTGCCCACGGCCCGGGCCCGTATGAGCGGATGGGGCGACGGCCTCACAGTCCAGTCCGGGGAGGTAGCCATGGTCGCTGCTCTTGGCCTGGCCGCTTCCGGACAGGCCGCACCCGCGCACCGCTTAGTGAACCGCCCCGGTGCGGGCGGCGACCTCCGCGCGCACCGGGGCTATCGCCACCGTCCGCTCACTGTGCCCGCTGCCGTCGACCAGGGCGACGGAGACGGCGAACCATGCGCGGTCGGCCGCACTTGGGCCCGATTACTCCTGTTCCCGCCCGGCTGACAACCGGATCATGGTGAACGCGGCGCCGGTCACAGCCTCGCACCCACGATGACCACGATGGAGGGGCTCGCATGGGGCTCGGAGCGTTCACCGACTTCACCGGCACGTACGAAGTGGCCGGCAGCGAAGGGTACGAGGAGTACCTCGAGTCGATCGGTTTTGGACCGGACGCCCGCAAGGACATGGCATCGCCCGAGCAGGTCATGACGATCACTCAGGAGGGCGACCACTACACGTTCGAGACCACCGGCCCTGCCCGCACGATCGTCTCGCAGTTCACCCTCGGCCAGGAGTTCGTCGAGAGCCCGTACGGCGAACCGGTCAAAGGGATAGCCCGCCGGGACGGGAACCGCATCATCCTGCAGCAGCGGAACACCGTCGCCAAGCTCGACAGCACGATCGTGTTCGAAGTCGACGACGAAGGCATCGACGTGCACTTCACCGGCCCCGGCAACACCGTTGCCGAGCGACGCCACAAGCGCCGCACCCGACAGCGGCAGCCAGGGGCCCGGCTCCGTCCCGGGCTGCTGCCACAGCCACAGCTCCGGCCACTCGAACGGGACCCGTAAGGAAATGCCACGTTCGTGAGACTGGGCCGCCATGTCACCGGTCCGAGACGGATAGAAGCACCTTGTCACCGGGAATGTCCTGCGTCAGAGGCGGCGAGATCCTACGGCTGCGCCCGAGCTCGCCGGGCACGTTCGGGACGTGGGGTTCGACAAGGAGTCCGGCCGACTGGACGTCGTGCCCGCTGCTCTCGCGTACGGAACGAAGGCCCGCTGGTACGCGCCGCGGCTCATCGAGGCCGCCGACAGCCAGATGTCCGGCGCGAACGTCCGAGCGGTCAACGTGCTGTCGCCCGCCTCACGCGCCGTCACCACGGCGATGTCCTCGGCGGCCTCCGACGCACAGGGGCCGAGGTCCGGTCGTTCCGGCCGGGCTGACATCGGAGACCACATCGGCCGGGGCTACCACCGCGCCTCCGCCGCTCACCGCGCAGTGGTTCCGCCCCACCAGAAGAAGCCCGCCGCCGTACGGCAGGACCAGGCTGGCGCGAACTCGCCGCCGCGGCCTTCCCCCGGGAGCGCGGCGACCAGCCCCCGGGAGGCGAACGAGGCCTCCGCGTCCGTGCTCGGGTCGGGAACGACGACAGCCGCGTTCAGGTCCCTCGTCAGCGGGGTGGCGGGCTGGGTCCGGTCGCGATCGGGAAGAGCCAAGGGCGTTCTCTGCCTTTCGTCGGCTTGCCTGAAGGACCGTCACGAAGCTTCGGGGCACGCCGAAGGGGCGCCCCCGGGACCGGCGGGGGACATTCCCGCCCGGACACGATGCGTAGCGATCCGCATCCGCATCCGCGCAGTGCGACCGGGGAGATGTCGCCCCCCAGCCTCGTTCCGGACAACCCGCCCGTGAAACAAGCCGGGCGCCGTGCGGTTCTCGGACCGTCGGCCCAGACTCATGGCGTCGGGCGGATCCCGGGTGGTGGCGGTGCCCGTTGCTTCTGCTCCGCTGCCCCGGCTGTGCTTTGGACGCGGACGGCTGCGGCTCCGTGCCAGGCCGGGACCGGGGTGGGTCGGCAACCCGTGCGGGTCCCGGCGGGCGGGCGGAGCGGTGGTGCTCAGATGCCGTTGCCGCGGAGCCATTCGACGAGCTGGGCCTTGGACCAGGGGCCGATTTTGGTCCCGGCGACCTTTCCGGCCTTGAACAGCAGGTAGGTGGGGACCGCGGTGACCGTGAAGCGGGGAGGGGTGAGCGGGTTGCGGTCGATGTCGAGGCTGCCCACGGTCAGCCGTCCGGAGTTCTCGGCCGCGATCTCCGCCAGAGGTTGCTCGGCCGCCTTGCAGGGCCCCGACCACTGGGCGAGGAAGGCCACCAGGACAGGGCCCTGAGCCTTGACCACCTGGGCGTCGAACCCGGCGTCGGTGAGGGTGATGACGGTTCCGCTCATGCGTGTGACTCCTGGCGGCTCGTGAAGGGAACAGGGAGGGAACGAGCCGCGGGGAAACGGCGGTCTGCCTGGTCCAGTTCCCGCATGGGCGCCTGGACCAGGCCGAGGGGCAGTCGTCCCGCGCGACGCTCGTCGGCGGGCGGGACGTCAGGTGGTGGCCGCGTCCTTGTAGGGGTAGGCGGTCAGATGGACGAGCCAGTTCTGGACGAGGAACTTCTCGCCGCCCTCCAGGCGGAGCCGGACCTTGACCTCGGCGTTGCGGACCTTGGCCGCGTCCCAGGGGTAGTTGCGGGCCCGGGTGATGGTGTGGCTGCTCCAGGACTCGCCGCCGCTCTCGGTGAGGCACACCTGGTCGGTACGGGTGCCGGTGGTGCGGGCGGTCAGGGTCAGGTGCGGCTGCTCGGCGGTGAGCAGCGGGTGGTTCTCGTTGCGGGGGCTGCCGGGCTCTCCGCCGAAGGTGATGTCCGCGTGTCCGATCCCGCCGGGGCCCCGGACGGCGGCCTCGGCGGAGAAGGTGACCACGAGGAGCCCTCCGTTGAGGGAGAAGGACGGCCCCAGGGAGATCGGGATGAGCGCTCCGGGCAGGTTGACCCAGCCGCCGGGCGCGGTCTCGAAGGGCTCCGAGCCCCACGCGACCGCGGTCTGCGGGGTGATCTGGCTGCGGTAGGCGTATACGGGAGCGGTGGTCGAATCGGCCACGTTGCGTTGACCTCCATTGAGCTGACAGTCATCGGGCCTCCGCAGCCTAAGTGCGGACCGAGAGCGCCGCGTCGCTGTTTCCGGACAATCGGATCAGCGGACGGAACGTCCCAGGGGCGTGCTGCCAGGGTTGGGCCGCGCTCGTTGCCGCCGCCCCGGTGGGCAAGGTGAGGCCGTCCTGATGCCGTCAGATGTCCGGGTGGGCCCGGCATCACACCACTGGCCCAGTGTCCGATGTCGGCGGGAAACCGTTCTTCGGGTGAGACCACGTTCTGAGGAAGGGAAGGGTGAGGGGATGTCGGACACTGCGAAGCGGCGCATCTTCGCCATGCTGGACGTCGACGGGGACGGTGTGATCACGCTCCCCGAGTATCTGGGCCGGGTGCATCGTGCCGCGGCTGCGTGCGGCCGGGACCCTCACGACCTCCTCGTCTCAGCCGCCCTGACGGCGCACCGTGAGGTGTTCGACCGGATGGACGGGAACAACGACGGGGCGGTCACCTTCGAGGAGTACCGGGCCTGGGCCGGACACGACGCGTTCGAGGAGTCCTGTCGCCCCGCCCTCGGTTCTCTGTTCGACCTCGCGGACCTTGACGGCGACGGACACCTGAGCCGCGACGAGTTCACCCGGCTGCGGGCCGCCACCGGAAACAGTGCCGACGGCGCGGCCGCCGCGTTCACCGCACTCGACGTCCATGGTGAAGGCGCCGTGGACCGCGACACCTACCTCACGTCCATCCATGACTTCCTCACCACGGGAACCTCTCCCATGGCGGATGCCTATCCCGATCCCGCCGGAGCCACCGCCGCCTCCTGAACCAGATTCCGTGCGACGACGGCCCTTTCCGAGTGCCCAGGCCCGTCGTCGCACAGCCGAACGCACCCAGGTCCATCCCTGTGTGCGCAAGGAGCAGGGCGGACGCCGTCGGACGGCCCCTCCCGGGCAAGGTCCGTCCTCGGGCGAACGGAACGCTTCGCGATCCGCAGCACCGCACGTTGGATCGTGGGAAGGCCGAAACCCGCGACCGATGCGGGCGTTCCACGACATCCGGTCCTCCATGGGCACCGTCGCCCACGCCGTGAGACCGGGCGGGAGCGGCGTCGGTGGGGCGTGGCGGCGGGTTCCGGTTCGACCCTCTCGTCCCGAAGGCCACTCTCCAAGTCGACGAGCGTGGGCCCGGCGGGTGTACCGGCAGCCTGCGGCGCGAGGGTGCCGGTGCCGCAGAAGAGGGCGGGGGCGAGCAGGCGGCGAGGCCGCACCGACGGTCGGCGCCCCGGCCGTCGGTGTCCGAACGGGCTGCCGCCCGTCAGTCGCCCTGTCAGCGCCGGACACGGCCTGAGGGTTGGGGTCGGACCCTCCACCGGCTCCGCCACGGCCGTTCTGACCGCTGGTGCCGACAGGAGCTCCCGCACCGCCATCCCCATGTATGCGGGTACGACACGGGGGCACCCCATCCGTTGATCCGCGGGAACAGTGCGGCCAAAAATTGAACACATGACCTAGTGATCATTCGTTCGGATGATTGTGTGGACGGTCGCGATCAGACCGGCGCGGGAGGCACCACAGTGATCACCGGGCGCCATACCGATGGCGAGGGGAGTGGGGGTGAGGGAGCGCGCCGCCGAGGGGCCGCCGGGGCGAGACAGAAGGTCCCGCAGCCAGGGCACCGCAGGAACGGGTCCCCCGACGGCGGCGGCCCGCGCCAACCGCCGGGAAGAGACCTATGGGCCGCGGCCCGTCCCAGGACATCGCCCCCGGTCGGTGGCTACGAGTCCTTTCCGCACAAGGTCGGCTCAGGACTGATCAGTACCCCCGAACCGACACCGTGTCCCGGCACGGCCCCGAAACCCGGGAGGCCGGAATGCCCCTCGGTCAGGCCGTCACCCCGGCCCCCGCTCTGTTCGGCACGTGACCCGCCGCACCACCGTCTGACCCACATCCACGACATCGCCACACGGGCCACCGGTCGGCCACCTGGCCACGCGCTCCCACACCGGGGCCCGACGAGAGGAACCCGCCGTATGAGCCTGCCCATAGCATCCGTCTGGCCCTGGAAGCGGCCCGGCCGCCGATTCCTCGCGATCGCCGGTTCCTTCGGCCTCGCCATGGCGTCGTTGACCGCCGCGGTACCGACCGCGTACTCCGCCCCGGCGGCACGGATCACGGCTGAGGCGCCGCTCGCCTACGTGACGAACTACAGCGACGACACGGTCTCTGTGATCGACACCGGCACTGAAACCGTCATGTCGACCTTCCCGGTCGGCGACGGGCCCAAGGGCGTGGCCGCTTCCCCGGACGGAGCCCGCCTCTACGTGAGCAACGGGAACGCCGGCTCCGTCACCGTGACCGACACCGTGACGGGAACGGTCACCGCGACCATTGCTGTCGGCAACGGCGCCAACGGCATCGCCGTCTCACCCGACGGGACGCGCGCCTACGTCGTCAACAGCGCCCTTCAGCGGCTGACGGTCATCGACACCACGGCGAACACGGTCACCGCCACCATCGCCGTCGGCAGCGCCCCCCAGGACGTGGCCGTCTCCCCGGACGGCAGCCGCGCCTACGTCACCAACTACAACGCCCGCTCGGTATCGGTGGTCGACACCGCGACGAACACCGTGACCGCAACGATCAACGTCAGCGGATTCCCCCAGAGCGTCGCCTTCACCCCCGACGGCAGCCGCGCCTACGTCACCCGCCCCTACGCCAACTCCGTCGCCGTCATCGACACGGCCACCAGCACCGTGTCCGCCGGCATTCCCCTTACCGACGGTCCGTACGACGTCGCCGCGTCCCCGGACGGCGCACACGTCTACGTCTCCCGGGGCCAGGGCGCCACCGTCGCCACGATCGACACCGCGACGAACACCGTGATCGCGACCACCGCCTCCGGAAACACCCCCCGAGGCGTGGCTATCACCCCCGACGGCCGCCACGTGTACACCGCCAACGGCAACTCCGCCACCCTCTCCGTGATCGACACCACCACCCACACCACCAGCGGCATCCCCGTGGGCACCACCCCCGTCGACATCGCGATCGCCGAACGTCCGCTCGCCGACCTCGGCGTGGAACTGACCGCCACCCCCCGCCCCGGCCTGCTCAATGGCCGTATCGACTACACCTTGACCCTCACCAATCACGGCCCCCACACCCTCGCCTCCGCCACCGTCACCCTGGACCTGCCCACCCCCACCGGAGCGACCAGCCCCGACTGCACCCTGACCACCGGCAAGGCCACCTGCACCACCACCGCCCTCGCCCCCGGCGCCACCACCACCCGTCGGATCACCGTGCCCGTCGCCATCCTCAGCCTCGGCACCTCCTACACCGTCACCGCCACCCGCACCACCAGCACACCCACCGACCCCAACCCCGTCAACGACACCGCGTCACGCACCTGCACCGCCACCACCGCACTCCTCATCAACTGCACCTGACACACCCCCGCACCGACAGGGCCGGACCGGCCCATCACCGGCCGCTCCTCCCCACACCCGGGAGGAACGGCCGGTCCAGTGGGTCCGACGGCACATCATGCTGAGTACCTTCCCGGGAAAGGGAGAGGCTCGCTCACGGCAGCGGCCTGCGCGGGTGCGGTGAACAAGCCGGCCACCCCGAGGTACTGGTGGCCATCCCCGGGTCCACGCCCGGCGCGGGTGACGGAGGACAGAGAGAGCGGATAGGGCGGGAGCTCATGTGGAGAGCCTGCGGCCGGTTGCCGTGGTGGGCGGAGAGGCGGTGGTACGGGAGGAACCCCTGCTCGGCGCTGCGTCAGGCCCCGTGATGGCCTCATCCGAAAGGCTGAACTCGGTGGCCCGGACCGTTTTCCACGGCGTCGACCGGCAAGCATCCTCCTGCCGGTGGGGCAGGACCGTCACGGCACGCTGTCCCGAAGAACGAGAGAACCGAGGTGCTGCCATGCGTACACGACACAAGGCGCTGACCGCTCTGGCCGTCTTGGCCGCTGCCGTAGGAGCCCTCACCGGTCCGGCGGCCCTGGCCTCGCCGGAGGCCGCCGTGGCGGCCGATCCGCCGGGAACCCAGGTCTCGGTCGAGACCTTCGCGAACAAGTGCTTCGACGTGCGGACCCAGGACAGCGGTGCTCCCCTCGTGCAGGCCGACTGCGACAGCAACTCCCGTACCCAGCGCTTCTGGGTGAACACCGTTTCCGGCGGTGTGGAGATCCGCACCGCCGGAAACCTGTGCCTCGACCTGGAGGCCGCGAAGCGCGGCAACGGGACGAAGATCATCCAGTACCCGTGCGGATCGCTCCCCAGGTTCACCCAGACCTTCCTCACCTTCCCGGCCGGCACGGGACTGTCCACGATCCACACCATCGATCTCAGGTGCTTCGACGTCGAGAACGCCGATGAGGCGGCCGGGGCGGGCATCATCCAGTACAGCTGCAGCGGCGACTCCAACCAGAGTTTCAGGCTCCGCGAGATCTAGCACCACCAGCCACACACCCCGGACCACCATGGCGCCCGGCAGTCACACAGAGCCGTGGTGTCCGGGTCGTAGTCGTTCCTCCAGACCGTCCCCGGGAGGCACGGACCGCCGGAGAAGCGGCTGGGAGGCACGGGTGGTCAGGTGGGCCGGGCCGACGTTCGTGTTCCGTACGGGCCTCCGGCCTGTCCGGGTGAATTCCTGGTCGAGGGCGCCACGTCCAGTGCTGTGAGCGCCGTTGAGGGGGTGAGCGGCCCGATGGTGGTCGATTGCCTCTGGAGGGCAGATGCGTCTGTTGTTGATTCGTCATGGCCAGACGGCCGCGAACCTGGCGGCCGCCCTCGATACGGCGGCCCCTGGGTCGCCCTTGACCGAGGTGGGGCACCGGCAGGCCGAGGATCTGGTCCACGTTCTGCGGGAGGAGCCGATCGGGGCGGTGTTCGTCTCGCCTCTCACACGGGCCCGTCAGACGGCGGGGCCGTTGTCCTCGGCGCTCGGACTGCGGCCTGCGGTGCGCGACGGGCTCCGCGAACTGGAGGCGGGTGTCTGGGAGCTGAGCACCGAGGGGGACGACGTGAGCAGGTACGCGGCGGTGGCCTCGGCGTGGGCGTGCGGGCGTCCCGACGTTCCGATGCCGGGGGCGTCGGACGGGAGGGACTTCCTCGGCCGTTTCGACGCGGTGACCGCTGAGGCTGCGGGCTGCGGGGCCCGCGTCGCCGCGCTGGTGACGCACGGCACGGCGATCCGGATCTGGGCGGCGGCGCGAACGTACAACGTCTGCATCGGATTCGCTCTGGAGAACGAGGTCCCCAACACGGGTGTCGTCGTGGTGGAGGGCACGCCGACGGCAGGCTGGCGGGTGCTGTCGTGGGCCGGGAACGAAGTCGGGGATCGGACGGAGTCAGCCCTCCTGATGGGGTGAGTGCCAGGCCGGGGGTGCCTTGCGGGGGGCCGGCAGGTCGAGGAAATCCTGCCCGGAGAGGTCAGCGATGCGGTGCATGAGGTGGAGCGTGGTCTCCCGCAGTGCCGCGGTGGTCGGGAATCCGTCGGCGCGGCGCCCGTGGCCCTGGACCAGAGCCCGGGCGTCGAGCGGCGGCCCGAACCGGATCCGGACGGGGTGGGGACGCAGCCGGGTGGTACCGATGGGCTGTACGCGGTCGGTTCCGGTGATGCCGAAGGGGAGGAGGGGCGCGCCGGTGACGAGGGCGAGGGCGGCGGCGCCCGGGCGTCCTCGGTAGAGCCTGCCGTCGGGTGAGCGGGTGCCTTCGGGGTAGAGCGCGAGGAGGCCGCCGCCGTGCAGGACCCCGTGGCCTGTGTCCAGGACGGCGCGGGCGGCTGACGGCCCGCCGTACCGGTCGACCGGCAGTACGCCGAGGCGGCGGTAGTACCGCGCCAGGAGCCTTCCTCCGACGCCGGGCCGTGTGAAGTACTCCTCCTTGCCGAGGACGGCGACCGCGCGAGGGACGGCGGCGTAGAGGAAGAAGGTGTCGCAGACGGCGAGGTGGTTCCCGGCCAGAATGACGGGCCCGGTGGCAGGGATGTGCTCCACGCCGGTGACCGTCACGGGGCACCGGGTACGGCCGACCAGCCGCATGGCGGCGCGCACGGTGCGGTAGCAGAGGTGCGGCTGTCGGTGCGTCACGGAGCGGTGGACGCGGCCGGGGCCAGGACGTCGACCGCCTGGAGCCACCGGTCGGCCAGCTTCTCGGCGGCGGGCAGCGCGGTGTCCGCCGTGAAGGAACAGACGGCCTCGTCGCGCCACAGGGTGAGCGCCGACTGGTAGGGGAAGGGGGCCGGGAGGCAGTTCAGATTGGTGAAGCGGGTGGCCCGGCGCCCGGCGAAGCCGATGTCGGCGGTGAAGCCCAGGACGGTGGTCTGCATACCGGCGCGTGCGAAGAGCCGCCCGGAGAGCGTGCGGACACCGGTGACGTCGAGCCGTCCCATGGTCTTGCCCATGGCCCAGCGGACACCTGGATCCCGGAGCCGACTGGTGTGGCGGGCGATGATCCTGGCGCGCTCGCCGAGGTCGCTGTGCTCCCAGGGAAGGTCGACCAGGGCCATCGCGAAGCGGTTCCCGGTGTAGGGGGTCACGCCCACCTGGTCCAGGGACACGGGCAGGACGATGCCGCGGG
This sequence comes from Streptomyces sp. NPDC059247, assembly GCF_042754005.1. Classification (NCBI taxonomy): domain Bacteria; kingdom Bacillati; phylum Actinomycetota; class Actinomycetes; order Kitasatosporales; family Streptomycetaceae; genus Streptomyces; species Streptomyces sp. NPDC059247. The sequence goes on from NZ_JBHYZW010000013.1 coordinate 156,205, forward strand.
TGCGCCTGCCCTCCGCCGTCCAGCCGGTGGGATCGGTCTCCTCCGCGACCCGGGTCAGAGCGGCGACGTGTACGTCCAGGACCGAGCACCCCAGCGATCGCGCCGCCGAGCGAAGGCGTGCGACGGGCACCACGGCCGAGGTGAGCACTCGCCGGTTGTCCGGCGTGCCGTGCAGCAAAGGCCGTCGCGGTTCCCGCACCAGCAGACGAGTGGAGGTCACGGCTGTGCGCAACTGTCCGCGGACGCGCGGGCCGAGGGCGGGGGGTTCTCTGTGGCGTTCCGGTACCGAGGCGGCTGCGGCGGGTTCGGCGAGGGCGAACAGCAGGCGGGCCAGCCGCATCAGACCGACCCCGTCGTGGAGGGCGTGGTGGGCGCGGTAGCACAGGACGTACCCGTCCCCGTCGTCCCCGGCGGCCAGCCATACCCCCCAGGGCCGTTGAGCGCACGCGGGAGCGGGGAGATTGACCAGAGCGTCGTAGGCCCGCGACCACTCACCCGAGCGGCAGCCCGGCACGGAGAGCTCGCGCACATGGTCGGCGAGATGGTCACCGCAGTCTGCCAGGGGAGGCAGCAGGGGAAGCCGCCGCCGCACCTGATCCAGGACCGTGTCGATGCCGGGTGGCGCACCGGGCATCTCCACGGCCGCCCCGATGTGAAGGTAGTGGACGACCTCCTCCATCTCGCGGATCGTCCGGTCGACCGCCGGGTAGGTGGCGGCTGCCTCACTCATGTCCGTCCTTTCATTCACCCGGAGTCAGTTCAGGCCACACGACAGTGGTGGCCCCCCAGGTCAGACCAGCCCCGAACGCCGCGATCACCAGGCGCGCACCGGACGCGAGAGAACCGTCGCGAACCGAGTGGTCCAGCAGCAGCGGCACCGAAGCCGAGGACGTGTTGGCCACACGGTCGATGTTCGCGAGCCAGCGTTCCTCCGGCACGGCGAGTCTGGTCGACAACGCCTGGCAGATACGTGCGTTCGCCTGGTGGATCGCGACGCGGTCGACGGCAGGCAAGTCCCAGCCACGGCTGTCGGCGGCTTCACCGATCGCCGCGCCCATGCGCTCGACCGCGTGCCGGAAGACCTGCCGCCCCTCCATGCGCACGTAGGGACGCGGTTCGGCGGCGGTGTAGTCGTACCGGGTACGAGAACCTCCCCGCGGGTTGCCCAGGAGGCCCGCGCCGGTTCCGTCGCTGCCCAGCACGAACGGTCCGAGAGCCCCGGGCTCGTCTGGGCGCCCGGCCCGCAGCACAGCCGCCCCCGCGCCGTCGCCGAAGATCGCGGCGGTTGTCCGGTCCTCGTGATCGGTGACGGCGGACATCGTGTCCGCTCCGATCACGAGGACCCGTTCCGCGGTTCCGGCGGCGATGTAGCCCGCGGCCACCGACAGGGCGTACACGAACCCGGAGCAGGCCGCGCCGAGATCGAACGCGGCCACACCCGTCAGCCCGAGGCGGGAGGCGATCTCGGGCGCGCACGAAGGGATCAACCGGTCGGGCGTCGCCGTCGACAGCAGAACGGCGTCGGCCTGCCCGTGGCCCTGTGACTTCAGGGCGCGTGCCCCGGCCTCCACAGCCATGCCGATGGTCGCCGTCCCCGGGTCCACCCGACGCCTGCTGCGCACTCCTGTGCGCTGATGGATCCAGTCGTCCGTCACTCCCAGCCGCTCCGCGACCTCGGTGTTGGGCACCACCGTGGGCGGCAGCCACGCACCCAGGCCGCACAGCACCGCCGCCGGAGCGCCGCCGTTCCGTGCGCCGGTCACCGTGCGGCGTGCTGCTGGCGGCCCTGCTCGACCAGCGCGGCCACGGCATCGACCGTGGCGCACGCGGCGAGCTCGTCCTCGTCCACCACGACACCCCACTCCTCCTGGACGATCATGACGAGTTCCGTCACGGCCAGGGAATCGAGCCCCGCCTCGTCCAGCGTCGCCCCGGCCGTCACGGCGTCCGCCGGCAGCCGGAGCCGGTCCACCAGAGTTTCCCGCAGCCACTCGTACACAGCTCTTCCCGTTCCTCGTATCCATCGCCACGCCAGCGCGGCACTCCGGATCAACGTTCCAGAAAAGGATCTTGGACATGGCACGGCGACCACCCGCAAGGGTGAATGATCGTCATGGATTCCCCCGATCGGGGGATAGCCCACACGGGCTAGTGATCTGAGCCGGAGATTCGTCGGCGGTAGGCGGCGGCTTTGTCGAGGATCTCGTCGGCGGTCTTCGTCCGGATGAAGGGTCTGGGGTGCTCGTTCCAGTGGGCGAGTCAGGCCCGGATGTCGTGTTGGAGGGTTTGGGTGGAGCGATGGGCGCCGCGCTTGAGTTCTTCTGGGTCAGTTCGGCGAACCACCAGTCGACCGGGTTGAGCCAGGACGTGCTGGTCGGTGTGAAGTGCAGGTGGAACCGTGGGTGGGACAGTGACCACTTCTTGACGTCGGCCGTCTTGTGGGTCGCGTAGTTGTCCAGGATCAGGTGGAGGTCAAAGCTCTCGGGCGCCTCCGGCTCGAGTTTGGTCAGGAACTTCTTGAACTCCGCCGCCCAGTGGCGGCGGTGGAGGGAGCCGATCGCCTTGCCGGTGTCGACCTCAAGGGCGGCGAAGAGGGTGGTCGTGCCGACGCGGATGGAGTGGTGGCTGCGGCGTTCGGGGACTCCGGCCATCATCGGCAGGACGGGCTGGGGCCGGTCCAGGGCCTGGAGCTGCGACTTCTCGTCCACACAGAGGACCAGGGCCTTCTCGGTCGGGTCGAGACAGAGGCCGACGACGTCGCGGACCTTGTCGATGGAGGGCGGATCCGTCGACAGCTTGAAGGCCTGTGAACGGTGCGGGCCAGTGCGAACGCCCGCCAGATCCGCGAGATGCTCGACTGCGACATCCCTGTCGCTGCGGCCATCGACCTCGTCGACCAGCGGGTCGCGTGTCTCGGTGTCTCCTCGAGGGTCTTGACGATGACCCGCTCGACGTCGGCGTCGGTGATCTTCCGGGGGGCGCCGGGGCGCGGATCGTCGCACAAGCTGTCCAAGCCCCGCTCGATGAGCGCCGCCGCCAGGTGCGGACCGTCTCCGGAGCGATCCGCAGCCGACGGGACACCTCCATGATCGAGTGGTCTTCCGCGCACTCCAGTACGATCCGCGACCGCTGGGCCAAAGCCTGAGCCGTCGTGCGACGACGTAACCAGCCCTCCCACACCATCCGCTGGGCGGCAGTGACCGACAACGGCGGAATCTTCGGACCCGGACGACCCATACCCGACTGACAACGAATCTCCGACTCAGGTCACCAGTGGCTCGTCCGGTACCCCATGCCCGCTACTACGCACCATGAACATATGTTGCCCTCTGGCCTGTGCGACGGCTGGCCCGAGATCCCAGGGGGTGGGCCGTCCTGCTGGAGTGGTCGCTCGGATGGGCGAGCTCGGATCGTGCACGGGATCCTTGGCCGTCAGGCTTGTTGATCAGAGGGACGGGTCGGGCGGGAAGGTACGGGGTGAGCGTGCGGTTGAAGCGGCTGGGGCGGCCGACTGTCTCCGATGCCAGTTCGGGTGCGGTCACGGGTCTGTTCTCGATCCCGGAGGGGATGGCGTACGCGGCGATCGCCGGCTTCAATCCGGTGATGACCGGGTTCTCCACGGGCATCGCGTTGCAGATCATCACCGGCGTCCTGAAGGACGCGACCGGCTTCGAGCCGCAGGGGCACAACAAGCTGTACCAGCTCGGGGACTGGCTGGTGCATGTCGGTGACTGGAAGGGGGCAGCGACGCTCGTCGCCGTGGCGACTGTCGCCGTCTGGGCGGCGACTCGGGCGGTGAAGCGGCTGGCACCGGTCGCGCTGCTGGTGGCGATGGTCGTGGTCAGCGTGGGTGTCGCGGTGCTGTCCGTGGACGTGGAGCTGGTCAGGGACATCGCTTCCATCCCCGGTTCCCTGCCTTCCTTCACCGCCCCCGACCTGGCCGCGGTCCCCGGCCTCGCCTGGGGCGCGGTGTCGGTCGCGCTCGTCGCTCTGGCCCAGGCGGCCGGGACAGGAGGATCCCTCCCGCGACCCAACGCTGTATGTACCGCCGTGCGGACTTCCGCAAAGTCGTCGAAGTGCCGACCTCGTCGCACGTGGCGATGATCAGCCGCTCCAGGGCCACCGCACAGCTCATCGAGGCCGCCGCCCGAGCCACCAGCCGACCCCGACGTTCCCGGCCCGCAGCCACGGGCCGGGACTCGACGTCACGTCACGGCTGTGGGAGAAGACGATCACTGGGGGGCATGAAGATGCTCCGGCCTCCCCATTACCGTCTTCACGGCTCCGTAACGAGGCTTCCAGGTATGAGAGTTGACAGGGGAGGCGGCGGTGCCGCCGGTCACGGTGGTAGTCCACACATGGTCTGAGGGTTCCCAGTCAGTGGAAGAACGGGTCATCGATGACGTGGGCCCAGCTTCCGTCGGGCTGACGGCGCACGACCTCGGTGGTGTCGGTGGTGAGCGGGTCGGGGCCCAGGCCGGTGAGGGTGGCGCGGTTCGACACGAGAGCGATGTCACCGACCTGGCGGATGTCGCGCAGTTCGAGGGTCAGGCGGGCGCCGGCGTCGATGAGGTGGCGCAGCCCCTCGCGGATCGCGTCGGCGCCGGTGAGGTGGGTTCCGGGGGTGGGGGCGAAGTGGGCGTCGGGTTCGTAGAGCGACAGCAGGCCGTCGAGGTCGCCCGCCGCCAGGTACCGGGTGAAGAACTCGGCCAGTGCCTGGGGGGTTTGGGGGCGAGGTCGGGCGCCGGCTCCGGTGGGGCGGTCGCCCCAGCCGGCACCGGCGAGGATGTCGTTCCAGGTCGGGCGGGATCCGTGGGGCAGGTGCAGGCGCAGCAGTTCGCCGGGGAAGCTCATCGGGGACGCCTTGTGCGGCTTGGCGAAGGCCTGGGCGAGGATGGCGTCCGTGAGGGCGTAGCCGAGGTCCATGCGCGGCAGAAGGGTGTGAGCGTCGTCGGCGAGGCCGTCGGGCAGGTTCTCGCGCCGGGCGCCCATGATGTCGGTGCCGATACCGGCCTGGGCGAGGGCGGCGACGGTGCCCTTGCGAGGGGCGATGCCTTCGGAGGTGTGCAGGGCGATGGCGTCCCACACGATGGCGATGCGCTGTTCGTCGACGCCGTACCGGCGCAGGAACGCGGCGGCGGTGTCGGCGCCGTCGACCTCGAAGCGCTGGTCGCCGTTGCCGTCCTCGCTCAGGCCGATGTCGTGCAGGACGCAGGCGACAAACAGCAGTTCGTCGTCGTAGTCCGCGCCGGGGCGCCGTGCCTGGGCCCGTGCGTGGGCGCGGGCGAAGAGGTAGCTGCGGACGCTGTGGTTGTAGACGAAGTCGGCGGTCGACTTCTCGGCGTAGGCGTCGCTGGCCCGGGTCAGCTCGGTGTCGGGCAGGTCGAAGTGCTCGAACACGTTCGCGGGCGTTGCGGTCATGGTGTGCTCCTTGGCGTGTCGGTGCAGGGCTGCGGCCTGGGCGGTCGCGGTTCGCGGCGATGGGCGCCTCGGGCGTGCGGGGCGGGCCGCGCGGCCGAGGGGTCTACAGGGACGCGGTGAACGCGGCGATGTGAGCGGCGACCTGGTCGGGGACCTCCAGCGGGGACAGGTGGTCGGCGCCGTCGAGGGCGGTGCGGATGGTCGGCAGCAGGTGGTGGCTGCTCAGCACTCCGAGCGGGTCGATCTTGTTGTGGCTGCCGACGAGGAGCAGTACGGGCACATCGATGTCGCCCACGCCCGCGGAGACGTCCTGGACCATGCCGTGGCGGGGCCATTCGAGGCGGGCCTCGGAGCCGACGCGCAGGCTGTCCTCGATGACCTGGCGACGCAGCTTGTCGGCGAGCTCGCGGTGGGTGAGGATCTGGTCGATCCCGGCGGCGACGGTCGCCTCGCTGTCGTAGGCGTGGGAGGCGTTGTCCTGGATCAGCTCGGTGACGGCGACGGGTGCGGCCGGGGCCGGTACGACGAGGACCACGTCGGCCAGACCGGCTGGCTTGCGGGCGGCAACCATCTGCGCGACCTTGCCGCCCATGGAGTGCCCCACCAGGACGAAGCGGTCGTGGCCGAGCTTGCTGAGGACCTGCTGGGCGTCGTCGGCGAGGCGGTCCGGGCCGTAGGGGCCGGGCAGGTCGGCCGAGTCGCCCCACCCGCGCTGGTCGTATGCGGTGAACGGCAGTGCCGGGTCCAGGGGGCGCAGGACCGGCATCCAGGTACGGCGCGAGCCTCCCCAGTAGTGGAACAGGACCAGGGCAATGCCCTCGCTCTCGCGGACGTGGGCGTACAGCTGGCCGCTGGGGACGTCGAAGTACCGGCCGGTCACGTTCTGCGGTGTCATGGTCCTCCTTCGGCGGGTCCCGGGCGTGCCCGGGATGGGCGGCAGGCCCACGTTTCGCCTCCGATCGTGCCCCGCGTTCGTACGCACCGGCCACGGCTCGTTTGGCACCTTCCATAATTTTCGGGCCACACTGGCAGGGGCCTTGCGAGTGATTCGGCCGCGACCGCATCCGTCTGAGAACGCAGAAATAGCGGGCCCCATGCCGCACCTGTGGCTTCGGAACCCAGGCACGAGTGCGTCAACTGATTACGGGCGTACTATTCAGGCCATGGGCAGACACCGTGTGGCAGTACTGGCTCTCGACGGCGTGCTGCCGATCGATCTCGGGATTCCCACGCAGATCTTCAAGAGCGGCCCGCGCACTCCCTACGAGGTGACGGTGTGCGGGGACGACGAGCAGGTGGTCACGACCAGCGCCGGGTTCACGCTGGGACTGTCGGCTGGCCTGGAGGCGCTCGCCGAGGCCGACACGATCATCGTGCCCGGCTTCCAGGACTTCCGGCGGCCGCCGCACCCGCGGGTGCGGGCGGCGTTGAAGCTGGCAGGCCGCGCAGGCATCCGGATCGCGTCGATCTGCACGGGTGCATTCGCGGTGGCCTCGGCGGGGCTGCTCGACGGCCGGACCGTCGCGACGCACTGGGCAAGCGCCGACGCGCTGGAGGAGCTGTATCCACGGCTGCGGGTGGACCGCAACGTCCTCTATATCGACAACGGCGCCATCCTGACGTCCGCGGGTGTCACCGCTGGTATCGACCTGTGCCTGCACATCGTCCGCAAGGACCTGGGCGCCGCGGTCGCCAACGAGGTCGCCCGGGAGATCGTCGCCGCACCGCACCGCGACGGCGGGCAGGCACAGTACATCGCGCGCAGCCTGCCCACGCCGGTCGCCGCGACCTTGGCCAGCACGCGCGAGTGGGCACTCGCCCACCTGCAGGAGGATCTGACACTTCCTCAGCTTGCCGCGTGCGCGGGCGTATCCGCACGGACGCTGACACGCCAGTGGCGCCAGGAGACGGGGGTCAGCGCCCACCAGTGGCTGTTGAAGGCGCGTCTGGACCAGGCGCGGGAGCTGCTGGAGACGACCGACCTGCAAGTGGAGCAGGTCGCGCAGCGCTGCGGGCTGGGTAGCGGGACCAACCTGCGCGCCCGCTTCCGCGACGCGGTGGGCACGACACCCACCGCCTACCGACGGGCCTTCCAGCACCGCAGCCAGGCCGGGTGAGCACCAAGCCCTAAGCATCGGGCAACATGCGCGGCTCACCTCACCGCGGATGTCTCATGAGTGACGCTGAATGCGCAGAAGTCTCCAAGGTGACCGACGCGTCAGGGCGGCTGTCCACTGACTCGTAAATCATTGGTCTGGTTCATGACTCCGGCTTCTGGCGCACTTTACGGAAAGCGAGCCAGAACCCGAAGTCGTGGACCGGTGCTGTCCGTTCGAGAAGGGGCTCTCGTGACCGAAACCACCGTGGCCGTCTGACCGCCGCTGCGCGATGACGTGGAAGATCTCCGCCTTGTGAGGAAGGGACTGAGGATGTCCGGTCGGCGCGGGCCGGGGACGTCTCCGGGCACAGCCCCCTTGAGGAACCGCTCAGAGGCCGGCTGCACGGGCTGCCGAGTACACCTCGGCGGCCACGCCCTTCAGTTCCTGCGCGTCCCGTGCCGCCCACGAGAGGTCGACGAGGAACTCGTCGAGGCCGATCTCGGCGTACTCCATCAGGTCGTTCACGATCTGTTCGACATCGCCCTGGAAGGGCCGGCGGTCCCAACCCTCGTACCGTTTGGGCGTGTAGTCCGGGTTCACGCGCACCACCGTCCGCAGCGGACAGGTGCGGGCCCGCTCGGCTGCGAGGTCCTGCAGCTCGCGCCAGCGGGCCGCTACCTGATCGGGGCCGTCGGCGTAGGGCAGCCAGCCGTCGGCGTGGTCGACGAGCCGGCGCATCGCCCGCGGGGTGTTCGCAGGGACCAGGATCGGGACCGGCCGGGCCGGCTTCGGCCCGACCATGGCCGAGGCGATCTTCGTGATCCGACCGTTCTCGTAGACCACCGGGTCCGGTCCCCACACCGCCCGACACACCTCGAGCACCTCGTCCAGGACCTTGCCGCGTTCCTCGAACGGGCGGACACCGGCGGCCGCGTACTCGTCGAGGGACCAGCCGGTGCCAAGGCCCGCGACCACCCGTCCCCCGCTCGCAGCGTCCAAGGTGGCCAGGGACTTGGCCAGCTGGAAGGGGATGTGCAGCGGCGCCACGAGGACTGCCGTGCCCAGCTCGACCCGCTCGGTGACCGCTGCCGCGAGTGTCAGCGTGACCAGCGGCTCGGCCACGCCCCGGTAGTCGTCGGGCCAGGGCAGGCCCGGAATGCCGTACAGAGGCTGGGTCTGGGGTTCGGGGAACAGGGCCCGCTCGTACACCCAGACGCTGTCGTATCCGATGTCCTCGGCGGACCGTGCCACGTCGGGGACGTCCTTGCCGATGTCGTACTGCCGATTCTGCGGAAGGCCGATTCCGAGCCGGGTCGTCATGCCGGTGCCTCCTGTGTGGTTGGTTGTGCAGTGAAGCTGATGGGGCGGGGCGGGATCGGCCGATGCCGTTCCCGAACGCCGCCCCCTCGTTGAGGAGCGGGGCCCGCAGCATCGGCCGCGCTCCCGGCGCTTCGCCGACGAGCGGCCCGGTGACCTGCTCGATGCGGCTCGCCCGTCAGCGCGGCGCCCATGCCTGATCTCCAAAGGAAGGCCGGACGGCACATGGTTGCGACGGCGGGCTGGCCGTCAAGCCTGGCGGGGATGCCCGGCCAACCCTGCCGGGAATCCCGGGTGGAGGGGTTCAGTGCTTGTCGACCGCCGAGGCCCAGTTGAAGTCCACGCCCATGTCGGAGTACATCTTCGAGTACCCGACGAAGCAGTTGAACGCCTCGACCTTGCCGTTCTTCAGATACCAGAAGTCGGCGGTCGGGGCGTCGACCTTGTGGCCGTTGCCCCTGACGACGCCCGCCGGCGTCGGCAGCTGCCCGTCGAAGGTGCCCTGGATGGACAACTCGATGCTGATCACGTCACCGTTCACGGTGATCCGCTTGAGGTCGCGGTGGACGTCGGAGAACAGGCCCTTCATGTAGGGCAGGACGGTGGCGAGCGTCTCGCCCCGGTAGGACACGCCGGTGACCATGTCGTTGAAGACGCCGTCCTCGGCGAAGCTGTTGACGAACGTCGGGATGTCCATGTGACTGCCCTCGGCCGAGTAGTAGGCGCGCAGGACGACCGCGAGGTTGCGCCTCTCACGCTCGGTCAGGTGGCGGTCGGTGAGCGGCAGCCCCGCCAGCTGGCGCTCGGTCAGGTCCGCAGTCGCGGCTGCGCTTCGGGCGGGGGGTGCGGCCTGTGAAGGCACCGCAGCGATGGAGAGCCCACCCAGGACGGCTACCGCGGTCGCGGCGGTGATCGACTTTCGGCTGATCAGCTTCATGTCGGCTTCCTTCAGTGAGTGACAGGTTCCGAGGCCCTCCACACGACGGCCTCACCTTATTCAATCAAACGCTCGCTTAAGGTTACTGAGCGGCGAAGCACGCCGTCAAGCCTTTGCTTGAATTCTTTGGCCGCGCAGCCGTCGGAGCGCGGGGCGGGCGCGCCGAAAGGCTGAGGTGAGTCCATGACGGCACCCCTTAGTGGCGACCCGGACGCCCAGCTCGCATGGGGTCGCGGCCGAACAGGCGTGACCTGACCTGCGGGGCGAGCGTTGACGATATGCTCAAACGCCTGATTGAATGCATTGCATGGTGAGTGCGAAGAAGGCGGGCAAGGCGGACCTGCGCCGGGAGGCCGGTCAGCGCACGCGGGACGGTCTGCAAGCGGCAGCTCTGGAGGTGCTCGCGCAACGAGGGCAGGACGGCGTGACGCTCCGCGAGATCACCGATCGCGCCGGAGCCAACGTCGCCGCGGTCAGCTACCATTTCGGGTCCCTGAAGGCGCTGTGTGACGCTGCGATCGAACATGCCCTGGAGCGGTATCTGGACGCCCAGATCCTGGCGCTCGGCTCGCTCGGGCCCACGGCGACACTGCGGGAGGTGGCGGCAGCCTTCGCCCGGCCGATGATGCGTGCGCTGGCGGCCGGTGGGCAGGACCTGGCCATGATCCGGACCGTGGCGCGCGTCGGCATAGATCCGCCCCAGGCCTGGGAGCGGCTGAACGGCAAGTTCGACCACAGCCGCCGGGAAGTACTCCGAGTGCTGACGGCGAACCTTCCCGGTGTCGACGAGCAGGAACTGATCTTCCGCACCCGATGCGCGGCCGGCCTCCTGAACTGGCTCGCGCTGGCGCCCATCGGCGCCGAACTTGCCGTCATGCCCGCCGAACGGATCGAACGGCAACTGATCCCCGTCGTGGCCGGAGCCTTCCGCGGGGACGCCGCCATCGGCTGCTGACCAGGCCAAGGGCCACCCGCATACAGGATCCTCAAGGCCGGCGACGTCGGGTGAGGTCCAGGACTCCCGCGAGGTCGGCCAGCTGCCTCTCCAGGGTGAGAGTCCTCTCCTTGAGCCGGTGGTTCTCGATCTCCAGGACCTGGATGATCCGGGCCATGAGCTGGGTCTGGGTGCGCAGGTCGTCGCGTTCGGCGCGGACGCGCGCCAAGTCCTGCTGCTGCTTGGCCGCGCGCGCCCGCGTGGCTTCGGAGGCCGTCTCCGGGAGGGGATCGCGGGCTTTGATCAGGGCGTAGGAGAGGTCCTTCAGTCTGGTGTGCTTGTGGGTGCGCTCGGCGCTGCTGTTCGCGGGCCGCGATGGGGTAGGGGGCCAGGCCGGCTTCGGTGGCTGGCGTCGATCCGCGTGACCTCGGCTTGCAGCAGGGTGATCTGGCTGTTGGTGCGGCTGATGTTCGCGTATGCCGGATGGCAGCGGGAGTGGTCCGGGATGCTGCGGCCGCCGTCGCGTACCCGGTCGCGGTCCGGGGTGCACAGGGCGGTGAACGCGTCGTGGTTGCAGGTCAGGAAGGCTTTCGGGTCCTCGTAGACCCGGAGGCGGGGGTTGGCGACCAGCGCGCGCGGCTCCCGCTTGCCGAGGTAGGTGCCGACGTAGCGGTCGCAGAACTCGGCGGCTGCGGCGCGGTAGCGGTCGGCGGCCGGTCCGCTGACCCTCTCGCTGGTGGCGATGCGTTCGCCGACGTCGGCGAGCGTCTCAGCCAGGGCCAGGCCCTTCTCCATCTCCAGCACATCGAGCATGTCGGTACGGGAGGGGCCTAATGGTGGAGTCGGGTATTGGAACTCTCCGAACACCCCGTCGACGGCGGCGATCTCGACCGTCACCACAGGGTCAGCGGAGGTTCTGCCCCGTGCTCATTGCCTTCGATCGGCTCGGCAGCCTGCCCTGGCCGATCTTTGTCCTCCCTCTGCTCGCGGGCGCGAGTATGAAGATCAGCAAGGATCTGCTCCGCCCGGTCAACTGCCCGCGGCCCGGGGAGTCGCAGATAGTCCTCAGCCTTCGAGCTCGAGATGATGTCGACCTTGGCCAGGTGCTTCAGCACGATGTCGGCCGCCGTTTCCGGGGCGGCTTGGAAAGGAACGACGGCATCCCAGACAGGATCCAGACATTCCGAGGGGATGCTCACGGACACGCGCCACGTGCTTTCAGCGCTGCCGCAGCATGGATTCGGCTATCGCGACTGGAGAGCCCGCGTTCCCTCTCGTCATGGTCTGCCTCGCCGAGGAGACCTCCCCGTCGGCGTGGGGGCGCTACAGCGGGCACTGGCCCACCACGGCGTCGACCGCGAGGTCCGCCCGGTCCGCTTCGCCACTCGCGGCATCGTCCACCTCGACGACCACTTCACCATTGTCGCGCCCGGCACCGCCCTCATCCACCGCGCCGTCTTCCCGCCCGCCGAACTGGACTGGTTCGAGCAGCACTTCGAACTCATCGGTGTCACCAGCGCGGAAGCGCGCCGTCCAGGCCAACGTCCTGGCGATCGCCCCGGACACCGAACTCGACCTGCGCAGCCTGCGCACCACCCGCGGCGCCGTCGCCGCGGTCAGCCTCACCGGACGCCTGCTCCCCATGGCTCTCGGCGCAGCCCTGGCCGCCGCCCTCTACCCGCACTTCGCCCCCGACGGCGTCGGGCGGCTGCCGTTCACCCTGTTCGTCGCCGTCGCCCTGAGCATCACCGCCTTTCCGGTCCTCGCCCGGATCCTCGCCGACCGCGGCCTGGAGACCACGCCCCTGGACACCTTCGACCTGGCCTGCGCCGCCACCGACGCCGCCCCGGATCGGTGAGACGCTCCCGAAACCAGACGTAGCCCGCCGGACACACCTCGGGGGAAGGGCGACACACAGGAGTGGCGATGCGCGCGAGTAGGGGGGGATGGACCATGGCAAGCGTGCACCGTGCGCTGCGGGCACCGGTCACGGCTGTTGGTGTCGCCGCCGAGGAGCGCCGGGTAGTGGACGCGCTGGTCACCGCGCTGGACCCACTTGAGCAGGTGCGGTGACGGCCGGTTCACCGGAGGTCTCCTTCGTCTCTGGTTGTCAGGTGGCGGACGGGGGAGCGCCGGAGCGCGGTGGCGGACAGGAGGAGGACGAGGACGCTGGTGAGCATGACGGTGCGGACGTTGGTGAGGGTGGCGAGGGCGCCGGCCGCGAGGGCCGCGAAGGGCCGGCCGCCTTCGATCAGCCACAGTCCGGTCTGCTGGACCTGGGCCGCAGAGGGGGAGGGCAGTTCCACATCTGCACGGTGCGCTGGGTGGTTCCCACGCACGTGGCTGCGGCGAAGTGGCCGTAGCTGGAGAGGGTGAGCACGAGGAGCCAGGCGGGGCCGGGTGCGGCGAGGAGCGGTGGAATCTGCATCAGGGCGTAGGCAAGGAACCCGAAGGCCAGGGCGGCGCCTGAGCCGTAGCGGCCGGTGAGCCGCGGCGCGATCAGGGCGCCGGTGAGACCGCCGAGACTGCCCGCCGCCATGATCACCCCCAGCCCGGTCGTGCCCACCCGCACCGCGGTCAGCAAGCGATACGACAGCAGGGTGGCGGTGAGAGTCCCGCCGACGCCGGTGGCCGTCAGCGTCACGAACAAGGGCCGCAGGACGGGGTCGTTCGCGCAGTGGCGAAGACCCTCACGGATCTCGCCGAACACCGGCCGCCGCGCCCGCGCCGGGCCGGCCGCCGGCAGGGCGCGGACGCGCAGCGCGCAGCAGGCGGACAGGACGTGGGTTCGGTTGCGGCGGGCGGGCCCGCGGTCGGCTGGTGTTCCGGCCGGCCGCGGGCTCATGGTGGTTCAGGGGCAGGTGGTGAGGATGACGGAGACGACGGTGCAGGTGACGGATGCGGTGTCGTTGGCCGGGTTGGGGTCGGCCGGGGCGGACGCGGTCCGGGTGCCGGTGACCGTGACGTGGCCGAGGGAGAGCAGGTGGAGCGGGACGCGGAACTTCTTGTCCACGGACCCGCCGTTCGTGATCGCGCCGTAGACGCAGGTGACCGTACCGGAGGAGACGGTGCAGCCGGGGGAGAGGTTGGTGGCGGTCGCGCCGGGCGGCAGGGAGGCGGTGACGGTGGCCGAGGTGACTGCGTCGGGTCCGGTGTCGCGGGCGGTGAGGGTGTAGGTGAGGTAGGGCACCAGGATGCCCAGGTGGGGCTCTGCGGAGACAACGACGTCGATGTCGGCGGTCGGGGCGATGTAGGTGAACTCACCGGCCGGTGTGATCGAGCTGGTGCCGCCGGGGGTGGTGACCCTGACGTCGACCGTGCCGGCCGCGTGGGCGGGGGCTGTGGCGGTGCAGGAGGTCGCCGTGCAGGTGACGCCAGTGGCGGGGGTCCCGCCGAAGGTGATGGCGGTGGCGCCGTTCAGGTCCGTTCCGGTGATGGTCACGGGGGTTCCGCCGGTGGTGGTTCCGCTGGTCGGCGAGAGGCCGGTGATCTCGGGGGCGGGGATGGTGCGCAGGGTGAGTTTGCGGGGGCTGCTCAGCCCGCTCGCGGCGGTGGTGGCGGTGTTGGTGGCGGTGTCGATGGCGTAGAGGAACCCGGGGACGCTGGCGGCCGCGTTGACCGTGTCGGTGACGTAGACGGTGGTGCCGGTGGAGTTGACGGCGACATCCTGGGCGTTGCCGAGGCCGCCGACGGTCGTGGTGAGGGTGGCGGTGGCGGTGTCGACGACGTGGACGCCGCTGCTGAGCGGGCTGCCGCCGTAGAGGGTGCTGCCGTTGGGGCTGAGGGCCACGCTGGTGGTGTTGACGGCGGCGGGGATGGTCGCGGTGACGGTGTTGGTGGCGGTGTCGACCTTGGTGATGCCCGCACCGGCGGTGGCGACGTAGACGGCGGAGCCCGCCGGATCGACGACGGCGCCGTATGCGACGGCCGGCATGGGGATGCTCGTGGTCACGGTGGCGGTGGCGGTGTCGATGACGACCAGCCGGTTCGGCCCGGACGCGGCGACGTACGCGGTGGTCCCGGCCGGGTTGAAGGCGATGCCCTGGAGGCCGCCCGCCACGGGGATGGTCGCGGTGAGGGTGTTGGTGGCGGTGTCGATGACCTCCACGGCGTGCGCGGTGGTGTCGGTGACGTACGCGGCGGTGCCCGCGGGGTTCAGCGCGATTCCTGTGGGGATGCCCGCGAGCGGGACGGTGGCGGTGACGGTGTTGGTGGCGGTGTCGATCACCGCGACGGCGTTCGCGAACCCGGTCGCCGCGTACACGGTGGTTCCCGCGGTGTTGACCGCCACGTCCTGGGCGTAGCCGCCGACCGGGATGGACGCGGTCACGGCCCCGGTCGAGGTGTCGACGGCCGAGACGGTCTGGCCGTTGCTGTTGGTGATGTAGGCGGTGGTGTGGCCCGGTTGCACCGCCTGTGCGGACGGTCCGGTCAGAGCGACCAGACCGGTCGCGGTCAGCAGGACCGCGGCGGCGGCCGAGATCCGGCGGCGCAACCGAGTGCGCGGGGGTCTCGGCCGTGTGATCGGCTGCATGGTTGTCCCCTCTCCCCACGGGCCCGCAGACCGGCGGCGGAACACGACGGCCCCGACGACCACCGGCACGGTCCCGTACGGCCCCGCCGACCCGGATACGAGAGCGCCGGGTACGGCGGGAACCAGGACAACCCTCACGGAGCGGGTACCGTGCCCGCTGCCGCAAACACCGGACATGACCGGAAAACCGCCACTGGAGACCGGATCGCCAGGCCTCATAAAGAACTGCCCCGTACTCGAAGGCCGTCGGGCCCGGATTCTGGCCGCACGACCTTTCTCCCTATCAGTCCGTGCGGACCGGTGCCGGGCAACGGCCGCCCCGGGGGCGCCGGCCCGGTCCCAGGCGTGACGGTGTGGGCTCCGGCCCGGCTACCAGGGCATCGGCACCTGGCCCCGAACCGCTCGCACCGGGCGGGGTGGTGGCAGCCCCGGGGGTGTTGAGCAGGCCGACGGTCGGGTTCAGGGCGGTGGAACGCATGACTCCGGCGGCCCCCGCCTGCTCCCGGGCGGGGGCCGCCGGGGTTCCATGGCCGGCGGGTTAAAGCAACTCCGCTTACCCAGAGGGGAGTTGCTGTGCGAGGGGCTGTCTCACTTGGCCGGTGCACTCATAGAGTGATGCCGTGCTGGATGTTCTGGTGGTGCTGCTCCTGTTCGCCCTGATGATCATGGTGCTCCTGGGCATCAGGCTGCTGCGGGGCCCTGATCGGATGGCCTGGCCATGGCGGGTCCTCTACCTCGTCCTGCTCGCCGGTCTGCTGGTCGCGATCGTCACCTCTGCTCGAGCGAGCTTCGCGGAGTGCGACACCCAACCGGAGAGGTGCGAGGGGACGCCGCCCGGGGAGCGAGGTTTCTGAGGGACGTCTGATGATGCGGGGAGCTGGGCCATGCGCCGGAAGTACTCCTCCCGAGAACCACAACGGCAACGCCGCAGGCAGCCCGAACGACATCGGGGTGCTCAAACTGAGCAACCCCCTCGTCTACACCCCGCAGATCCAGCCGATCGCCCTCCCGGACCCGCCCGCCTACCCCACAGGCGGCGCGACACTCACCGGCTGGGGCCGGCTCAGCGGCAACGGCGAGAAGCCGAACACGCTCCAGCACGCCACCGTCACCCTCCTCACCCTGGCCGAATGCCGATTGCGCTGGCTGGGCCGGAACATCAACGCCGGCCACCTCTGCACCCTGGACAGGACCCCTCCCGTCTCGGGATGCGAGGGCGACAGCGGCGGCCCGCTCGCCCAGAACGGCCGGGTGGTCGGCATCGTCAGCTGGGGCACCACCACATGCGGCGGCGCGTACCCGTCCGTCTATACCAACGTCGCCGCCCACCGCACCTGGATCACCGGCAAAATGGGAATCTGACAGCCCTCATGCCGTCCCCGCTCCATGTGCCCCCTCTTCCCGCTCCGCCTGGCCGGGTGGAGCGGGCGTGGCGGCCGACCTCGGTGATCCGGCCATGCCGGCTCCTTGGGCCCCGGCCTGCGCGAACGGGGCTGTGGTGTGGGCTCGGCCGCCCACCCGGGTCGTCAACCCCATCCGGCGTTCCTCAACCGTGGGAGGGATCGTCCGCGGGGAGGGTTCGGCATACGGTCCCCCCACCCGTCAACGCGGCTGGTGTCCCGTCGCGGTGCCCGCTGCCGGTTCTCAGGAGGTTCTCCTCGTGCGCACGCGTACTCTCGCGGCTCTGGCCACAGCCGCCGGTCTGCTGCTGGCCCTGCCGCGCCCGCCCAGGCGGCTCCCTCGCCCGGCACGTACACCGTCACGGCGGCACATTCGGGCGCCGCGGGTGTCCCTTCAGGTCGATCGTCCCGGCCGGGGAGGCGTCAGCTGGTGGACGGGGGGTTGTCACCTGCGGTGACCAGGCCCGTCTCGTAGGCGATGACGACCAGTTGGGCCCGGTCATGGGCGTGAAGCTTGGCCAGCAGTCGCCGCACATGTGTCTTGACGGTCGCGACGCTCAGCCCGAGATGCTCGGCGATCCCGAGGTTGGGCAGGCCCCGGGCCACCAAGCGGAGGACTTCCCGTTCCCGTGGGGTCACGCCCGCCAGCTCCCGGGCGAGTCGCGGGCGCGGCTCGTGGAGTCCGGCGAACTCGCGGATCAGACGGCGGGTGACCGCGGGCGCGAGCAGGGCGTCGCCGGAGGCGACCACCCGCAAGGCGGTCAGCAGATCGGCGGGGAGGATGTCCTTCAGGAGGAATCCGCTGGCCCCGCCGCGGAGCGCCGCGTACACGTACTCGTCCAGGTCGAACGTGGTGAGCACCAGCACACGGGTGCCGACGGCGGCCGGGTCCGCGCAGATGCGCCGGGTGGCCTCCAGGCCGTCCGTGCCCGGCATCCGGATGTCCATCAGCACGACGTCGGGCCGCAGCCGCAGCGCGAGTTCGACGGCCTGGTCGCCGCTGACGGCCTCGCCCGCGACGGTGAGGTCCGGCACGCTCTCGATGAGCAGCCGGAAGCCCGTCCGCAACAGCGCCTGGTCATCGGCGATGAGGACCCGGACCGGCCGGTTCACCGTGCTGTCCCCGGTCCGCAGGGCAGCCGCGCGTGCACCCGGAAACCGCCCGTCGCCAGGGGACCGGCGGAGAGGGTCCCGCCGCACATGGCCGCCCGCTCCCGCATCCCGACGAGTCCGTGCCCGCCGCCGGGACGCCGGGACGGGAGCCGGGCCGGCGCGTCGTTGACGACCTCGATCTCGACCGCTTCGGGACCCGTCCGGGACAGGTTCACCCGGCAGTCCGCCGATCCCGCGTGCCTGACGACATTGGTGAGGGCCTCCTGAACGATCCGGTAGACCGCCAGTTCCACCCCCGGGGGGAGCGGTGGATCCGGGTCGACGGACAGTTCCACGCGCGGGCCCGCGCCGTCCGCGAGCGCGGGCAGGTCCGCCAGACCGGGGGCAGAGCCCAACTCGGCTCCCTCACCGGGTGACCGCAGCACGCCGAGCATCCGGCGCATCTCGGTGAGCGCCGTCCGGCCCGCGGTCCCGACCAGCGCGAGGGTCCGCTCGGCCTCCCGAGGGCTGGTGGAGGCCACCGCACGGGCGACCTCGGCCCGTACCGTGATGACGGTCAGATGATGGGCCACCACGTCGTGGAGCTCCCGGGCGATCCGCAGGCGCTCCTCCGTCACGGCCTGCCGGGCGGCCAGCTCCGCGTACGACCGCTGCTCCCTCAGCGCGGTGCCGACCAGCCACGGCAGGGTCATCATCAAAGACGCGAAGACGACGCCCCACGCGACCTCGGAGGCCGGGACCGGTCGCGGTACGAAGACCATGGCCGCCGCTACGGCGCCCAGCGAGCAGCCGAGCGCCGTCGCGGACCGGCGCCGAGGCTCCCGCGCCGCCACCGTGTACAGGGCGGCCCCGACGGGGACCCACGACTCCTCCCATCCGGTGGACGCCATGGCGCAGACCGCTCCGCCCAGGACCGTGTACAGCACCGGGACGGGCCGTCTGCGCCGTACCGCGACCGGCAGCCAGACCACCGCCGCCACGGCTGCCGCGCCCCAGCCACCGTTCCGCGTCTCGCTCGCGCCGAACACCAGGGCGAGGAGGACGGCCGCGACCGTGTCCACGCCCTGCCACTGTCCGTCCCGCAGACGTCTGGCCACCAGCGGCCGTGACTCCCCGTCGTCCATGCCGACCACGCTATCCAAGCGGCGCCCCGGGGCCGGTCAGCCCGGAGGACGTCATCTCGCGGGCTGAGTCATCCGCGCGGCTGACGCCCGTCGTACCCTCCTGGGCTGACACCGGGTTCCTCCCCAGGGGCGAAGCCGCCGGGCTCGTCGGACGGAACAGTGGAACGCATGAACCGGAGAACACTTCTGTCCTCGTGCGTCGGCCTGGCCGCCGCCATGATCCCGGGGCCGCTGATCCCGGGCCCGCTCGCGACGGCGGCCGTCGCGCGACCCCGGCAGGAGGAACCCGTACGGTTCCAACTGCCCGCCCCGAACGGACCGTACCCGCTGGGTACGGTCTCGCTGCACCTGGCCGACACCGCGCGCCCGGACCCCTGGGTGCCCTCCCGCCCCTGCCGTGAGCTGATGATCAGCATCTGGTACCCCGCCCGCGGCGGGACGGCCCGCCCCGCCGCCCCCTGGATGCCTCCGGCGGCGGCCGACCGCTACCTGAGCCTCCTCGGACTGCCTCCCGGCCGCGTACGACTGGGACACACCCACGGCCACGAGGGCGCTCCCGTCGGCGGCCCACCGAGCCCCCTGCCCGTCGTGCTCTACTCGCCCGGCGCCAACGCGTCACGGTCGTTCGGCACCGGCGTCGTGGAAGACCTCGCCAGCCACGGCTTCCTGGTGGTCACCGTCGACCACACCTACGACGCGGCGGCGGTCGAGTTCCCCGGCGGACGCGTCGAGACGAATCCGGCGGGCGGGATCAGCGACTACGCCAAAGCCCTCGCGGTCCGTACCGCCGACATCCGCTTCGTCCTGGACCGGCTCGCCGTCCTCCGCTCGGGCGGCCACCCCGGCGTCTGCCGCACCCCCCTGCCCGCAGGCCTGCGCGGAGCGCTCGACCTGCGGCGCGTCGGGATGCTCGGCCACTCCCTGGGCGGCGCCACCACCGCCGCGACGATGCTCACCGACGGGCGGATCACGGTGGGAGCGAGCCTGGACGGAGGTGCGGCGGGCCCGGTGGTGGACGCCGGACTCGACCGCCCGTTCCTGGTCGTGGACACCCCGGGCAAGGGCGGCATGGACAGCAGCCCCGCCCTGCGCGCGTTCTGGTCGCACCTGCGCGGCTGGCGCCTGCGTCTGACCGTACGGGGAGCCGCGCACCAGGCGTTCGGCGACGACGCGCTGATCCTGCCGCTGCTCGCCCCTCTCCTGGGCATGTCACCACACGATCTGGAGGAAGAGGTCGGGACCATTCCCCGACACCGGGCACAGGCCTTCCAACGCGCCTACCCACGAGCCTTCTTCGACCTCCACCTCCGCGACCGGGGGCGGCTCCTCGACGGCCCCACCCCCGCCTTCCCCGAGGTCGACTACGCCCGCTGAACGGCCCCTGCACCGGTCCCGCACGGACCCGTCCGGACTCAGAGACACGACACCGGAATGCCCACCGGGCGGGGTCCGGTGAGGAGGGTCGCCGGTGTCCTCGGCTTCCGTCGGGAAGACCACGACCCGGGGAATCCCGTGGGACGGCCAGGAGGGCTACGCGGAACTGTTCCTCCCGGACGCCGCCCCGCAGCACCGTCGCGATCTCCGGCCCGCCCAGCGCTACCAATACACGCCCAATACACGCCCAGTTCCCACGGCGAAGAGCCCTACTCGTCCCCGGGTCTGCCCCTACGCGAGATCGCGGTGGCGACGGGTCGTGCGCCGCGTTCTTCACGTCGCGGGCGTACTTCGGCGTGACACCGCCGAACTCCGCGATCTTGTTGATGCTCCAGGAGTACGGCTCCTCGGTGCGCGCGAGCGCCGCGCCCCGGAGAACCGTCATCGCCGCCTTCCGGAGGGCCCGTGCCACGGTCACCTTCTCCGACGGCTCCGGAAGCCGCTCCACCGCGTCCTCGACCTGTGGCTGACCCGCGGCCCCCGCCGTAGAGGGCCCGCACCGGAGTTGACGCCGCCGACGGAACCACCGGTGCCTCCCCGGCGGGGCCGACCCTCCGGCGCTGGTGCGCCGGGCGGGACGGGCCAGGGGGCGCTGTCAGACCCGGCTCATCTTGGCGACGCCGGTGTCCAGGGACGCCCATGCCGTTGTGGGTCCCGCCCAGGCAGAGGCCGATCTTCTCGAAGGTGGTACGAGCACCTGGCCGCCCCCCTCTACGCACTGCTCCCAGGTGACGATCTCTCCGACCTGCGCGTCGGCGAGGCCCGCGCTCGCGGACGTGAGGGCGACGGTCGCGGTGAGCAGCGCGACCGCCATGAGGGGACGACGCATGGGGACACCCTTCGGTGGGGACGACGGGACACGACGACCTACCGGCCGACAGCCTCATCGCATCGACGACCCGCCCGTCCCGCCCCGCGTTCACTCGCGGGCGGGCGGGCGGGTCACGGGCACCCGCCTGCTCGGAGGCCGGAATCGTACGAGTGGGGCCCGTGCTCGACCATCGAGCGCGGGGTCAGCCGCCAGGGCTATCCGCCCTCGACGCGGGAGACCGGCGCCGAAGTCGCACTCGGCGGCACGTCCTCCGTCGCCCACCAGTTCATGGCGCTGGATTCGGCTCCGCTCTGCCCGGCGGCGGCGACGATGTCCGCCAAGTCGGCGGGGGCGCGCGTGATGTCGGGCAGGGCGAGGACGGCGAGGCGGGCGGCGCGCAGTCGCGCGGCCGTGGCGGCGTCGTCGAGGAGGTCCCGGCACATCGCGGCGAGCGCGTGGGGGGTCGGGTCGGTGAGGGAGCGGCCGAGGCCGATTTCCTGGACGCGACGGGCGTTGTGCGGCTGGTCGGCGAAGTTGGGAACGACGACCATGGGCGTGGCGGTGCGCAGGGCTTCGCTGACGCTGTTGTACCCGCCGTGGGTCACCAGGAGATCGGCGCACTCCAGCAGCAACGGCTGCGCGACGCGGTCGATGAGGTGGACGTTCGGGCCGGGTTCGACGCCGCCGAGGTCGAT
Organism: Streptomyces sp. NPDC059247; assembly: GCF_042754005.1. Lineage (NCBI taxonomy): Bacteria > Bacillati > Actinomycetota > Actinomycetes > Kitasatosporales > Streptomycetaceae > Streptomyces > Streptomyces sp. NPDC059247. The sequence goes on from NZ_JBHYZW010000013.1 coordinate 178,024, forward strand.
GCCGGCCGTCGCGACGACCGCGACGACATCCAGCTGGGACAGTGCGGCGATGATGGTGCGCAACTGTGTGGCGGGATCGGTGAGACCTTCGGGCATGTGCCCGTCGGGCGACCCGTTGCGGATCACCGGCAGGGAGGTCCCCACGGAGGCGAACACCAGCGGCGGGCCGGACGGGAGCCGGGCGACCCAGGAGGGCAGGGCCGTGGTCTCCACCGGTGTGCTCTGCCGGTAGGCGAGGACGGGGATCGGGGAACCGGCGAAGGAGTACTCCGGAGGGACGTAGTCCAGCCGCCCGTACGGGTAGAGGGACGCGGGGTCGTCTCGCGCGGGCAGCCCGACCTCGGCCCGCAGTCCGTTCAGTGCCGGGAGCATCGCCACGGGGTCGGCCAGGTTGACGAAACCGCAGGGAACGGGCAGATGCGGAACGCCCAGCTCCTCCGCGAGGAGGCAGGAGCCCAGGTCCATTCCGTGGCGCAGGACGACATCGGGGCGTCGCTCCCGCGCGACACCGCGCAGGACGTCGAGGACCTCCAGCGCGTAGGGGCCGGTGAGCTGCGCGACGCGCACGCGGAACCGTGCCGTCATGTCTCCGGGGGCCGACGCCCTCCCGGGCGCCCGCAGTCGCGGGAGCACCGGCATCGACGTACGGAGACCGATGCCGTCAGTGCCGGAGAGGAGCGGCGCGATGGCCTCGGTGGCGACCACCGTGACCTCGTGCCCGTCCCCGGCCAGCGCCCGGACCAGAGGCAGCAGGGCCCGGCCGTGCGACGGCGCGCCCGTCGCGGTGCACAGGACACGCATACGGCTCCTCCAGACGACGCCGGGTACCGAGGACGGCCGTCGGCCCCCACTATCGCAGGCCCAACAATGATGAAACCATCATCAACTCGCCCATGGCGGCAGAAAACGGCGCCAACCCTTCCACCGGACGTCATGGGCCCAACGGGTGGCGGGTCGCGTGGCCGGTCCCGCGGTACAAGGCCCAGGACCGGTCCGCAGTCCCTCACGCACCTGGTGAACCGTGAGAGCGGCGGGCGGTTCGGCTCTCGTCCGACGGCGGACCACGCACCACAAGCCGACAGGCGGCGCCTTCACCACCGTGGACACGAGCGGGACCACGGCCACATCGACATCGACCTCACCGAAGCGCTCGTCCGTGACGCGGGGGCCGTACTGCCGCTGACCTCCTGCTGCCGCGAACCCGAGGACGACGTCGCCCTGCCCCATTTCCCGCAGGCGACGCCAGATCCGGACGACGGCGTGCGCGCCATGATCGCAACGCGGTCACCCACCGTCTCGTTAGCGGGGGGACGAGCGCCGACCGAGACCCGGGGCGCCCCGCCAGGCTCTAGGGAGCTGACCGTGGAATCCACCATGACACCGTCCACCACCGTCCGTCTGCCGGACGGCACCGAGCTCGCCTGGGAGGGCTTCGGCACCGGCCCCCTCGTGTACGACGGCGACTTCGCGGACCACAGCGAACGCCTCCTGGGCCTCTCGCCGAGCGAGGTCGCCGAGCAGACCTCCCGCCGGCTGCTGCCGTACCGCGCCGACGGCGGTGACGCGCCCGCCCTCATCCTCCACTCCGCCACCCGCGCCACCAAGGGATTCGACGCCGACGTCAGCGACCTCGCGGCCGGGCGGACCCCCTACGACTGCGCCACCTACCTGGAGGCACGCGCGGTCTTCCTCGCCCGCCCAGGGGACCTGACCGTCGGGCGCACGGCCCCCTGGAAGGAGTCCGTACGGGTCTTCGGCATCGACTCGGTCGACCTGGGGGACCTGGAGCACTACTACCTCTACCAAGCACTGCTCCAAGCGGCGGTCCGGCACACGGAAGGCGCCACGGACGTACCGCTGGCCCGCATCATCGACTGGGTCCGGGCCCGCCCCGACGCGATCGTGCGCACGTACGCGCTGGACCGGGAGATGCAGATCTTCCTGCTCTGGCTGCTGCGGCGCACCGGACTGGAGAGCATGAGGATCGACGCCAACAACCACGTGGTGTCCATCGACTGGAACCGCAAAGGGCACATCCACCCCCTCGTCGACGACGCCGGATCACTGTCCGCGACCGGGATGACCCCGGACGAACTCCTGACCGCGGAGCAGCGCCTCAGCGAGGGCTACCGCCGGGTGGGCATGGCCATCCCCGTCCTCCCCGGATACACCATGGCGCGCACCGACGCGCCCGCTGAACAGTTCGTCGAGGACACGGTGCGCGCCGCCGCACTCCTGCGCCGCCGCTACGGCCTCGCCCACGCCTTCCTCAAGCCCAGCCAGTCCGGCAGCGGTGCCCGCATCGTCGGCCCCGTCGACCTCCAGGACACCGCACTCCTGCGCACAGCCGCCACGGATGCCCATCGGCACGGCGACGACTACCTGCTGGAAGCCGCCGTGGACTACATCACCGTCCCAGGAGCCCGGACGCGATGCCCCGTGGCCCCCTCGGGGCACATCCGCAACGGCGAGATCGCCCCCGGCCTCACCCTCCAGATCCTGGACCGCTACTCCTGGGAGGGCAACGCCTACATCGACCGCCCCGAATGGGAACGGTGCGGACTCGCCGTCGATCTGTACGACGACATGCTCCGGGCCATGCACGACATCCACGCCGCCTTCCTCAGCGAGGCCAGCGCCGTCGACGGCAGCCACGGCGGACTGGTGACCGGCGGCGTCGACTTCGCCGTCGGCCGCGTGGGCGGAGTGTTCGGCGACCGTGTCCTGACCAGAGCGATCGACTTCAACTTCTCCTCCCACGGCGCCGAACTGCTCCGGGCCTTCCACGAACAGATCACCGCCGAGCGGGCTCCCGAGCGCTACACCGCCACCCGCGTCTACCGGCCCACGAGCACCGCCACCCTCGCCGAGACGCGCGCGGCGGTCCTGACCTCCGTCCCCGGCACCGCACGGGCCGAGGCCATCGCCTGCGTACCGAACCGGTGGGGCATGGTGGCCTCCACCGGAACGCACATGAACCAGGCCATGGAACGCACCCGCCAGCTGGTCGACATCCTCACCGAAGCCCGCCTGGCCCGGAAGGCGGACGGCTGACGGACAGGGCCGAGACAGTGGCGCCCCCGTCCGCCGCCCGCGCGCTCCGGTCCCGGGCCCGGGACCGGAGCGGTGGTCAGCTGGTGGGGTGGAGGGGGATGTCGAGGTAGGACTCGGTGCCCTTCGGGGAGGTGATGTCGATGGTGGACACCGGGGTGGTGGTGGTGTCGTAGGCGAAGAAGGGGTCGTGGGTGTCGATGACCAGCTGCAGCTGGCGTCCCTTCTGCACGGGGTAGTGGGCGGGCTGGAGCGGGAAGGTCACGGTGGTGGCCTTCCCGACCTGCTCGGCGGTGAAGGTGTATGGGGCATGGGTGATGATGTTCGCCCTGTTGGTGCCCGGGTTGTGCTCCAGCAGATAGGCGACGATCGTGGCGTCCGCCCGCTGCGGCGTCACCGTCACCCGCAGTTCCAGGTCGCCCTGGACGAGCGAGGCACGCTGGAGCGGCGCGGTGGTGAAGACCGCCGCGAGACCGCGGTCGATCTCGGCGGTCCTGTAGGAGTGGGGCAGTCCCAGGCGCTCGGACAGGCCGGTCTGGACGAGCTTGGGGGCGACGACGATGTCGGTGCCCTTGCCGGTGGCCTTCACCGAGCGGGTCCAGCCCGCCTGCGGCGCGCCCTCGGCCAGCTGCCCGTCGCTCCGCCCGTCGGCGGCGTCGGTGAGGTGGAACCGCTTCTTGGGCAGGGCGTAGTCGCTCCAGGTGGCGTGGCGGAAATCGGAGAGGGGCTGGAACATCGCCTCCGTGCGGATGTCGTGCCGCGGAGTCTCCCCGTCACCGGCCGTGCCGCCGAGGTGGTGGTCCATCCACCGGTAGGCCATGTCGGTGGGCTTGGCGGTGAGGCCGACCAGGCCCGGGAGTTCGCTGTTGCCGTGGTCGCCGACCTGGACGAGGAGCTGCTTGGGGCCGGTCAGGCTGTTGTGGAAGTCGATGACGGCGGGCACCGAGAAGATGGTCTCGTGCCAGGCGGTGGTCAGCAGGACGGCCGTGCCGGCGTCGTTGTACCGGTCCAGGTAGGTCCTGGGGGAGCGGACCCGGGCGAAGTCCCTGACCTCGTCGTCGATGGTGTCGGCACGGATCTTCTGGATGACCTCGCGGAACTCCGGCGAGCACCGGTCCTCGCCGAACAGCTTCACGAGTGCCTCGAAGGCGGCGAGGTGGCGGGTGCCGTTCTCGTAGAGCGAGGCGAAGAGGTCGGCCCAGGCGCTGGTGCCCGCGACGGCCTTGATCCGCGGATCCCGCGCAGCCGCGAGCAGGCTCGTACCGGCGCCGTACGAGGCGCCGAAGAACCCGATCCGGTCCGCGTCGACCGCGTCCTGCCGGACCAGCCAGTCGATGACCTCGGTGGCGTCGGCGACGTCCTGCGGTCCGGCGACGTGGATCTCGCCCGTGGACTTGGCCAGACCGCGCTGGCTGTAGGCCAGGACGGCATAGCCGCCTCGCGTCCAGCGGGCGAGCATCCCGAGGTAGGCCCGGTGTCCGATGCCGGTCAGCGGGGCGGGCAGCACGACCGTGGGGAGGCGCTGTCCGGGGGCGAGGTCCTTGGGGACGCTCAGCGACGCGTCCAGGACCGTGCCGTCCGCCATGGTGAGCGAGACCTCCGCGTACCGGGCGGTCTCCGCGTAGATCTCGTAGTCGTCGGCCAGGCCCCACTGGTCCAGACGGCCGATCCGGCGCGGCGACGGGTCGAGCAGCGCCTCACGGATCGCGTCGATCCTCGCGAGGTCACTGTCGTCGAACGCGAAGAAGACATTCGTGGTTCCGTCTGCAGACATGGCTGTGGCCGCCTTCTGTGAAAAGGATGGTGACGAGGTGTCGAACACATGCTCACCTCGTCAAGATCACCCCGGGGAGGGTTCCGCGTCAGTCACTCGAATGAATGAACGGCGCCGGGTAAACCTCAAGGCGGGCAACAGGTCAGAGGTTGACTGGGAACGGCTGCCTCGTCGGCACCCTCATGAGCCTGGCCCCTCCATGGGGGCATGGTGCCCCTGGCCACGGTCCTCCTGTGACCAGCGGAAGCGGCGGGCCGACCCGCTCGACGCCGTCCTCCGGCACGGGCGCGCCCGGGGATCGGTCGCGGACACACGTCCCGGCGACTCTGATCCCGATACGGTCGTCCGCTGGCCGAGGCGATCCACCAAGGTCCGCGACAGGGGCCGCTGCGCCGGTCTCCCCGCGCCATCGGACGGGAACCGGAGCGGACGCGAACCGGCCGAGTTCCGGCCGTCTCGGCGTGCCGCCGCTGATGGAGCGACCCGGTGGCCGGTGGGGGCGCGCCTCGCGGACGGTGGCTCTCTCCCGCGCCGCCCGTCGGCCGATCGCGCGGAGTCTCGTCATCGCGGGCGGACCACCACGGGCCCGGTCCTCCGGGACCTCGTGGTTACTCTCCCGCCGCCCCTGGGCGTTCCCGGCCACGGGGGCTTCCTCGTGCTCGTCGGACCCGGTCGCCCAGGGACGTGGCCGACTTCGCCCGGCGCCGCGCCGCCGCGTCCGGCTGGCGCGCCGGACGTGGTTCCGGCCGAAGCCGGTGGCCGCCCCCGGCGAGGGGACGGCCACCGTACGGGGGACAGCGGATCAGCTCCGGTCGCCCAGGTCACGGCGGGTCAACCGCCGGGACTTGCCGAGTCGGCGCCGTACGGCCGCGGGATCCTTCTCCGAGCGGCCGACGCCGCGCACCTTGTGCGGTGCGCACAGCGGGCAGCAGCCCCTCCAGCGCCGGTGCGGTGAATGTGCCATCGTTCGAGCCCTTCCCCAGACGCCCCGCTCTGGGGCCGGTCTGGCTCGAACAGCTGCGAAGGGAAGACCATGACCGGCATGGGGGTCATTCTCCCCCATGTCCAGAGGGCTTGACCAGCCAGTTCCCTGGTGGGCGAGGGTGGGGACGCCCGGGGCGTACGGGCCCTGGCCCCTGAGGGGACGGGGCCGGGTGTCAGGGGTCCGTATACGTCCGGGGCTTCCGCGTCAGGGGCGTGTCAGGGCCCGCCGGGGAGGGGTGATCGCCGGGGATAGCGTCGGGGAGAACCCGGCGCGACCGTGCCGGGATCACTCCCCGAACCCGGAGGAAACCATGACGGACGCCCCCTACGGAGACGACCCCGAGCCTGCGGAACCCTTCCCGGCCGGACGGCTCTGCGTCCCCGTCCGGCCGGGCACCCACGGCCGGGTGACCGCCCGGCTGTTCCGCACGCCGGTCGGTGACCGGACCGCCGTCGCCTTCACCGACCCGGCCCGGCTGACCGCGCTCCTGGGGGTCGGCCAGCCCTGGATCCGGCTGGCGGAACCGGCCCTGCGGACCCTGGTCGAACCGCTGGGCGTACGCGCCCTGACGATCGACCCGACGTTCACGGCCCCGGCGTCGGCCGCCGCCCGCGCCGCCGTCCCCGGCCCGCTGTCGGCGGTCGGGGCACGGCAGCCGCTCCCGCGTTCCCTCACCGCCCTCGCGGGCTGAAGGGAGACCCGAGATGACCACCCTTCCCCTGACGGACACCCCGATCCCTCCGGCCCAGCCCATCGTGGCCGAGGCCGCCTCCACTTCTCCGGTCCGGAGCGTCGGCTCCGAGGCCGCCTCCATCCCTCCGGCCCAGCCCACTGTTCCCGAGGCCGCTTCCACCTCTCCGGTCCGGACCTTCGGCTCGGAGGCTGTTTCCGCCTCTCCGGTCCGGAGCGTCGGCTCCGAAGCCGCTTCCGCCTCTCCGGTACAAGGGCTCGACCCCGAGACCGCTTCCGCCCCTCCGGTCCCGGCCCCCGACCCCGAGGACACCGCCGCGCTCTCCGTCTGGCCCCGCACCACCGTCGAGCGGCCCCACGGCGCCCTCCTCGTCGGCGGTGTGCCGCTCAGCGAGATCGCCGAGGGCCACGGCACCCCCGTCTACGTCCTGGACGAGACCGAGGTGCGCGAGCGCTGCCGCGCGTACCGGGCGGCCTTCCCCGACGCCGAGATCCACTACGCGGCCAAGGCCTTCCTGTGCCGTGCCGTCTCCCGCTGGGTCGCCGAGGAGGGCCTCGGGCTCGACGTCTGCTCGGCGGGCGAACTGGAACTCGCCGTGACCGCCGGATTCCCCGCCGAGCGCGTCCTGCTGCACGGCAACGCCAAGTCCCCGCAGGACCTGGAGACCGCCCTGCGCCTCGGCGTGGGCCGCATCGTCATCGACGCGCCCTCCGAGATCGCCCGCATCGCCGCCGCCGTCGGCACCGGCGGACACCAGAAGGTCATGATCCGGGTGACGCCGGGGATCGGCGCGGGCGGCCACCGGAAGATCCGGACCGGCACCGACGACCAGAAGTTCGGCCTCTCCCTGCGGGACGGGCACGCCCAGCACGCCGTCGCGCGCGTACTCGACCAGCCCCAGCTCGAACTGACCGGCCTCCACTGCCACCTGGGCTCACAGATCACCGACGTCAAGCCGTATCTCGTCGCGGTGCGGCGGCTCGTCGGACTGATGGCCAGAATCCGTGACACCCACGGCGTCACCCTGCCCGAACTAGACCTGGGCGGCGGCCACGGCATCGCGCACCGCCCCGGCGAACCCGCGCTCGACCTCGCCGCGCTCGCCCGGAAGGTCCGCGCCGAACTGGCCGGGAGCTGCGCGGCGGCCGGGCTGCCCGTCCCGCGCCTGCTCATCGAACCGGGCCGCGCGGTCACCGGACCCGCGGGCGTGGCGCTCTACCGGGTGCTCTCGGTGAAGCGGACCCCCGGGACGACCTTCGTGGCGGTCGACGGCGGAATGAGCGACAACCCGAGGCCCGCCCTCTACGGGGTGCGTTACGTGCCCCGCCTCGTCGGCCGGCACTCCACGGCGGACCCCGAGCGCGTGACGGTCGTCGGCCGCCACTGCGAGGCCGGGGACATCGTGGCCGAGGACGTCCCGCTGCCCGCCGACATCCACCCCGGTGACCTGCTCGCGGTCCCGGTGGCGGGCGCGTACCACCTGTCCATGGCCTCCTCGTACAACCTCGTGGGCCGCCCCCCGGTCGTCGCCGTCCACGACGGCCGGGCCCGTCTCCTGGTGCGCCGGGAGACCCTGGCGGACCTCAGGGTCCGGGACGTGGGGCTCTAGGGGTACGGAACGCGGCCGTCACGGTCCCTCGGGCGGTCGTCCGCCGCACCGCCTGGGCGGGCCGGGCGGTGCGGCTCCCGCCGTGCCGCCGGGCGCTACGGGCCCAGGTGGACGTAGCAGGCCCAGTGCAGGGGCGATCTGTGGGCCGGGTCCCGGCGGATCGCCTGGACGGCGTCGTGCAGCGCCCGCGCGCTGGCGTCCGCCCCGCCGTCCGCTTCCAGCGCCCGGTAGAAGGCGCGGGCGACCTCCGGGGCCGGGCCGTCGGCGAGGCGCCAGAGGGTGCCGACGACATGCCGGAACCCGGCGAGCTGGAAGGCGGCGGCGGGATGGATCGCCTCGTCCGCGAGCGTGCTGGTGCCCAGGGCGGTGTGACACGCGGACAGGAAGGCCAGCTCGGCCCCGGACAGATCCTGATCGGCGATGCCGGTGACGGTCAACGGGCCGTCGTACAGAGCGAGATGACTGTCGGAGGGGTCGTCCGGTTCATAGACGCCGTGGCAGGCGAAGTGCACCCAGGGATGGGAGGGCAGAGCGGCGAGGACCGTCGGCAGGACGGCTTCGGCGTCGACCCGGCCCGTGTGGCGCTCGCCGAAGACCTGCGCCAGCATGGACAGTTCGGCACCGACGCCCGGCAACTCGCCCCGGACGGAGGGGCCGTCGCCCGGGGCGGTGTGCCGCACCCCCACGCCGAGTACGCGCGGTCGCCGGACCGGGGGCCGCGCTCGGGCCCTGATCAGCGAGCTGAGGGTCGGGGTGTACGAGGAGACCACCAGGTCCATGACGCGCGGTCCCTCCTCGGGCCCGGCGGCGTGCAGGGGCAGCAGGGCCAGCGGGCCGGTGGGGCACCACCAGAGCCGGGGTGGCGTCGGCCCCGGACGGTCCAGTCCGAGCGCGGTCAGCACGGGCCGGGCGATGTCCTCCCACAGCCGGGTCAGCGTGCCCGTGACCAGGCCCGCCAGACCCAGGGCTTCGGCGGGTCCGGGAGGGGGCCCCGGCCGGGACAGGCGCCCGACGGCGCTGCCGAACTCCGTGGCGAGGCGCTCGATCTCGTACGCCGAGACGCGGGGCAGCTCGACCAGCCGGACCGGAGGCTCGCCGGGTGCGGTGCTGAGCAGCAGCGCGTCGCAGCGGTGGTGGCTGATGTTGACGATCGCGACCGGCCCGTCCTGCGCGGCCCGGCGCAGGGTGTCGAAGTCCGGCGGCGCGAGGAAGCCCTCGAAGCCGGGGAGGGCGCGGATGCGCGCCAGCACGGTGTCGAACCGTTCGCTGAGCTCCCACGGCAGACCGCCCCGCGCGGGTCCGTCGCCCGGGGAACCGGCCTCCAGAGCGGCGCAGATCGCGTCGAACTCCTCCGCCTGCTCCGGGTGCCGGGCGCGCAGCGCGGTCCGGTCGGTGCGGGTCTGGGTCAGCTGCGACCAGATCACCGAGCGGCCCTGTTCCAGCAGCCGCACCGCGCCGGGCAGGTCCCCGACGGCTGTCGCGGCCGCGGCGGCGTCGCGGGACAGCAGCGGCACCCGGGCGATCTGCGCCAGCCGGGAGACCCGGGTGAGGCCGCGGTCGGCGAGCCGGGGGAGCAGCTCCTCGACGGCCGTCCGGTAGGCGTCGAGCGCCTCGGCGGCGTCGCCGCGCGCCATGGCGACCGAGCCCCAGGACCCGGCTGAGGACAGCCGGGTCCTGGTCTGGGCGGTCACGGTCCCGGCGGCCAGCCGGAACGCCTCCTCGGCCTCGCGCAGGTCTTCGGGGCCGCCCCCGGCGGCGAACCGCCGCACCAGGGTGAGGCCGAGCTCCGCGCGCGCGTGGGCGGTGTTCGGGTCGCGGCCCCGACGGGACTCCAGTTCCGTGATCGTCCGACGGAGCAGCGCGGCGGCGGCGTCGAGGTCCTCGGCGCCGCCGCGTTCGCGCAGGGCGACGGAGAGTTTGAGCCGCATGACCGGGAAGTCGATATGACCGGACGGTGTGTCGGCGACGGCCGCTTCGAGGGCGGCGATCGTGTCGTCCAGGTCCGCCCGCCGCTCGAAGGCGTCGTAGCGCGTCTGGAGCGCGGCGGCCAGGTGCGTCTTGGCCCGTGCGGCCTCGGAGCCGTCCGGCGCGGATTCCACGGCGGTCCGTCCGGCCGCCACCGCCCCGTCGATGTCCTCGGGGCGGCGCAGGACGACGAACCGGGCGAGGAGCGCGGCGCTGAGGTTGGACCAGGCGGTGAAGTGGACCGGGCTCCGGCGGTCGGCCAGCCGCACCGCGGCCTCCGCCGCGGCGAACGCCGCGTCCAGGTCGTCCAGAGCGCCCAGGTTCTCGAACCTGACCCGCCGCATCAGCGAGACCGCGGCGAACCGTCCGGCGGCTTCCGGGTCGTCCGGGGCGGTGGCGGCCGTCGCCGCCGTGATGTCCTCCACCGCGCCCGTCAGTTCGGCGGGTCCGGAGGAACGGCGGCTGTGCCAGAAGCGGGCGGCGGCGCGCGCGGTCAGGGCGGCCGGGTCGCCGGGGAGCGCGTCGACCGCCTCGTCCGCGATCCGCAGCGCGGCTTCCATCGCGTCCGGGTCGCCCGACCGCAGGAACCGTTCGACCAGGCCGGTGACGAGTCGGGGGAGCGTGCTCGGATCGACCGGCTTCCTGTCCGGCCGGGTGCCCGGTGTCGGCGGTACTGTCCTCCGGACGTCGCCGTCCGTGTCCGTCGGCTCCGCGCCGCCGTCCTGGGCCCGGTCCCATATCGACCGGACCGCGTGCGCGTTCTGGTGCAGGGCCGCGTGCAGCGGATGCCCGGGCGGCGCGGCCCGCTCGCCCAGGCGCATGGCGACCAGGGCGCCTTCGAGGTCGGCACGGTCCCCCGCGAGGGAGTGGCGTTCGAGCAGCATGTTCCCGAAGCTGCCCAGGATTCCCGGGAGATGAGGGTTGTCGTCCTCCATGTCCGTCAGTTCGTCGGCGGTCCAGGAGATCGCCTCGTCCAGGTCCGCCGGGATCCCGGCGAGCTGGAACCGGGCGACGAGGGCCGCTCCGAGCAGGAACCGCCATCCGGGCTCCGGGGCGTCCGTGTCCACTGCCGCCCGCCGGGCCTCGACGGCGTGGTCGAGATGCCGGACGTCAGGGTCGTTCTCGTACTGTTCCAGGCGGACGAGCGCCAGCTCGTGCCACATGAGGGTCCGTTGCGGATGGCCCTCGGCCGCCCGTGCCGCGCGGTCCAGGTCGCGGGCGGCCAGGGCCCCGCACTCGGGTACGGCGTCGGACAGGTGCTTCCAGGCGCGGCCCAGGCCGTACCAGATCACGGGCAGTTCGCTCTCCGGCGCCGTCCGCTCCGCCGCCTGGAGCAGGGGGACGGCGGGTCCCACCCCGGCGTCCTCCCCGGTCCGGTCGTGGTGCTGGAGCAGGACCAGGGCGAAGGAGGCGAGCAGGCCGTGCGGGTGCGGTACGCGTGCCGATCCGTCGGTGAGGGCCCCGGCCGGGGGTTCCTGGGCGAGCGTCGGGTCGAGGAAGCGCACGCGCTCGGACAGGAGGGCCCAGGCGGTGTGGTCGGCTTCGGACGCCTCGTCGCCGAGGGCCACCAGACGCGTGTGGAGCAGGACGGCGACCACATGGGCGGCGACGATGTCCTCCCTCGCCACGGTGTCCGCGTACAGCCGTCCGCCGACGCGGCGGATCACACCGGCCGCCAAGGGCAACAGATCCGGGTCCAGGGCGAGTCGGGGTTGCCCGGTCTCCAGGAACGGCGTCATCAGCCGATGCAGCCGAATGGTCAGTTCCATCGAACTAGCGTCGTGAGACTGGTCGTTGTCATCCTCGCGAGTGTCCACTGGTCGCCTCCGCCCCCGGGTAATCTCGGCATTGAATCAGGTCGGACGGACGTTCGCGGGGCGGTGCGGGAAAGCTCGCGGTCACCGCCCCGGCGCTGAGAGAGGGGGACTGGCTTGGGGGCGGATGTCGCGGCCGGACTGGCGTATGTGTGCACGCATCTGGGGGAGTTGAGGGAGCTGCTGGGTGACGAAGGGGCCGATCCGGCGACGCCGCTGGGGCGGCTGCTGGCACTGTCCGGCGCACCGGGCGAGGATCCGGAACTCGCCTCCCTCCTCGCCGAAGTGGACTCGGTGCTCAGGGAGTCGACCGACGGCATGGTGAGCCTCCACGGGTTCGGTCAGGGGCGGGACGGGAGCGGTCTGGAAGCGCTGGAGTTCGTCTACCGGTGCCCGCTGCGCCGGTGCGCGGGCAGGCCCGGCGGCGAGGTGGCCGAGGCCAGGCCGGTCTGCTCGATCAGCCGCCGGGCCCTCCTGCGGGAACGGCTCTTCTGAGGTGGGCGGCCTCTGGAACGAGCTGGGCAAGAAGCTCGCCGAACGCTGGCTGTCCCTCCTGGTGCTGCCCGGCGCGCTCTACCTCGCCGTCGCCTTCGCGGCCCGCACGCTCGGCCAGCGGCACCCGCTGGACCTCGCCCGGATCGCCCGGGAGATCACCGCGTTCGCCGCCGGTCCCGTCATGACCGGCCTCGGCGGGCAGATCGTGCTGCTGGTGGCCGTGCTGCTGGCCTCGGCCGCGGCCGGAACCGTCGCGACCGCCGTGGGCACGGTCGTCGAGCGGCTGGTGGTGGCCGACGGCTGGCGCACCTGGCCCGCCCCGCTGTCGTACCTGGCCGGGCGCCGGGCGGAGCGCCGACGGGCCCGCTGGGACGCGGCCGACCGCGCGTACCACGAGCGGCGGAAGCGGGCCATGGCCCCCGACCCCGCCGACCGGCCCGCCCCCGCGCTGCTGCGGGCCGCCGCCCGCAGACGGGCCAGGCTCGCCCCGGAACGGCCCGAGCGCCCCACCTGGAGCGGCGACCGCATCCAGGCCGCCGCATTGCGGCTGGACCGGGACCACCGTCTGGACCTGGCCGTCCTCTGGCCGTATCTGGAGCCGGTCCTCCCCGAGGCGCTGAGCGCCCGGATCGCGGACGCCCGTGCCGCGCTGGTACGGGCCGCCACCCTCGCCGGCTGGGCCCTGCTCTACGCGCCGCTGGCCCGCTGGTGGTGGCCGGCCGCCCCGCTGGCCCTCGTCCTCGCCCTGGCCGCCCGGCACCGCGTGCGCTGCTCCGTCGACAGCTATGCCCGGCTGCTCGAAGTCGCCGCCCGTCTCCACGTCCCGGCCCTGGCCGCCCAGCTCGGGATCGACCACACCGGCCCCCTGACCGATGACCTCGGCGCCCGCCTCACCCACCATCTGCGGACCGAGTCCCCGCCACCCCCCGATCCACCGGAACGGCACCCCGGCGGACGGACGCGCGCGGTACCCGCCGCCAGATCGGACGGGTGAAAGGACCCGGGACGCCGATCCCCGGCACCGGGTCCGCGCCGACACCGCCGCGACCCGCGCGGGTGGGACGTTCCCCGCCGCTGGGACCGGGGGCGCCGCTGGGACCGGGCCCCTTCGGCCGGTGCCTCGAAGGCCCTCGCCACCGCCTGTGCCGTACGGGTCACCCGCCGGTACGGCCCCGGCCCCTCCGCGCGCGCCCGCGTTCCTCCCGGGGGATCCTGGAAGTGGTAGGGGCCGCGCCCCGCTTCCGCGCGGCCCGCTGTACGAGGAGGCGGACCCATGACCCGGACCCAGGAGTGGACGGTCGGCGTCGAACTGGTCGAGGACGGCGGCCGGACCAGGGCCGAGGCCCGGCTGCGCACCGGCGGCTCGACCCTCACGGGCCACGGCACGGCCCGGTGCGACCCGGGGGACGTGGACGTGCCCGCGATCGGCGACGAGATCGCCGCGAGCCGGGCCATGAGGGACCTGGCGGGCAAGCTGATGAGGGAGGCCGACCGGGAACTGGAGGCGGCGGGCGCCGCCACCCTGCCCCGGCGCACCGGCCCCGGTTACGGCTGGCCGGAGGCGGTCACCTGACGGGACCGCCGCCCCCGGTGGACCCCGTCCCCGTCCCCGTTCCGGTCCCGGAACCGTCCGCCCCGGCTCCTTCCCCGTACGCCAGCCGGTCGGTGACCTCCACGACCCCGTCGACCGACTCGCAGAGGCGGAGCATCGCCGGGGCGAGTCCCGGACGGTCCACGGTGCCGCTCAGCGTCACCCGGCCGTCGTCGACGTCGATGTGCACGGCGGAGGGCGAGAGGCCCAGGATGCGGACGACGACGTCCTCCCGGATCTCCTCCTGGATCGAGCGGTCCCTGCGCAGGAACAGCTGGAGCAGATCACTGCGGCTGAGCACGCCGATCAGCAGCCCGTCCGCGTCGACCACCGGGAGCCGCTTCACCCGGTGCCGTTCCATGAGCCGGGCGGCCTCGACCGCCGTCCAGGAGGGCCGGGCCGTCACCGCCGGGCTCGACATCATGGCTCCGGCCGTGCTGGGCCCGTCCTTCGTCGTGTGCCGTCGCAGCAGGTCCGCCTCGGAGACGACACCCACCGGCCGGTTCTCGTCGTCGACCACCGGGACGGCGGTGATGCCGTACTCGTCGAGGAGCCGTGCGATCTCCTTGAACGAGGTCCCCGCGCGCACCGTCACGGCGGCCGGAGTCATCAGGTCGGCGACACTGCGGTGCCTCATCGTCCGTTCCGTCCCTTCCACGTTCCGGCTCCCATGATCCCTCACCGGCGGACGGAGCGGCACGAGGGGCCGGGACGGCCCTCCCCGGAACAGGACCGGCCGCCCCCGGGGAGCCGGACGGCCGCCCCGGGAACAGGACCGGCCGGACCCCTGACGGATCCGGCCGGTCGTACGCGCGGGTCAGGCCCGGTGCACCGAGACCTCGTGGAGCGAGTAGCCCCACTGGGTCGCCCGCCGCTCGCCGTGCACCCGCACGTGCCGGGCCGACGTCGACGGGAACTCGGCCGTGTCGTAACCGCCGTCCCCGGTGCTCGTGGACCACACCGTCCGCCAGTCCGTGCCGTTCTCCGACACCTCGATCCGGTACTGGCGCGCGTACGCCCGCTCCCAGTCGAGGGTCACCCGGCTGATCCGGCGCACGGCCCCGAGATCCACGCCCAGCCATTGGTCGTCCGACCAGTCACTGGCCCAGCGGGTGCCGACGTCGCCGTCCACGGCCCGGCCCGGGGCGTAGCTCGTGAACGGGTTCCACTCCGAGGAACTGGCCGAGGCGGGCGCGCCCGCCGCCAGGTCCACACCCATCTCGTGGTCCTCGGTCGCCTTCAGGGTCGTCAGGTACGACTCCGCGCCGCGCGCCAGCTCGTCCACCACGCCCTGCCCGCCGCCGGTGAGCCGGATCTGCTCGACCCAGTCCGGCACCATGCCGTTGTGCGCGGCGCCGTCGGTGTTCAGGTCCCAGGTGCGCTCTCCGGTCACCTGCCGGTCGAGGACCGATCCGCCGTCGAAGCTACGGAAGGGGTACTTCACCGCGTTCGGCGCGTCGGCGCCCACCGGACCCGGCCAGCCGCCGACCCCGTTCATGTCGGTGCCGTAGCCGAGCCCGACCCCGTACTTCGCCCGCAGCGCCGCCTTCCGGCCCGCCTCACCGACGAAGCCCTCCGCGCCGTGCATGTACTGGGCGACGAAACCGCCGAGCCGGTAGAGCCGCTCGGTCCAGTCCAGGTCCATCCAGCTGTGGCTGGAGATCACCCCGGGGTACTCCTGGGACTCCAGGATGTCGAGGGCCCGCCCGGCGGCCTTCACGCTCATGTGGTCGAGCTCCAGCATCATGCCCCGGTCCATCATGCCCCGCAGCGCGTACTCGCCGAGCCGCGTCAGCCCCCGGGTGTTGCACTTCGCGTCGGAGGCGTACGAGGGGACGCTCACGCCTACCGGGAGCTTCGACGCCATCACCGGCGCCGCCACGAGCCCGATCGGGTTGTCGTGCTGCGCACCCGCGCACTTCTCCGTGGCCCAGAAGGTGCCCGTGGACAGGAACTGACCGATGTTGACCGCCGTACCGATCGCGCCCTCGTCGAAACGGACACCGCACAGGGCGTTGTCGAACTTGTGGCACAGGAACATGCTGCGCACCCCGAGCCCGTACAGCTCGTCGAGACCGCGGTCGATGTCCTCCTTGCCGCACTGGGCGACGTCCAGGATCTGCTTGCAGCCGAACGGCTCCGAGGTCTCCACGCCCAGGACGACCGCGAGCTTGCCCTGCTCGATCACCGAACGCGCCTGCGCGGCGCTGGTGACGACGCGGAACCAGCCCTTGCCCGGACCGCCGTACTGCCGGTCGACGTAGTCCTGGAGCTCGTACGTCTTGCGGGCCTGGAGGCGGATCGAGGTCATCTCGTCGCAGCTCCGGTCACGGGGCAGGATCGAGCAGATCAGGCCGTTCGTCACCAGGTCGTTGACGAGGACCCGCTGCCCGCCGCGCCAGGCGCGCTCCACCCACGCGTAGTAGTTCTGCTGGTGCGTCAGGGAGTTGTTGGCGGGCCAGTCCTTGAACGTCGGCCAGCCGACCGGGTCGTGATGGCCGTCCGCGCCGCCCGTGATGTTCTCGAACAGCGCGCCCGAGCCGTCGGGATAGTGCTCGGGACAGTCCTTGAGCGCCTCCGGGGCGCCGCCCTCGGCGAAGGTCTGGCCGCAGATGAGCCGGCCGCCGAAGCCCTCGTTGGACATGAGGTGGTTGTGCGCGTCGACGAAACCGCGCACCTTCCCCCGCGCATCCGTCCCGGTGAACGGCGTCCCCGTGACGTTGATCCGCGAATCGGCGGCGGGCCGGGAGACGGGCTCCCACCAGTCGCCGCCCGCCGCCGCGGCGGGGACGGGACCGGAGCCGAAGAGCACGGCGGCCAGGGCCAGGAACAGCGCCAGGAGGACGGATCGGCCACCCGTCCGGCGCGTGAAGGGTCGGGTCATCTCTGGGAAGCCTCCGGACGGTGGGGGAGTACCGGGCGCCCCGAGGATCGCGGTGATGACGGAGTGAGTCAAGAGTCCGGGACGGATGACCTGGTGGAGTCCGTACGAGTCCCGACGGCCCCGCCGCACTCCCTGGGGGAATGTCCCCTCCGGACTCAACCCTCTATCAGGCGTACGAGTTGATCCGCCGTCAGGTCCAGTTGCTCGGCCGCCGCCCGCTCGTCGCCGAGGACCAGGAACTGCAGCGTGAGACCGTCGATCGCCGCCGCCAGACACCGCGCGAGCGACTCCACCGGCACCCGGGGCGCCAGCCCCCGCGTCTCACGGACCTGCTCGATCAGCGAGCCCGCCGCCGTCACGTACTGCTCGTACTGCGCACGGGCCAGATGCTCGAACCCGGGCTCCCGCAGGGCGTACTGGGTGAGGTCGTACGTGAGCATGTGCTCGCCCGGACGGGCCGTGACGTGGTCCCAGTACGTCTGGAGCGCGCCCCGCACGGTCTCCCGCAGGGTGGCGCCCCGCTCGACCGCGGGCATCACCCGTGCGAGGTTGTTGCCGGTGATGGTCCCGATCGCGGCCTCCAGGAGCGCCTGCTTCGACTCGAAGCAGTAGTGGAAGACGCTCAGCGAGACCCCCGCCTCCGCGCAGATCGAGCGGGTGGTGGTCCTGGCGACGCCGTCCCTGGTCATCGCCCTGATCGCGGCTTCGACCAACTGCCTGCGCCGTACGGCCGACGGCATCCGCCCCATGCGTTCCTCCTCGGGTCCGGCGCCAGGGTAGCCGGGACCCCCGCGTCCCCTGCCCGGCGGTCCCGGGCCGCCCGCTGGTCCCGTCGGTCCCGTCGGTCCCGTCGTCCGGCCACGCGCCGCGTTCCGCGAGGCGCAGGACGAGCGCCGCGATGTTCCACGCGTCGTCCTCACCACGGTGGTGCCGTCCTTCGAGCGGCAGACCGGCGACCTCCAGGGCCCGTGCGGTCCCCGGGCGCCGGTCCAGCCCGTATGCCTCGGTGAAACGCCCTTCGCGTCGGTGTGCCGCCACCCGAAGGGGTACGCGGTGCCGGTCGCCCGGCACTGGCGGGTGAACTGGTTCCGGTCGTAGTCGCCCAGCTCGCCCAGGGCCGCACACCCGCCCTGTACGCCGTCGCGAGCGTCCGGCAGGCGGCCGGGAACTCCAGCCCGCCGTCCACCTCCGCCTGCGTGAGCCCCGTCAGGACGGTGCGGAACGCGCCGACCCGCCCTCGCCTCCTGGGCCTGGCCGTCCTCGGGCGGCGGCATGGTGTTCATCAAGGGCCTGCCCCTGGACCACGAGCGGATCGGCGAGCTGGAGACCGAGGCAGTCGTCGCGCCCTTCCTTCCCGCCGGCGCCCCGGCGGTCCTGTGGGAGGAGAGGGCGGGCGGGCTGGCTGCTGGTGTGCTTCGAAGGGCTCCAGGCGTCGGCCTGGACCTACTTCGGTGACGACGGCGACCACCTCGAAGACGTCGCCGCCGTCCTCCACGAGCTGAGCCTGCTCCCCGCCCCCGAACAGGTCCGGCGCACACCCTGGGAGCGGTGGGGCGAGTACTGCGCCCCCGCCGACCGGCCGCTCCTGACCGGGGACCGGCTCGTGCACTCCGACCCGGCCGCCTCGAACTTCATGGTCGAGCGGAGCGGCCGGGTACGGATGATCGACTGGGCGTGGGTGATGCGCGGGCCCGCGTGGCTCGACGCGGCCCTGTGGGGATTCCGGCTCGTCCTGGACGGCGAGCAGACCCCCGAACAGGCCGCCCGGTGGGTCCGGACCGTCCC
>NZ_JBHYZW010000014.1:0-74216 GCF_042754005.1 Streptomyces sp. NPDC059247
ATGTACTGGAGCTGGTGGACGTATCCGTGGTCCGCGACGGACGTGCTCTGGTGGACGAGGTCTCCTGGTCGGAGGAAGACCGGGCCCTCGGGCCTCGGCATTCCGGAGGACCGGCGCCTCCGGGGGGCCCGGCGGCGCGCGGTGTCCCCCCGGGTCAGCCCAGCCGCTCGACGGCCGCCGCCACCCGCTCGTCCGTCGCCGTGAACGCGACCCGCACGAACCGCTCCCCCGCCTCGCCGTAGAAGTCGCCGGGCGCCACCAGGACGCCCTTCTCCGCCAGGTACGCCACGGTGTCCCAGCACGGCTCGTCCCGGCTCGCCCACAGGTACAGGCTCGCCTCGCTGTGCTCGATCCGGAAGCCGTGCGCCTCAAGCGCCGTCCGCAGCGCCGCCCGCCGGGCCGCGTACCGCTCCCGCTGCTCGGCCACGTGCGCGTCGTCACCGAGCGCCGCCACCGTCGCCGCCTGCACCGGGGCCGCCGTCATCATGCCGCCGTGCTTGCGGATCTGGAGCAGCTCGCCGAGCACCGCCGCGTCACCGGCGGCGAACGCCGCCCGGTATCCGGCCAGGTTGGAGCGCTTGGACAGCGAGTGGACGGCGACGATCCCCTCGTACGAGCCACCGCAGACGTCCGGGTGCAGGACGGAGACCGGCTCGGCCTCCCAGCCCAGTTCCAGGTAGCACTCGTCGGAGAAGACCAGCACGCCGTGCTCGCGCGCCCAGGCCACGATCCGGGTCAGCTCCTCCTTGCCGAGGACCTTCCCGGTCGGGTTGGACGGGGAGTTGAGCCAGAGCAGCCTGACCCGGGCCGGGTCCAGATCGGCCACCGGGTCGTCGTAGACGACGGGCGTCGCGCCGCAGAGCCGCGCGCCGACCTCGTACGTCGGGTAGGCGAGGCGCGGGTACGCGACCTCGTCCCCGGCACCGAGTCCCAGCTGCGTCGGCAGCCACGCCACCAGTTCCTTGGAGCCGACCACCGGCAGCACGTTCTCGTGGACGAGGCCCACCGCGCCGAGCCGACGGCCGCACCAGCCGGTCAGCGCGTCCCGCAGCTCCTTCGTGCCCCACACCGTCGGATAGCCCGGCGAGTCCGCCGCCGCCACCAGAGCCTCCTGGATCAGCGCGGGAACCGGGTCGACGGGTGTGCCCACCGACAGGTCCACGATCCCGTCCGGGTGCGCCAGGGCCGTCTTCTTGTACGGCTCCAGCTTGTCCCAGGGGAAGACGGGCAGGCGCGAAGAGACTGCGCTCACGGGTTCGCTCTCACTTCCTGTACGTACGGAGAAACGCCTCGGTCCCGCACGGCGGCCGACGCCGTACGGGACCGGATGCGGTCGATCAGCCGTTCTGCGGCGGCAGGGCGGCGATGAAGGGGTGGTCCCGCTCGATCTCACCGAGCTTGGAGGCGCCACCGGGCGAACCGAGCTCGTCGAAGAACTCGACGTTCGCCTTGTAGTACTCCTTCCACTCCTCCGGGGTGTCGTCCTCGTAGAAGATCGCCTCGACCGGGCAGACCGGCTCACAGGCCCCGCAGTCGACGCATTCGTCCGGGTGGATGTACAAGGACCGCTTGCCCTCGTAGATGCAGTCGACGGGGCACTCCTCGATGCACGCCTTGTCCTTCACGTCGACACAAGGCTGCGCGATGACGTAGGTCACGCTGTCGTTCCTCCTCGATAGGGCTGGTCTGCGCGGGAGCGCGGCGTCGTCGATGCCCGCACCTAGTATCTCCGTTCTCGGGGGCGATCCGAACAGGAGGGGCGGAGAAGCTGTGGAATTCACCGGCGGTGGACGTCTAGAGGTCCGAATTACCAGCATTGACGTGGGAAAACGTGTCTCCGTTCGGTACGTGACGGAGGAGCCCGAGGCGGGCGCCAGGTTCACCGACGCGGTCGGGGTTCTCACATCATGGGACGACGCTGTGCTGCTGGTCACACGAAAGAGCGGCGAGAGCGTCCGGATCGCGGAATCCTCGCTGGTCGCCGGGAAGCTCGTCCCCGCCGCCCCGGCCCGCCGCCGGGGCCCCTCCGCCACCTTCGCCGAACTCGCGCGGGCCACCGCGCGCGCCTGGCAGCCGGTCGAGAGCGAGGCCCTCGGCGAGTGGACCCTGCGGGCCGCCGACGGATTCACCCGCCGCGCCAACTCCCTGCTCCCGCTGGGCGACCCCGGGCGGCCCGTGGAGGAGGCCCTGGAGCACGCACGCGCCTGGTACGCGGCCCGGGAGCTCCCCGCGTACGTCCAGACCGCCACCGGCGCCGAGGGCACCCAGGAGATGCTCTGCGCCGCACTCGACCGGCTCGGCTGGCGCCGCGAGGTCTCCGCCGAGGTGCGGACCGGGGCCCTCGCCCCGATCGGCGACCTCGACGCCGACGTCTCCGCCGTCCGTCTCTCCCGCGCCGTCGACGACCCCTGGCTCCGCCGTTACCAGCGCTCCGGCGAGCCGGGGCCCGCGGTGCGCGCGGTCCTCGCCTCGGGCCCCAGCACCTGGTTCGCGTCCGTGCCCGGCCCCGGCGAGGTGCCCGCGGCCATCGGCCGGTGCGTCGTCGACGGACGCTGGGCCGGGTTCATGGCCGTCGAGGTCGATCCGGAGCAGCGGCGCCGGGGGCTGGCGACCGCCGTCATGGCCGCCCTCGCCCGACAGGCCCTCGACGAGGGCGCGTCGGCCGCCTGGCTCCAGGTGGAGGCGGACAACGACGGGGCGCGCGCCCTCTACGACGGGCTCGGCTTCGCCCCCCACCACCACTACCACCACTACCGGTGGGCGGCGGCGTGACGCCGGACGCGTCCCCGCAGGACCCGCCGGACTGGCGGCGGGAGTTCGCCGAGGAGGCCCGCTCCGAACGGCCCGACCTGGCCCGGCTCTGCCTGCTGATCGGGGCGGTCGCCGACCCCTCCGTGACCCGGCACGACCTGAACGAGGCCGAGATCGAACTCGACCGCCTCGCCGGGCTCGTCCCGTACGCGACCCGGGTCACCGGCGACTGGACCGGCACCCTCGCCGGGCTCCTCGGCGGACGCGAGGGCTTCGTCGGCGTCCCCGCCGACTACCAGCGGCTGGAGTCCTCCCTGCTCCACGAGGTGCTCCGGCGCCACCGCGGACTGCCGATCCTGCTGTCCGTGGTCTGGATGGAGGTCGCCCGGCGGGCCGGTGCCCCCGTGTACGGGCTCGGGCTTCCCGGCCACTTCGTGGTGGGCTTCGGCGACCCGGCCGATCTGGACCTCGCCGACCCGTTCGCGGGCGGCCGGGCCATGACCGGGACCGACGCCGAACTCCTGGTGGCCGGTGCGACCGGCGAGGCCCTCGACCGCTCGATGCTGCGGCCCGCCGAACCCGGCGCGATCGCGCTGCGCGTCCTCAACAACATCCGCGCCTGGGCGGCCCCCCGCCCCGAACGCTCCGACGTCGCCCTGTGGGCGGTGGAGCTCGCCCTGCTGCTGCCCTCCCACCCGGCCCGCCTCCGTCAGGAACGCGCCGAGCTGCTCGTCCGGCGCGGCGACTTCCTCACCGGGGCGGCCGAGATGGAGACGTACGCGCGAGTGATGGACGCGGTCGACCCCGAGGCCGCCGCCACGATCCGGCTGCGCGCCCGCGCGGCCCGCGCCCGGCTCAACTGAAGGCCCCCGGGCCGTACGCGCCGAGTCCCCGGCCGACAGGGGTCGGACGGGGACTCGGGGGCGGCTCACGGAGGGACCGTCAGCCCTCGCCGCTGAGGTCGATCGTCTTCGTCCGCTCCGCCTTCGTCCTGCCGAGGAGGGCGTCCCGCATCACGAAGGCCACGTCGTCGGCGGACACCTGGTGCTTGGTCCCGTCGCCCTTGGTGATCATGACCCCGTCGAAGGCGCCGTCGAGGAGCCGCTCGATCGCCTTCTTGTCGTAGACCTCGACCAGACGCCCCTCGATGGCCTTCATCGAGAGGATCTGCGGCAGCGAGCGCGTCGGGCCGAACTGGATCTGCTTGCCGCCCGCGATGATCGTGATGCGGTCGGACATGGCGGGCTCGGCGAACTCCCGCATGGCCCGGTCCAGCTCCGCCTTGGAGATGCTCGGCTGACGGACCGTGACCGGCAGCACGACCACCGTGGACCGGCCGGTCTCCACCTGGGCGCGGAACGCGTCCCTCACAGAGATCATCGAGAGCCGCACGTCGAGGCCCTTGCCGGGCTTGCCCTCGACCGGGGTGACCTTGCCGGGGGAGAAGAGGATCGTGCCGTCGGTCGCCGAGGCGGCCGAGCCCGCGAGGTCGGTCAGCGCGACCGCGAGCTTCTCCTCGTCGACGGGGAGGACCGGGCTGGCGACCCGCTCGCCGCCGAAGAGGGAGCCGATCACCGACACCGGGTTGTAGTCGCTGCCCGCGGCGCCCCTGACGGTCTCCTGGCTGTCCAGCGCCAGGCCCGCCTTGTCCGGGGCGAGCTGGACCTTGCTGCCGCCGATGTCGAGCTGGAGCGGGGTGCGGGCCCGCTTGCCCAGGGCCGCCTCCAGCGTGTTGACGGCCTCCTCCTTCGTACCGCCGCCGATGTCCACCCCGAGGACCGTGGTGCCCTTGGGCACGTCGGAGTGGTTGAGCAGCAGTCCGGCGCCGTAGGCGACCCCCGCGAGGCCGAGGGCGGCGACGGCGAGGAGGACCAGCTTGGAGCGGCCCTTCTTCGCCGGTGCGGCGGACGCCGCCGGGCGCGGGGCGGGCGCGGGGGCCGGGGCGGGGGCGGGGGCCGCCGTCTCCTCGATGCGCGGGGTGAGGTTCGGCCGGGCCGCCTTCGGCGGGACGACCGGGATGCCGCTGGTGAGCGTGTCCCCGGAGACCCGGCCCGCGCCGCCGCCCTGGCCGGGGCCGGTGCCCTGGCCGGTGCCCGGCACCGGTGCGGGGATCTGCGGGGTCAGGATCGCGGTGTCGTCGGAGAGGCGCGGGGCGGTGCCGCCGGGGGCGGTGGGGAACGGGGAGGCCGCGCCCTGGCCCTGGCCGCCCGGGAAGGGGGCGGTGCCGGGGACGCCCAGCGAGGCGGTACCGGTGACCGGCCCGGTGGTGGGGCCGGTGGGGGCCGCGGGACCGGACTGCGCGGGCGTCCCGCCGTACACCGGGGTTCCCCCCGCGGGGGTGCCGTCGTACGCGGGGGTGCCGTCGTACATCGGCGTACCGCCCGGCGGGGTCCCGTCGTACGTCGGGGTCCCTCCCGCCGGAGTGCCCCCATACACGGGGGTGCCTCCGGCCGGGGTCCCGTCGTACGCGGGGACGCCCTCGTACGCGGGAGCGCCGTCGTACAGCGGCGTACCGCCCGCCGGGGTCCCGTCGTACAGGGGCGTGCCCCCCGGCGGGGTCCCGCCGTACACGGGGGTGCCTCCGGCCGGGGTGCCGTCGTACAGCGGGGTTCCCCCGGCCGGGGTGCCGCTGTCGTACAGCGGGTTGCCCGGGGTCGGGAGGCCGGAGGTGACCGGGCGGCTCGACGGGGTGCTGCCGACCGTCGGGACGCCGGAGGTCGCCGAGCCCGCGAAGCCCGTGCCTTGGGTGTCTGGCCCGAGGGGGCCCGGAGCGGGCCTCGGGGCCTGGGCCGGGGCGGGAGCGGCGGGAGCGGCTGCCGGGGTGGCGGCCGGGGCCTGGGGCGCCGCCTTGCGGGGGGCGAACCAGTCGCTGGGCTCCTTGGCCTTCGGTTCCTCGGCGCGCGGCGGCTCGGGGGCCGCCGTCGGCTCGGGCTCCGGCTCCACGGCGGGAGCGGGCTCGGCCGCCGGTTCCGGCGCGGGCGCCTCGTTGACCGTCTTGCGGACCACGACCGGCGGGATCGGACGCGACCCCGGGATGTTGATCCGGATGCGGGTCGTCAAGGTCGTCTCGGTCTTGGGCTCCTCGGGCGGCGCGGACGCGGCGGTCTCCTCCGCCGCGTCCTGCGTGGGATGGAGCGACGGATACTGACGGGATCCGTACGGCGGGGTACCCGAGGGGTACGCGGCTCCACCGCGCCCCTGGGCGCCGGAGGACGGGCTGTCAGTCTCTCGACCAGTTTCACGACTCAAAGCAGGATCTCCCGGTTGGCTCCACCGCCCGCTCTTGCTGATGCTCGTGTTGTCCCGGGCGGTTCGGCGGCGCGCACCACCATACTGGCCGCCGCCGTCACATACCCGACCCCTGGGGGACGTACGACGGTCAATCCGGCCGAAGTCAGGCGGTCAGGGGGTCAAGTCGGCCTGTTCACGCCGTCGGACGCGGCAGCCGGGACAGCGTGGTGCACATCACAGCGACGGCCATGCCCCCGAAGAGGAACAGCAGCTCGCCGACTCCGCCGCCGAACACCCCGTCGCCCTCGGGGCGTCCGAAGCTGAGCAGGATCACCGCGACGAGCCAGCCGGCGCCGCCCGCGGCGACGCCGGTCTGGGTGCCGGTGGCGCGCAGCCCGCCGTAGAAGAGACCGGCGGTGGCGAGGAGGCCGAGGAGCAGACCGCCGGGGAACCAGGCGGCCTGGACGAGCGCGCCCGCCGCGCCGACGAGCAGTCCGAGGACGGCGAGGCCCGCGTACCAGGCGAACCGGGCGTTGCGGGAGACCGGGGAGGCGACGGGGGCGTTCACGCGGTCACCCCCGCGAAGAGGTCCGTCTCGCGGGTTCCGGCGGGGGCCCCGGGGACACCGTGCGCCAGTTCGTAGTACTCGGTGGTGAAGAGGGGCTGGCCCAGGTCGTTGGAGAGGGCGAAGAACGGCCCGTCCACGGCGACTTGGGTGAGGTGCGCGGCCATCGCCGCGCTCTTGCGGGCGGTCAGCTCGGGGCCCGCCCCGATCGCGGCGGTGATCCGGTCGTCCTCGACGACTCCGGGCACGTCGCCGATCGTGGCGTCGGCGGGGAAGACGGAGCCCTCGGCGCGCAGCCGGGCGAACCCCGCCTCGGCGACCGGGCGCGGGACGCGGTTCCAGTAGATCTTGGCGATGGCGTGGGCCGGGCCGAGGTCGGGGCGGAAGGCCGGGTCGGCGGCGAGTTCGGCGGCGCGGGTGGCGACCCGGTGCGCCTGGATGTGGTCGGGGTGGCCGTAGCCGCCGTCGGGGTCGTAGGTGACGAGGACCTGCGGGCGGGTCTCCCTGATCACCTCGACGAGGTGGGGGGCGGCGGTGTCGACGTCGGTGTTCCAGAACGCGTGGGCGCGCCGGTTCTGTTCGGCGCCCATCATCCCGGAGTCGCGGAAGCGGCCGGGGCCGCCGAGGAACCGGTGGTCGGTGACGCCCAGTTCCTTCATCGCGTCGGCCAGTTCGTCGGCGCGGTGCGGACCGAGCCGGTCCTCCCGGTCGGGCGCCAGATGGGCGAGACCGGGCGGGATGACCTCGCCCTCCTCGCCGAGGGTGCAGGTGACGAGGGTGACGAGGGCGCCCTCGGCCGCGTACCTGGCCATGGTGACGCCGTTGTTGATCGACTCGTCGTCCGGGTGCGCGTGCACGAGCAGCAGACGGCGGGCGGGGAGATCGGACATGTCCCCACCCTACGAGGTCCGGGCCGGAGAAAGGTCAGGACGTGGGTCGGCTCAGAACTTGAGGCCCCCGATCATGCCCGCCACATTGGTGGTGAGGGTGCTGATGGAAGGAGCGAGGGACGAGCTGGCCAGGTAGAAACCCAGGAGTGCGCAGACCGCCGCGTGTCCGGCCTTCAGCCCGGATTTCCGGATCAGAAGGAAGACGACGATCGCCATCAGCACCACCACGGAGATCGAGAGTGCCACGGCGGTTCACCTCCACACTTCTTCGGTCAGACGTTTGAGTATTCGAACGGTTCGGGCCAGGCGCATGTGCCAGCCGGGTACATACCCACCTAGCGCTACGGATCATAACTATCCGTGCCATCGCATCGGTCGGCGGACGGAGGCACGAGGGGGGCGCACAGCGCTACTTTCGGCCGTTCGACCGTGCCTCCGCAGCCGCCCGCCGACTCCCCCGACGGGCTCTTCCTCCCCCGTCGGCACACCAGGACCCGGCGCTTCGCGCGGGGGGTTCCGCGCGGTTCCCCGGTCGCGCCCGGCGGGGAGCGCGTGGTCCTCGTCCGGTCCGGTCCGGGCGCCGACCGGTCCCACCGGCTCCGGGTCCTCGTCCGGTGGTGGCCCCCCGTCCCCCGCCGGACGGGCGGCCGGTGGCGCACGTCCTGCGGCGCGCGTGACGGAGGGGACCCCTCGGGCGGTCGGGGCGGCCGGTTCCCGCGACCGGGAACCGGCCGTTCCGGAAGCCCCGTACGGCTCCTGGGGATTGGCCGAATTCATCGCCCCCGGAAAGAGGGGACGGGAGCGGGTTTCCGGTGGCCTCCCGACGCGGACCGGCCGCTCGTCGCGCGGTCCGCTTCACCAGCCGGGCGGCGGGGGGTACGGCGGGGCCGGGGGCGCGGTCCGGTACGAGGGGTGGGGTGCGGGCGGCGGGGCGGGGGCGCCGCGCCCGGCGAGGAGGGCGAGGACGGCGGCTCCGGCGAGCAGCCCGTAGGCGGCGGTGAGGACGGCGAGGCGGTCGGCGGTGGGGATGTCGGCGAAGTGGCCGACGAGTTCGTAGCGGACGGTCCTGGCGGTCTCGGCGAGGCCGCCGAGGGCGAGGAACGTCCCGGCGAGCAGCCCGAGGGCGCGGGCGTGCCGGGCGCGGGTGAGGGCGGCGACGGCGGCCGTGCCGTAGAGGGCGACGAGGACGAGGGAGAGCCAGGCGGGCGGCGGGGCGAGGGCCGCCTTGAGGACGGACCGGCCGCCGGTGAACCGGTCGACGGTGATCTCCAGGGGCAGTTGGGAGGCCCAGTACAGCTCCCAGGCGGCCAGGGCGAGCGCGGCGACGGCGAGGAGGGTTCCGGCGGCGACGGCGGGGCCGGTGCGGGGGCGGGTGGGGAGCTGCTCGTGCCCGGCGGCCCGGCGGCGGCCGACGGTGGCGACGGCGAGGAGTCCGGCGGCGAGGGCGAGGGCGAGCAGGGCGGTGACGAGGACGCCGCTGTCGTGCGACCAGAGGCCGGGGAGCCGTACGGCGAGGGTGGCGGAGCCGGTCGCGGCGAGGGCGGAGGCGGCGTGCCGGGAGCGGATCGAGGCGACGGCGGTGACGGCGGAGACGAGGAGGAGGACGGGGTCGGCGAGGGAGGTGGCGGAGCGTCCCCGGATGAGGAAGTGGTGGTCCCCGGCCCAGTACCACGCCAGGTCGGCGGGGGAACCGAGGGCGGCGAGGTCCTTGAGCACCCATATGGTGGCGAGGAGGGTGAGGGCGGCGCAGAGCGCGGCGCCGGTGAGGCGTGCCGGGCGTGTCACAGTCACGGACCCGATACTCACGGTTGCCACGGCCGGGCACAAGCGGTTCCGGGGAACCCGTGCGCGAAGGGTGGCCGGCCGGTGCGGCACGGCCGTTCCGGCGGGCCCGTGGCGCCCGTACGGCCGTACGCGCTCCGGCGGGCCGGGGCCGTTTCCTGCCCCCGGTCCGGCCCGGTCGGGCCGGGGTCAGGTCGGGCCGGGGCCGGTTTCCGGGGCCGGTCCGCTCTGGTCGGGCCGGGGTCGGGCCGGGTCGGGGGGCGTGCCGTCGGTGGTGCCGTTCTCCGGCGGGACGACCTGCTTCTCCTCGGCGAAGTGGCAGGCCGAGTCGTGCTTGGCCGGGCTGTCGACGAGGCGGAAGACGGCGGGGACGGCCAGTTCGGGGATCTCCAGGGAGCAGCGTTCCTGGGCCTTCCAGCAGCGGGTGCGGAAGCGGCAGCCGGAGGGGACGTTCGCCGGGGAGGGGACGTCGCCGCTGAGGATGATGCGTTCGCGGTGGGCGCGGGCGTCGGGGTCGGGGACGGGGACGGCGGAGAGCAGCGCCTGGGTGTAGGGGTGGGTGGGGTGGTCGTAGATCTGGGCGTCGCTGCCGATCTCGACGATCCGCCCGAGGTACATGACGCCGACGCGGTCGGAGATGTGCCGGACGATCGACAGGTCGTGGGCGATGAACACGTACGAGAGGGAGAACTCGGACTGGAGCTTCTCCAGGAGGTTGACGACCTGGGCCTGGACGGAGACGTCGAGGGCGGAGACCGGTTCGTCGGCGACGATGATCTCGGGCTGGAGCGCGAGTCCCCGGGCGATGCCGATGCGCTGGCGCTGGCCGCCGGAGAACTGGTGCGGGTAGCGGTTGATGTACTCGGGGTTGAGGCCGACGACGTCGAGGAGGTCCTGGACCTTGCGGCGGCGGTCCCCCTTGGGGGCGACCTCGGGGTGGATCTCGTACGGCTCGCCGATGATGTCGCCGACGGTCATGCGCGGGTTGAGCGAGGTGTACGGGTCCTGGAAGACCATCTGGATGTTGCGGCGGACGGCCTTGAGGGCGCGCGGGGAGAGGGTGGCGAGGTCCTCGCCCTTGTAGCGGATGGTGCCGGACGACGGCTGTTCCAGGTTGACCAGCATCTTCGCGACGGTCGACTTCCCGCAGCCGGACTCGCCGACGATGCCGAGGGTCTCTCCGGCGGCGAGGTCGAAGTCGACGCCGTCGACGGCCTTGACCGCGCCGACCTGCTTCTTGAAGAGGATGCCCCGGGTCAGCGGGTAGTGCTTGTGGAGGTCCCGGACTTCGAGGATGGCCTCAGCCATGGAGGCACTCCTTCCAGAAGTGGCAGGCGCTGGCGCGCGGCACGGGGGACTCGGTCACCTCGTACAGCGGGGGCACGTCGGTACGGCAGCGGTCCCGGGCCATCGGACAGCGCGGGTTGAAGGCGCAGCCGGGCGGGATGTCCAGCAGGTTGGGCGGCAGGCCCTTGATCGCGTAGAGCTCCCGGCCCTTCTGGTCGAGGCGGGGGATCGATTCGAGGAGGCCCTTGGTGTAGGGGTGGGCGGGGGCCTTGTAGATCTCGTGGACGGGGGCGCGTTCGACGATCCGGCCCGCGTACATGACGGCGATCCTGTCGGCGACGTCGGCGACGACGCCGAGGTCGTGGGTGATGAGGATGAGGCCCATGTTGAGTTCGCGCTGGAGCTCGGCGAGCAGGTCCATGACCTGGGCCTGGACGGTGACGTCGAGGGCGGTGGTGGGCTCGTCGGCGATGATCAGCTCGGGTTCGAGGGCGAGCGCCATGGCGATCATGATGCGCTGGCGCATCCCGCCGGAGAACTGGTGGGGGTACTGGCCGACGCGTTCCTTGGCGGCGGGGATGCGGACCCGGTCCATCAGCTCGATCGCCCTGGCCCTGGAGTCCTTGCGCGACATGCCCCGGTGGACCTGGAACATCTCGCCGAGCTGGTCGCCGACGCTGATGACGGGGTTGAGGGAGGACAGCGCGTCCTGGAAGACCATCGCCATCTTGGCGCCCCTGATCCTGCGCCGCTCCTCCTCCTTGAGCTTCAGCAGGTCCTGGCCCTGGAAGAGGATCTCGCCCCGGGTGATCCGGCCCGGGGGGATGTCGAGGATGCCCATGACGGCCTGGGCGGTGACGGACTTGCCGGAGCCGGACTCGCCGAGCACGGCGAGGGTCTCCCCCGCGTCGACGGAGTAGTCGACGCCGTTGACCGCCTTGGCGACTCCGTCCCGGGTGTGGAACTCCACGTGCAGGTCGCGCACTTCGAGCAGCATGGGTCCCTACCTCAGCTTGGGGTCGAGGGCGTCGCGGACGGCGTCGCCGAGCATGATGAAGGCGAGCACGGTGATGGCGAGGGCGCCGGAGGGCCAGAGCAGCATGTGCGGTGCGTTGCGCACGTAGGCGGCGGCCGAGGAGATGTCGATGCCCCAGGAGACGGTGGGGGGCTTGAGGCCGACGCCGAGGAAGGAGAGCGTCGCTTCGAGCGCGATGTACGTGCCGAGGGCGATGGTCGCGACGACGATGACGGGCGCGAGGGCGTTGGGCGCGATGTGCCGGAGCAGCATCCGGGAGTTGGAGGCGCCGAGCGCGCGGGCGGCCTGGACGTAGTCGTTCTGTTTGGCGGTGATGACGGAGCCGCGGGCGATGCGGGAGAGCTGCGGCCAGCCGAGCAGGACCATGAAGCCGATGACGGGCCAGACGCTGTTGTCGCTGACGACGGAGAGGAGGACGAGGCCGCCGAGGACGACGGGGATGGCGAAGAAGACGTCGGTGATCCGGGAGAGGACGCCGTCCCAGCCGCCGCCGTAGAAGCCGGCGAGGCCGCCGAGGACGGAGCCGAGGAGGGTGACGCCGAGGGTGGCGAAGAGGCCGACCTGCACGGAGGCCCTGGCCCCGTAGACCGTGCGGGTGTAGACGTCGCAGCCCTGGCCGTTGAAGCCGAAGGGGTGGCCGGGCTGGGAGCCTTCCTGGGCCTTGGCGAGGTCGCAGTCGAGCGGGTTGCCGTCGGCGATGAGCTGCGGCCAGATCGCGATGACGACCAGGAAGACGATGATCAGGCCGGAGACGATGAAGACGGGGTTGCGGCGCAGGTCGTGCCAGGCGTCGGACCAGAGCGAGCGGGGTGTGCGGTCGGGGCCGGTCCCTTCGGGGCCGCCCGGGGTCTTCTCCAGTGTCTCTCCTTCGGCCGTCGCGAGGTCGGACGCTCCTCCGGCGCCGGTGTGGTCGATCGCGCGGCCGTCGTCGAACGGCTGAGGCTGCTCAGGCATAGCGGATCCTCGGGTCAAGGACGGCGTACAGGAGGTCGACGAGCAGGTTCGCCACCAGGAAGACCAGGACGAGGACGGTCACGAAGCCCACGACGGTCTGGGTGTTCTGGCGGAGGATGCCCTGGTAGAGCTGGTAGCCGACGCCGTGGATGTTGAAGATCCGTTCGGTGACGATGGCCCCGCCCATGAGCGCGCCGACATCGGTGCCGATGAAGGTCACCACGGGGATGAGGCTGTTGCGCAGCAGGTGGCGGGTGATGACCCGGTGGCGTGGCAGGCCCTTGGCGACGGCGGTGCGGACGTAGTCGGCGCGCTTGTTCTCGGCGATCGAGGTGCGGGTGAGCCGGGTGACGTACGCGAGGGAGACCGAGGCGAGGACGAGTCCGGGGACGATCAGTTCGTCGAGCGGGGCTCCGGAGGAGACGGCCGGTTTGATCCAGCCCCATTTGACGCCCAGGAGGAGCTGGAGCAGCAGTCCGGTGACGAAGGTCGGGACGGAGATGACGACGAGGGTCAGCAGCAGCACGGTGGTGTCGACGGGCCGGCCGCGCTTGAGGCCGGTGAGGACGCCGAGGCTGATGCCGATGACGACCTCGAAGAAGATGGCGACGAGGGTGAGGCGGATGGTGACCGGGAAGGCGTTCGCCATCAGCTCGGTGACCTCCTGGCCGTTGAAGGCCGTGCCGAAGTCGCCGGTGAAGACGTTGCCCATGTAGGTCAGGTATTGCTGCCAGACGGGCTTGTCGAGACCGAACTCCTTCTTGAGCTGGGCCGCGGTCGCCGGGTCGCACTGGCGGTCGCCGCACAGTCCGGCGATGGGGTCGCCCATCACGTTCACCATCAGGAAGATCAGCAGCGTGGCGCCGAAGAAGACCGGGATCATCTGCAGCAGTCGCCGGATCACGTATCGACCCATGAGGGGCTCCGGGGGTTGGCTCCGGGTGGGGGTGCGGGGAAGCCGTACGGCCCGGCGGCGCGGAGGTCCGCGGGCCGGGCCGTGCGCCTCCGGCCTGCTAGGGCCTGTCGTCAAAGTGGCGTCGTCGCGAGGCAGACGCCACTTTGACGACAGGCCCTAGGCCTCACTTGACCTTGATCTGGTCGTAGACCGGGACGCTGAAGGGGTTCAGGGACACGTCGCCGATCCGGTCCGAGTAGCCCGCGCTGCCGTTCTGGTACCAGAGCGGGAGGGCGCCCATGTTGTCGCGGAGGACGCCTTCGGCCTGCTGGAAGAGCCCGACGGCCTTCGCAGTGTCGGGCTCCGCGTTGGCCTGGTTGACGAGCTTGTCGAACTCGGGGTTGCTCCACTTGCCGTCGTTGGACGAGGCGTTGGTGTAGTACAGCGGCTGGAGGAAGTTCTGGATGAGCGGGTAGTCCATCTGCCAGCCCGCCCGGAAGGGGCCCTTGAGCTTCTGCGAGGTGACCTGGTTGCGGTAGTCGGCGAAGGTGCCGACGGGGTTGCCGACGCAGGCGCGGTCGTTGCCGAGGGCGCGGTTGATGGAGTTGCAGACGGCGTCGACCCACTCCTTGTGGGAGCCGGTGTCGGCGTTGTACGAGATGGTCATCGTGCCGCCGGGGATGCCGCCGCCCTCCGCGACGAGCTTCTTCGCCTCGGCCGCGTCGTACGTGCAGTAGTCGCCGCAGACGTCCTTGAAGCCGCCTTCCGCGCCGAGGACCGGGGAGGTCCAGTCGACGGCCGGGGTCCGGGTCTTCTGGAAGATCGTCTCGGTGATCTGCTTCCGGTCGATCGCCCGGGAGAGGCCCTGCCGGAGCTTCTCCTGGCCCGGCTTGTTCCAGGCCGGGTCGTAGAACGGGAAGGAGAGGGTCTGGATGATGCCGGCGGGGACGTTGATGTACCGGTCGCCGAGGTCGGCCTTGACGTTCTTGAGCTGGGAGGCGGGGATGTCGTCGACGAGGTCGAGGTTCCCGGCCGTCAGGTCGGTGTAGGCGGTGTTGTTGTCGGTGTAGACCTTGAGGGTCACGCCGCCGTTCTTCGCCTTGTCGGGGCCGGGGTACGCGTCCCAGCGCTTGAGGGCCATCTGGGAGCCCTTGGAGTACGAGTCGACGGTGTACGGGCCGTTGCCGACGGGCTTGGAGAGCCAGGCCGCGTGGTCGTCGTAGAACGTCTTGGGGAGCGGGGCGAAGGCCGCATAGCCCAGGGTGACGGGCCAGGTGGAGAACTTCTGGGTGAGCTTGACGGTGAAGGTGCGGTCGCCGGTGACCTTGAGTCCGGACATGGTCTCCGCGGTCGGTTCGCCCTTGTCGGGGTGGACCTTGTCGTAGCCCTCGATCTGCCCGAAGAAGTAGGCGTTCTTCTGGTTGTTCTTCAGGTTGGCGCCGTAGTTCCAGGCGTCGACGAAGGACTTCGCGGTGACCTTCTCCCCGTCGGAGAAGGTCCAGCCGTCCTTGACGGTGATGGCGAAGTTGGTCGAGTCGGTGGTCTCGATCTTCTCGGCGAGCATGTCCTTGGCCTCGCCGGTCTTCGGGTCGTACTGCTTGAGCCCGCGGAAGATCATGGACAGGACCTTGCCGCCCTGCACCTCGTTGGTGTTGGCGGGTTCCAGCGGGTTCTGCGGGTCGCCCCACGAGGAACTCACGATGCCGTCGGCCCCTCCGCCACCACCGCCGCTGTCGCCGCCGCCGCAGGCGGTCGCCGCGAGGGCGACGGCTGTGGCCAGTGCGGCCCACTTGGCGTGCGTGGCTCCGCGCATGGAGTGCCTCCCGTTGGTGTTGCCGAGACTTAGGCCCCCATATCACCCCAAGCCGGACGGAGTCGCATCTCGGCCTCACCTGTCCGGGGGATTGCCCGCCGGGGGACGGACCCGGGGCGGACCCGGGGGCGTGCGCCCGGAGCGACGGGACCCCCGGAACCCGCGCCCCCTCCCCCGTACGCGCGCGATCCCCCCGCCGCGCCGACGGGGGGCGTCGGCGCGGCGGGGGGATCGTGGACGGGCCCGCTCGGGACCACCGGGGGCGCCGGGGCGCCGGGGGGCGGTTCCGGGCGGCGGGTCAGTTCAGGAAGGTCACGTCCCAGTGGTTGCCCTCGTTGGCGTAGACGTTGCCCGAAGGAGCGGTGTAGAGGGCGGCGCCGTCACCCCGGGTGCCGGAGTAGGCGAAGGTGCCGGTGACGTAGTTGCTGAGGCAGCCGGTGATCGCGAAGTCCAGCTTGTAGCCGTTCCAGTGGCTGTACGTGCCCCCGGCGTGGCCCGTCTCCGTACCGCCGGTGATGGTCAGCGCGCAGCCGCTCGCCCCGCGCAGCGTGACCGCGCCGTCGGCGGACGCCTGGCGCAGCCCGTCGAAGGAGGTGCAGCTCGTGCTGTTGCGGTTGGAGCAGTTGCCCGAGGAGGCCCAGGTGACGCCCGCGGCGGAGAACTTGGCCGTCGCCTGCGTGTGGGTCAGCAGACCGCTGTCGCCACCGCCGCCGCCGGAGGAACCGGTGACCAGAGCGCGCCAGGTGTCCGGGCCGACGATGCCGTCCGCGTCGAGACCGTGCGAGGACTGGAAGGAGCGGATCTTGGCGTCGGTGCCGTCGCCGAACGCGCCGTCGACGGCGAGCCCCGCCCCGTACCGGTTGAGCTGTGTCTGGGCGGCCTTCACCCCGGAGCCGTTGTCGCCCTTGCGGACGGTGACGACCAGCCGGGACCAGGTGTCGGCGCCGACGGCGCCGTCCGCCGAGAGGCCGCTGGCGCTCTGGAAGGAGCGGACCTTGGCCGCGGTGCCGTCGCCGAAGGCGCCGTCGGCGGAGGTGGCGTACCCCCGGGAGGTCAGCAGGTGCTGGACGGTGGTCACCTGGGCGCCGCTGCTGCCGGTCCTGACCAGCGGCCAGTCGGCGGCGAAGGCCGGGGCGGCCTGGAGGACGGCGGCCACCAGGGCGGTGACGAGGGCGGCGAGCAGCGAGGCCGCGAGGCCGGGCAGTCTTCTCGCGTGGGTCATGGGCGGTTCCTCGGACTCTCGTGTCAGCACTGGTAGCCGGTGTCCGGGTGGCCCGGCTCGCAGTAACGGATGTGCAGGTGGTTGTCGTGGTTGGGGTACTGGACGGTCAGGCCCTCCGCGATCAGCTGCGGGTCGTTGAAGAAGATCAGCTTCACGTGCCCGGGGGCGGCGGCGCGCAGGGCCTTGACCAGCTCGCGGGTGGCGCCCCGGTCGTAGGCGGCGGACTGCCAGGTGATCCGGGAGCCGGAGCACTGCGCCGAGTCGGTGCGCACGGGCCAGAAGTCGACGTCCATGCCGTCCTGGTGGGTGGCGTGGCCGTAGATCGAGCCGCCGTGCTCGAAGGAGATGTCACCGACCGGGACCTTGCCCCGGCCGAGGGCGGCGAAGGCGCGGGCGCCCGCCTCCAGCTGGCCGACGGTGGCGCCGGTGCCCCAGTCGGCGGAGCCGTTGCCGTCGGGGCTCTGGTTGCAGAGGGTGCCGGAGTTGTAGTCGGCGTACTCGTAGTGCCAGAGCAGGTTGGTCCAGGTGTCGGGGCCGACGACCCCGTCCGCGCCCAGACCCGCGTGGCTCTGGAAGGTGCGGACGGCCGCCGCGGTGCCCGCGCCGAAGGCGCCGTCGACGGTGAGGCCCGCGCCGCGCTTGGCGTTGAGCAGGTGCTGGACGGCCTTCACGGCCTCGCCCTGGCCGCCCTCCCGGACCGTGGTGGTCAGCGCCCGCCAGGTCTGGGGGCCGACGATGCCGTCCGGGCCGAGGCCGTGCGAGGACTGGAAGGAGCGGACGGCGGTGTCGGTGCCCGCGCCGAAGACGCCGTCGGCGGTGAGCTGCGCGCCCTGTCCGTTGAGGAGGTACTGGAGGGCGACGACGTCCGAGCCCCGGTTGCCCTTGCTCTGGGTGGGGACGAACGCGCCCCCGAAGGCGTGCGCGGGCGTGCCGAGACCGATGAGCACGAGCAGCGCGGCGAGGGCGGCGAGGGCCGCGAGCGGGACCGCCCCGCGCGCGGGGCGGAGCGACCGTGTGGTCGGCGACATGACGGTGGGCTTCTCCTTCTGACGGGTGGGTCGGATAGGACGGGTGGGACGAGTGGGGATGGGGCGGCTTCCGGGCCGCTCCGGAGCTGGCCGGAGCGGAGCGGGCCGGGGGCGGGACCGGGCGCGTGGACCGTGCCAGGTCAGGTCAGGTCAGGTCAGGTCAGGAGGCGGCTGAAGGTGCGCGCGTCGGCCAGTCCGTCGGCGGGCAGCCCGGCCGTGCCCTGGAAGGCGGCCACCGAGGCGGCGGTGCCGGGCCCGAAGACGCCGTCCTGGCCGGTCGGGACGCCCTTGGCCGTGAGCAGGAGCTGTACGGCCCTGACGGCCTCGCCGCTGTCGCCCTGCCGGACGGGCCCGACGAGCTGGTGCCAGGTCTGGTTGCCCGCACAGCCGTCGGCGGTCGCGGTCGTCAGCGTCTGGAAGTCCCGTACGGCCCGCTCGGTGGCCGGGCCGAAGCTCCCGTCCGCGGTGATCGTGGCGCCGCGCCGGACCAGCAGGTGCTGGAGGGCCCGGACCCGGTCGCCGGTGTCGCCGGAGCGCAGCAGCGGCCACGCGGGGGCCGTCGGGTCCCCGCCGACGCGGGCGGCGACGTCCCCCCGGAGCCGCGGGAGCAGCGCGTACAGCCGGTCGCCGGGGCACTGGGTGGCGTTGAAGTCCCGGTGCCCGTAGATCTGGTGGGCGCGCAGCCCGTACTGGCGGCAGATGTACGCGCACAGCTCGACGAGGGCCGCGTACTGCTCGCTCCGCGGGTCGACCGTGGTGTAGGTGCCCTCGTTCTCGATGCCGACGGCGACGGTGTTCTGTCCGGTGCAGTGCGCCGACTCCACCAGCTGCGTGCCGCCCCGGAGCGTGGTCAGGCTGCTGTGCCTGCCCTCCAGGACGTGGGCGCCGCGCGAGACGGTGAAGTGCTGGCCCGTGTCGATCCACCGCTGGTCGTCCATCGCCCAGTCCTGCATGGCGCGGGCGAGCCGGAAGGCCTGGTCGCGGGAGTGGTCGGTGACGTTGGCGGTGGCCGTGTGATGGACGATGATCTTCTGCGGCGGGGTCGGCAGCAGCCGTACGGGGCTGCCGGCCGGACGGGCGCCCCAGACGGTGGTGTCCGCGACGGCCGGTCCGTCCAGGGCGTGCGCCCCGCCGGCCGCCCACAGGGGCAGTGCGGCCGAGGCGCCGAGCGCGAGCCCGCCGGTGAGGAAGGCCCGGCGGCGCGGGTTCGGTTCGGAGACCGGGGTCATGTCGGGGTCCTCAGCTCAGTAGCCGCCGGTGCACTGGGTCTGGAGCGTCTCGTAGGCGCGCACCTCGCAGGCCCAGGCCTGGATGTCCTTGTCGTTGACCATCCGGGTCCAGACGCTTCCCGAGCCGCCGTAGTAGGTGCTGTGGGTGGTCCCCTGGGTGTTCTGGACGTAGATGGAGGTGTCGAGGGACCCGCCGGACGTCTTGCGGGCCCAGGCGGCGCGGCAGGTGGGGCTGTAGCGCAGTTCCACGCCCCAGGAGCTGGTCCGTACGGTCCGGGCGTCGTTCTGGCAGATGGTGGCGGCCGGGTCGAGCCCGTCGCAGGAGGCCCCGGAGCAGGACGTCGCCGCCGACGCCGGGGAGGAGGCGAACAGCAGGCCGGACGCGGCCAGCGCCAACGACGAGGCCACGGTGGCGAGTCTGCGGGTGAGGAGCGGCATGACTAGTACCTTCCTGTGCACTCGTACCTGCTGAGGTTGTTCCAGTAGCCGCAGGCCCAGGCCTGGATGTCCTTGTCGTTGACCATCCGGGTCCAGACGGTTCCGGAACCGGGGTAGTTCGCGGCGTACGAGTTCCCGGCCGTGTTGGTGACGTTGATGACGGTGGCCTCACCGATGGTCGACTTGCGGGCCCAGGCGGCGCGGCAGGTGGGGCTGTAGCGCAGCTCCACCTCGTTCCAGCCCGCGACGAGCACCGTGCGGGCGTCGTTCTGGCAGATCGTGGTGGCCGGGTCGAGCCCGTTGCAGGAGGCCCCGAAGCAGGACGTCGCCGCCGACGCCGGGGAGGAGGCGAACAGCAGGCCGGACGCGGCGAGCGCCAACGACGAGGCCACGGTGGCGAGTGTGCGGGTGAGCGTGTTCACGCGAGGGATTCCTTCCTTGGTTCTCCGGTCCTAGTACGCGGCCGTGCAGCCCCAGTTGTCGCTGGCGACGCGGCCGCAGGCCCGCGCGAGGAGGCCCGCGTCGTTGATCATCCGCGTCCAGACGGTGGCCCCGTCGCCGCTGTAGTGGACCGGGTAGAACGCCGTCTGGGAGCCGTTCGCGTGCACCCGCTCGACCGTGACGGTGAAGCCGAAGGTCGCTCCGGCGCTGTAACGCGCCCAGGCGGCCCGGCAGGTGGCGCTGTAGCGCAGCTCCACGCCGGGGTAGTAGCTGTCCCGCACGGTGGTCGCGTCGTTCTGGCAGATCGTCGTGGACGGGTCCAGGCCCTGGCAGCTCGCCGCGTAGCAGGACGTCGCCGCCGACGCGGGCGAGGAGGCGAACAGCAGGCCGGACGCGGCGAGCGCCAGGGTCGAGCCGGCGGTGGCGAGTTTGCGGGTGAGCGTGTTCACGGCGGCCCCTTGGTGCTGGCGTGGTGGGTGGCGGTCGC
This sequence comes from Streptomyces sp. NPDC059247, assembly GCF_042754005.1. NCBI lineage: Bacteria > Bacillati > Actinomycetota > Actinomycetes > Kitasatosporales > Streptomycetaceae > Streptomyces > Streptomyces sp. NPDC059247. Next base: position 20,050 of record NZ_JBHYZW010000014.1, read on the forward strand.
AGCTCGACGTGCTGCGCCGCGGCACACGCTGCCAGTCCCGGGGGTGTCCCGACGGGTCCGGTCGTCCCGCGGGAGGGAGCCGGTACGGCGCCGGGCACGACCGGCCAGGCGGGGGCCGAGCGGGGGCCCGGCGAGGGGGACATCCCGTCGGGCGCGCGGGACGGGGCGGGGGGACGCGGGACGGGAAGGGGCTCCCGGCGGGGCGTTCCGTGGGACGGCCCCCGGCCCCTGCCCCTGTGCCACCCCTCCTCCGGCCCCTCCCCTGTGCCTCCCGGCGCCTCCCGGCCCCTGCGCCTGCGCCTGTGCCTGTGCCTGTGCCTGTGCCTGTGCCTGTGCCGGAGAACGCCGGAGGCCCCCGGTCACCCGTGAACGGGTGGCCGGGGGCCTCTGGGGGCTTCGGTGCGTCAGTGCACCGGAACGACCTGCTTCTCCTCGGCGAAGTGGCACGCCGAGAAGTGCGCCGCCGGGGTGTCCTGGCCCTGGAAGCGCTCCGGGATCGCGAGCACCGGGGTCTCCTGCGAGCAGCGGTCCTGCGCCTTCCAGCAGCGGGTGCGGAAGCTGCAGCCCGACGGCGGGTTCGCCGGCGAGGGCACGTCACCGGTGAGGATGATCCGCTCGCGGTGCGCGCGGGCCTTCGGGTCCGGCACCGGCACCGCGGAGAGCAGCGCCTGGGTGTACGGGTGCGTCGGGTGCTCGTAGATCTGCTCGTCCGTACCGATCTCGGCCATCTTGCCGAGGTACATGACGCCGACGCGGTCGGAGATGTGCCGGACGATCGACAGGTCGTGCGCGATGAAGAGGTAGGACAGGTTGAACTCGTCCTGGAGCTTCCCCATCAGGTTGATGACCTGCGCCTGGACGGACACGTCCAGGGCCGAGACCGGCTCGTCGCAGATGATGATCTCCGGGTTGAGCGCGAGGCCCCGGGCGATGCCGATGCGCTGGCGCTGACCGCCGGAGAACTGGTGCGGGTACCGGTGGATGTACTCCGGGTTCAGACCGACGACGTCGAGCAGCTCCTGCACCTTGCGGCGCCGGTCGCCCTTCGGGGCCACCTCGGGGTGGATGTCGAAGGGCTCGCCGATGATGTCGCCGACCGTCATGCGCGGGTTGAGCGAGGTGTACGGGTCCTGGAACACCATCTGGATGTTGCGGCGCACGGCCTTCAGCGCGCGGCCGGACAGCTTGGTGATGTCCTGGCCCTTGTAGAAGACCTCGCCCGCGGTGGCCTGCTCCAGGTTCATCAGGAGCTTGGCGACCGTGGACTTGCCACAGCCGGACTCGCCCACGATGCCGAGGGTCTCGCCCTGGTAGAGGTCGAAGGAGACCCCGTCCACGGCCTTGACCGCGCCGACCTGCTTCTTGAAGAGGATGCCCTGCGTCAGCGGGAAGTGCTTCTTCAGGCCACGCACCTGGAGGATCGGCTCGCCACGGTCGACGGGGGCGTCGAGGGCGGCGGCCACGGCCTCGTCGTTCTTGCTGAGGTCAGCCATGGATCGTCTCCTTCCAGAAGTGGCAGGCGCTCTTACGGCCCGGGAGGTCCGCGCCGTCCTGCTCGGTGACCGGCACGAGGGCCGGGATCTCCGTGCGGCAGATGTCGTCGGCCTTGGGGCAGCGCGGGTTGAAGGCGCAGCCGGTGGGCACCTTGAGCAGGTTGGGCGGCAGGCCCTTGATCGCGTAGAGCTCCTGGCCCTTCTGGTCCAGGCGCGGGATCGAGTCCAGGAGGCCACGGGTGTACGGGTGGGCGGGGCGGCCGTACAGCTCGTGCACCGGCGCCTGCTCGACGATCCGGCCCGCGTACATCACGGCGATCTTGTCCGCGACGTCGGCGACGACGCCGAGGTCGTGGGTGATCAGGATCAGGCCCATGTTGTATTCCTGCTGGAGCTCCGCGAGGAGGTCCATGACCTGGGCCTGGACGGTCACGTCGAGAGCCGTGGTGGGCTCGTCGGCGATGATCAGGTCGGGCTCCAGGGCCAGCGCCATGGCGATCATGATGCGCTGGCGCATACCGCCGGAGAACTGGTGGGGGTAGTCGGAGACCCGCGCGCTCGCGGCGGGGATCTTGACCTTGTCCATCAGCTCGATGGCCCTGACCTTGGCGTCCTTCTTGGACAGGCCCTGGTGTACGCGGAACATCTCGCCGAGCTGGTAGCCGACGCTGAGGACCGGGTTCAGGGAGGACAGCGCGTCCTGGAAGATCATGGCGATCTTCCGGCCGCGGATCTTCCGCCGCTCCTCCTCGGGCATCTTCAGCATGTCCTCGCCGCGGAACAGGATCTCGCCCTGCGGGATCTTGCCCGGCGGCATGTCGAGGATGCCCATGATGGCCTGCGCGGTGACGGACTTGCCGGAGCCGGACTCGCCGAGCACGGCGAGCGTCTCACCGGCGTTCACCGAGTAGTTGACGCCGTTGACCGCCTTGGCCACACCGTCGCGGGTGTGGAACTCGACGTGCAGGTCGCGCACTTCGAGCAGGGGTCCGGTGTGGTCGCCTCCGCCACGGGGCGCGGGGACGGCCGAGGTCTTGTCGATGATGGTCATCTCTTACGCCCTCCTCAGCGCAGCTTGGGGTCGAGGGCGTTGCGGACGGCTTCGCCGAGCATGATGAACGCCAGAACGGTGATGCTGAGCATGATCGAGGGCCAGAGCAGGATGTGCTGGGCCACTCGGATCTGGTCGACACCGGTGGAGATGTCCACGCCCCACGAGACGGTCGGGGCGGCGAGGCCCAGGCCGAGGTACGAGAGGGTGGCCTCGGCGGAGATGTATCCGCCCAGGGCGATGGTGGCGACGACGATCACCGGAGCCATGGCGTTCGGCAGGATGTGCCGGAACAGGATGCGGACCGTGCCCGCGCCCAGCGCCTTGGCTGCGTGGACGTAGTCGGCCTGCTTGACGGTGATCACGGCACCGCGCATGACGCGGGACATCTGGGTCCAGCCGAGGAACGCGAGGGCGAAGACGACCACCCAGACCGTGCGCTCGACGAAGGACTGCAGGACGACCATGGCGCCGAGCAGGAACGGGATGCCGAAGAAGATGTCGGTGAGGCGGGAGAGCAGCGCGTCGATCCAGCCGCCGAAGTAACCGGCGAGCATTCCCATGATGCCGCCGAGAACGGTGACGATCGCGGTGACGCAGACGCCGACGATGATCGAGGCACGGGTGCCGTAGATCAGTCGGGCGTACACGGAGCGGCCCTGGCCGTCGTAGCCCAGCCAGCCCTCGGAGCCGATGTTGCCGAGCTCCGGCTTGCCCAGGAAGTGCTTGACCAGGTCACCGGTGGTCGGCGAGGCGCTGGTGAAGAGGCTGGGGAAGGCGGCGATCAGCAGCAGGAAGAAGATCAGCACCGTCGACACGAGGAAGTACGGGTTCCGGCGCAGGTCGACCCAGGCGTCGCCCCAGAGGCTGCGGGGCTTGTCCTGCTTCGCCGGAGGAGTGACGTCGGCGGGAAGCGCGGCGGCCTCGACGGCGGCTGCGGTCTTGGTCACGTCAGGCATAACGGATCCTCGGGTCCAGGACCGCGTACAGCAGGTCGATGAGCAGGCTGGTGACGAGGTAGATGATCACCAGGATGGTGACCAGGCCCACGAGGGTGGATCCTTCGCGCCGGGTGATCGACTCGGCGATCAGACCGCCGACACCCTTGATGTTGAAGATCCGCTCGGTGACGACCGCGCCGCCCATGAGGGCGCCGATGTCGGTGCCGAGGAAGGTGACCACGGGGATCATCGAGTTGCGCATGAGGTGGACGCCGATGATCCGGCGCCGGGGCAGGCCCTTGGCGACGGCGGTGCGCATGTAGTCGGCGCGCAGGTTCTCGGCCATGGAGGTGCGCGTGAGGCGCGCCACATAGGCGAGGGAGAGACCGCCGAGCACCATGGCCGGGGCGATCATCTCGGACCAGAGCTGGTCGTTGCTGACGTTGGGCGCGATCCAGTCCAGTTCGAAGGCGAACACCATCTTGATGATGAAGCCGAGGACGAAGACCGGGATCGAGATGATCAGCAGCGTGAAGATCAGGATCGCGTTGTCGGCGAGACGGCCGGCCTTGAGACCGGCGATGACGCCGAGGCCGAGGCCGAAGATCAGCTCGAAGGCGAACGCCAGGGCGGCGAGCTGGAGCGTGACGGGGAACGCCGCACCCAGTACCTCGGTGATCGGGCGACCGTTGCGGATCTGGTTCCCGAAGTCGAAGTGCAGGATGATGTCGGTCATGTAGTTCCAGTACTGCTGCCAGAGCGGCAGATCCAGTCCCAGATCATGTCTGATCTTCGCGAGGGTCGCGGGGTCAGCGCCCTTGTCCCCGAACATCCCCGCCACGGGGTCGCCGGGCAGGCTGTAGACCATGAGGAAGATCAGCAGGGTGGTCCCGAGGAAAACCGGGATCATCTGGAGCAGTCGTCGTGCGACATAGCGCCCCATCATGCCTCCGTTGAAATGTGACAGCAGCAGCGACAGGCCCTCCCACGACGTCCGCGCCCCTGTGGGTACGCGAATGTCGTGGAAGGGCCCCCCAGCCACCTGCGTAAGGCACCGAGACGGGACTGACTTTCCGTCAGTCCCGTGACGGCGTGCGGACTACGCTCGGGTGATTACTTCTTGACCTCGACGCCGGTCAGGATCGGGTCGCCGTCCTGGCCGTACGCCACGCCCGAAACCTTCTCGGAGTAGCCCGCGTTGACCTTGTAGTACCAGAGCGGGATGGACGGCATGTAGTTGAGCAGTTCCTTCTCGATGGCCTGGAACTGCTTCACCGAGTCGTCCAGCGTCGCCGCGGAGTCAGCCTTGGAGATCTTGGCGTCCAGCTCCTTGTTGGAGAAGTCGCCCTGGTTGCCCGCCGCACCCGTGAGGAACAGGTCCTTGATGAAGTTGGCGTTCACCGGGTAGTCGAGCACCCAGCCGGAGCGGTACAGCGACTTGACCTGCTTGCCCTTGCGAGCGGTCAGGTCGGCCTGGAAGTCCGGCTTGCCGTCGCCGACGCACTGGACGCTGGTGGACTGCTGGATGGAGTTGCAGACCGCGTCCACCCACTCCTTGTGTCCACCGTCGGCGTTGAACTGGATCGAGATCTTGTTGCCGGGGACGCCGCCGCCGGCCTTGATCAGTTCCTTGGCCTTCGCCGGGTCGAACTTGGTGACGCCGTTGCCGCCGTCCTCCTGGAAGCCCAGGACGCCCTTGGCGACCCAGCCGGTCGCGGGCTCACGGGTGCCCTGGAGGACCGTCTTGGTGATGGTGGCGCGGTCGATCGCCATCGACAGACCCTGGATGACGCGCGGGTCGATCGGCTTCGGCTTCTTCCACTGGTCCGCGTAGAAGGCGACGGCGATGGTCTGGACGGCGGAGTACGGCTGGTCCACGGCGCGGTCGCCGAGGTCCTGGCGGTAGACCGGGAGGTCCTTCGGCGCGATCTGACGCAGGACGTCGACGTTGCCCGACTTCAGGTCCTCGTACGCGGCCTCGAGGGTGGTGTAGTTCTTGAAGACCACACCGCCGTTCTTCGCCTTGTTCGGGCCCTTGTAACCGTCGAATCGAGTGATCTCGATCTTCTTCTTGTGGTCCCAGCTCTTGAACTTGTAGGGACCGTTGCCGACCGGCTTCTGGCCACCGGCGACCGGGTCCTTGTAGAAGGACTCCGGGAGCGGGGCGAAGACGATGTAGGCCAGCTTGTGACCGAAGTACGGAACGGCCTTCGAGAGCTCGATCTTGAAGGTGTTCTCGTCGACGACGGTCAGACCGTCGAGCTTGTCCGAGGTGGGCTTGGCGCCCTCACCCTCGGGGTGGACCTTCTCGAAGCCCTTGATCTCCGCGAACCAGGAGGACAGACCCTGGGCGTTCTTGACGTTGGCGTTCCAGTTCCACGCGTCCACGTAGGACTTGGAGGTCACCGGGGTGCCGTCGTGGAAGGTCCAGCCCGGCTTGAGCTTGACCGTCCACGTCTTCGAGTCCGTCGTGGTGACCGACTCGGCGTTGATCATCTCCAGGGAGCCGTCGGCCTTGTAGTCGACCAGGGTCGAGAACAGGCCGGCCATCACGGCGGAGCCGTTGGACTCCATCGTGTCACCGGTGAGCAGGGGCTTCTCAGGCTCGCCCAGCTCGATGGAGAAGATTCCGTTCGGGTCAACAGCGCCCTTGGCGTCACTGCCGCCGTCGCTCTTACCCCCGCCACAGGCGGTCGCAGCAAGGGCAACGATGATCGCGCCCGTTACCCACTTGGCGCTCTTGGCACCGCGCATGGGTTCCTCCTCATGAGTCCACTTTGTCACTACAAGAGGGGCACTCCGAGTTCAGCCGACACCCCTGACGGCTTTGGACTCACGTACCCCGAGTGTGCTCGTGAGTCGGCACTCCCCACAGTGCGTGACCCATTGACCCGAGCTCAATGGAGCCAACTATTAAGTACGTCCGGGCTGTAAACCACACTTAAGTGGTCTCGTTTTGACAACATCACCATGTGTCCGGATACCGAAATCCGGACAAAGTGAGCACAGACAGACACCCCCGAAACGGACCGTTAACACACGTACCGGAGAGCGATGGCCGATATGCGGACACCCGGCCTCCGAAATCGAGTTGACCGGAGTTGACGAAAAGCCCGGACCCCCACCGTGTCCGTGGGGGTCCGGGCTCTGTCGCTGACGCGATGTCAGCCGAGAGCGGAGTGGATCACAGGTCCGTGATCTACCCCGCCGTCATCGGCCGTATGCGGGCGCGCTCGGGCGATCTCGCTCGGTCAGTTGTTCTTGGCGCGGGAGGCGCTGCGACCGCGCGCGTTCTGGTCCAGGATCACCTTGCGGATGCGCACGGCCTCCGGGGTGACCTCGACGCACTCGTCGTCGCGGCAGAACTCCAGGGACTGCTCCAGGGAGAGCTTGCGCGGCGGGACGATCGCCTCGAAGGAGTCGGCGGAGGCGGAGCGCATGTTGGTGAGCTTCTTCTCCTTGGTGATGTTCACGTCCATGTCGTCGGAGCGCGAGTTCTCGCCGACGATCATGCCCTCGTACACCTCGGTGCCGGGGTCGGTGAACAGGACGCCGCGCTCCTGGAGGTTCGTCATCGCGAAGGCGGTGACGGCACCGGCGCGGTCGGCGACCAGGGAGCCGTTGTTACGGGTGGTCAGGGTGCCGAACCACGGCTCGTGACCCTCGTGGATGGAGTGGGCGATGCCCGTGCCGCGGGTGTTGGTGAGGAACTCCGTACGGAAGCCGATGAGGCCCCGGGACGGGACGACGAACTCCATGCGGACCCAGCCGGAGCCGTGGTTCGACATGTTGTCCATACGGCCCTTGCGGACGCCCATGAGCTGCGTGACCGCGCCCATGTGCTCCTCGGGGACGTCCACCGTGAGGCGCTCGACGGGCTCGTGCGTCTTGCCGTCGACCTCCTTGGTGACGACCTGCGGCTTGCCGATGGTCAGCTCGAAGCCCTCGCGGCGCATCTGCTCGACCAGGATGGCGAGCGCCAGCTCACCACGGCCCTGGACCTCCCAGGCGTCCGGGCGCTCGGTGTCGAGCACGCGGAGCGAGACGTTGCCGATCAGCTCGCGGTCGAGGCGGTCCTTGACCTGGCGGGCGGTGACCTTGCGCTGCTTGACCGCGGACTTGGCCTCCGCGCCCTTGCCCGTGCCACCGCGGCCGACGAGCGGCGAGGTGTTGGTGCCGATGGTCATGGAGATGGCCGGCTGGTCGACCGTGATCAGCGGCAGCGCGATCGGGTTCTCCGGGTCGGCCAGGGTCTCGCCGATCATGATGTCGGGGATGCCGGCGACGGCGCAGATGTCACCGGGACCGGCGACCTCGGCGGGCTTGCGGGTGAGCGCCTCGGTCATCATCAGCTCGGTGATGCGGACGTTGGAGATCGTGCCGTCCCGCTTGATCCACGCGACCGTCTGGCCCTTGCGCAGCTCGCCCTGCTCGACGCGGAGCAGCGCGATGCGGCCGAGGAAGTTGTCGGCGTCCAGGTTGGTGACGTGGGCCTGGAGGGGTGCCTCCTCGTCGTACGAGGGGGCCGGGACGTGCTCCAGGATGGTGGAGAAGAACGGCTCCAGGTTCTCGCTGTCGGCGGGGACGGTGCCGTCCGCCGGCTTGGTCAGCGAGGCGACGCCGTCACGGCCGCAGGCGTAGACGATCGGGAACTCGATCTGGTCCTCGTCCGCGTCCAGGTCGAGGAAGAGGTCGTAGGTCTCGTTGACGACCTCGTCGATCCGGGAGTCCGGGCGGTCCGTCTTGTTGATGCAGAGGATGACGGGCAGGCGCTGCTGGAGGGCCTTGCGCAGCACGAAGCGGGTCTGCGGGAGCGGGCCCTCGGAGGCGTCCACGAGGAGGACGACCGCGTCCACCATCGACAGACCGCGCTCGACCTCGCCGCCGAAGTCGGCGTGGCCGGGGGTGTCGATGATGTTGATCGTGATCGGGGCCCCGCCGTCCTTGGGGTGATACTTCACCGCCGTGTTCTTGGCGAGGATCGTGATGCCCTTCTCACGCTCCAGGTCGTTCGAGTCCATCATGCGGTCGTCGAGGTGCTGGTGGGCGGCGAAGGCACCGGCCTGCTTGAGCATGGCGTCGACGATGGTCGTCTTGCCGTGGTCGACGTGGGCGACGATGGCGACGTTACGGATGTCGTGGCGCGTGGGCATGGGTGCTTGCGCTTCTCTCGGATCGTGGGATGCGGCGTCAGTTCCTCGTACGCCCGCCGGGCGGACGCGCCACGGCTATGTCCTATGGTACGGGGCTGCCGCGCAAGGGGCTTCCCCGGTAGAGATCGCGGAGGGACCACGGAGAGATCGAAGAGGCATCGCGGAGAGGGTGCCGGGGGTGCCCGGGGGTGTGGGGGAGGTCGTGCGGCCGGGTCAAGGGGCCGACGCGATCCTGCCCGCCGGGATCACCGGCGGGCAAGGAACTTGAGCTGCTTCTGAGGTTCTGACCTGCGATTTCAGGGTTTCACTGGTTCTTTTCCGTGCTCTTGGGGGATTCGGGCTTCTTGAAGCCGATGTCCTGGTACTGGGGAGTGGCCAGGCCCCAGGCACCGGCGTTCACCAGCTCGGCCCTGGCCGCGGCGAGCTGCGGGCGCTGGTAGAGGGGAATCGATCCGGCGGCGGCCCAGATCCGGGCGTCGGCCTGACGGACCAGGTCGCGGGCCTCGTCCTCGTCGAGGGTCCTCACCGCCTGGTCGAAGAGCTGGTCGATGCGGTCGGTGCCGACCCGCGAGTAGTTCTGTTCGACGAGGAGGGAGCCGTCCGAGGCGGGCTCGGGCTTGGCGAAGATCGGCCGGGCGTCGGTCGCGGGGAAGGCGGAGGCGGGCCAGGAGTAGAGGGCCAGGTCGTAGTCGCCGGAGGCCACGTGGTCCTTGAAGAAGCTCTCGTCGGAGACCTTGGTGACGGCGGTGCGAATGCCGACCGCGTCGAGCATCCGGACGATCCGGTCGCCCACCGCGCGCAGCGACTCGGAGCCGGGGCCGGACGGCAGGACGAAGCGGAGGACGAGCGGCTTGCCGTCCTTGCCGAGGGCCTGGTTGGCCACGGGGACGGCGGCGGGTGCGGCGGAGCCGCGCGGGGCGTAGGCCCCGGCGACGCCCTTGTCGGTCCGGGCGACGGTCCGGGCGGCGTGGGCGGCGGCGCCCGTACCGGTGTCGAGGGCCTCGGCGCGGGCGAGGAGGGCGGCGCTCTGGCGGGCGGCGGCGGGGGCCGGGGCGAGGACGGCGGTGCCGCTCCCGGGGCCGTCCTCGCCGAGGGCGACGACCCGGCGGTCGCCGGGCTTGTCGTCGCCGACGATGTAGAGGCCCTCGTCGGAGGCGGTGTCGCTCCCCTTCTTCCTGGTGTCGGCGGAGTCACCGGCCTTCCCGGCGTCGGTGGAGTCGCCGGTCTTCTTGCCGTCGCCGGAGTCACCGGCGCCCTCCGCCTTCTCCCCCTTCTCCTCCTTCGCCTGCTTGTCGGCCTCGCTGCCCGCCTTGGTCCCGGCGGGCTTCCGGGTGGCGCCGCCGGGGATCCAGCCCGCGTCGGCGAGCAGGGCGCGCGCCTCCTTGGTGTCCTGGCCGCCGAGCGCGTCGCTGCTGTCGGCGTAGGCGGCCTGGCCCGCGAGGGCGAGGTGGCTGCCGGGCGGGTTCGCGGGGAGGCCGAGCGGCTTGAGGACGGAGTCGGCGAGTTCCTGGCGGTTGAGGGCGCGGGCCACCGCCCGGCGCACCCGCTCGTCGGAGAGCGGTCCGGACTCGCCGTTCAGGGAGAGCTGGGTGTAGGCGGGTTCCAGGGACTTGCGGACGGCGTACCGGGTGAGGGTGGTCTGGGCGCTCGCGTAGCGGGCGACGGCCTCCTGGTTCTCGGCGCGGGCGGCCCGGACCTCCTCGGCCTTCTCCTCGTCGGAGCCGTGCGCGAGGGCCCAGGACCTCAGGGCCTTGCCGGGGGTGATCCCGGAGCCGGGGCCGTGGGCGAGGGCGGCCTGCGCGCCGCCGCGTCCGGCGCGGGCGTCGCGGAGCGCGAGGGAGATCCGGTCGGCGGTGGCGCGGTCGATCTCGGCGAGGTCGAGGGTGCCGTCGGCGAGGGCCTGGGTGCGGTCGGCGCGGGGCACGGCCTTGAGGACGAGGCTGTCGAGCTTGGCGGTCCGTCCCCACCAGCGGGGGTTGCGGACGAGGGTGACATCGCCGCTCTTCCGGTCGACCGACTTCAGCAGGAACGGTCCTGCGGTGGCCTTCAGCGTGGTGCGGGCCCCGTCGTTGAACGCGTTCGGGGAGCCCATCACCTGCTTCGGGTAGAGCGGGGTGAAGAGGGACTGCCAGTCGGCGTACGGCTTGGCGAAGGTGACCCGGACCTCCAGGTCGTTCTTGCCCTTCTCGATCTTCTCGATCCGCTCGTAGCCGGAGTTCCGGGCGGTCCAGTACGCGGTGTCCCGGCCGCTCAGCGCCCGCCACTGGGCGACGAAGTCGGGGGCGCCGACCTCGCGCCCGTCGCTCCACACGGCCTGCTGGTCGAGCTTGTAGAGGACGACCTGCTTGGGCTCCGTCTCGACGACCTGCGCGGACTCCAGGTAGTCGGGGTTCAGCTGCGGCCTGCCCCGGGCGTCGAGGGTGTAGAGGGAGGGGAGCACCGCCCCGGCGATGCGGCTGGTGGTGCCGTCGGCGTCGGCCTGGAAGGTGTTCAGGGTGGTGGGCAGGGCGTCGACGGCCCAGCGCAGGGTGCCTCCGTCGGCGACCCTGTCGCGGGTGGCGGGCGCGTTGTCCTGAGCCGCGCCGGGGATCTCGTCGGCCGGGTCGCCGGAGCTGCATCCGGCGAGGACGGTGACGGCGAGGACGGCGCTGCTGAGGGTGGCGACGGAGCGGAGCGTGCGGGAGCGGGGGCTCCTGGAGCATGTCCTCCCGCGAGGGGCGCCGATCTGGGACATGACATGTACCCCTTCGTCCAGATTTATTACATTTGGAGATGATCACACCTATGACTCATCCAATGAAAAGGACGATGGAGATCCGGCCCCCACGACACGGCGCCATGTCTGAAAATCCCACTCATGCGGCCCAACCGGGACCTCTCCCCCACCCCGGACGACGCCCCCTCCCCCACCCCGGACCCCGACCCCGCTCAGGGCCCCGACCCCGGCCCGGCCTCCCGGTCGCGGCCCCCCATATGCGGACATAGCCTCCCTTCTGTGACGCGAAAAGCCGCCCGTGTGCCGCGACGAGCCGCCCGAGCCCTCCTCTCGGTACTGGCGGCGGCGTGGTGGCTCCTGGTGCCCGCCGCCCACGGGGTGCGCGCCGACGACCCCGTCACCCTGTCCCGGGACGGCCAGATCACCGACCGGGTGGACGCCCTCGGCGACCGCCGTCCCGCCGTGGTCCAGGCCCTCGGGCGGCTCTACGACGCCCGGCGCGTCCAGCTCTTCGTCGTCTACGTCCGCGACTTCTCCGGGCGCGGCGGACAGGACTGGGCCGACGCGACCGCCCAGCGCAACGGTCTGGGCGCCGACGACGTGCTCCTCGCCGTCGCCACCCACGACCGCCGGTACGGCTACTCCGCCGATCCGGCCTCCCGCTTCACCCGCGCCCAGCTCGACGACGTCGCCCGCACCGCGATCGAACCCGCGCTCCGGCAGAACGACTGGGCGGGCGCCGCCATCGGCGCCGCCGACGGCTACACGGCCGTCCTCGCCGACCTGCCGGTGCCCGTCCCCGCCGTCACCTCCGGACCCGCCGACCCCGGTGCCGCTCCCACCGACGGCGGCTCCGCCACCGACCTCGTACTGCCCGTGGTGCTCGTCGGCGGCGCCGGGGCCGTGGCGGCGTACGCGTACGTCAAGAGGCGCCGCAGGACCGAGACCCGCACCACCCCGGGCGGCGACCGGGGCTGGGGCCCGCCCCCCGAAACCGTTCCGCCGTCCCTCGACGCGCTCGACGGGGAGGCCCGCAGGGCCCTGGTCGCCACCGACGACGCCGTCCGCACCAGCCGGGAGGAACTCGGCTTCGCCACCGCCCAGTTCGGCGAGGAGGCCGTCCGCCCCTTCACCGAGGCGGTGGCCTTCGCCGAGGAACGGCTGACGGCCGCCTTCCGGCTGCGCCAGCGGCTCGACGACGCCTTCCCCGAGGACGACGCCACCCGCCGGGAGCTGCTCGCGGAGATCCTGCGCGGCTGCGCCGAGGCCGACGCCCGGCTCGACGCCGAGACCGAGGACTTCGACCGGCTCCGGGCCCTGGAACGGACCGCGCCCGAGGCACTGGTGGCCGTCGAGACCGCCTTCCGCGAGCAGACCGGACGGACGGGCACCGCCGAGGCGACCCTGGCCGCCCTGCGCGAGCGGTACGCCGACACCGCCTCCGCGCCCGTCGGCGGCGACGTCGAGCAGGCCAAGGACCGGCTGGTCTTCGCGACGACCCATGTCAACCAGGCCCGCCAGCGGATCGACACCGGGGACAACGGCGGGGCCGCCGTCCACATCCGGGCCGCCGAGGGAGCCGTGGGCCAGGCGGCCCGGCTGATCGGGGCCGTGGACCGGCGGGCCCGGGAACTGGCCGAGGCGGCAGGACGGCTGCCCGGGGCCCTCGCCGAGACCGACGCCGACCTCGCGGAGGCCAGGGGGCTGCTGGAGGGCGCCCGGGACGGCGCGGCCACCGCCGGTCTCCGGGGCAGGACCGCCCGCGCCGAGTCGGTGCTCGCCGAGGTCCGGCGCACCGTGGACGCCGGACGGTACGACCCGATCGACGCGCTCCGCCGGATCGAGGAGGCCGACACCGCGCTCGACGAGGCCCTGGCCGGGGCCAGGGAGCAGGCCTCGGGCGACCGGCGCGCCCTCGCGCTCCTCGGCCAGGCGACGCTGACGGCCCGCTCGGCGGTCGGCGCCGCCGCCGACTACGTCACCACCCACCGGGGCGCGGTCGGGGCCGAGGCCAGGACCCGGCTGGCCGAGGCCCAGCGGCACCTGGCGGAGGCGTCGGCCCTGGCCGGGGCCGACGAACCGGCCGCCGCCCTCGCCGAGGCCCAGCGGGCGGACGCGCTCGCCCGCCGCGCCCAGGACCTCGCCGAGCGGGACGTACGGGCCTACGGCAACCCGAACGGCCCCGGGGACGGTCCCGGGGGCGGTCCCGGCGGTCCGTTCGGGACGGCCGGGACCGGTGGCGGGCTCGGCGGCGCGGTGCTCGGCGGCATCATCCTCGGCGGACTGTTCGGCGGGTCCGGCGGATACGGCCGGGGTCCCGGCGGCGGGCCTGGCGGCGGCTCGGGCGGCCGGTCCGGGGGCTCCGGCGGCGGGCCCGGCAGCTTCGGCGGCAGCGGCACCCGCGGCCGGCTCGGCGGTGGCGGACGCTTCTGAGCCCCGGCGGCGACCAGGACGACGACCTCACCCCCGTACCCCCGCCCCTTCCTCTCCGTTCCGTCCCCCACAAGGAGAAGCGCCATGAGCAAGCAGACCGTCCTCGGCCGGGTGACCCAGCTGGCGAAGGCCAACATCCACGCCCTGCTCGACCAGGCGGAGGACCCGCAGAAGATGCTGGACCAGCTGATCCGCGAGTACGCGGACAACATCGGGGAGGCGGAGGAGGCGGTCGCCTCGACCATCGGGAACCTCCGGCTGATGGAGCAGGACCACCAGGAGGACGTGGCGGCGGCGAAGGAGTGGGGCGGCAAGGCGCTCGCCGCCAGCCGGAAGGCCGACGCGCTGCGCGGCGCCGGGCGGACGGCGGAGGCGGACCGCTTCGACGGCCTGGCGAAGGTGGCGCTCGGCCGTCAGCTCCAGTCGGAGAAGGAGGCGCGGACGGCGGAGCCGGTCATCGCCGCCCAGACCGAGGTGGTGGCGAAGCTGCGGACCGGCCTCGACCAGATGCGGGCCAAGCTGGGCGAGCTGACGGCCAAGCGGGACGAACTGGTGGCCCGCGCCCGCTCGGCGCGGGCCCGGAACACGATGACGGACGCGGTGCGGAACATCGACGTCCTCGACCCGACCAGCGAACTGAGCCGGTTCGAGGACAAGGTGCGCCGGGAGGAGGCGCGGGCCCTGGGCAAGGAGGAACTCGCGGCCTCTTCGCTGGACGCGCAGTTCGAGGAGCTGGACGCGCTGGGCGACAGCGCCGAGATCGAGGCCCGGCTGGCCGCGCTCAAGGAGTGACGGGACCGGGACCGGGACGACGACGACCGGGCGCGGCGGAACGGCTCGGGCGCCGACCGGCCGGGCCGGGGCCTGCCGGGCCGGATCCGGTGGGACCGGTGGGACCGGTGGGACGAGCGTGGTCGGGCATGGCCGGGCGGAGAGCCGCGCGGGACCGGGCGGGACCATCGGAGCCGCGCGTGGCCGCGCGTGGCCGGGCAGGCCCGGGCGAGGCCGGGCGGGAGCACGCGGGACCGGGCAGGGCGGCGCCGGTCCGGGCAGGCCCGCGCGGGAACCGGGCGGAGCCGCCGCAGGACCGGGCGGCGCCGGTCCGGGGGTCAGAACATGCTCAGGAGCTGTTCCACCGTGGGTTCCGCCGTGCCCTCGCCGTCCGGGAGGTCCAGTTCGAACCAGACGGTCTTGCCGCGCGGGGTCCGCCGCGCGCCCCACGAGGAGCTGAGGAGCCCGACGAGCTGGAGGCCCCGGCCGCCCTCGTCGGTGTCCTTGGCGCGGCGGCGGCGCGGCTGGACGAGCCCCGCGTCCCACACCTCGCACACGAGGGTGCGGTCGCGGAGCATCCGCAGCCGGATCTCCCCCTCGCCGTACCGGAGCGCGTTGGTGACGAGTTCGCTGACGAGGAGCTCGACGGTGTCCACGAGCCCTTCGAGGCCCCAGGACCCGAGCTGCGCGCGGGCGAGTTCCCGGGCGCGGCCGACCGAGCGGGGCTCCCTGGGCAGCTGCCAGTCGCCGACCGCCTCGCCGGGCAGTCCCTGGATCCTCGCCATGAGCAGGGCGATGTCGTCCTCGCCGTGCCCGGTGTTCAGGGTGCTGAGGACCCGGTCGCAGACGTCCTCCAGCGGGCGGACGGGGTCGGTGAGGGCCCGCTGGAAGGCGCTCAGGCCCTCGTCCAGGGGGTGGTCGCGGGACTCGACGAGGCCGTCGGTGTAGAGGGCGAGGAGCGCGCCCTCGGGCAGTTCGACCTCGACCTCCTCGAAGGGTTCGCCGCCGACGCCGAGCGGCATCCCGGGGGGTACGTCGAGCAGGACGGCGGCCTTGCCGGGTTCGACGAGGACCGGCGGGAGGTGCCCGGCGTTGGCGAAGGTGCAGCGGCGGGTCACCGGGTCGTAGACGGCGTAGACGCAGGTGGCGAGGTAGACCTCGGAGAGTTCGGGGCCCCGGCCCTTGTGGGCGCGGGACTGCTGGGCGCCGATGGGGGCGCCGAGCCCCCGGGCGATCTCGTCGAGGTGGGAGAGGACTTCGGCGGGTTCCAGGTCGAGCTGGGCGAGGGTGCGGACGGCGGTGCGCAGTTCGCCCATGGCGACGGCGGCGCGCAGTCCCCGGCCCATGACGTCCCCGATGACGAGGGCGGTGCGGTGTCCGGGGAGTTCGATGACGTCGAACCAGTCGCCGCCGACCTCGGTGGCGGCGGTCCCCGGCAGATAGCGGCAGGCGATGTCGAGTCCGGCCGCCTCGGGGTCGCCGGGCGGCAGGAGGCTGCGCTGGAGGATGAGGGCGCGCTCGTGCTCGCGGCGGTAGAGGCGCGCGTTGTCGATGGAGACGGCGGCGCGGGCGGCGAGTTCGGCGGCGAGGGCCCGGTCGCGCTCGCCGAAGGGTTCGCTGCCCTTGGTGCGGGAGAACTGGACGAGGCCGACGACGGTGTCGTGGGCGGTCATCGGGACGACCAGGGTGGACTGGACGAGGTCGCCCCCGGAGCCGGGCACGGTCCGGAGGCGGCCGGTCCGCAGGGCTCCGGCGCACGGCGAGTTGAAGGGGTAGCGGTGGACGGCGCCGACCTCGATGGGTTCGGGTCCGCAACAGCCGCCGCCGGGTTCGTGGCCGCCGTCGGTTCTCAGGGCGGCGTCCGATACGGCGCTGGCGAAGGCGACCCTGCGCAGTTCGGCGCTGCCCGCTCCGTAGCCGATGTCGTGGGAACTGCCCCACCGGCCCGGTGGTGCCTCGTCGCCGGTGAGCAGGCCCTGGTAGAGGTCGACGGAGGCCAGGTCGCAGAAGCCGGGGACGGCGACGTCGAGGAGGGCGCGGGCGGTGGCCTCCAGGTCGAGGGAGTTGCCGATGCGGGCGCCCGCCTCGTTGAGGAGGGCGAGGTTGCGGCGGGCGCTGGCGGCTTCCCTGGCGGTGCTGTGGCGGCGGGTGACGTCGATGCCGAGGCCCGCGACGCCGATGGGGCGGCCCGAGCCGCTGTGCACCCGGTAGAGGTTGACGGACCAGTGGCGGCGGTCCCTGGCACCGGGCGCGGCGCCGACGATCTCGAAGTCGGTGACGGACTCGCCGGTGTCGAGGACGCCACGGAGGGCGGCGGTCAGCCGGTCGGCCTCGGCGCGGCCGAGGTAGTCGTGGACGGTACGGCCCCGGTGGTCGTCGGCGGAGCCGCCGAAGACGGTGGCGAACCGCCGGTTGGCCCGCTTGACGGTGAGGTCGGTGCCGAAGAGGAGGAAACCGAAGGGGGATTGACCGAATATCGCTTGTGAGGCGGCGAGGTCGGTCTCGATCCGGCGCAGGGCGCGCACATCGACGACGATGCAGAGCGCGGCCCGCTCCCCGCTGGGGGTCTCGCTGGGCATGACGTACATCTCGGCGACGCCTCGGGGCCGGTCCTCGCCGGGTACGCGGAACGGGACGAGGCCCGTCCACTCCTTGCCGTCGAGGATCTCCCGGACCCTGCGCCGACCGCGCTCGCGCAGGTCGGCGGGCATGAAGGCTTCGACCGGATCCTTGCCCCTGGCCTCTTCGGCGGTGACTCCGAAGAGGTCGACGGCCCGTCGGCTCCACTGCTCGACGAGGCCGTCGGGCCCGATCGAGAAGGACGCCACCCGGATGTAGTCGTAGATGGAGCCGGGCGGGCTGCTGTGCCACACGACGCCGCCGCTCGCCGTCTCAGGTATCTCGCTCACGCGACCGTCCCCTCCAGCTCACCGCACCGGACCGGCCATGCCCGAAGTATTCAGCACCTCGGGCACCGGCGGCACGACGTTCACGATCACAGGGTGGTCTCGTTCGCCTGACGCCGAGTACCGGTGATCGTCGTCCCTTCCTGTTTACTCACCAGGCAGAGCCAGCTCGAACCATACGGTTTTGCCCTTACTTCCCTTACGGGTTCCCCAGCGGCGTGCGGAACAGGCCACGAGACCGAGTCCGCGCCCCCCTTCGTCCTCCGGTCCGGGGGCGCGTTCGGTCGGCGGATCCGGAAGCGGATCGGAGACCTCCACCAGGAGCCCGGGCGGGTGCGACGGGTCGGCCCGGTCGGGGTCGGGGCGGACCAGACGCACTCCGATGGGCCCCGACGCGTACCGCAGGGAGTTGGTCACCAGCTCGCTGACCAGCAGGACGGTCAGATCTCCGAGCTCCGAGTCGAGCTCCCAGGCCCGCAGCGTCTCGCGCACGGCGTGGCGTGCCGTGCGCACGGCGTTCGCCTCCGCCGGGAAGTTCCACTCGGCGCGGTCGCCGTCGGTGTCGATCACACCCGATCACTTCCCCAGCCGTGCGTCAGCAGGAAGGCCCACGTCCTCTTCCAACGGGTCATTCAGGACATACCCGTAATTTGGTACGAGATATCGCGCTGGGCGCAACAGCGGGCGCACGGTGGCACGAACGGCGTAGGGACTCAGCCGTGTGCTCCGGTCACGGGGGTCGCGGGGAGCCCGCGCGCGGCTTCCGCGACGGCGGGCCGGTCCTGGTCGAGCCAGTCGACCGAGTCCAGTTCGGCCCGGGTCAGCCAGCGGAGTTCGTCGTGGTCCTCCAGCGGGCGGGGTTCGCCGGAGAGCAGCCGGGCGGTCCACACCCGCAGGACGTAGCCGGGTTTGAGCGGCCATTCGCCGGGGATGCGCTCCCCCGGTTCGACCTCGACGCCGAGTTCCTCGCGCAGTTCGCGGACGAGGGCCGCCTCGGGGGTCTCGCCCGGTTCGAGCTTGCCGCCGGGCAGTTCCCAGCGGCCCGCCAGCTCGGCGGGGGCGCTGCGGCGGGCGGCGAGGAGCCGCCCCCGGTCGTAGAGGGCGCCCGCGACGACCACGACGGGCCCGGAGGGCGGGGTGGGGCGGGAGGTGTGATCCGTCATGGGCGCGAGCGTAGCCGGGCCCCGGGGCGCGGCTGTGCTCCGCGGGGCACCCGGCGGGGCCGTCGGGACCCGGGGCCGGGCGGCCACCGGCGCTCTCGCCCGGCGCGCGCCGTCGGGGCCGGTCGCCCCGTCCGGAGCGTGCTCGCCGGGGGCGCGGCGGTCGGGCCGTCAGGTCCCGGGGCCGGGCGGGGTCCGGCGGCTCAGAGGGCGGGGCTGCCGATGCGCTCGACCCAGTAGAGCTGCTTGTGGCCCCGGTCGTCGAGGCTGTCGGCGATCTTCTGTGCTTCGTCCTTGGTCGCGTACCGCCCCACCCGGTAGCGGTTGCCGTTGTCGTCCTGTCGGACGACGAGCCAGACGAGGACGGGGCCGCTTTCGGTCATCGGACTTCTCCCTCCGCCGGTCCGGGCGCCGCCAAGGGTCTCCGGGAAACCTCTATCCGCATATGCCGGAGCTTACGCCTGACCTTCACACAGCGGATACGGAATTACACGAAGAGATACGGATCGGCCGGGAACCGACGGCGGGCGGCCGACCGTGCCGCCGAGGGGCACCGCCCCCTGAACCGCCGCCACCGGAGCCGGTACGGCCCGCCGCCCGCACCCCCGGCCCCTCACGGCGGACGTCCCCGCAGATGACACCACGGAAGCGCCCCACCCCGGGGCCCGACCCCGGGACGCACGAGCCGATCCCCCACACCGGAAGCCCACGCAAGCCCCGACCCTCCGCACGAAGGACGGGTGGCGCGTTCCCCGACGGGATCGGGTGGCCATGGGCCGCGAGGCGCCCGGCGGGCGGACGCGAAAGGACGGACGGCGCGCTCCCCGACGGGGCGGGTGACCCACAGGTGCGAGCGAGCCTCCGGCGGGCAGACGCGAAAGGACGGACGGCAAGTTTCCCGACAGAACCGAGTGACCCACAGACGCGAGCGAGCCTCCGGCGGGCGGACGCGAGAGGACGGATGGCACGTTCCCCGACAGGGCCGGGTGACCCACGAGTGCGAGCGAGGCGCCCGGGCGGGCGGACGCGAGCCGAGACGAGGCGACCGGCCGTCGCGGGGCAGCCGACCAGCGACAGCGAGGACGCCGGCCACCGGGCGGGCGTGGGCGCCGGTCGCGAGGACGCCGACCAGCAACAGCGAGGGCGCCGGTCGCCGGGGGGGCGAGGGCGCCAGCCATGAGGGCGCCGGTCGCCGGGCGGCCGGACCGCCGACGACCGGTCACGACCCGGCCGACCATGAGGCGCCGGAGCGCCGGAGCGCCCGACCGAGGTCGGTCACGACACGGTCGGCCACCGGGCGCCAGGTCCCCACCGGCGGCAGTCACAGGGGGCGGGCCCGCCGGGCGGTCAGCGGCTCCCCGTGCGGGCCCCGGGGCCCCTTCTCATCGGACCGGCAGGTGGTACGAGAGGCGGTAGCGGTCGGCGGGGACCACCACGTCGGCGGTCTCGACGGCGCGCCCGGAGGCGTAGTACGTGCGCTCCACGACCATCACCACATGGCCCGGCACCCCGCCCAGGGCCAGGAGTTCCTCGGCGAGCCCCGGCCGGGCGCCGACCTCCTCCACCACGTTGTCCACCACGACGTCGATGGCCGCCATCCGCTCGACGACACCGCAGCCGCCGAGCGGCCCCTCCTCTGGCAGCATCACCGGGGTGCGGCCGGTGACCGTGAGGGGCTCCCAGGAGGTGGCGACCATCATGGGCTCGCCGCCGTCCCGGTACACGTACCGCGTGCGCATCACCCGCTCCCCCGGCTCGATGCCGAGCCGCTCGGCCACCTCGGGGGCGGCGGGCTCCTGCTCGCTGTTCGAGTCCCAGGTGCCCCGGGCCCCCTCGTCCGCCTGCTCCTGCCGGAAGGGGTTGGCGCCGGTCGCGGGGCGGTATCCGGAGCGGGAGATCCGGCGCGGCACCGGCCGCTCGCGCACATAGGTCCCCGAGCCGGAGCGGCCCTCCACCAGCCCCTCGGCCATGAGCACCTTGCGCGCCTCCAGCGCGACGGTGTCCGACACCCCGTACTCCTCGCGGATGCGCGCCTGCGAGGGGAGGCGGGTATGCGGCGGGAGCGAGCCGTTGGCGATCTTCTCCCGCAGATCGCTCGCCACGCGCAGATAGGCGGGCTGCTCACCGAACGTCACTGGACGCTCCCCTCAGGTTGACTGTCAGCTACAGAGTGGCAACCGTCGGTCGCGGTCCGCAAGCATGGGCCAGAGTTTCACTCGAAGTGATGACTCAGGGGTCCGACCCCTTGCCCCCGGGGACCCGTCGGGCTAGACACCGCCGGACCGCGCCGAATCCACCGGCCCCGGGGCGCCCGGACGTGCCCGCGACCACGGGCCGGTCCCGCCGCCGGGACCCGCCGGTCCACCCCGGTCCGCCCCTCGCGGCCGACCCCCGTTCCGCCGAACCTCCGCCGCCCTCAAGGGGCTTGGCCCGGTCGATCGGTGCCGTAGCCACTTGATCGAATGCCGCCGAACCCCTTGACCTGATTGGTACAGACCAATACTTTCCTGCCAGCACGCCGCACGCTCCAGCCCGCCTCGCACAGGAACGAGCCCATGCGTCCCAGAGTCATGACCAAGCTGACCCTCGGCACCGCCGCCGCGGCAGCCCTCGGCCTCCTCGCCACCCTGGCCCCCGCCGCCGACGCCCATCAGCCCGCCTCGCAGAAGCCCGCGCTCAAGCGCATCGGCTACTTCACCCAGTGGGGCATCTACGGCCGGAACTTCCAGGTCAAGGACCTGGAGACGAGCGGCACCGCCGCCAAGCTCAGCCACATCAACTATGCCTTCGGCGTGGTCGACGCCGCCGGAAAGTGCCAGATGGGCAACCTCCCCGGCTCCGACCCGTGGGCGGACTACGTGCGCCCGGTCGACGCCGCCTCCTCGGTGGACGGCGTCGGGGACACCGCCGACCAGCGGCTCGCCGGAAGCTTCAACGAGCTGCGCGAGCTGAAGGCGAAGCACCCCGGGCTCAAGGTCATGATCTCGCTGGGCGGCTGGAGCGGCTCCGCCCACTTCTCCGACGCGGTCCGCACCGACGCCGGACGCAAGAAGCTCGTCGCCTCCTGCATCGACACGTACATCAAGGGCAACCTGCCCGTCGACGGCGCCCGCGGCGGCGCCGGTGCCGCCGCCGGGGTCTTCGACGGCGTCGACCTCGACTGGGAGTGGCCGGGCTCCGACGGCGCCCCCGGGAACGTGATCCGTCCCGAGGACAAGCCCAACTTCACCAAGCTCGTACGGGAGTTCCGCACCCAGCTCGACACCTACGGGCGCTCGCTGCCGAAGCGCAAGCACTACGACCTCAGCGCGTACGTGCCCACCGCCCCCGCCAAGATCGACGCGGGCTTCGAGGTCGCCAAGATCATGCGGGACTTCGACTTCGTGAACCTCCAGGGCTACGACTTCCACGTGTCCGGCGAGTCGACCGCCAACCACCAGTCCGCGCTCTACGCCAGGAACGACTTCAGCGTCGACCAGACCGTCAACGACTGGCTCCGGCGCGGCGCCCCCGCCCACAAGCTGGTGGTCGGAATGCCGTTCTACGGCCAGGGCTGGACCGGCGTCACCGGCGGCGGCGACGGCCTCGGCCAGCCCGCCGCAGGCCCCGCCCCCGCGACCTGGACGGCCGGTTCGGAGGACTACAAGCACCTGAAGACCCTCGCCGACTCGGGCACGTACAAGATCTACCGGGGCTACCGCAACGGGCACGCCTGGCTCTTCGACGGCACCACCCTGTGGACGTACGACGACCCGACCGTGCTGCGCGCCAAGGCGAAGTACGTGCGCCAGAACGGGCTCGGCGGCGCGATGATCTGGTCGCTCGACGGGGACACCGCGAACGGCGAGCTGATCACCGCCATCGACCGGGGTCTCACCCGCCGCTGACCCCCTCTCCGGCCGCCCCGCGCGGGCGGCCGGACCCTTGAACCGCGGACCGGCGTCCCGCCGTACGCGGTGCACCGGAACGGCGGTCGGTCACGGGCCGCCGTCACCGGGACACCGTCTCGGTCCGCGCACGACGGGGCCGGGCCTCCGAAAGGAGACCCGGCCCCGTTCCCGTACCCGGGCCCCGTTCCCGTACCCCGGCCCCGTTCTCGTATGTGGGTCCCGTGGTCAGACCGAGGTGTCCGTGCCCGGGTCCGTCGGGGGCTCGTCCGTCAGGCGGAGCGCGGTGCGCACCTTCACGCCCAGATCCTCGGGCAGGGAGTCCCAGACCTCGGCGTACCCCAGCCAGTACGTCTCCGAGTCGGCGGCGCCCGCCAGCTCGCCCCACCCCTTGGACGCCTTCGCGAGCTGCTGGCCGAGGGCGTCGACCTGGGCCCTGGCCGTGCCCGGCCAGACGTGCCCCCGCAGACCGGCCCGCGCCCCGTCGATGGCGACGAGCATCTCCCCGGCCCACTTCTTGTTGGCCGCGAGGTCCTTGTCCGGGTCCGCCTCCGGCTCCGCGTAGGACACCGTCTCGATCGGGTTGACCGTCTTCAGGAAGTGCAGCTGGTCGGCGTCGAGCGTGGTCGCGTCGGCGCGCAGCGAGCCGGTGAGCTTCTTCTTGTCACCGAAGTACGCGCAGGTCACGGTCCGGTCGCCGAGCCGCCAGCTCTGCTTGCTCGGCAGGTAGTAGTACGTCCAGGCGTCGAGCGGCACGGCCCAGGTGTCCAGCGCGTAGGCGCCGTTGACCTTCTCGCAGCGCTTCTCCGCGATCTTGTCGATGGCGTCCTCGCCGGGCCACGCCTCGAAGCCGGTGACCTTGAAGTCACCGGTGACCTCGCCCTCGTGCGGCCGGGCGCAGTCGACCAGCGTGACGCCGGTCGTGTACTCGGCCGTCTCCGTGCTCCGGTCGTCGAAGCACTGTCCGGTCCGCAGGTCCATCGGCGACTTCGAGCGGGAGGCCTCGTCCACCCCCTCCTTGAAACCGTCCCACGCCGTACGGAAACCGCCGGTGGCGAAGCCGACGACGACCAGCAGGCAGCTGACGACGGAGAGCGCGATGCCCGCGACGGCGAGGCCCTTGCCCGCCTGCCCGCGCTTCTTGATCTGCGGGAGGGCGATGAGCCCGAGGACCAGACCGAGGGGCGGGAGGCAGCAGACGATGCCGGAGACGAGGGAGCCGATGGCGAGCCCGTTGGTGGTCCGGCGGGGCTGCCCGTACGGGCCGGTGCCGGGCGGACCGCCGTAGGGCCCCGCCGCGTACGGCATCCCCGGGGAGGTGTACGGGCCCGGCGCCGGGGCGGGCCATCCCCCCTGCTGCGGGCCCTCCTTGGGCGGCTGGGGCTGCTGGGGCGGTGGGGTCGGCTGGGTCGGCTCCACGGGGGCGGGCTCCTGATTCGGGGCGGTCGGCGCGAACAAACGATCGAGCGCGCATCGTACGCGGCCGGAGGGAGGACACGGACGGGCGGGGTGGGCGAAAGGGGCGGGTGGGACATTCGGGCGAGGTCTAAGGTGGCGAAAGGAGGGGAGAGGGAGGGGGAGGGGGAGGACGGCCGGAAGGGGCGGCCACCCGTAGGCGACCGCCCCTCGTACTTCAGGCTTCAGGCTTCAGGCTTCGTCGTTCAGCCTCAGCCGGTCGGGCTCAGAACTGCAGGGCCCAGGAGTCGATCTTTCCGGTGTCGGCGGCGGCGTTGTCCGAGACCTGGAGCTTCCAGGTGCCGTTCGCGGCCTCGGCGGAGGCGTTCACGGTGTACGTGGTGTTGATGTTGTCCGCGCTGCCGCCGGTGCCGAAGGCCTTCAGCGTGTACGCCGAGCCGTCGGGGGCGATCAGCTGGACCTGGAGGTCACCGATGTAGGTGTGGACGATGTTCACCGGGACCTGGAGGGCGGCCGGGGCGTTGCCCGCGACACCGCTGACGGTGACCGGGGACTCGGCGGTCGCGTTGTCGGCTATCGCGTAGTCGGCGGTGTTCTCGAACTTCGGGCCGGTGGGCGGGTTGGTGGAGCCGCCGCCCACGTACAGGAGCCGGTTCGGGGAACCGGTGCCGGGGTTGGTGACCACGTTCGGGGTGGCCGCGCTCGTGAGGGCGGCCGAGACCTGCGCCGGGGACGCGGTCGGGTTGCCCGCCAGGTAGACGGCGGCGGCACCGGCCGCGTGCGGGGCCGCCATCGACGTACCGGAGATGGTGTTGGTGGCGGAGTCGCTGGTGTTCCAGGACGAGGTGATGGAGGTGCCCGGCGCGAAGAGGTCCAGGACCGAGCCGTAGTTGGAGAAGCTGGAGCGGGCGTCGGTGTTGGTCGTGGAGCCGACCGTGATCGCCTCGGTGACCCGGGCGGGCGAGAAGTTGATCGCGTCGGCGTTGGAGTTGCCCGCCGCGATCGCGTAGGTGACGCCGGAGGCGATCGAGTTGCGGACGGCCTGGTCGAGGACGGTGTCCACGCCGCCGCCGAGGCTCAGGTTGGCGACGGCGGGCTTGACGGCGTTCCGCGTGACCCAGTCGATGCCCGCGACGACCTGGGCGGTGGTGCCCGAGCCGGAGTTGTTGAGGACACGGACGCCGACGATCTTCGCCTTCTTGGCGACGCCGTGCGCCGTGCCGGCGACCGTACCGGCGACATGGGTGCCGTGGCCGTGCCCGTCCTGCGCGACGTTGTCGTTGTCGATGGCGTCGTAGCCGTTGGCGGCGCGCCCACCGAAGTCGGCGTGGGTGATCCGGACGCCGGTGTCGATGACGTACGCCGTGACGCCCTCGCCCGCGCTGTCCGGGTAGCTGTAGCTCTGGTTCAGCGGCAGGGCCTTCTGGTCGATCCGGTCGAGTCCCCAGGAGGGCGGGGACGGCTGCGTGGCCTCGACCGTGAAGACGCGGTTCTGGACCACCGACGTCACCGCCGGGTCGGCCGCGAGCTTCTTCGCCTGCGCCTCGGAGAGTTCGACGGCGTACCCGTTGACCGCGGAGGTGTACGTGCGCTGGATCTTCGCGCCGAACTTGGCTGCCACCGCGCGGCCCTCGGCGCTCGCGGCGGGTGCCGACGCTTCGAGGGTCACGATGTAGCTGCCCGCGACCGTTCCCGGCGCTCCGGCGTTCTCGATGACGCCCTGGGGGGCCGACGGGGCGGCGGCGGCCGGGAAGGCGGCGAGCGAGCCGAGCGCGAGGGCCACGGCTGCCACGGCCGCTGCGGTGGCGGTTCTCCGACGTGCGTCACGCGTCACTGACATGTGAGGTGTCCTCCTCGTGTGGGGGTGCTCTGCCGTGGGGGCATCGCTGTGGGGGTGCTGTGGGGGGAGGTGCTTGTGGTGCGTGGGGCCGGGTGTCGCTGTGAGGTGTCGCTGTGGGGGTGCCTCTGTGGGGGTGTCGCCATGAGGACGTGCGATGGGGGGAACCAGAGGTGCGCACGGGCATGGTGGTGACTTTTTAGCAGGCTCATGACAAGGCGATGCGAGGTTCGCACCGTCTCGCTTGACCGGCTGATGACCGAAAGATTGACTGATCCATAGGAAACCCACAAGGGCGTCCGGCATTCCGCAACACCCGTGCCACACACCGGACATGACGCTGCGCACGGTCGCCCACGGGCGCCCCCGCCCCCGTACCGGCCCCATCGGGAACGCGCTCACCTGGCGCTTCACCGGACAGCACCGCTCTCAGGACACCCGGCACGACCGAGCCCCCTGACGCCCCTCCCGTCCCACGCGTCACGGGGTAATTCACGGGGGCGTTACGCGCCGCCGCCCCGCGCGGGACCCGAAGGGGGTCCTGGGCGGGGCGGAAGCGGATCCGGGGCGGGCGGGGGCGAGCCCTGGGGCGCCCCGGGGGCGAGGAGCGGGAGGAGAAGGGGGCGAGGGCCGGGAGCGCGCGCGGGCCGGACGCCGGTACGGACGCGGCGGCCGAGATCCGACCGTACGAGAACGGCCGGATCAGAACTCGTCGGCGCCGTTGCGCAGTTCCTCGGTCCAGTAACCCGTCTTCGCGGCGGCCTCGTCGACGGCCACACCGCCGCCCGGGGCCTTCACCACGACGCTGCCCTCGGCCGGGCCACCGGCGGCGAAGAGGTTCACGTTGAACTCCTTCACGACCTTGTTGTCCTCGTGGACCCCGCCGAGCGAGACGCGGACGTTGGCGTACGCGGGGGCGCCGGGCCGCAGGACGACCGGGGCGGCGGGCCTGCTCTTGGCGACCGCCGGAACGTCCTTCGCGGTCTGGATCGGGCCGAAGGCGAGCAGCGGGTACTTCAGGAGGGTGCAGGCGCGGCCCGAGACGTTGGTGGCGGTGAGCACGAGGTGCTCGGTCGGGACCTCGTCGGCCTTCGCCGCCGTGACCTTGATGTCGCCGTAGGCGCAGGCGGGAGCCTTGCCGGTGGACGAACCTCCGCCGGTGGAGGAGCCGGTGGCGGACGAGCCGGTGGACGAGCCGCCGGTGGAGCCGCCCGTGGAGTCCTTCGAGCCGCTGCCGCCGGTACCGGTGGAGCCGCCCGTCGAAGCGCCGGTGGAGCCCGAGCCGCCGCTCTTCGCCGCGGTCCGGTCCGTCGCACCGGCGGCGGTCCCGTCGCCGGTGGCGGCGGGCGCCTGCGCGGACGCGTTGCCCGCGTCCTTGGCGCCGGTCGCCCCGTCCCCGCCGCCGCAGGCCGTGAGACCGAGCGAGAGGGCCGCGGCGGCGACGGCCAGGACGGCGGACTTGTGGTGGTGACGCATGGTGGTTCTCCCCCGTGACGCGGTACGGGCCCTCTCCAGGTGGCGGGCCTCGTCCAGCTTCCGGCGCCGCGCTGCCGTCCCGCTTGCGCGGTGCTAACGATCCGCTGTCAGCCGCGAGAGATGCGCCGCCGCCCGCGCCGACCCCTCCGGGAAACCCGCCGCCTCGGACGCCACGATCGCCCGCTCCAACTGGTCGGCGGCCTCTTCGAGACGGCCGGAGCCCGCCAGCGCCTCGCCCCTGACGATCTGCAGCTGGGCCTGGACGACCACCGACTCCGGCGCGACGAGTTCCCCCGCGCGCAGGGTGTGCGCGAGCGCCGCCTCGAAGTCCCCGGCCCTCAGGCAGTGCGCCGCCAGGTGCTGGAGGGACAGCACCTGGGTGGACGGGTGCCCGATCCGGTCGGCGAGGGAGACGGCGTGCACCATCAGCAGCCCGGCCCGCTCGTGCTCCCCCGTCGCGTCCAGGACGGCGGCGTAGTTGACGTACGCGATGGTCTCGCTGATCGTGTCGCCGACCCGGGCGGCGAGACCGGGCGCCTTCTCCAGATGGACGAGCGCCTCCGCGTCCCGGCCCTCCGCGTGCAGGATCCAGCCCAGCAGCGCCCGCACCCGGGACTGCGCGTCCAGGTCGGCGATGCGCTCGGCGGAGGCCAGCCCCGCCTCCAGGAGCGGTGTCCAGCCGTCCCCTATCCGCATCAGCATCAGCGGCCACTGCAGCAGGGCGAGCCGCCAGGCCCGGTCGTGCAGGCCGAGGGCCGCGGCGGCGGTCACCGCGCCCTCCAGGGCGACGCGCTCCGCCACGTACCAGTCGAGGGCCGCCGTACGGTCCTCGAACTCGCGGGTGGCGGCGGGCCGACGGGCGTCGGCGGGCAGCGAGTAGCAGGGCTGGGAGCCCGGCTCGGCGGCGGCGTCCGCCGCGAGCCCGGTGTACAGGTAGTGGTCGAAGAGCCGGGGCAGCCCCTCCGGGTCGGCGTCCCCCGCGAGGTGCCGGGCGTACAGGCGCACCAGGTCGTGCGGCATCCAGCGGCCGGGCACCGACTCGGTGAGCAGATGGGCGGCGGCCAGCCGGTCCAGATCGGCGGACGCCTGCGCGGGCGAGGTCCCGGCGAGCGCCCCCGCCGCGAACCGGTCCAGATCGGACCCGGTGTGCAGACCGATCGCCCGGAACAGCCGGGCGGCGGACTCCGGCAACTGCTGGACGGTGAGCCGCAGCGCGGCCGACACTCCCCGGTCCTCGATGTCCAGCAGCATCAACCGGCCCTGCTCGTCGGCGAGTTCGCCGACCATCGCGTCCAGCGTCCAGCGCGGTCGCTCGGCCAGCCGGGCCGCCGTCACCCGCAGCGCGAGCGGCAGCCCGTCGCAGAGCCCGGCGAGCCGCGCGGCGGCGACGGGTTCGGCCGCGACCCGTTCCCCGCCGAGGACCGTGGTCAGGAGCGCGGCGGAGTCGGCCGGGGGCAGCAGCCCGAGGGGTACGGGCCGGGCCGCGTCGGAGGCGACGAGCCCGCCGAGCCGGTCGCGGCTCGTGACCAGGGTCGCGCAGTGGTCGCCGCCCGGCAGCAGCGGCCTGACCTGCTCGGACGAGCGGGCGTTGTCGAGCAGGACGAGCAGTCTGCGGCCCGCCGTCAGGGACCGGAACAGCGCGCCCCGCGCCTCCACGGCCTCCGGGATGCGGCGCGGCGGGACCCCCAGGGCGAGCAGGAACTCCCGCAGCACGGCGGCGGTCTCGGGCGCCGGGGTGTCGCTGAAGCCGCGCAGATCGGCGAAGAGCCGGCCGTCGGGGTAGTCGGAGCGGCGCTCGTACGCCCAGTGGACCGCGAACGCCGTCTTGCCGACCCCGGCGGGCCCGGTGACCAGGCAGACCGGACCGTCGCCGCCGCGCACGGTCCGGTCGAGCACGGCCAGTTCGGAGCCGCGCCCGGTGAAACCGCGCGGCGCCCGGGGCAGGCCCTCCGGCGCGGGGGCCTCGGCCGGGGCGGCGGGGCCCGGCGCGGGCACCGGCTCGGCGGACCTCAGCAGCGTCGCGTACGCCTCGCTGAGGGTCTCGCCGGGGTCCACGCCCAGTTCCTCGGCGAGCAGCCGCCGGGTCCTGTGGTACCAGTCGATCGCGTCGGACTGCCGCCCGGAGCGGCCGAGGGCCAGCATCAGCGCGGCGGCCAGGGACTCCCGCAGGGGGTGCGCGACGGCCTCGGTCCGCAGCACGGCGGCGGCCCTGGCGTGCTCGCCCAGTTCCCCGTACGCCGCCGCCAGCGCCTCCACCGAGGCCAGCCGCAGCTCTTCGAGACCCCCGGCGGCGGCTTCGAGGGGACGGCTGTGCACGGTCCCGGTGAGCGCGGGCCCCTGCCAGTACGAGAGGGCCTCGCGGAGCATCCGTACGGCGTCGGCGGGTCTGCGCTGCACCCCGGCGAGCCCGACGAGCTCCTCGAACCGGTGGGCGTCGACGAGCGACTCAGGCATCCGCAGCACGTACGCCGAACCCTGGGTGGCCAGCTCGACCCCGTACGCCTCCGCGCCGTGCTCGGCGAGCAGTGCCCGCAGCCGCGAGACATGCCCCTGGAGCACGGTCTTGGCGTGGGTGGGCGGCTCCTCCTCCCACAGCGCGTCGATCAACTGCTGTGTGTTCACAGCACTGTTGGGGCGCAGCAGAAGCATCACGAGGAGGCTGGACCGCTTGGCGGGCCCCAGGGCCACGTCCCCGCCCTCCGTCACCAGCGCAACGGAGCCGAGCAGCCGGAACTCCACCAATACACCTCCGCGGTCTTTCCCCCGTCCCCTTCCCCAGCAGTCGAGGATACGTGGGACAGGGGCCCCGCCCGCGCCCCGGTGACCCCGGCGGACCCGCGTCGGCCGAAAGACAACGAAGGCGGGAAGAAGCGGCCGGACCCGCCCGGTACCGCTGCGTTCCCGGACGGTCACGGCCCGGGGTCGGGGTGGGGGACGGGGGCCGACATGGGGGCGGTACGGGGGGATTTGAGCCTTCTGGAGGAGGGGAGCGGGGACGGG
Source organism: Streptomyces sp. NPDC059247 (assembly GCF_042754005.1). Lineage (NCBI taxonomy): Bacteria > Bacillati > Actinomycetota > Actinomycetes > Kitasatosporales > Streptomycetaceae > Streptomyces > Streptomyces sp. NPDC059247. The sequence goes on from NZ_JBHYZW010000014.1 coordinate 50,290, forward strand.
TCCCGGTGGCCCGGGGACCGGGGTGGGACCGGGGCCGAGTTCCCGAGAGTCTGGGAAGTCGGGGGCGCGGCGGACGGGCGGGGAGGCTGAGGGGCGAGGGGCGAGGGGCTGAGGGTTCCGGGATTCAGGGGATTCGGGGGCCCGGAGTCAGGGGCCCGGAGTCCCGGAGTCCCGGAGTACTCAGGGACTCGCGTGCTCAGGGCCAAGGGTCCGGAGGACGGAGGTCCGGGGAAGTTGGAGGCCCGGGGAGGCCGGAGGTTCTGGGAGGCCGGAGGCCGGAGGAGCCGAAGGCCCGGAGGTAGCCGAAGGCCCGGGAGGAGGAGGCCGGGCACGGGAGGAGACCGGGCCCGGGGCTCCAGCCCTCAGGCTCCCGGGGTGCCGGTCTCCGCGCTCAGCCGGGCCTGTTCGTCCTCGACGATCCGGCGGGCCAGCTCGACGTCGGTGATGTCGAGCGCGTCCGGGGTGGCCTCGGCCACGGCGGAACGCCGGGCGTACGCGTCGAACAGCCGGGTCTTGTCCTCCAGCATCCGCACCATGTGCTCGTCGACTCCCCCGAGGGCGAGCAGCCGGTGCACCCGTACGGGCCGGACCTGCCCCATGCGATGGGCCCTGGCCACCGCCTGGTGCTCCAGGGTCGGCTTGATCTGCGGCTCGCAGAGGACGACGACGGACGCGGCCTGGAGGTTGAGGCCGACACCGCCCGCCTGGATCTGGGCGAGGAGCACCGCGGGGCCCCGGACGGCGGAGAAGTCGTCGACGAGCCGCTGCCGCCGGGTGCCGGAGACGCTCCCGTCGAGCGGACCGAACACGGGACCGGACACCGAGGCGCCACGGGCGGAACGACCGGCGGAACAGTCGACGGAGCCGCTGGCGGAAGCATCGCCGGGACCACCGCCGCAGCCGTCGGCGGAGCCGTCCGCGAGGACCCCGCCGACCGCGTCGAGCACGTCCTTGAAGCAGGAGAAGACCACCGTCTTCCGCCCGTTCCCCCCGGCCTCCCGCACGATCTCGCGGAGCCGGTCCAGCTTGGCCGAGGTCGCGGGACGGGCGTACGCGGCCCGGCGCATGGCCATGAAGCCGCCCGCGCGGACGGCCTCGCGGTAGGCCTCCTCGTCGGGGCCGCTCAGCCGCTCCCACTCGTCGGTCCGCTGGAGGCTGGGCAGTTCGGTGAGCACGTCCTTCTGGTTGCGCCGCAGATAGACCGGGGCGACGGTCCGGCGGAAGGCGACCGAGTCGGCGAGGGCGTCGCGCCCACCCGGAGGGGCCTGCTCGCCCAGAGGGTCCCGCCCGCCGAGAGGGTCCCGCCTACCAAGAGGGGCCTGCCTGCCGAGAGGGTCGCGCCCGCCGAGGGAGTCGGCGACCTCCGCGTCGAGCATCCGGACGAGGCTGCGGAACTCGTCGACGCGGTTCTCCATCGGGGTGCCCGTCATGAAGAGGACGCGTTCGCAGCGCGCGGTCCACAGGGCGACCGCCTGGGAGCGTTTGGCCTCGGGGTTCTTCACGGAGTGGGCCTCGTCGACGACGAACAGCCCGACCTCGCCGCCACCCGGGGCGGGGAAGCCCCGGAGCGCGTCGAAGGTGGTCACGCCGACCCCGCCGCGCCCCTTCCAGTCGGCGAAGGCCAGGTGGCGGTCGGGGCCGTGGAGGAGCGTGACGCGCAGGGTGCTGCGGGCCTCGATCTCCCGGGTCCAGTTCACCAGGACGCCGACCGGGCAGACGACCATGAAGTGGCTCTGCCCCTCGGCGGCCAGATGGGCGAGGACGGCGATGGCCTGGACGGTCTTCCCGAGGCCCATCTCGTCGCCGAGCAGCACCTTGCGCTGGGCGAGGACGAAGCGGGCGCCGAAGGACTGGTAGCCGCGCAGCGAGACCCGGAGGTGGGTGTCGTCGAGCCGCTGGGCCCGTACCCGCCCGGCGACCGCCTCCGGCAGGAACCCCTCGGCGGCGGCCGGGTCGGGCAGACGGCTGGAGACCTCCGCGAGGAGCCCGTAGTACTCGGCGGAACGCAGCTCGAAGTCGACCAGGGCGGCGGCGTCGGAGGGGAGCCCGCGCAGCAGGTCCACGGACGCCTGGGCGAAGAGACCGGGCAGGCCGGACTCCTCGGCCTCGTCCGCCAGGACACGCAGCTCGGCTACGGCCTCCAGCGCGCGGGCCCGCCCCTCCCGGCCGGCCAGGAGCATCCGGAACGGTCCGGCGACGGGCCGGGCGGCGGTGAGGAGGGGTTCGAGACGGCCGGTCAGGGCGGCGGCCCGGTCCACCGCCCGCCGGGCGTCGGGACCGGCCTCGACCAGGACGTGCAGGGCGGCGACGAGCGCGGTGGTGCCGGGGCCGGGCCGGTCCACGTCGATGTGGACGGTGACCGTCTCGTGCACGGCGTCGGAGAACTGGCGTGCGGCGGCTGCCAGTTGGTCGGCGGTCCGCTGCCCGACACCGGGGATCCGCCGGAGCCGGTGGGGCGGCTCGTCGAGGAGGTCACCGACCGTGCGGAGACCGCTCTTCTCGACGTTCCCCACCCGGAGGCGCCCCCCGGTGGCGTCCTGGAGCCGGGCGAGGGGGATGGCGTCCAGCTCCCGCCGGACGGCGGCGTCACGGAGGGGCCGGAGCGCCTCCCGTACGACCTCGACGGCCCGCCCGTGATCCCCGACGACCGCCCGCGCCCCCTCCCCCAGCCGCACCGCCCGAACGACGACCTCCCGCTCCTTGCGCCCCACACCGCCCCCTCCGACGTCCCGCGCATCCTCCCACCCACCACCGACAGCCCCCGGCCAGCCCCCGGAAGGGCTCCGGACGGGCTCCGGACGGGCTCCGGACGGGCTCCGGACGGGCTCCGGACGGGCTCCGGACGGGCTCCGGAAACGGAACGACCCACAGGGCCCCCGGTCCCGCACCGACCGGAGAACACGTGGAGGGCCGCTGGTCCATCCCGGCCTGGAACTCGGCGGGCAGGCGCCACTCCACACGCCGCCCCTCCCCCTCCCCCTCTCCTTCCCCCTCCGCCCCTGCCCCTCCTCTCCTTCCGACCCCGGTCCGACAGTCGAGCGGGCTCGTACGGTCCACCGCATGAGCGGGCTCGTACGGTCACCGCACCGAAGGCCCTGCCCACCCTCCCGGAGGCGCAGACGCGCACGGTGACGCTCCGACCGCCGATACCCCGTCCACCACGCGGGCCTCCGCGCCCCTGCCCGCCTCCCGGTCCACGGAGTTCACCGGCTGGATGACCCAGGAGGCCCGGAGCAGCGGACTTCCCTCGCGGATCCGGGGGCCCGCCGCCCAGCGGAAGGCGCAGGGGCACGCACTCACGAGCGACGACGGATCGAGCCGCCCGGCTCGCAGGGACCATCGGATCCCTCCGGCCCTCGCACTCCCAGCGCCGCCGACGGGCCTTCCGTTCCCCGTCTGACGCGGCACAGCGCGCTCTCCCGTACCCCGGAGCCGTTCTCGACGGAGGTGCCGCGCCGGGCGGCGCCTCCGTCCGTACCCCTTCGTGCACCCGCCGGGCCGTCGGCACGGTCAGGACCTCGTGGCCTCGGGGGACGGGCCTCGGGGCTCCGGACAGCAGCACCCCGACACTCGTACCCGCGCACCCCGTCCTCCTTCCACGAAGGGAACCTTCATGCCCGACGTCTTCGTCAACTACCGCACAGGCGACGAGGAATCCGCAGCGACCATGATCGCCCGGGAGCTCGCCCGGCGGTTCGGTGACGAGCGGATCTTCTTCGCCAGCAGCTCGATCGAGCCCGGACACCACTTCCCGGTGGAGCTGGTCAAGGCAGTGGAGGAGTGCGGGGCGCTCCTCGCCGTGATCGGGCCGCGCTGGGCGGAGATACGGGGGGTCGACGGCCGTCCCGCCCTCGAAGCCGAGCAGGACTGGACCCGTCGGGAGATCCGGACCGCGCTCGACCGCGGAGCCCTGGTGATTCCCGTGCTCGTCGGAAAGGCCGCGCGGATCGACCGTACGGTCCTCCCCGACGGCCTTCGGGAACTGGCGGACCGCCAGTACAAGCGGTTCGACCACCGCAACGCCGAGTCGGACCTGACGGCGCTCGGCGACACACTCGCCCGGCTGTTGCCCGAGCTGGCCTCGACGGACCGTGATGCCCGTGCGGCGCGGGACCGCGCGGAGGAGGAGCCCCGTGAGAGGTCGGCCCGGGACGCCGGGCACACCCGGATGCGGGCGCGCGATGTCGAGCAGCGTGTGCGCGGCGGCATCGGAAACCTCAACGGAGATCTCGGTGCCTTCCTCAACGAGCCGCGAGGGCCCGTGAACACCGGTCGGGGCCACCAGTACAACGCGCCCCACCGCGAGGGCGACGACAGCGGCACGGTCCACGAGCGCTTCGAACGCTTCGAGTGCGAGCACCGGCGTTCGGACGGCGAACGATGACGGAAACGGAGACGGAGACAGGGACAGGGACAGGGACAGAGATGGGGACAACGGAACAGGTCTGCGTCACGGTCAACGATCCGCGTGGTCCGGTGAACAGTGGCGCGGGGCCCCAGTACGTCTCCTACGGCGTCGGCGCGGACCGGCCGATCCGCAGAGGAGCCGGGTCCCTCCGGATCGGCCGCGAGGACCGGCTGCGCCTGGCCGACCGGTTCGTTCCGCCCGAGAACTACCGTGTCGCCGCGGACCTGTTGGAGAAGCCGGGATCGACGGTGCTGCTGAGGGCCCGGCCCGGCAGCGGTCGCCGCGCCGCGGCGATCATGCTGCTCCACGGACTCGGTGAAGAGGAGTCGACCGAGGGGAAGGTCCGGTTCGAGGACCTTCCCCCGACCGGCGGAGAAGCGGCCCCCCTGGCCCCCGGCGAGGGCGACCGCTTCCTCCTCGACCTCTCCGGGATCGCCGACGAGGAGGCGTACGTCGAGGCCCAGCGCCTCCTGGCCGTGCGCCGGTCACAGGTCCAGGAGGCGGCGGCCCACATGGTCGTCGTCTTGCCGTCCGGCATGGAGCACGCCCACGCGCCGGAGCTCGAACCGCACACGGTGACGCTGGGGCGCCCCCGGGGCGTCACCGTCGTCACCCGGTACCTCCGCATGGACCGGATGGTCTTCAGCCCCTCGGACCTGGAGGGCGTCGGCCTCCGGCTCCTGTTCGACCGCTCCCCGATGCGGGAACTGGCGCGGCTCGCGGGGCTGGTGAGGACCGCCCGCGACAGCGGCCGGTCCGGCAGCGGCTTCGCGGAATGGCTCGACCGGGCGATGCGCGCGGTGACCGACCGTGCCGGTGAGGTGGGCCGGCAGGTGGCCACGGTCCGTACCGCGCCCGAGCGGGCGCTGCTGCTCGCGACGGCGATGTTCGAGGAGGCCCACGCCGACACCGTCCACGAGGCGTGGCGCGGCCTGATGAGAACGGTGGGGTACGAGGAGGAGGGGACGACCGAACTCGCGCGGACGGATTTCGGGGAGCGGCTGGCGGGGCTCGGGATCGAGCGGGACCCCGAAGGGCGGCTCCGTTTCGGGCATTCGGCCCACGCCGACGCGGTACGGACGTACTTCTGGGCGAACTTCCCCGGAATGCGCGACGACCTCAGGAACTGGATCGGGTGGGCCGCCGGGCTCGGCGGTCTGACCACCGACGACCGGGTGAACGTCGTCGTCCGCTTCGGCGAGCGGTCCCTGGCCGCCGGACGGCCCGACCACCTCTTCGACCTCGTGGTCCGCTGGGCGGACGGCGCGACCGGGGCGTCCTGCGATCCGCGGGCCCTGGCGGCCCTCGAACTCGGTCTCGGCCACGAGAGGTTCGGGGGATGGTTCCGCGAGCGGATGGACGAGTGCGTGAGAACGGACCGCTTACCGGACGGTCTCGTCCGCGTCCTGACCGCCGCCTGTCTCCACAGCCTCGGCGCGACGCACCCGGATCAGGCGCTGGTACGGCTCCGCCACCTCGCCGTACGGGACGGGGAGGCGGCGCGCGAGGCCCGGGAGGCGCTTCTCGAACTCGCCCGCCACGACCGTCGGCGCTACCGGCTGCTGATCGGCCTCTTGCGGAGCCGGGCGCCCCGGGAGCCGCGGGGAGAGGAGGCTCGACTCCGGCTCCTCACCGAACTACTGGCGAGCGACCGGGCACCGGACCCGCCGCCGTGGCCGGATCTCTTCCAGGGCTGGACGGCGGTCTTCTCCCAGCCGCCGACGGAGCTCTGGAACCCCCTGGTGCGCGGCTGGCTGGACGCCGTGGCGGCCGACCGCACGCGGGAGCTGGCGCTGGATGTGATGGTCCGCGCCACCCTCGGCCGCACGGTGGCCCTCCACCGCGTCTACGTCATCGCCAGCGACTGGGCGCGGTCCACGCGCGATCCGTCCGGGGCGGCCGTCGCCGCCCACTTCTGGCAGCACATCGACCACGCGCAGTACGCCCGCACGAGGCGTGCGGGCGGCGGCCCACGGACCACGGAAGAGGCACGATGAGACACCGACACCGCTTTCCCAGCCTGCTGTTCGTCGCCCTCTGCGGCCTCGTCCCGGCTGTGATCGGAAACCTCCAGGGCTGGTCGCCGTGGCTGTGGGGCTTCATGTCCATGGTCACCGCCTCGGGCTCCCTGCTGCTCGTGATGACGCTCCTCAGCGGTGGCCGTGCGACGGCCGATCCGTACGAGGCCGGGGAATCCGAGCCGCCCGAGGCACCGGCGGAGCCGCCGTACCAGGAGACCCGGGTGGTCGACGCGGGGCTGCCGAGCGCGGTGGACGGCTACGACTTCCTCTTCTCCGCCACCGTGTGGTGGCAGCCGGGCCACGACCACGCCGAGCGGCCCGACGGCGCCTTCGCGGCCCTCGCCGTGTCCTCGGTCGTCAGCCGGGCGCTGGAGGTCGTCCACGGCGAGGAGCCGGGCCGGGCGAGCTTCGCGCGGTACCTCCTGGAGGGAGAGCTGGGCGTCCCGCTCCTGGACCGGAGCGGGCGGGTGCGGGCCATGGCCGCCGATGTGACGCTGACCCTCGCCCCCGCCGACCGCGAGCGCCTGCGGAAGCTGAACGATCTCCGCAAGGACGAGGAGATCTGGGAGTACGAGCGCCAGTACGAGCGCAACAAGCGGCGCTATCTCGGTGACGACGTGCTCAAGAGCACGGGCAGCGCGGTGGTGTGGTGGCTGGCCCGGCACGAGAACGAGATCGAGAAGGCGGTCGACATGATCGGCCCGCTCGCCCAGATCACGGCGGCGGCCAACGACGAGGAGGTGCCCGAGCTCTTCCGCCACCTGCTCGTCCCGCCCGTGGAGGCGCGCGAGGAGGCGTTCGCCGGGGGCCCGCTGTGGGACGGAGACGGCCAGGGAGCAGGACTGTACGGCCGCGAGGCCGAGGTGGGAGCCGCGGATCGACTGCTCCTGCTGCTCGCGGCGGTGGGCCTGAAGCCGGACATGGACGCGTACACGGTGCTCGTACGGCGGGTGATCCGGGATCTGGAGGCGACGGGGCTGTACGAGGCCGCCGAGGAGATCAGGAGGGCCTTCTTCCCCGCGGCCGACGAGAGCGGGGGCGGGGGCGAGGATCCGGAGACCGGGCCTTCGGCCGAGGACGACGCCACGGGGCCGTGGCCGCCTCCGCCCTTCCCGGCCCCCGGAAGCCCGCGGTTCGACGACGCGGGACCGGACGCCGACAGGGGCGCGGGCACGTTCGCACCGGGGTCGGCGGAGAGCGGCTCGGGCGAACAGGACCGGGACTGGTACGAGCCCGGCGAGGACGGTACGGCTCCCCCGTACTTCTGGGACACCTCGCACAGCCCGCACCGACCGGCGGAACCCCGCGCGCGGGACGAGGACGCCGAGGACGACGAGAACCGCTGGGACGGAAGCCGATCCGTCCGATCAGCTGATCGGACGGCCTGCGCCGTCACGCCTCCCTTCCCCCCGTACCTCGACGAGCCGTGAGCACGTCCTGGCACGGAGAAGCCCAGGGGTCCGGCTCCGGAGAGTCGGGCCCCTGCCGACCCGTGCGCCCGCCGAACCAGTGGGGTGGTGGCAGGCCGCACAGAGGGAGCGGAATGCCCGAAGCGAACTCCCCGCGAGAGCGCGTCCTGCGGAGCACGCCCTTCGGGGCGCGGCCTTCGGGGCACGGCCTTCGGGGCACGGCCCGACACCGATCCGACCCGGTACGAGTCCCTCCGGCTGTCGTCCCCGTCGAGGTGTCGCCCGTGAGGACGGCGTACATACGGAAAGGCCCCCGCGCGGCCCAGGGCCGCCGAGGTACGCCCGCGAGGACAGCGCTCCACTGTCGGCACCACCTGATCCGGACCGAGAACACACGCGGTCGGCCGGAGGCGGCGCGGTCGCTGCCGGGGTCAGGGTCAGGATCGGGATCGGGATCGGGATCGGGATCGGCCACGGCCGACTGTCAGTGGCGGCTGCTTCCATGGCGTCATGAGCACCGTGCGCGAGATCGCCGCCCTCCTCCCCGGCCCTGACCTCCTCCGGACCCATCTGCGCGCGCTGGCCGTCCTGGACGCGACGATCGGTGACGATCCCCGGTTCTGCGCCTACGCCTTCGCCCCGGCCTGGGGGCCCGGTCAGGAGGCCGCCCTCATGGACAACGGCTCGGGGGACGACTTCTCCGTCCTCTTCACCCCGGCGGGCGTGCTCATACGCGGCTTCGCCCACGAGTCGGCGATGAGTCCGTACGCGACGGACGACGAGGAGGTCTGGCCCGGTGTCATCGACGAGGTGCCCGCCTCGCTGCGCCCGCTCCTGTACGAACCCGCCTTCTTCGACGAAGGCATCGGCCTCCCCCGGGTCACCGTCTGCCTGTGGCGGGAGACGGGCGACACCGCCTGGCGTACCGGCTCGGCCGTCGCTCCCCCCTCCGGGGGCGAGGACCCGGACGGTTCCGGCTTCCTCCTCCACCTCCTCAGGGAGCGTTCCCCCGAGGCCGTCCAGGCCCACTTCGAGGACCATTACGAGCGCCCCGTGTCCCTCGACGCCATCCGCCACGTCCTCGCCGGGCACCCCGTCACCCCCGCGACGGCCAAGGCCCTCAACCCGGCCGCCCTCGCGGACGACGCGCTGCTCCACAGGATCGCCGCGCATCCCGAGGCCGCTTCCTATCTGTCCTGCGACGGCGAGTTCGACCTCGCCCGCACCGACCCGATCGAAGCGATCGCCCTGCCCAACGGCCTCCCGGTGGAGCCCGTCGCGGGGTGCAACGCAGGCGGCACCCACTACCTCTGCGGCCCGGCCGTCCCCGACGGCCCCCGCCCCGTGCTCTACACCGACTCCGAGGGCCAGGCCTCCCTCATCGCCGAATCCCTCGCCGACGCCCTGACCCTCGTCATCGTCCTGCCGTCCTGGCACGACGCCCTGGGAGGACTGCGGCCCCCGGTCCTCAACTCCGACTACCTCGACGACCACCCGGACCACGCCGCCGTACGCGACCGCCTCCTCGCCGCACTCCGGCTCCCCCCGGCCACCGACCAGGACGTCCTGAACCGCCTGCTCACCACCGCCGCCCGCACCGTCCCCGACGGATTCCTCCCACAGGTCACCGACGAAGAGAACGCCTCCTTCGAACCGATGCTCGAACCACCCACCGAGTAGGAAGGCCCCGACCACCGCCGACACCCCACCGAAACCCGCAGATCTCGGGCAGCTCCGACGCGAAGAGCCGATGGCCCATGCCGCGGAGGACCTCGACAGCCTCCCCGAGGCGCCATCCAGCACGCCGCGGGTTCATCCAGCACGCGCGACCGCCGCGTGGCGGCCCACCCACCACCACGCCGCATTGTGTACACACGGGACACTCGGTACCCTTGGGCGCATGACGCAGCCGCTGCCCATAGAGTCCATCCGCGATGTCCGTGCGCATCTGGCCGAGGTCGTGGAGCGAGCCGATCGGGACGACGTGCCCACCGTGATCACACGCCGCGGCAAGGAAGTCGCCGCCGTCGTCTCCATCGAGGTGCTGCGCAAGTACCAGAAATGGGAAGAGCGCGAGATCAATCGGATCATCGACGAGCGCATGGCCAACCCCGCACCCGGCATCCCGATCGAGGACATTATGAGGGAGACACTGGCGCGCGGTGAGTGAGTACCGAACCGTCTTCCGCCCCGAGGCGCAGGCCGAGCTTCGGAAGATCCCGCGCGAGATGGCGCTGCGCATCCTGGCCAAGCTGACCGAGCTGGAAAGCGATCCGCTCGGCTACAACACCACCGCACTCGTGTCCCAGCCGGATCGCCGACGTCTACGGGTTGGCGACTACCGCATCGTCTACACGATCGACAACGGGGAACTGGTGGTCTGGGTCGTTCACATGGGGCACCGGTCCACCATTTACGACACCTGACCACCACTGACCACACGTCAGAACATCCAGCACCCATCCAGCACGGTGACGCCGAAGGGGTCGGACTCGACAGAGCCCAACCCCTTCTGACCTCGACGTTTGACTCAATGCCTAACGTGTTGCATCCACACGCTACACATTGAAGCGGAATACCTGCGGTCTGATCCTGACCTGCCGTGGAGCTCCCTACAGGGCTCTGACCTGTGATTTCCTGGTTGGCGTGCGTTGGCTCGCGACGGCCGTCTACGGGTGTCCTGCGGACTGGCCGGGGTCCCGAGGCAGAGAAATCCATGGCGCGGGCGGGACCTGCAACGAAACTGCGCAGGTGAGCGACTCCCACCCCTGCCCGTGCTGCGGGCACCGCGTACTGGACACGATGCCCGGCTCGTACGAGATCTGCCCCGTCTGCTTCTGGGAGGACGACGGGGTCCAGTTCCGCTGCCGACCATGGCAGGCGGGGCGAACAAGGTCTCCCTGATCGAGGCCCAGCGCAATTACCAGGACTTCGGCGCCTGCGACGAGCACACCCGCCGTCATCGACGGCCTGCCCTCCCTCGGCGGCTTCGGTCAGCTGACCGCCATCGAGGTCTTCGAGGAGGTGGGCGATCCCCGTTGCGGCCCCGCTCTCATCGGCCTGCTGGACAGCGACAACCCGACCGTCCGCGAATGGGCGGCCATGGCCCTGGCGAGCCTGGAGATCGACGGCGCCATCGAGCCCCTGCGCCGCGCCTACCGCGCCTACCTGGAACGGGCGACGCCACCGGACTGGACCGAACCCATCGGCATCCGCTGGGCCCTGACCGAACTCGGCGCACGCACCCCCGTCGTCCCACCGCTCACCACGCGCCTACGAGCCACCGCTGCGGACAACGCCCCTGGCTGGCCCTCGGCCCACTTCACCGAGATCATCGACGACCTGGCCGACCACGCCCAGGTGATCCTCTGCTCCCAGTTCTGGCGCGTGGACGCCGGCCACACGTACGGCATCTCCGGCACCGGCCTGGACTGGGAAATCGACTGGACCGCGCCTTGGGAGCACCTGGTCGAAGAGTCCCGCACCTGGTCCCTCCTGGAAGCCTCCGAAGCCCCCGTCGGCGGCGACGTCTTCGTCGCGCCGACCTGGATCGACCGTGCCGACCTGCTCATGGAGGGAGAGTGCACCACTCGGTAAGCGGCAACGCGCTCGCCCTCATGCCCCTGTGCGGGTCTGCTCGGCGGCCGGGGCTCGTTCGAGTCACGCACTTACCTGACTGAGGGCATTTGGGGTGTACCCACACGTGCTGTCGCTGTCGTTCGCGAGGGCGGCTGTTCCTGCAACGGCCCCGCCGGGGCGGAGTCACGACTGGGTGATCTTCGGGGAGGAAGGGGGACCGCTGGCGCTCTCTTGTGCGAGGGCCGTGTTGAGGTGCCTGAGGGCGCCAAAAGCGTTCGGCTGCGCGACGAGCGACCCGAGAAAGTCCCGTTCCATGCAGCGATCAATGCGGCGCGTGCGTGTGCGTCACCCGCTTGGAGAGAAACGACGAGGACCCTCCGGTTCCCTTCGAAATCCGCATGGACGGCCTCGGCGGACTCGGGTCGGAACCGCTGCAAGTCATCACCTATAGCACGCACTTGATGGATCGCGACAGAGGACTGTCAGTGGCGCCCTGCATGATAGAGGGCGAGTCGAGGCCAAGGGGGACACGCCACATGGGTGGAGTCGACACAGCACGGGGCATGGGGTTCCAGACGGCGTGCGCGATTCTCCAGCTGATCCGCACCCCGGACCAGTATCCGGAGGCGGAGACCTTTCGGGTGGAGGGCGCCGACGAGGCCATCGACTTCGAGGTGAGGGACGCTCGGGGACGACCGCTGCTGCTCGCCCAGGCGAAGACCCGGGTGGAACCGCGCACCTGGTCGGGACCGGAGCTGGTGCGGCTCGCCCGCCGCTGGGGCGAGGCCGACCCCGACGGTACGGCGGTGCTGCGGTTCCTCTCCGACGGACCGGTGCAGGCGTCGGGGCAGGCCGTGCGGGACGCGACGGAACGCGCCCGCGCCCTTCCCGATGCCGAGCAGTGGCTGGCCGGGTGTGAAGGCCTGGGAACCTCGATCGCACTCACCGTCGAAGACCACGCGCTGATGCGCAGGCTGGAGATCAACACCCGTACCGGCCCGTGGGAACAGATCCTCGACGAAGCCAGACTCGAAGTGCTGCGGCTCTCCCCCACCGCCGTGGCGTCGGCCGAGATCGACGCCACCGTCGACGCGTTGTTCGTGAAGATGTTCCAGTGGTCCGGGGAACGGCGGATCGACCGGCGTACGGTCCGGCTGGACGAGCTCCCGGGGCTCCTGCGCGGGCGCCGCACCACGTCCGGGCACGGGGCGGACGTTTCCCCGGGGCCCCGCCGCGCCCTGTTCCGGGGCGTCCCCTCAGCCACCGGTCTGCGCGGGCGGACCGAGGAACTGGGCGCGCTGAGAAAGCTGTTCGACGAGGAACCCGGCACCGGGACGGCACGGGTCGTGGTGTCCGGGCTGGGCGGCATCGGCAAGTCGAGCGTCGCCCGCCTGTACGCCCACCGGAACCGGGAGGCGTACGAATTCGCCTGGTGGATCCCGTCCGACACCCGGGAGGACGTGATTGCCGCGTACCGGCAGTTGGTGGCCGAGGAACAGCAGGAGGCCGAGCCCGCCACCGAGGCGGAGATCATCGAGCGTGTCGGCCGTCGTCTCGGGCACCTGGGCACCAGGCTCCTGCTGGTCTACGACAACGTCGCGAACCGCGAGCAGCTCCAGGGACTCCTGCCCGCCGAGGGCGCCCACGTGCTGGTGACCACCCGCGACTCGGCCTGGGCCACGGCGGAAGGCGGGCTGGTCGTGGGCCGGATGGCCACGGAGGAGGCCACCCGCTGGGCAGCGGAACGACTGCCCCGAGTGTCCGAGCCCGAAGTGTCCGCGCTGGTCGACGCGGTGGAATGCATCCCGCTCGGGATCGCCCAGGCCACCGGTTACATCGCCGCGACCGAATGCCCGGTGGACGTCTATCTGGCGGAGCTCTCGGAGTGCCGGGCCCGCCTGCTCGACAACCCCGGTTTCGTCCCCTTCGACTACCTCGCGGGAGTGACGCTGACGGCGGCGGTGACCCTCAGTGTGGGACGGGTGCTGTCCCACGCGCTGCGCTCGCCCGAAGGGTCCGAACAACAGCTCGCCGCCGAACTGCTCGCCCGCTGCGCCCTGCTCGCCCCGGACTTCATCCCGCTGCACCTTGCGGCACTCGACATGCCGATCGGTTCCGCCGTGTACGGCGCCGTGGCGGAGCTGCGCAGATTCTCCCTGGTCACTCCCCAGGACGGCATGTTGGCGATCCACCGGATCGTCCAGGCGGTCGTCCGGGCCCTGATGGACGGCGAGGCCGTCGAGTCGATGTACGGACGTTTCCAGTACGAGCTGGTGACACGGCTGGTCGCCTGCCAGAGGCAGAACCAGTGGGCCGAGGCCGCGACGCTGGTCGAACACGCGGTGCATGTGGCGCACCATGTGCGCGAGGGCGGCCGCGTGGACGGCAGTACCGTCGCGTTGCTGGCCAACACCGCGGGGGCTGTCGCCAATGTGCACGGTGACCTGGCGCGCAGTGAGGGCCTGTTGCGCGAGGCGTTGGCCGTCGTGGACGAATTCGACGACGCCGTGATGGACGACGCCGTGTACCGGAGGGCGGCAACGACCACCACGCTGGCCCAGTGCCTGCAGAACCAGCAGAGGTTCGACGAGGCGGCGGAGGCGGCACAGACCGCCTGGGCCCTGCTGGAAGGCCTGGACACGCTCAGCCCCGACGGGGTGGAGCACCTGCTTCTGGCCCACGTCACCGACATGCGCGCGGCCGTGGCGACGGACCGCTTCGCCGATGTGGCCCGCGCCGCCCTGAGGCTGGAGGGGGTAATGAGGCGCGAGGACGTGGCCGCGCCGGTCGAGTTGAAGGTCCGGCTGGAACAGGCGCAGGCGCTCGTGTGGATCAAGAACTGGGACACCGCGGCGATGACGGTCGACGTGGCCAGGGGACTCACCGGCCGCGACGACGAGCCGAACGCGGAGCTGCTGTTCCTGGACGCCATGGTCAAGGCGTCCACTGGACGCCTTGAGGAGGCCCTGGCCATCACCTCGGGCGTACCGGAGCCCACGGAACGCACAGCTGTGACGATCATGCGTCATCACGCGGACCAGATGGTGGACATGGCTCACGCCGTAATGGTCGGCAGCCTCCGGCGGCACGAGGAGGGGGCGCCCACCGACGTCTGGATTCTGAACGCCGCCCAGTCCCTGCTCGAACGGGCCGAGGCCCTGCTCGAAGCACACACCGAAGCGGGACCGGACGTACTGGCCCACGTTCGGCAACGGTTCGCAGTACTGGCCTGGACCCGCCACACGCTCGGGCACCCCGGCAGCGACCCGGAACAATCGCGCGCCCTCATGCGCGAGAGCCCGGAGATGTTCGAGGCGGCCGGGCAGGGCCATGTGCCGCTCGCGGTCACCGCACGCGAGTTCCTGGCGAGGGACGGACAGGAGGAGGACGACCTCGTGGAACGGGCGGTCACGGACGGGCCTCCTCGCTCCGCCCCCGGACCGTCGGGGGGCAAAGGGACGCACCCGATCTCCGCGTTCCCCTGGGGGAACGTCCTGGCCTGGGTCCGGAACGCACCGCCGGACGCGCGTTCGCTGTACGCCCTGCTCGGAGCCACCTTCTACCACCTCGGTGAGCGAACGGCACCCTCACCCGCCTTCGTCGCCCTGGCGGTCACCGCCGCGGCACGCACCCTGGGCCTGACGTGCCGCATGATCCCCACCACGCTCCAGGTGACCCTCGACGGCGTGCCCCTCGACCTCCCGGATCAGGCGGCCGAACCGACGCTCACGCCCACCGGCGAGGTCCGCGGACACATCACCCTCTGGTGCGAGGAAGCCGGACGCCTGGTGGACCCGGCCCTGCTGCTCGCCCAGGGCCGGTTCCCCGCGGGCGCCGACGAGCGGGAGGCCTTCCTGCTCCCCGTGGTCTTCCCCGCACCCGATGTGGACTCCCTGTTCGCTTTCCGTCCGACCACTCCCCGCGGGCGACACCTGCTCGTGTACGACTTCCGCCCGGACTGGGAGGAGCACCTCGTCAAGGTCCTCCCCCATCTGGACATGACGGCGGTGGCGACCTTCGCCCAACAGCTCGCCTCCACGGCGGGCCTCGCCACGACCGCCTCCTGAACAACTGGCGGTCTGGGTCGTTCACGTGGGGCACCGGTCCACCGTTCACGACACCTGACCACCGCTGACCACATGTCAGAACATCCAGCACCCATCCAGCACGGTGACGCCGAAGGGGTCGGACTCGACAGAGCCCGACCCCTTCTGACGTGTACGTTTGACTCAGCGCCTAACATGCAGTAAGCGCACGGCTACACGTTGAACCTGAACTCCACCACGTCCCCGTCCTGCATGACGTACTCCTTGCCCTCCATGCGGGCCTTGCCGGCGGCGCGGGCGTCGGCTACCGAGCCGGTTTCCACGAGGTCGGCGAAGGAGATGACCTCGGCCTTGATGAAGCCCTTCTGGAAGTCGGTGTGGATCACACCGGCCGCCTCCGGGGCCGTCGCGCCCTGCTTGATCGTCCAGGCGCGGGACTCCTTCGGGCCCGCCGTCAGATAGGTCTGGAGGCCGAGGGTCGCGAAGCCCACGCGGGCGAGGGTGGCCAGGCCCGGCTCCTCCGCGCCGACCGACTGGAGGAGCTCCATGGCGTCCTCCTCGTCCAGCTCCGCGAGGTCCTGCTCCAGCTTCGCGTTGAGGAAGATCGCCTCCGCCGGGGCGACCAGCGCGCTCTGCTCCGCCTTGAACGCCTCGTCCGTCAGCTCGTCCTCGTCCACGTTGAACACGTACAGGAAGGGCTTCGTCGTCAGCAGGTGCAGGTCGTGGAGGAGCTCCGCCTTCTCCGAGCCCTGCACGACGCCCTGCGAGAAGAGCGTGTCGCCCTTCTCCAGGATCGCCTGGGCCGCCTCGACCGCCGCGACCTTGGGCGCCACGTCCTTCTTGATCCGCGACTCCTTCTGGAGGCGCGGCAGGACCTTCTCGATCGTCTGGAGGTCCGCGAGGATCAGCTCCGTGTTGATCGTCTCGATGTCGTCCTTCGGCGAGACCTTGCCGTCGACGTGGACGACGTTCTCGTCCTTGAAGGCGCGGATGACCTGGCAGATCGCGTCCGACTCGCGGATGTTCGCGAGGAACTTGTTGCCCAGGCCCTCGCCCTCGCTCGCGCCGCGCACGATGCCCGCGATGTCGACGAAGTCGACCGTCGCCGGGAGGACGCGCTGCGAGCCGAAGATCTCGGCGAGCTTCGTCAGACGGGCGTCCGGGACGCCGACGACGCCGACGTTGGGCTCGATCGTGGCGAACGGGTAGTTGGCCGCCAGTACGTCGTTCTTGGTCAGGGCGTTGAACAGGGTCGACTTGCCGACATTCGGCAGACCGACGATTCCGATCGTGAGCGACACGGTGGCGACTTCCTGAAGGTGTGGACGGGGGGCCGATCCCCCAGTTTACGGGCGGGTCGAACCGGCCAGTGACGCCGACCTTCGGTCGTTCTCAGGGGCAAGGTCACCCAAAGGGCGTGTCCCGGACCCGGTTCCCGCCCCTACCCGACCTACGTTGGGGGGGTGGAGCAGCACAGGACAAGTCAGCCGCAAGGCCGCCGACGGCCGCAAACCCCCGCGACGCCGCCCGGCGCGCTCGTGGAGGGTGCCGCCGTGTACCGGGTGACCGGCAGGACCCGGCGGGGCCCCGGCGGGGCCCGCGTCGAGCGCGCGGGGGCCCCGGGAGCCGCCGGGCGCCCGCCGGGCGGCCGGCCGGTGCCGCCCGTCGTCCTCGCCCTGCGGCGCCTTCCCGCACCCCGGCTGACCGGGCTCGGCGCCGGGCTCTTCGCCTCCGCCGTCATGCTGGCGCTCGGCTTCCTCGACCTGCTGCTGTTCGACGGCTCCCCGCTGGTCTACGGGCTGCTGTTCCTGCCGGTCAGCGCCCTCACCGCGCTCTGGGTACGGGCCGCCGACCTGGTCACCGCCCCCATCAGCGTGCCCATCGCCTTCGCCGTCGGCGTCGTCCCCGTCGCCGGGGGCACCGGCGGCTTCGGCGGGCAGGCCATGGCCGTCGTGACGGCGCTCGCCGTGCACGCCGGGTGGCTGTACGGCGGCACGCTCGTCGCGGGGCTCATCGCCAGCGTCCGGAAGGTACGGGAGATGGGGCGGCGCCAGCACCTCGTCCGGCTCTCCCCCGCGCCCGCGCCCAGCGCCGGAACCGGAGCCGGAGCCGGAGCCGGGAAGGGCCCCGGGGGTGCTTCCGGGGCCGGTACGGGTGCCGGACCCGGTTCCGGTTCCGGTTCCGGTTCCGGTTCCGGAGCCGCTCCCGGTGCCGGGCCCGGGGACGCCTCCCGCAATACGGCCCCGCGCCGTCGTCCCGTGATCTGAGGGGCGTCACGGCTACGGACGGGGCCAGGGGCCGAGCCTGGTCCAGCCCCAGGGCCCTGGGGCAGGGCCGACGCCGGGGCCCCGGGGCTCGGGCCTCTTGACGCAAAGCCGATTAGACGCGAGGCCCGTCATCCGAGCGGGGCGGCCCGCCCCCGGGCCCACCCGTTCTGCCTCGCCCCGTCCCCTTCTGGCCCCGGCCCGGCGACGCCCGGCCCCGTACCCCGTACTCGTACTTCATGATCAGCCCGTGCTCAGCACGTACTCGACCCGCGCCGAGGCCCGCACTCGACCCGCTGAGACCCGTGCTCAGCCCGTGCCCGCCGCCATCCCCGCGCCCACGATGCCCGCGTTGTTCTGGAGTTCCGCCGGGACGATCTCCGCCCTGATGCCCTCGATCAGCGGCAGGAACCTGTCCGCCTTGCGGCTCACCCCGCCGCCGATGATGAAGAGCTCCGGCGAGAACAGCATCTCCACGTGCGCGAGGTACCTGGTCAGACGGCGCTTCGCCCAGTGCTCCCAGGTGAGGTCCTCGTCCTCCTTGGCCTTGGTCGAGGCCCTGGTCTCGGCGTCGTGGCCCTTCAGCTCCAGATGGCCCAGCTCCGTGTTCGGGACCAGTCGGCCGCCGACGAAGAGCGCCGAGCCGATGCCCGTGCCGAGGGTCAGCAGGATCACGGTGCCCTCGCGGCCCCGGCCCGCGCCGTAGGTCATCTCGGCGATCCCGGCCGCGTCGGCGTCGTTGAGGACGGTCACGGGCCTGCCGCCCAGCCGCTCGCCCAGCAGAGCGCCCGCGTCGACGCCGATCCAGGACTTGTCGACGTTCGCGGCCGTACGGACCGTGGAGCCGGTGACCACCCCGGGGAAGGTCACCCCCACGGGTCCGGTCCAGCCGAAGTGCTCCACGACCTCGACGACGCAGCCCGCCACACCGTCGGGTGTGGCGGGCTGCGGGGTCAGGACCTTGTGGCGCTCCTCCGCGAGCGCGCCGCGCTCCAGGTCCACGGGGGCGCCCTTGATGCCCGATCCGCCGATGTCCACTCCGAAGACGTTCATGGACCCCACGGTAAGGGCTGCGGCGCGGAGTTACTCCTTGACGGGCGTGGTGGCGAGGAGCTTCGCCGCCTCGGCCCGCAGGTCCTTGTTGCGGAGCTCCTTGGGCAGCGAGAAGGTGAGGGACTCGTCGGCCGTCTTGACGATCTCCACGTCGGCGTAGCCGCGCTCGGAGAGCCACTCCAGGACCTCCTGCACCAGGATGTCCGGGACGGAGGCGCCGGAGGAGAGACCGACGCTGGTCACGCCCTCCAGCCACGCCTCGTCGATCTCGGTCGCGAAGTCGACCAGGTGGGCGGCGGGGACGCCCGCCTGCTTGGCGACCTCGACCATGCGGATCGAGTTCGAGGAGTTCTTCGAGCCGACGACGATCACCAGCTCGGCCTGCCCGGCCAGCTCCTTGATCGCGATCTGGCGGTTCTGCGTGGCGTAGCAGATGTCGTCCGACGGCGGGGAGATCAGCTGCGGGAACTTCTCCTTCAGCGCGTCGACCGTCTCCATCGTCTCGTCGACGGAGAGCGTGGTCTGGGAGAGCCAGACCACCCGGGCGGGGTCGCGGACCTCGATCTTCGCCACGTCGCCGGGGCCGTCGACGAGCTGGATGTGGTCGGGGGCCTCGCCGGAGGTGCCGATGACCTCCTCGTGGCCCTCGTGGCCGATGAGGAGGATGTCGAAGTCGTCGTTGGCGAAGCGGACGGCTTCCTTGTGGACCTTGGTGACCAGCGGGCAGGTGGCGTCGATCGTCTTCAGGAGCCCCTCGCGGGCCTCGTCGTGGACGGTCGGGGCGACGCCGTGCGCGGAGAACATCACGATGTTGCCCGGCGGCACCTCGGTCGCCTGGTCGACGAAGATCGCGCCCTTCCGCTCCAGCGTCTGGACCACGTACTTGTTGTGGACGATCTCGTGGCGCACGTAGATCGGCGCACCGTACTGCTCCAGGGCCTTCTCCACCGCGATCACGGCACGGTCCACGCCCGCGCAGTAGCCGCGGGGGGCGGCGAGCAGGACACGCTTCGGGCGGTTCGTCGCAGCGGCGGAATCGGGCGTCGGCGCGGGCGTTGCAGTCATGCGTCCCATCGTAAGGCCGCGTCGGTGAACGCTTTGATCGGTACCGTGGCCGAAACTGTGCCCATGGCCGAGGATTCGCAGGTGGCGGCGCGCGATGGCGGCGCCGGACATTCGGGGCTTCGTCGGAACCTCGGGTTCCGTGATCTGGTCGTCTACGGCCTGCTCTTCATCGCGCCCATGGCGCCCGTCGGCGTCTTCGGGACGCTCGACGCCAGGTCCGGCGGGGCCGTCGCACTGGTGTACGTCGTGGCCACGGTCGCGATGGCGTTCACCGCGTTCAGCTACGCCCAGATGGTACGGGTCGCCCCGCAGGCCGGTTCGGTCTTCGCCTACGCCCGCAAGGGCCTGGGAGAAGGGCCGGGATTCATCGCCGGGTGGATGGCGATGCTCGACTACCTGCTGATCCCGGCCGTCGCGTACCTCTTCGCGGGCATCGCCATGGAGTCCCTCGTCCCGGCGGTCGACCGGTGGGTGTGGACCGGCGTCGCCGTCGTCGTCACCACCCTGCTCAACCTGTGGGGCGTACGGGCCGCCGCCCGCGTCGGTCTCGCCGTGCTCGCGATGGAGATCGTGGTGCTGCTGGTCTTCGTGGTGTCCGCCGTGGTGGTGCTCGTACGGGACGGGGCACGGCGCGACTGGTGGTCGCCGCTCGTCGGGGACGCCTCGTTCTCGTTCGCGGCGGTGGTCGGGGCGGTGTCGGTGGCCGTCCTGTCGTACCTGGGTTTCGACGCCATCGCCTCCTTCGCGGAGGAGGTCACCGGCGGGTCGGCGAAGGTGGCGCGGGCGGTGCTGTTCTGTCTGGTCCTCGCGGGTGTGCTGTTCGTCGCGCAGTCCTGGCTGGCCGCGCTCCTCGAACCGCTCTCCTCGGCCGAGCTGGCCGCCGACCCGGAGAAGCAGGGGACGGCCTTCTACGACGCCGTCAACGCCTCGGTGGGCAGCTGGCTGCACGATCTGGTGGCGGTCTCGAAGGCGATCGGGGCGGCGTTCGCCGCGCTCGCGGGGCAGGCGGCGGGCGGGCGGCTGCTGTTCGCGATGGGCCGCGACCGGCGTCTGCCGCACGTGCTCGCCCGGACGGACGGGGGTGTGCCGAGGGTCGCGCTGCTCGTGTCGGCGGTGGTGACGATGACCGCGGCGCTGTGGGCGGCCCGGCGGAGCGACGGCCTCGACCATCTGGTGTCGGTGGTCGACGTCGGCGCCCTGACGGCCTTCGTCCTGCTGCACGCGAGCGTGGTCGGCTGGTTCGCGGTCCGGCGCGCGGAGGGGCCGCCGCACGTCCTCAGGCACGTGGTCCTGCCGGTGGTCGGCGCGGCGATCCTGGTCGCGGTGATCGTGGGCGCCTCACCGGCGGCACAGGTCGTCGGCGTGGTCTGGCTGGGCGTGGGCCTGGTGGTCCTGGCGGTGCAGGGCGCGGGCAGGACACCGGCGGGACGGTGAGACAGTCGGCGGGGCGGTGAGCGGTGGCCGGTGAGCCACGGGCAGGACAGGTGGGGCGCTGGGGACGGATGGTGGGGTGGGGCTTGGGGTGCCGGGGCCGGGGCTGGGTGCCGGGGCTGGACAAGGCCAGGCAACCCGGTGGGGGGACGGGTGACGGAACCGGACGGCACGGCCCGGTGGGGGTGGGGGCGGTGCGACGGGACCGGACGGAGCCACGCGGCCCGGTGGTGACGGGTGAGGACCGCATCCCTGACGGGTGAGCACCGCGTCCCGTACTTCCCCGCCCCGCACCCCTGACGTTGTCGTACCGCGCCGTTACGCTCGGTCCATGGCTCTGACTACGTCCCCCGAAGCGCCGCTTCCCGTCGGCGAGGTCTCCCGGCTGATCGGGGGCTGGATCGACCGGCTCGGGGCGATCTGGGTCGAGGGGCAGATCACCCAGCTGTCGCGGCGGCCCGGTGCCGGGGTCGTCTTCCTGACCCTGCGCGATCCCTCGTACGACATCTCGATCGGCGTCACCTGCTACCGCCAGGTCTTCGACTCGGTCGCGGACGTGGTGTCCGAGGGGGCGCGGGTGCTCGTGCACGCGAAGCCCGAGTGGTACGCGCCGCGCGGGCAGCTGTCGCTGCGGGCGGCGGAGATCAAGCCGGTCGGCATCGGTGAGCTGCTCGCCCGGCTGGAGCAGCTGAAGCGGAGCCTGGCCGCCGAGGGGCTCTTCGCCCGGGACCGGAAGAGACCGCTGCCGTTCCTGCCGCACCGGATCGGGCTCGTCTGCGGGCGGGCGTCGGCGGCGGAGCGGGACGTCCTGGAGAACGCCCGGCGGCGCTGGCCCGCCGTCGCCTTCGAGGTGCGGAACGTGGCGGTGCAGGGCGTGAAGGCCGTTCCGCAGGTCGTGGGGGCGGTCCGGGAGCTCGACGCCCACCCGGAGGTGGACGTGATCGTGGTCGCCCGGGGCGGCGGCAGCGT
Organism: Streptomyces sp. NPDC059247; assembly: GCF_042754005.1. Classification (NCBI taxonomy): domain Bacteria; kingdom Bacillati; phylum Actinomycetota; class Actinomycetes; order Kitasatosporales; family Streptomycetaceae; genus Streptomyces; species Streptomyces sp. NPDC059247. The sequence goes on from NZ_JBHYZW010000014.1 coordinate 72,535, forward strand.
CGAGGACCTGCTGCCGTTCTCGGACGAGCAGCTGATCCGCGCCGTGGCCGACTGCCGTACGCCGGTGGTCTCGGCCATCGGGCACGAACCGGACTCGCCGCTGCTCGACCTGGTGGCGGACCTGCGGGCCTCGACCCCGACGGACGCGGCCAAGAAGGTCGTACCGGACGTCGGGGAGGAGCTGGACCGGGTGCGGGGGCTGCGGGACCGGGCCCTGCGGACCGTGCGGGGGCTCCTCGACCGGGAGGAGCGCGGGCTCGCGCACACGCTCGCGCGGCCGGTCATGGAGCGGCCCCTGCGGATGGTCGAGGTCCGCGAGGACGAGGTCGCCGCGCTCCTCGCCCGGAGCAGACGGGTCCTGGGGCATCTGCTGGACAGGGCGGACTCGGAGCTGTCGCACACCCGGGCGCGGGTCCGCGCGCTGTCGCCCGCCGCGACGATGGAGCGGGGGTACGCGGTGCTCCAGCGGGCGGACGGGTCCGTGGTCCGCTCCCCCGAGGAGGTCGCGGAGGGCGAGGACCTGCGGGCCCGGGTCGTGGAGGGCGAGTTCACGGTCCGCCGCGTACCGGACGCGACCTGACCGGGCCGGAGCCGGTCGAAGATGTACGTGGGACAGCACCCGGCACGGAGCCGGGGAGGAGACGGAGGGAGCGGCAGATGACGAAGGGCGCGGACGCGGGGACTGCGGAGGGCGCGGACGGGGGGGTGCTCGGGTACGAGGAGGCGCGGGACGAGCTGATCGAGGTCGTCCGGCGGCTGGAGGCGGGCGGGACGTCCCTGGAGGAGTCGCTCGCGCTCTGGGAGCGCGGCGAGGAGCTGGCGAAGGTGTGCGGACGTCGGCTCGAAGGGGCGCGGGCGCGGCTCGACGCGTCCCTCGCGGCGGAGCGCGCGGCCGGGGGCGAAGGGGAGCGGGAGGAGCGGTAGCCGCGCCGCTCCTCCCGCCGGGCCGGAGAAGCGATGATCCGGGGCACCCGGCCGGTGCGGGACGCCCGCCGGACGTGAGGAAGGGTGCCACTCCATTGGTCATGGGGATCGATGCCCCGGACCTCCCGGACGCGCGGAAGGGCCGTGCCGCTCCACCGGGCGCGGAGAGCGATGCCCCGGACGCGCGGGGCCGTGCCGCTCCACCGGCGCGGGGGAGCGATGCCCCGACGCACCGGGCGCGAGGGGCTGCGAGCTTGCGCCCCTGGGACGCGAAGAGGGACAGCGCCATCTCGGCGGGCGCAAGAAGGAACGGCCCCGCGGCACCCGCCGCGAGGAGCGTCGGCGACACCCGGCATGAGGCAAGGGACGGCAGCCCCGCGCGCCCCGGGCATGAGTAGTGACCTCTCCCGCCCGACCGGGACGAGAGGGAAACCCCGTGCCGCCCGCCGCGAGGATTCAGCGGTGCCCGGTACGACACGAGGGGCGGCGACCTCTCGCCCCCGGCCGTAAAAGCGACCGTGCCATCCCGCCAAGCACGAGAAGCAATGCCCCCGCCGCCCGACGCGAAGAATCAGCGGTGCCCAGCAGGACACGAGGGGTGGCGGCCTCTCGCCCTCGGCCGTAAAAGCGACCGTGCCATCCCACCAGGCACGAGAAGCAGCACCCCGCCGCCCGACGCGAAGAATCAGCGGTGCCCAGCAGGACACGAGGGGTGGCGGCCTCTCGCCCTCGGCCGTAAAAGCGACCGTGCCATCCCA
>NZ_JBHYZW010000014.1:74316-176592 GCF_042754005.1 Streptomyces sp. NPDC059247
CCAGGCACGAGAAGCAGCACCCCGCCGCCCGACGCGAAGAATCAGCGGTGCTCGACACGGCACGTAGGACGGCGGCCACACACCCAGCCGTAAAAAGCGACCGCGCCACCCGGCACAAGAAGCAGCACCCCGCCGCCGCTCAACCCGGAGTCAGCCGTGCCCGGCACGACCCAGAAGGACGGCGACCTCTCGCCCCGGTCTGAAAAGCGACCGCGCCACCCCACCAGGCACGAGAAGCAATGCCCCTCGCCGTCCAACCCGAAGAGCCAGCCGTGCCCGGCATGACGCAGGGGACGGTCGCCCCGCACCACCCGCCACGAGGAGCGTCAGCAGCACCCGGCATGGCACCAGGAACGGTCGCCTTGGCCCTCCGAGCACGACAGGGGGCAGCATCGCCCCATCGGCGTGAGCAGTGGTCCCCCGCGTCGGCCGCCGCGACGGGAGTCCGAGCCCCGGCATCGCGCGAAGGGCAGTGGCCCCGCACCCCCGGGCATGAGAAGGGGCCGCCCCCGGGCGTGAGAAGCGACGGCCCCCGTCCGCCCCGGCGCGGAGAGTGGCCGTGCCGCCCCATCGGGCACGGGAAGCGATCGGCCCCCAGCCCGCCGGGCACAAGGAGCCCTGCCCCGCGCCGCACCCGCACCCGCACCCGCACCCGATCGAGCCCCCTCCCCTCCTCACCCCCCGCCCCCTGTCGTAGACTCGAACGTGAAACGGATCACTATCCGGATGGGTTAGTTGAAGTTTCACCAATCAAGGGCGTACTGTCCATGACATCGCTTGAACCCCACGAGCGCCCCGTTGTGCAGTCCGGAAGGTACGCCGCATGTCTCTCGTTCTTGACCCCGCCGCCCAGGACCTCCTCTTCCGCGAGGCCCGCACCGCCAACACGTTCACCGACGAGCCGGTGACCGACGAGCAGGTCCAGGCGATCTACGACCTGGTCAAGTTCGGCCCCACCGCCTTCAACCAGAACCCGCTGCGCGTCACCCTGGTCCGCTCCCCCGAGGCCCGCGAGCGCCTGGTCAAGCACATGTCCGAGGGCAACCAGGCCAAGACCGCCGCCGCCCCGCTCGTCGCGATCCTCTCCGCCGACAACGAGTTCCACGAGGAGCTCCCGGCGCTGCTCCCGCACTTCCCGCAGGCCAAGGACCTCTTCTTCGGCGAGCGCCCGGTCCGCGAGCAGTCCGCCGTCATGAACGCCGCCCTCCAGGCCGCGTACTTCATCGTGGGCGTCCGCGCCGCCGGTCTGGCCGCGGGCCCGATGACCGGCCTGGACTTCGCCGGCCTCCAGAAGGAGTTCCTGGACGCGGACCACACCCCGCTGATGGTCGTCAACATCGGCAAGCCGGGCGAGGACGCCTGGTTCCCGCGCTCCCCGCGCCTCTCGTACGACGAGGTCATCACCACCGTCTGAGCACGGACGACGGCGCCACGACGGCGCGCGGAAGGCCCCGCACTCCTCGGAGTGCGGGGCCTTTTCCGTACCTGAGGACCGGAGTCCCTCCAGCGGTCCCTACGCCTTCTTCGCCTGGAGCGAGCCGGCCATCTCGGCGAAGCGCTCGAACGAGGCGGTGCCGGTGACGACCGTCGTCGCGCCGCCGTCCGTCCGGACGAGCGCGTCGTACTTCGGGCCCTCCCAGCGCTGCCAGACCTCACCGGCCACCGTCTGGGTCTTCCCGGTGTTCTTCGCCTGCTGGGTGACCTTCGGCACGAACGTCCCCGGTGAGGTCGTCGACTGGTGGATCGCCACGTACTGGGTGTCCGGGGAGAGGAAACCGAGCTGCCAGGCGTCGCCGTCCCCGCGCTTGTACGAGACGACCGTCGCCTTCCACCCCTCACCGAGGCCCTCGGGGGCCAGCACCGGATACGGCGCCGCCCGCTGGGCCGTCAGGAGTTCGACCCGGTAGTCCTTCGCCGGGACCGGGTCGGCGCCCTCGTCGTGCGGGATGAAGTAATACATCACACCCGCGGCGACCAAGATCACCCCGAGGGACTGGATCATCCCGCGTACCGTCTGCCTGCCTCGCTTAGCTGCCACGCACACCATGGTCGCATCAGGGTCTCGCGCTCATACGTGGGCCCCTCTGCTCATTTTATCGGCCTAGCGATAGAGTCACAGCACCCTCTTTTTTTTCCGGCCGTCGCCGTACAGAAAGGTGCGTTCCGATGACCGAGCAGCAAAACCTGCCGCCCGAGCTCCTGGTCTCCCCGGAGGCCCCCGACCGCAACCTCGCCCTCGAACTGGTCCGTGTCACCGAGGCCGCCGCCATGGCCGCGGGCCGCTGGGTCGGCCGCGGCGACAAGATCGGCGCGGACGGCGCGGCGGTCAACGCCATGCGGACCCTGATCTCCACCGTCTCGATGAACGGCGTCGTCGTCATCGGCGAGGGCGAGAAGGACGAAGCCCCCATGCTCTTCAACGGCGAGCGGGTCGGCGACGGCACCGGCGCCGAGGTCGACATCGCCGTCGACCCGATCGACGGGACCACGCTCAACGCCAAGGGGATGCCGAACGCGATCGCCGTCCTGGCCGCCGCCGACCGCGGCACCATGTTCGACCCGTCCGCGGTCTTCTACATGGACAAGCTGGTCACCGGCCCCGAAGCCGCCGAGTTCGTCGACATCGACGCCCCCGTCTCGGTCAACATCCGCCGGGTCGCCAAGGCGAAGAACTCCTCGCCCGAGGACATCACGGTCGTCATCCTCGACCGCCCCCGCCACGAGGGCATCGTCAAGGAGATCCGCGAGACCGGCGCCCGGATCAAGTTCATCTCGGACGGCGACGTGGCCGGTTCGATCATGGCCGTCCGCGAGGGCACCGGCGTCGACATGCTCATGGGCGTCGGCGGCACCCCCGAGGGCATCATCTCCGCCTGCGCCATCAAGTGCCTCGGCGGTGTGATCCAGGGCAAGCTGTGGCCGAAGGACGAGGCCGAGCGGCGTAAGGCGCTCGACGCGGGCCACGACCTGGACCGGGTGCTCTCCACCGACGACCTGGTCAGCGGCGAGAACGTGTTCTTCGTCGCGACCGGCATCACCGACGGCGAGCTGCTGCGCGGGGTCCGCTACCGCGCGGAGACCGCGACCACGCAGTCCCTCGTCATGCGCTCGAAGTCCGGCACGATCCGCCAGATCGACTCCACGCACCGGCTCTCGAAGCTGCGCGCGTACAGCAAGATCGACTTCGACCGGGCGAACTGACCGGGACGGTCCGGCCGGACGAACGGATCCGGTGGACCGGCCGGGAGGACGACTGGACGGTACGAAGAGGGGCGCCCCCATGTGCGGTGGGGGCGCCCCTTCCCGTACGGGTCGGACGCCCTCGGTCCGGGCGCCGGTCCCGTCGTCAGCCCGCCTGCGCGATCCGCTCGCCCGCCGTGGCCTTCCGCATCTCCACCTCGCGGCGCCTGCGCCGGGCGAGGGCGACCCGGCGCTCGGCGGCCGTCAGCCCGCCCCACACCCCGTACGGCTCGGGCTGGATCAGCGCGTGCTCGCGGCACTCGATCATCACGGGACAGCGTCCGCAGACCCTCTTGGCCGCCGCCTCGCGCGCCAGCCGCGCGGCGGTGGGCTCCTTGGAGGGGGCGAAGAAGAGTCCCGCCTCGTCCCGGCGGCAGGCGGCCTCACCGTGCCAGGGCCCGGCCTCGTCCTCCCGGGCAGGGGCGCGCTGTGGGGGGACGGCGGCGACCTGGAGGGGCTGATGCGGCAGTTGCAGCACGGTCTACTCCTGACGACGGCTTCGCGAGCGAGCGGCGATGCAGCAGCCCTACCCGCTGTACGCGTGCCTATGCACCGCGTACCGAGCCGTTCCGCACTGCGGAGACCCGACGACGAATTCCGGTCACCCCGAAGGGGGTTCCCCGGAGTCAGTCGAGGTGCTTGCGCAGCCGGTCCTGGAGATTGGTGATCCACTTGCCGCGCTTGGGTCTGGCCTCCACGTTCCCGAAGACGGAGTAGCCGTTGATGACGACGACGGGGGCCTGGGGATCGACGCCCTCCAGGGTCACGACCTCGAAGTTTCCGAAGACCCCGCTGCCGTTGCCCCGCAGGCTGATGTTCTCCGGGACGCGCACCTCCACGTTCCCGAAGATCGACGTGGCGTTGATGGTGGTCAGGCGCTGGGCGAAGATCGCCTCGGTCAGGTCGATCTCGATGTTCCCGAAGAGCGCGAACGCGTTCGTCCGGCGGCCCACCCGCCAGCGGCCCTTGCGGGTGGTGCTGGAGAAGACCGCGACGAGGTTGTCCGCCGGGCCCTCGGAGTCGTCCGGGCCGTACGCGAACGCGGGCTCGGACTCCTGGTGGGTACGGGCGCCGGGCAGATCGCGGACGATCGGCTCCAGCTCCCCGACGGTCTTCGCCCGGTACACCGCGTCGATCCGGTCCGAGTGCTCCTCGGCGTCGAGGCGGCCCTCGGCCAGGGCGTCCCTGAGGATGTCCGCGATCCGGTCCCGGTCCGCGTCCGAGGCCCGCAGCGAGCCCGGCGGATCGGCGAAGACGGTCTCGGCCGGGGCGGTCTCGGCGGGCGAGACCTGGCGCTGCGGCTGCGGCTGGATGTCGGGTTCGGGCTTCTTTTCGAGGTCCACGGACCCAGCCTAGCGAAACGCGATAGATCGCGACCAGGGGGCGGGGCCGCCGCCTGTGGAAAACCCGCCGCGCGCACCGCCGTTCGAAGCACGATGTCCCGCCGGACAGCCCGCGAGCCCGGCCCCGTAGAGAGCCACCCGCACCCCTCGCACCTCCTCCGCCTCCCACACCCACCGCACCCACCGCACCCACCGCACCCACCGCACCCACCGCACCCAGAGCCGTACCAGACCCGACCGGATCCCGGCCGACCCCGACCCCACCCCGACCGGAGCCCCACCCGACCCCCACCGGCCGGAAAGGCCGGTGGGGCCGGTGGAGCCCAAGTGAGCCTTACCTCACAGGAACGCACCGCGGCCCGCGTTCTACGCTGGAGGGCGCACGGCCAACGGAGGCGGTGCGCCGTCTTTGCCGAGTGAGGAATGGCCCCCATGCCAGAGTTTGCGTACTCCGATCTGCTCCCCCTGGGAGAGGACACCACGCCCTACCGGCTGGTGACCTCCGAAGGCGTCTCCACCTTCGAGGCCGACGGCCGTACGTTCCTCAAGGTCGAGCCGGAGGCACTGCGGACGCTGGCCGCCGAGGCGATCCGCGACATCCAGCACTTCCTGCGCCCGGCGCACCTGGCGCAGCTCCGCCGGATCGTCGACGACCCCGAGGCGTCCTCGAACGACAAGTTCGTCGCCCTCGACCTCCTGAAGAACGCGAACATCGCCGCCGCGGGCGTCCTGCCCATGTGCCAGGACACCGGCACCGCGATCGTGATGGGCAAGCGCGGCCAGAACGTGCTGACCTCGGGCCGCGACGAGAAGGCCCTGTCGAAGGGCGTCTACGACGCCTACACCAAGCTGAACCTGCGGTACTCGCAGATGGCCCCGGTGACCATGTGGGAGGAGAAGAACACCGGCTCGAACCTGCCCGCGCAGATCGAGCTGTACGCGACCGACGGCGGCGCGTACAAGTTCCTCTTCATGGCCAAGGGCGGCGGCTCCGCCAACAAGTCCTTCCTCTACCAGGAGACGAAGGCCGTCCTCAACGAGGCGAGCATGATGAAGTTCCTGGAGGAGAAGATCCGTTCGCTGGGCACGGCCGCCTGCCCGCCGTACCACCTGGCGATCGTCGTCGGCGGCACCAGCGCCGAGTTCGCGCTGAAGACCGCGAAGTACGCCTCCGCGCACTACCTGGACGAGCTGCCCACCGAGGGCTCGGCCGAGACCGGCCACGGCTTCCGCGACAAGGAGCTGGAGGAGAAGGTCTTCGAACTGACGCAGCGGATCGGCATCGGCGCGCAGTTCGGCGGCAAGTACTTCTGCCACGACGTCCGGGTGGTGCGCCTGCCCCGGCACGGCGCCTCGCTGCCCGTCGCCATCGCGGTGTCCTGCTCGGCCGACCGCCAGGCCGTCGCGAAGATCACCGCCGAGGGCGTCTTCCTGGAGCAGCTGGAGACGGACCCGGCGCGCTTCCTGCCGGAGACCACCGACGAGCACCTCTCCGAGGAGAGCGACGTCGTCACGATCGACCTCAACCAGCCGATGGACGACATCCTCGCCGAGCTGACCAAGTACCCGGTCAAGACGCGCCTCTCCCTCAACGGGCCGCTGGTCGTGGCGCGCGACATCGCGCACGCCAAGATCAAGGAGCGGCTCGACGCGGGCGAGGAGATGCCGCAGTACCTGAAGGACCACCCGGTGTACTACGCGGGCCCGGCCAAGACCCCCGAGGGCTACGCCTCCGGTTCGTTCGGGCCGACGACGGCGGGCCGGATGGACTCCTACGTGGAGCAGTTCCAGGCGGCGGGCGGCTCGAAGGTCATGCTGGCCAAGGGCAACCGCTCGCAGCAGGTCACCGACGCGTGCGGCAGCCACGGCGGCTTCTACCTGGGCTCCATCGGCGGCCCCGCCGCCCGGCTCGCCCAGGACTGCATCAAGAAGGTCGAGGTCGTCGAGTACGAGGAGCTCGGCATGGAGGCGGTCTGGCGGATCGAGGTCGAGGACTTCCCCGCGTTCATCGTGGTGGACGACAAGGGCAACGACTTCTTCCAGAACCCGGCCCCGGAGCCGACGTTCACCCACATCCCGGTCCGGGGCCCGGGTCTCGGCTGACCGTCACCACCTCCCGCGAAGGCGGGACGGACGCCCCTCGGTCCTACGGGACGGAGGGGCGTCCGTCGTGTGGCGGGGCGCTCGCCACACCGAGGGCTTCGCGGTGCGGGTCGGCCGGTCGGCCAGTCAGTCGGTCGGCCAGTCGGCTGGTCGGCGGGCTGTGCGCGTGCTCGTCGGCCGATCCGTCCGGCGAGCGATCCGCCCGGCAGGTCGGCGCGTACGGGACGGAGCGGCGCGCGGAGACCGGGGCCGAGGCGTACGCGATCATCCCGGACATCCCGTACACCGGCGGCGGCGGCGGCGACGGCACCGGCCTGGGCCTGGAGGGCGGCCGAGGGCCGGTCCCGGGCCGTGGCTAGCCTGGCGCGCATGACACTTCCCACCCGGACCGCCCCCGTCCTCGCCGTGCTCCTCGCGGGGGCGCTGCTCACCGGCTGCGGCGGCCCCGAGCCCCTCGCCGGGGCCACCCCGGGCCCCCGCCCCCCGTCCGCGCCCGCCTCCACGCCGTCCGGCGCGAGCGCCGTCGCGCGGGTCGGGGCGGACGGCAGCGCCTGCCCGCTGCCCGTGAGCTTCGGGATAGCCGCCGGATGGAAGCCCCGGGCGGTCGAGGCCCCGAAGGACCCGGACTTCGCCGAGCTGCTCCGTCAGGGGCCCGCCGAGATGGTCTGCGAGATCGACGCGAAGCCCGCCGGGAACATCGGCTTCCTGCGGGTCTGGACGGTGCGCGACGGGAACCCCGGGACCGCGATCGAAGCCTTCGTGAAGGCCGGGGAGCAGCCTTACGGAATCACCATCCAGGAGACCACGGCCGGGACGGGGGCGGGGTCCGCGCTCGCCGCGGAGGTGCGGTACACCGTCCTTGACGAGCCCACCCAGGAGCAGAAGAAGCAGCGGGCGTTCGCCGTCGCCGCGCCGGGCGGCACGGTGATCGTGCACCTCGGCGGCTTCGACACGGCGGAGCACCAGGCGATGCTCCCGGCGTACGAACTGGCCCGTACGAGCCTGAAGACGGCCCCCTGAGCCCTACGGGAGGCCCTGGAGGGCCTCGACGGGCCGGGGCCCCCGCCCCCCGGTGAGGGGGCGGGGGCCCCGGCGTCCGCTCGGGTCACCCGGACTCCTGGTCCACGGTGTCCGCTCGGGTCACACGAACTTCTGGTTCGCGGAACCGTCGCAGTTCTGGAGGCGGACCGGCTGCTTCGCCGCGCTCTGGGTGAGGCAGAGACCGGTCGCGGCGGCGGGACGGATCGTGGCGCCGTCACGGACGAACTTCTGGTTGGCCGCGCCGCCGCAGTTCCAGACGATGAGCGCCTTGCCCGTCTGGTAGACGGCTCCCGGCACGTCCAGGCAGCGGTCCTGGGTCAGCTGGGTGTGGACGGTGCCCCGGGCGGAGTCGTACCACCAGCCCTGGTTGCGTCCGCCGTGGCAGTCCCAGCCGAGGACGGCGGTGCCGTTGGCCGAGGAGGAGGAGTCGACGTCGAGGCAGTTGCCCGTCGCCTGGTTCCTCAGCGGCTGGTAGGCGTCGTCCCAGGCCAGCGGGAAGAGCGTCGGCGTCCCGGAGGAGTTGACGTCGGCGCAGCTCGCCTCGCGGGCGCCCGAGCCGTAGATCTGGGTGAGGCAGGACGCGAAGGCCGCGTGGCCGCGCGCGTTGGGGTGGAAGGACTGCCGGACCGAGTTCTCGTCCGGCAGGCCCGGCTTGGAGAGGTCGATGTAGAGACCGCGCGCCCAGGTGTCCTCCATGCAGACCTCGTGGCCGTGGAAGAGGCGCGAGTTGTCGAGGTAGACGGCTCCGGTGGAGGCGGCCACCGCGCGCATCCCCCGCTCGAAGGCGGGCACGGCGGTGTTGCGGCCCCAGACGGTGTCGGAGTCGTAGCCGAGGCCGCCGCAGATCAGCTTGCCGGGGAAGTCGGGGTTGTCCCTGAAGTCGGGGCCGATGGGGCTGGGGTAGCCCATGACGACGAGCTTGTAGTCGCCGTCGGCGTACCCGGCGTCGCGCATGACGGTCTTGAGGTCGCGGACGGTCTGCTCGACCTTGGGCACGAGCGCGTCGACGCGTGCCTGCCAGCCGGAGGCGTACTTGGGTTCGCAGGTGCCCTGGCTGAGCAGGTAGCGGGTGACGCAGTCGGTCATGACGGGACCGAACTGGAGGTCGTCGTTGGCTCCGGCGACGAGCAGGACCATCTTGATCCGGGTGTTGCGCGCCTTGATCGCGAGGCTGTCGCTCTGGACCAGTTCGTCGGCGTACTGCTTGGAGCCGCCGATGCGGATGTTGCCGGTGTACGCGCCGGAGCAGGCCACGTTGAACGTGAGGTCGGCGGGGATGCCGGTGCGGTGGATGGCCGCGTCGGGCGAGCGGTGACACCAGTTGGTCGGGCCGTTCGTGGGCGACTCGTAGCTGCCGACGCCCTCGCCGGAGATCTCGCTGTCGCCGAGGGAGATCAGGCCGGTCTTGCGCTGCGCGAGCGGACGCTCGGCCGGGTCGCCGTAGATCCTGGTGGCCTCGGCGGCGCGGATCGCCTCGAGGTCGGGCGGCAGGGGTGCGACGGTGACGGCGGAAGTGCCGGTGACCGTCGCCGCGGCGGGGCTCGCCGCGGTCATCGAGCCGAGGGCCGCGGCGGCTGCGGCGACGACGGCGATGGGCCAGCGGAGTCTGTACCTGGTGCGCTTCATTGCGCCTCCTGGAAGTGGGGTTACCCACGGTTTTTACTGGCCGGTACGCCCGATGGGAATACATGGAACAAGACAAGTGCTCATCTTTTCTGGGAGGTTGAGAGACATGAACGAGAACGACCAGGCCGAGGGCTACCGGACCGAGCACGACTCGATGGGAGAGGTACGGGTCCCCGCGCACGCGAAGTGGCGGGCCCAGACCCAGCGGGCGGTGGAGAACTTCCCCGTCTCCGGCCAGCGGCTCGAACGCGCCCACATCGAGGCGCTGGCCCGGATCAAGGCCGCCGCCGCCCGGGTCAACGCCGACCTCGGGGTGATCGACCGGGACCGCGCGGACGCCATCGCCTCGGCCGCGGCGGAGGTCGCCGGGGGGCGCTGGGACGAGCACTTCCCCGTGGACGTCTTCCAGACCGGCTCGGGCACCTCGTCGAACATGAACGCCAACGAGGTCATCGCCACCCTCGCCACCGAGCGGCTGCCGGAGGGGCGCGAGGTGCACCCCAACGACCACGTGAACGCCTCCCAGTCGTCCAACGACGTCTTCCCCTCCTCCATCCACATCGCGGCCACCGGCGCCGTCACCGGCGACCTGATCCCGGCCCTCGATCATCTGGCCACCGCCCTGGAGCGAAAATCAGCCGAATTCGCGACGGTGGTGAAGTCCGGCCGCACCCATCTGATGGACGCCACGCCGGTCACCCTCGGCCAGGAGTTCGGCGGTTACGCGGCACAGGTCAGGTACGGCGTCGAACGGCTGCGCTCCGCGCTCCCCCGGCTCGCCGAACTCCCGCTCGGCGGTACGGCGGTGGGGACCGGCATCAACACCCCGCCCGGCTTCTCCGCCGCCGTCATCGCGGAGGTCGCCCGCGCGACCGGACTGCCGCTGACCGAGGCCCGCGACCACTTCGAGGCACAAGGGGCGCGGGACGCGCTGGTGGAGACGTCCGGGCAGCTCCGCACGGTCGCGGTCTCCCTCACCAAGATCGCCAACGATCTGCGCTGGATGGCCAGCGGACCCCGTACCGGACTCGCCGAGATCAACCTCCCCGACCTCCAGCCGGGCTCCTCGATCATGCCGGGCAAGGTCAACCCGGTGATCCCCGAGGCCGTCCTCATGGTGGCCGCGCAGGTGACCGGAAACGACACCACGGTGGCGGTGGCGGGCGCGGCGGGGAACTTCGAGCTCAACGTCATGCTGCCGGTGATGGCGAAGAACCTCCTGGAGTCCGTGCGCCTGCTCTCCCGGGCGTCGCGGCTGCTCGCCGACCGCACGGTGGACGGGATCACGGCCAACGTCGAACGGGCCCGGGAGTACGCCGAGTCCTCGCCGTCCGTGGTCACCCCGCTGAACAAGTACCTCGGCTACGAGGAGGCCGCCAGGATCGCGAAGAGGTCCCTGGCCGAGCGGAAGACCATCCGCCAGGTGGTGATCGAGTCCGGCCACGTGGAGCGCGGCGACCTCACGGTCGAGCAGCTCGACGAGGCGCTGGACGTGCTGCGCATGACCCGGCCGTGAACCCGGCCGTGCGGGCCCCCGCCCACCGAACGCAAGTGACCAGTGGGTAGGGGCAGGCCGGTAGCCGACCTTTCGTGATCTGTACCGCAGCGGTCGCGGAAGCTCGCCCCTAAGATCTGCGCATGACAGGATCGGACGGCTCCCAGCACTGGGCGCCGGGGGATCACATCCTCTGGCGCTACCGCGGCAACGGCACCGGAGCGGTGCACATCTGCCGACCGGTGACGGTCGTGCGCGACACGCCCGAGCTGCTCGCGGTCTGGATGGCACCCGGCACCGAGTGCGTCCGGCCGGTGCTCGTGGACGGGACCTCCGTCCACGACGAGCCGCTCGCCACCCGCTACACGGCCGCCCGCACCACGGAACGCGCGCGCTGGTCGGGCAGCGGGGTGCTGAAACTGGTCCGGCCCGGCGAGCCGTGGTCGGTGTGGCTGTTCTGGGACCGCGGCTGGCGGTTCCGCAGCTGGTACGTGAACCTGGAGGAACCGCAGGTCCGGTGGGCCGGCGGGGTCGACTCCGAGGACCACTTCCTGGACATCTCCGTCTATCCGGACCGCAGCTGGCTGTGGCGGGACGAGGACGAGTTCGCGCAGGCCCAGCGGTCCGGACTGATGGGCCCCGAGCAGGCCGGGCGGGTCCGGGCGGCCGGGCGGCTCGCGGTGGACCGGATCACCTCCTGGGGCGCGCCGTTCGCCGACGGCTGGGAGGACTGGCGGCCCGATCCGGAGTGGAAAGTTCCGGAGTTGCCGGCCGACTGGGACCGCACACCGGCGCACACGGCACCGTGAGACCCTTGATGCGCCCCCGGGGTTCAAACGTAGGATCGTCCTCCGCACGGCGGAGGCGGATCCGACGGCACTCCGGACCGGCTTGACGGCGCGTCGGACCGGACCGACGGCACGTCAAGGTTCCACCGCAGCGCAGGACCTGACCAGAAGTCACCCATGAGGGGGAGAGCAGTGCCGGACGTGTGCCCGGGTGTTCCCACCCCTGCCGTTGCCGCCGCTCTCGGAGCGTCCACATCCACCGCCCAACAGGGGTTTAGTCCCGCTGAAGGCGCGGCATCGGCGAGAAGAGCGAGTGCATCGCACCACCGGCCCGGACGGACGGAACCCCACGCGTGACGGAGCATCCCACCTCCCACGAAGGCCGGCAGCCCCTGGCTGCCCGGCCGCAGGAACACGCGCGCCCCCGCCAGGAGGCGCCGGTCGGCCTGCCCTCCGACGCGCCCGCCCCCTCGGGCGGACCGGCGGTCCCGGCGCCCGCACCCATCCCCCCGGCGGACGCCCCGCCGCCTCCCCCGGCACCCGGCGCGGTCGCCGTCGCCGTGTCGCCGCAGCAGTCCGGCGGTGCCACCACCATGCGGCGCGAGGGCGAGCGGCTGCGGTTCGTCGGGGCGGCGACCCGGCGCATCGCGCGCGGCATCGACCTGGACGAGATCGTCCTGGGCCTCTGCCGGGCGACCGTGCCGACCTTCTCCGACGAGATCCTCGTCTACCTCCGCGATCCGCTGCCGGTGGGCGACGAGCGCCCGGTGGCACCGTTCGTGCTGCGGCTGCGCCGCACGGACCGACTGCGGCTGAGCGACCTGGAGGGCGAGGAGCTGACCCTCGTACCCGATCCCGACCCGACCCCCGCGGCCGAACTCTGCGAGGTACGGGCCGGTGGGGCGCTGGCCGAGGTGCTGCGCGGAGTGCGGCCGGTCTTCGGCGACTCCGCCGCCGCGAAGGCGGCCCTGACGGAGCTGCTCGGGGTCGAGCACCCGCTGCCCGGCGGGCTGCGGGCGGTCCTGGCGCCGCTGCGCGGCAGACGCCGGGTGATCGGCGCGGCCGTCTTCATGCGCCGCGCCGAGCGGGCCGGTTTCGAGCCGAACGACCTGCTGGTCGCCGCGCAGCTGGCCACGCACACCGCGCTCGGCATCGACAAGGCGGTGCTGTACGGGCGCGAGGCGTACATCGCGGACGAGCTCCAGCGGACGATGCTGCCGGACTCGCTGCCGCAGCCGACCGGCGTCAAGCTCGCCTCGCGCTACCTCCCGGCGGCCGAGACGGCCCGGGTGGGCGGCGACTGGTACGACGCGATCCCGCTGCCCGGCAGCCGGGTGGCGCTGGTCGTCGGCGACGTCATGGGCCACTCGATGACCTCGTCGGCGATCATGGGCCAGCTGCGCACCACCGCGCAGACCCTCGCCGGGCTCGACCTGCCGCCGCAGGAGGTCCTGCACCATCTGGACGAGCAGGCGCAGCGGCTCGGCGAGAACCGGATGGCCACCTGTATGTACGCGGTCTACGACCCGGTCTCGCACCGGATCACGGTCGCGAACGCGGGTCACCCGCCGCCGATACTGCTCCATCTGGGTGGTCGTGCCGAAGTGCTGCGCGTTCCGCCCGGTGCCCCGATCGGGGTCGGCGGGGTGGACTTCGAGGCGGTCGAGCTGGACGCCCCGGCGGGAGCCACGCTGCTGCTGTACACGGACGGTCTGGTCGAGTCCCGGCTGCGGGACGTGTGGACCGGGATCGAGCAGCTGCGGGAGCGGCTGGCGGCGACCGCGCAGCTGACGGGTCCCGACCACTCGCCGCCGCTCGAAGCGCTCTGCGACGACATCCTGGACATGCTGGGGCCGGGTGACCGGGACGACGACATCGCGCTGCTCGCGGCCCGTTTCGACGGGATCGCGCCCAGCGACGTGGCGTACTGGTTCCTGGAACCGGAGGACGCGGCGCCGGGCCGGGCCCGCCGTCTCGCCCGGCGGGCGCTCACCCGCTGGGGCCTGGAGGAGCTGACGGACTCGGTCGAGCTGCTGATCAGCGAGGTCGTGACGAACGCGGTGCGGTACGCGGAGCGGCCGGTGACCCTGCGGCTGCTGCGGACGGACGTGCTGCGCTGCGAGGTCGGCGACGACTCGCCGCAGCTCCCCCGGCAGCGGCGCGCCCGGGACACCGACGAGGGCGGGCGCGGTCTGTTCCTGGTGAACCGGCTGGCCCGGCGCTGGGGCGCGACCCGGCTGTCGAGCGGCAAGGTGGTCTGGTTCGAGCTGGCGACCCCCTAGGGGCCCGGGAGAGCGGAACGGAAACGGTGGCGCGCGTCCCTGATGGGGGCGCGCGCCGCCGTATGCCCGGGGTCCGGGACCGCCCCGCCCGTACGGCCCCGGCCCATCCGTCCGGACCATCCGTCCGGGTCACCCTCCCGTACGCGCGTGCGGGTCAGCGGTTGCCGATCTTCCGTCGGCGGAGTTGACTTCGGTGGTGGACGCAGCGCCCCGACCCCTGATCCCCCACCGACGGGAGGACGCTCGTGACCTACACGACGAACAACGCCGGGAATCCGATCGAGAGCGACGAGCATTCGCTGACGGTCGGACCCGACGGCCCGGTCCTGCTCCAGGACCACTACCTGATCGAGAAGATGGCCCAGTTCAACCGGGAACGGGTCCCGGAGCGCGTGGTGCACGCCAAGGGCTCCGGCGCGTACGGCTTCTTCGAAGTGACGCAGGACGTCAGCCAGTTCACCCGGGCGGTGCTCTTCCAGCCGGGTGCGCGCACGGAGATGCTGGCCCGGTTCTCCACGGTGGCGGGCGAGCAGGGCTCCCCGGACACCTGGCGGGACCCGCGCGGTTTCGCCCTGAAGTTCTACACCGACCAGGGCACGTACGACCTGGTCGGCAACAACACACCGGTCTTCTTCGTCCGGGACGCCACCAAGTTCCAGGACTTCATCCGCTCGCAGAAGCGGCATCCGGTGACGGGGCTGCGCGACCACGACATGCAGTGGGACTTCTGGACGCTCTCGCCGGAGACCGCGCACCAGGTGACCTGGCTGATGGGCGACCGGGGCATCCCGAAGTCGTACCGGTACATGAACGGCTACGGCTCGCACACCTATCTGTGGATCAACGCCGGTGGTGAACGCTTCTGGGTGAAGTACCACTTCCTGACGGACCAGGGCGTCGACTTCCTGCCGCAGGCGGAGGCGGACGCCCTGGCCGGTACGGACGGGGACCTGCACCGCCGGGACCTGCACGAGTCGATCGCGTCCGGGAACGCTCCCTCGTGGACGCTCAAGGTGCAGGTGATGCCGTTCGAGGCGGCGGCGGACTACCGCTTCAACCCGTTCGACCTGACCAAGGTGTGGCCGCACGGCGACTTCCCGCTGATCGAGGTCGGCCGGATGACGCTGGACAGGAACCCCGAGGACTTCTTCGTCCACATCGAGCAGGCGGCCTTCGAGCCCTCGAACATGGTGCCGGGGATCGGCCCCTCGCCGGACAAGATGCTGCTCGGGCGTCTCTTCTCGTACCCGGACGCCCACCGGTACCGGATCGGCCCGAACTACGCGCAGCTGCCGCCGAACCGGCCGCACGCGCCGGTCCACTCGTACGCGAAGGACGGGGCCATGCGGTACGAGGCCTCGACGACCGCCCGGCCGTACGCGCCGAACTCGTACGGCGGTCCCTCGGCCGACTACGGGCGCTTCGGCGAGCCCGCGAGCTGGGCGGCGGCGGGCGAGCTGGTGCGGGAGGCGTACACGCTCCACGCGGAGGACGACGACTGGGGGCAGCCGGGCACCCTGGTCCGCGAGGTCCTCGACGACGCGGCCCGCGACCGGCTGGTGTCGAACATCGCCGGGCACCTGAAGGCGGGGGTGAGCGCCCCGGTCCTGGAACGGGCGGTGGAGTACTGGCGGAACGTGGACCGGGCCCTCGGCGACCGGGTGGCCAAGGAGGTCGGCGTCGGCTGACCCGGCACCACGGCCGTACGGCCGAGGGCCGGACCCCTGGTCGGGGTCCGGCCCTCGGTGTGCCGTCACTCTCCTGGACGGGTGCCGTTCTGCTCGCCGCCGCCTCCGCCGTCCGGCGGGCCGGTGGTGGGCGGCGGGGAGGTCGGTTCCCCGGTCGCCGGGGGCTCGGTGGTCGGCGGGGGCGTGGTCTCCGGGGTCGTCGGCCGGGTCGGCGGGACGGTGGTGGGCGCGGTGGTCGGCGGAGCCGTCGTGGGCGGCGACGTGGTGGTCGGCGTCTGGGAGGGCTCCCCGGACGTCTCGGTGGTGCGGGAGGGGTCCGGGTCCGGCTCGACCGGGTCCGAGCCGTCGGTCTCCAGGTCGAAGGCGGCGTCGGAGCCGCCGCCGAGGGCGGCGGTGGTGTAGGCGCCCCAGATCTGGGCGGGCGTACGGCCGCCGTTGGCGCGGCCCGGGTTGATGGTGCCGGTGAGGGTGACCTGGTTGCCCTTGGTGTCCTCGCCGAAGAGGGCGACGGCGGTGACCAGCTCGGGGGTGTAGCCGACGAACCAGGCGGAACGGTTGTTCTCGGAGGTGCCGGTCTTGCCCGCGGCCTGGTAGTCACCGGCGGCGCGGAGGCCGGAACCGTTCCGCACCACACCGGTCAGGCCCTTGGTGACGGTGTCGGCCGCCTCGCGGCTGATGACCTGCTCGCCGATGGCGGGGGCGGGGGCGACCGTGCGGTCCCGGTGGGCGGCGGACTTCACCAGGGTCGGGGTGACCTTCACGCCGTGGTTGTCGAGGGTGGCGTAGACCCCGGCCATGTCGAGGGTGGAGGCGCCCATGGTGCCGAGGGACATGGCGGGCGTCTGGCCGAAGTCCTGGCCGTCCTTCATGCCGAGGGCGAGGGCGGTCTTCTTGGTCTTCGAGGGGCCGACGTCCACGATCATCTGGGCGAAGACCGAGTTGATCGAGTTGTTGGCGGCCTTCTGCACGGTGACGGGGCCGTAGCTGCGGTCGTCCTCGTTCTCCGGGGAGAAGGGGATGGTGCTGCCGACGACCGGGCGCTTGCTGGTGCCGTCGTAGACGGTGCCGAGGCCGATCTTCCGGCCGTCCTGGGTGGTGGCGCCGTTGTCGATCGCGGAGGCCAGGACGATCGGCTTGAACGTCGAGGCGGGCTGGTAGTCGCGGCGGGTGGCGTTGGAGAGCCAGTGCTCGGTGGCGCCGACACCGCCGTACATCGCGACGACCGCACCGGTCTTCGGGTCCACGGAGGTGGCGCCCGCCTGCACGGTGGCGTCCTTCTTGTCGCCCTCGCGGTCGAGCTTGGCCTCCAGCTTGTCGTCCACCGCCTTGACGAGGGCCTTCTGCTTCTTCTCGTCGATGGTGAGGGTGATCGTCCAGCCGCCGGCCTTGATGTCCTCCTCGCTGACGCCCTGGCGCATCAGCTCCTGGTTGGCGGCCTCGACGATGTAGCCGGTCTGGCCCTCCATGCCGGGGGCGGGCCGGGGCTTCTGCGGGACCGGGAACTTCATCCCGGCGCGCTCGTCGGCGGAGAGCCAGCCCTCGCCGACCATGTTGTCGAGGACGTAGTTCCAGCGCTGCTCGACGAGCTTGCGGCCGGTGGTGCTGGCGGAGGTCCAGTCGTACTGGTTGGGCGCCTGGAGCAGCGAGGCGAGGTAGGCGCCCTGGGCGGTGGTGAGCTGGGTCGCGTCGACGCCGTAGTACGAGCGGGCGGCGGCCTGGATGCCGTAGGCGCTGCGCCCGTAGAAGCTGGTGTTCATGTACCCGGCGAGGATGTCGCTCTTGCTGGTCTCCTGGTCGACCTTGAGGGCGATGACCATTTCCTTGAGCTTGCGGGTCGCCGTCTGGTCCTGGCTCAGGTAGTAGTTCTTGACGTACTGCTGGGTGATCGTCGAGCCGCCCTGCTTGCCCTTGCCGGTGATGGTCGACCAGGCGGCGCGGGTGGTGCCCTTGATGTCGACGCCGTTGTCCTGGTAGAAGCTCTTGTTCTCGGCGGCGACGAAGGCCTTCTGGACCTTGTCGGGGATCTTCTCCAGACCGACGATCTCGCGGTTTATCTTGCCGGTGCGGGCGAAGATCTTGCCGTCGGCGTACTTGTATATGTTGCTCTGCATGGTCGCCTCGGCGTTGGCCTTCGGCACCGGGACCATGAGGTAGACGACGTACAGGGCGCCCATGGCGAGCAGGCAGAAGACGAAGAAGGTGCCCAGGAGCTTCTTCCAGGAGAAGAGGCGGCGCAGTCCGCGTTTCTTCGCCTTGCCCTTGTCAGGTCCGCCCATGTGTCCTGTCGCTCCGCTCGTCGTGTGTACCGGCACCCCGGTCCCCGTCCCGCCCGCTCCGGGCGCGCTCAGCTAGCCAGCTAACACCGGGGACGCGGACAAAGAACAACCGATCACGCCTTTTCAGGACGTGAGAATCAGCACCCATGTCCAGAGGAACCGACGTGCGGGCACACCGGATGGTTGCCTGAAGGCCTCATTCCGTTTATCCGGAGGCTCTATACATACGGCGTATACACCCGGTGTACAGTGACCGCCATGTCCATCGGTCACACCCTCCTCGGGCTCCTGGAGTCCGGCCCGCGCCACGGCTACGACCTCAAGCGCGCCTTCGACGACAGGTTCGGCCACGACCGGCCGCTGCACTACGGCCAGGTCTACTCGACCATGTCCAGGCTCCTCAAGAACGGCCTCGTCGTCGTCGACGGGGTCGAAGCGGGCGGCGGCCCGGAGCGGAAGCGGTACGCCATCACCGACGCGGGCATCACCGACGTCGCCCAGTGGCTCGCCACCCCGGAGAAGCCGGAGCCGTACCTCCACTCCGTCCTCTACACCAAGGTCGTCCTCGCCCTGCTCACCGGACGCGGCGCCGCCGGGCTCCTCGACACCCAGCGCGCCGAGCACCTGCGCCTGATGCGTGAGCTCACCCGGCGCAAGCGGGACGGCGACCTCGCCGACCAGCTCATCTGCGACCACGCCCTGTTCCACCTGGAAGCGGACCTGCGCTGGCTGGAACTGACCGCCGCCCGCCTCGACCAGCTCGCCGAGGAGGTCCGCCGATGACCGCCGGACCGCTGCTCCTCGCCACCGGCCTCGACAAGGCCTACGGCCCCACGCCCGCGCTCGCGGGCGCCTCCTTCGCCCTCCGGGCGGGCGAGGTCGTCGCCGTCATGGGCCCCTCAGGCTCCGGCAAGTCGACCCTGTTGCACTGCCTGGCCGGAATCGTCCGCCCCGACGCGGGCACCATCACCTACGGCGGACGCGAGCTCACCGCCCTCTCCGACACCGCCCGCAGCTCCCTGCGCCGCACCGACTTCGGCTTCGTCTTCCAGTTCGGCCAGCTCGTCCCCGAGCTGACCTGCGTGGAGAACGTCGCCCTGCCGCTCCGGCTGGGCGGCGAGAAGCGGAAGCCCGCCGAGGCCAAGGCCGCCGAGTGGCTGGCCCGGCTGGAGGTCGAGGACATCGCGGGCAAGCGCCCCGGCGAGATATCCGGGGGCCAGGGGCAGCGGGTCGCGGTCGCCCGCGCGCTCGTCGCCGCCCCCCGGGTGATCTTCGCCGACGAGCCCACCGGCGCCCTCGACTCCCTCAACGGCGAGCGGGTCATGCGGCTGCTCACCGAGGCCTCCCGGGACACCGGCGCCGCCGTCGTCCTCGTCACCCACGAGGCCCGCGTCGCCGCCTACTCCGACCGCGAGGTCGTCGTGCGCGACGGAGCCGTACGGGACGCGGAGTGGGCCGCGTGAAGCTCCGCACCTGGGCCCGCGACCTGGGACTCGGCGCCCGCTTCGCCGTCACCGGAGGCCGCCCGGGACTGCTCCGCACCCTGCTGACCGCGACCGGCGTCGGCTTCGGCGTGACCCTGCTGCTGCTCGCCTCCTCCCTGCCGAACATGATGTTCCAGCGGGAGGTGCGCGACTCCGCCCGCGCCGTCGACGCCAGCGGGCGGGTCGAGTCCCCCGGGCCCACCACCTTCCTCCACCTCACCCGGGCCACCGTCTACCGGGACGCCTCCGTCTCCGGGCTGCTGCTGCGGCCCGACGGCGACGCGCCCACGGTCCCCCCGGGTGCGGACGCCTTCCCCGCGCGCGGGTCGATGCTGGTCTCCCCCGCCCTCCGCGAGCTGCTCGGCTCCCCCGAGGGCGCCCTGCTCAAGGAACGCCTCCCCTACGAGATCGCCGGAACCCTCGGGAAGGACGGCCTCATCGGCCCGTCCGATCTGCGGTACGTCGTCCACGTCGGCTTCCTCACCGACGACAACGCCGACGGGCGCGGGGTGAGCTACGGCTGGTCCGTGCCCGAGGAACCCTTCAACGGCTTCCTCCTGCTCCTCGTCGTCGTCGCCTGTGTCGTCCTGCTCCTGCCCGTGCTCGTCTTCATCGCGACCGCCGTCCGCTTCGGCGGCGAACAGCGCGACCGGCGGCTCGCCGCCCTGCGCCTGGTCGGCGCCGACATCGCCATGACCCGGCGCATCGCGGCGGGCGAGTCCCTCGCGGGCGCCCTGCTCGGCCTGCTGGCCGGCGTCGGGCTCTTCGCGGTGGCCCGGCGGTTCGCGGGCGCCTTCACCGTCTGGGACGTCAACGCCTTCCCGTCCGACGTCGTCCCGATGCCCGCGCTCGCCGCGCTCGCCCTCGCCTCGGTCCCGGTGGCCTCGGTCGTCGTCACCCTCTTCGCGCTGCGCGGAGTGGCGATCGAACCGCTCGGCGTCGTCCGGACCTCCACCCCGCGCCGCCGCAGGCTCTGGTGGCGGCTGCTGCTCCTCGCGGCGGGCGTCGCCCTGCTGGTCCGGATGACGGGCGGGGTCGAGATCACCGACACCGGCATCGACACGGCGGGCGTCGTGGGCGGCACCGCCCTGGCCCTGATCGGCCTCACCACCCTGCTGCCCTGGCTCGTCGAGGCGGGGGTGAAGCGGCTGCACGCCGGACCCGTGGCCTGGCAGCTCGCGGTCCGCAGGCTCCAGCTCAGCAGCGGCACCGCCGCCCGCGCGGTCAGCGGCATCGTCGTCGCCGCGACCGGGGCGATCGCGCTCCAGATGCTGTTCCAGGCGATGGAGACCGACTTCACCCAGGCGTCCGGCGAGGACACCGGCCGGGCCCGGATCGCGGTCACCACCGACGCCCGGACCTCCGCCGAGGCCCGCGCGACGATCGACCGCGTCGCCCGGACCGAGGGCGTCACCAAGGTCATCGGCGTCATGGAGACCCATGTGTGGCGGGCCGGACCGCTGCGCGAGGGCGAGGAGTTCGCCCCGATCACCCCCATCCGGGTCGGTGACTGCCCCTCGCTCCGGGAGTTCGCGAAACTGCCCTCCTGCGAGGACGGGGACGTCTTCATCCTCCTCGCGCGCGGCGCCCAGGGCGCCCCGCCGGACTCCTGGGTCACCCGGACCGCGCACGCCGGGGCCACCGTCGCCCTGCGGGACCCGCATCCGCTGCCGGACGCGCCGAAGCGGCCCGCGGGCACCCGGCCGCCCCAGTGGCGCGTCCCCGCCGACGCGCGGACCGTGGACTCCCGCCCCGACCCGACGGGCACCTACCAGTACGGCGTCCTCGCCACCCCGTCCGCGATCGACGCCACCCGGCTCGACGAGCCCGAGGCGCTCGCCATGGTGCGGCTCGACCCGGCCGTGCCCGACGCCGCCGAACACGTACGGAACACCGCGGCGGCCATCGACCCGACGTCCTGGGTCCGCACCCTCGCCGACACCGAACGGGACGCCCGGTTCAGCAGCGTCCGCACCGGCATCATCGTCGGCTCGACCCTGACGATGCTGCTGGTGGCCGCCTCGCTCCTGGTGACCACCCTGGAGCAGCTCAGGGACCGCGGGCGGCTGCTGTCCTCGCTCGTCGCCTTCGGCACCCGGCGCTCCACGCTGTGCTGGTCGGTGCTGTGGCAGACGGCCGTGCCGATCGTCCTCGGACTGCTCCTCTCCGTGGCGGGCGGTCTCAGTCTCGGCCTCGCCCTGCTGCGCATGAGCGGGCAGCGGGTCCAGGACTGGTGGGTCTTCCTGCCGGTGGTGGGCATCGGCTTCGGCCTGATCGCGGCCGTGACGCTGCTGAGCATCCCCGCGCTGTGGCGCCTGATGCGCGCGGACGGCCTGCGCACGGAGTGACCCTCCGGGCAGATGTACGAGGAAGGGCGGCGGTTCCTGGCACCGGGGGGTTCCAGGAACCGCCGCCCTTCCTCGCGTACCGGCGGAGAAGGCGCGCGAGGGCCGGGAGCGGACCCGGCTTCCCGCCCGCGCGCGGACCGGCACACGTGGCCGGGGCGCGGGGCGGTCCCTTCCCGCAGCCCGCGCGCCTGCCGACCGAGCGCCGGGACCCGGCGGCGCGGGAGCGGCGGACCGGCGGACCGGGAGCGGCGGACCGGCGGACCGGCGGACCGGCACCGACGGGTGGGGCGGGGCCCTCAGGAGCCGCCGTCCGCCACCCGGACCGGCAGCCCCCGCATCTCCTCCCGCAGGGCCTGCGCCAGCTCGCCGAACTCGGCGTGCCGGGCGGCCCCGGTCCGCATCGCCAGGGCGACCCGCCGCGCGGGCGCGGGTCCGGCGAACAGGCCCGTGCGCAGGGCGCTGTTGCGGGCGGTCTCGACCGTGACGGCGGTGCGCGGCAGCAGGGTCACCCCGAGGCCCCCGGCCACCAGCTGGACCAGGGTGGAGAGCCCCGCCGCCGTGGTGGTGACCTCGGCGCCGTCGGCGCGCCCGGCCTCCCGGCAGATGTCGAGCGCCTGGTCGCGCAGGCAGTGCCCCTCGTCGAGGAGCAGCAGCCGGAGTTCCCTCAGCGCCTCGCGGGGGATGTCGTCCCGGCCCGCCAGCGGATGGTCCCGTGGGGCGACCAGGACAAAGTCCTCGTCGAAGAGCGGGAGTTCGGTGACGCCGGGCACACCGAGGGGCACCGCGAGCAGCAGCAGGTCGAGGCGTCCGGCGGCGAGTCCCTCCAGGAGCGAGGAGGTCTGTTCCTCGTGGACCTGGAGGTCGAGGTCCGGATAGCGCCGGTGGACCAGGCGCAGCACGGTCGGCAGCAGGTACGGGGCGACGGTGGGGATCACCCCGAGCCGCAGCACCCCGGTGAAGGGCGCCTGTGCCGCCTCCGCCTCCTCCATCAGCTCGGACACCGCGTCGAGGACCGCCCGGGTGCGGACCGCGAGCCGTTCCCCGGCGGGCGAGAGCAGGACCTTGCGGGTCGTCCGTTCGAGGAGCTGGACACCGAGGGTCTCCTCGAGTGCCGACACCGCGCCCGAGAGCGCGGGCTGGCTCATCCCGATGGCGGCGGCGGCGTCGCGGAAGTGCAGGTGCTCGGCGACCGCGGCGAACGCCCTGAGCTGGGAGAGGCTCGGCTGCTTGGCCCGGTTCTGGGGGTGCGGGGGACTGTACGGGGATGCCACTGATAACCACCTTCGATCAACACGAACCACTCTAGCTATTTCCCTGATCAATGCACCCCGTGCCATGCTGTGACTTGTCCAACCCCCACGGAAGACCCCAAAAGGGACCCTTCCTGCCTGCAAGGAGAGCGCGTGCTCACTGTCGGTGACAAGTTCCCCGCCTACGACCTGACCGCCTGCGTGTCGCTGGAGAGCGGCAAGGAGTTCGAGCAGATCGACCACAAGTCCTACGAGGGCAAGTGGCGCGTGGTGTTCTTCTGGCCGAAGGACTTCACCTTCGTCTGCCCCACCGAGATCGCCGCCTTCGGCAAGCTGAACGACGAGTTCGCCGACCGCGACGCCCAGATCCTCGGTGTCTCCGGCGACTCCGAGTTCGTCCACCACGCCTGGCGCAAGGACCACGCCGACCTGCGTGACCTGCCCTTCCCGATGCTGGCCGACTCCAAGCACGAGCTGATGCGGGACTGCGGCGTCGAGGGCGAGGACGGCTTCGCCCAGCGTGCCGTCTTCATCGTGGACCCGAACAACGAGATCCAGTTCACCATGGTGACCGCCGGTTCCGTCGGCCGTAACCCCAAGGAGGTCCTGCGGGTGCTCGACGCCCTGCAGACCGACGAGCTGTGCCCCTGCAACTGGAACAAGGGCGAGGGCACCCTCGACGCCGCCTCGCTCCTCTCGGGCGAGTGAGCTGACGTGGCTCTCGACGCACTCAAGTCCGCCCTGCCGGACTTCGCCAAGGACCTGAAGCTGAACCTGGGTTCGGTCATCGGCAACAGCGAGCTGCCGCAGCAGCAGCTCTGGGGCACCGTCCTGGCCTGCGCGATCGCCTCGCGCTCGCCGAAGGTCCTGCGCGAGCTGGAGCCCGAGGCCCAGGCCAACCTCAAGCCCGAGGCGTACCAGGCCGCCAAGTCCGCCGCCGCGATCATGGCGATGAACAACGTCTTCTACCGGACCCGGCACCTGCTGTCGGACCCCGAGTACGGGACGCTGCGCGCCGGTCTGCGGATGAACGTCATCGGCAACCCGGGCGTCGACAAGGTCGACTTCGAGCTGTGGTCGCTGGCCGTCTCCGCGATCAACGGCTGCGGCCAGTGCCTGGACTCGCACGAGCAGGTCCTGCGCCAGGCCGGTGTCGAGCGCACCACCATCCAGGAGGCCGTCAAGATCGCCGCGGTGATCCAGGCGGTCGGCGTCACCCTCGACGCGGAAGCGGTGCTCGCCGCCGAGTAGGCCGACGGTCCGGTCCCGGCCGAGCGAGGCCGGGCGCGGTCCGAACCGTACGAGAAGGGCCCCGGGGCAGCACGCCCCGGGGCCCTTCCGTCCTGCCCGGCGCACCGGGCGGGGTCACTTCTTGAGCGCCTCCAGCAGCGCCAGCACGTCCTGGGACATCGGGACCTCGATGCCGGAGAGGTCGACCGGATCGGTCTCCTGGATCACGGTGCCGTCGGCTTCGGTGCTGTACTGCCGGTACAGGGCCAGCTCGATCTCGGCCGGCCCGTCGAGGACCCGCAGCTCACCGCCCTCACCACCGCGGTCGTCGAAGAACGCCTGGTCGCCGATGCCGTCGATCGGGGTTCTCAGCTCGTAGTACTTCGCGCGCGCCTCGAACTCCGGCCCCGGATCCGTCACCTTGTGCAGGGTGTAGGTCAGGGAGAGCTGATAGCCGGATTCGGTCGAGCCGAAGGCCATGTTGCACGAGGACGTGTGGAGGGCCGGCTCGTTCAGCAGACCGCCGTCCCCGGCTCCACCGGGCTTGCCCAGGATGCCGCTGAGCGCCTTGAACTCCGTCTTCCCGCAGAGGTTGCCCCCCGACTCCTTGTACCCCCGCAGGTCGGGCCCCCGCTCCCCCCGCTGCTCGGACGCGTAGAGCCCAGCGCCCCAGACCGCCGAGGCGAGCACCGCGCCGCCGAGCGCCCACAGCCACGGGCGCCGGGCCCGGGGGGCGCGCGGCGGACGGACCTCCGTCAGCACCTCGGCCGCGTCGAACCCCGTGCCGCCGTCGAGCTCCGGCTCGGATATCACGTGTCCTCCCCCTTGGCGGCGAGCGTGCCGGGGGCAGGCGTCGGCGCCACTTCGTACGCGGTCGCCCCGCGCGGCTCCGGCGTGCTGCGGAGCGCCTGCTCCGTACTGTACGCACGGAGGTAGCCGACCACGGTGTTGGCGACGGCGACCAGCGGCACCGCGACGACGGCGCCGCCGATGCCCGCGGTCAGACCGCCCGCGGCGACCGCGAGGACGACGGCCAGCGGGTGGACCCGCACCGCGCGCCCGAGGATGAACGGCTGGAGGACATGGCCCTCGATCTGCTGGACCGCGAGGACCACGACGAGCACCATCAGGGCGGTGAACGGCCCGTTGGTGACGAGGGCGACGACACAGGCGAGCGCCCCGGAGAAGACCGCGCCGACCAGCGGGATGAAGGCGAAGAGGAAGATGAAGACGGCGAGCGGCACCGCCATCGGCACTTCCAGGAACCAGAGTCCGAGACCGATGAAGACGGCGTCGATGAGGGCGACGAGCACCGTTCCCCGCACATAGGCGGTGAGGGTGCGCCAGGCGCGCGGCCCGGCTCCGGCGACGCCCGGCCGTGCCTGGGCGGGCACCAGCTTGAGCGTCCACTCCCAGACCTTCTTCCCGTCGTACAGCAGGAAGAGCGTGGAGAACATGGCGAGCAGGATGCCGGTCATCGTCTCGACGACGACCGTGACGCCCTGGAGTCCGACCTGGGTGATCTGCTCGGCGTTGGCGCCGACGGAGTCGCTGAGGTTCTTCGCGATGCCGTTGATCTGCTGCTCGGTCACATGGAAGGGGCTGTCGAGCAGCCAGCGCTTCAGCTCCTCGATCCCGCCCTTGATCTGGTTGGACAGGTTGTCGATGTTGTCCACGACCTGCCAGACCACGAACCAGCCGACCAGGCCCATCACCACGAAGCCGGAGACGGCGGTGACGGCGGTGGCGAGCCCGCGCGGCAGGCCCTTGCGCCGGAGCATGGTCACCGTGGGCTGGAGCAGGGCGGTGACGAGGAGCGCGGCGACGAAGGCGAGGACGACCAGCTGGACGGAGCTGATCACCTTCATCAGGACCCAGAGGGTCCCCGCGAAGACGAGGAGGCGCCAGCTCGCCTCGGCGGCCACCCTCATGCCCCAGGGGATCGCGTCGACCGGATCGGGCCGGGCGGCGACCGCCGGGGCGTAGGCGGGGGGCGCGGGGACGGAACGGCCGGACGCGGACCCGGTCGTGCCCGGGAGGGGCGCGGCGGTGTCCGGGTCCAGGTCGGGCGTCCGCCCGGCGGCCCCGGCCGGATCCCCGGCGGTCCCGTGGGGTCCGACCGGTTCGTCGCGTTCCGCCTCGGCCCTGCGCTCCTCGAGACGTTCACCCATGCGGCTCAGGTCCGCGCCCAGCCGTCCCAGCCACCCTGGCACTCTCGCCATCTCTTTCCTCTTCCCCCCGACGTCTCCGTTCCCACCGGCTCCCCGGAGGCGATGGACCTTCGAACCTACACGCACGAAGCCCCTCACCGTAGGACGGCGAGGGGCTTCCGGAGGTTGAGCGCCCCGGAACTAGTACCAGCGGTTGGCCAGCCAGAACGACCAGGCACCGCACGGGTTGCCGTACTTGCCGTTCATGTAGCTGAGGCCCCACTTGATCTGGGTGGCGGGGTTGGTCTGCCAGTCGGCACCGGCCGAGACCATCTTGCTGCCCGGGAGGGCCTGGACGAGACCGTAGGCGCCCGAAGAGCGGTTGACCGCGAGGTAGTTCCAGGTGGACTCGTGGCTCACGATGTTGCTGAAGCACTGGAACTGCGAGGCCGGGACCATCTGGCGGGCGATGGCCTTGACCTCGGCGACGGAGTACGAGCTCTGGGGCGCGAAGGACGAGGCGTCGCGGGCCGCGTCACGGCTGGCGCGCTCCTCCTTCTCCTTGCGCTCCTTCTCGGCCTTGGCCGCCTTGTCGGCGGCCTCCTTCTTGGCCTCGGCGTCCTGGGCCGCGCGGAGACGAGCGGTCTCCTCGGCGGACTTCCTCGCGACGGAGTCCGCGGCGGCGGCCTGGACGTCGGCCTGCTCCGCGAGGGAGGAGACCTGTACCTGGGCCTGCTCGCCCGCGGGGATGTCCGCGAGCAGCGTGGTGTCGGCCGCGGCGGCCTCGAAGTTGTCGTCCGAGGGCTGAGCGGCGTTACCCGAAGCAACGCCCACGACGGCGCCGACGGTGGTGACCGCGGTGGCCGAAGCCACCGCGAATCCCCGGACCGAGATCCGGCTCACACGGTTTCCTTCCAGCATCGCCCGCACAGGTGACCACGCGAGCGAAATCGTGCCCCTGGCGCTGGTCTCCGACGTACGGGGTCACAGGAGACGCGGGCCCGTGGTGCTGTGGGCGGCATACGGCTGACGGCTGTTGAGTTGTGGTGACGCTGTGACACCCCTGAGGGTGCACGTGTGCCGTATGCGGGGCCTGACGGAAGCAAGACTTTGCCGGACGGCGCCACCGCAAGGCAATTCCCGTCTGCGTGTGAAAGCTCACACCCGACCGGGCGCACGTGTTTCGGAGGATACGGCGGACACGGCGGCGCCGCCCGGCTAAGCTCCTGCGCCCGGCCGGACGGCGCCAACTTCCGTACGCGTACGGATACGTACGAAACGGTCAGATCTGACCGTCCTCCAGCATCTCCGTGACGAGCGCCGCGATCGGGGAGCGCTCGGAGCGGGTGAGCGTGACGTGCGCGAAGAGCGGATGGCCCTTCAGTTTCTCGACCACGGCGACGACTCCGTCGTACCGGCCGACCCGGAGGTTGTCCCGCTGGGCCACGTCATGGGTGAGCACCACCCGCGAATTCGACCCGATCCTGGACAGAACGGTCAACAGGACGTTCCGTTCCAGGGACTGGGCCTCGTCGACGATGACGAACGCGTCGTGCAGCGAGCGGCCCCGGATGTGGGTCAGCGGCAGGACCTCCAGCATTCCCCGGCCGAGCACCTCCTCGATGACCTCCCGGCCCGCGACCGAGGACAGCGTGTCGAAGACGGCCTGCGCCCACGGGCTCATCTTCTCGGCCTCGCTGCCCGGCAGATAGCCGAGCTCCTGGCCGCCGACCGCGTACAGCGGACGGAACACCATCACCTTCTGGTGCTGGCGGCGCTCCAGGACCGCCTCCAGGCCCGCGCAGAGCGCGAGCGCGGACTTGCCCGTGCCCGCCCGGCCGCCCATCGAGATGATGCCGACCTCCGGGTCGAGCAGCAGGTCGAGGGCGATCCGCTGCTCGGCGCTGCGGCCCCGGAGCCCGAAGGCCTCCCGGTCGCCCCGGACCAGCCGCACGTTCCCGTCGGGGGTGACCCGGCCCAGCGCCTTCCCGCGCTCGGACTGGAGCACCAGACCCGTGTGGACCGGCAGCTCGGCGGCCTCCGGCACGTACAGCGAGTCCTGGTCGTAGAGCAGGTCCACCTGGTCGGCGGAGAGCCCCAGCTCGGTCATCCCGGTCCAGCCGTTGGCGTCCGTGATGGCCAGCTCGGCCCGGTACTCCTCGGCGAGCAGCCCGACCGAGGAGGCCTTGATGCGCAGCGGCAGGTCCTTGGAGACGACCGTCACGTCGTACCCCTCCGCCTGGAGGTTGCGCGCGACCGCGAGGATCCGTGAGTCGTTGTCCCCCAGCCGGTATCCGGCGGGCAGGACGGAGGGGTCCGAATGGTTGAGTTCGACCCGCAGGGTGCCGCCCAGATCCCCTATGGGGAGCGGGGCGTCCAGACGTCCGTACCGGACCCGGAAGTCGTCCAGGAGGCGCAGGGCCTGCCGGGCGAAGTAGCCGAGCTCCGGATGGTGCCGCTTGGCCTCCAGTTCCGTCACCACCACGATCGGGAGCACGACCTCGTGCTCCTCGAAGCGGGAGACCGCGTTGGGGTCGGCCAGCAGGACGCTGGTGTCGAGAACATAGGTGCGCCGGTCGGAAAGGCGGCGCTTCGTGCTGGTCATCACGGAAGGACAGACCCCCTCGGAAGACCCCTGTGAGGTCAGGGTGCGACGGAACCGGTGTCGCTGCGGAATGGGACCGGGTGCGGGCCGCCGTGCGCGGGCCGGACCTCGGCCCTCCGCTTCTCCCGTGCGTGTCCCGCACGGTCGTCCTGGTGCAAGGGGCCTCCCGGGTGGCGGTCTCCGTGCCGCTCACTTCACCGTGAATATGCCCTCGAACGGGGGCCGCCATGCAGGCACCCATGACGACGTGTTCGTGAACACCGGGTGATCGGTTCCGAGGAGGTTCCGGGCCGGGATCAGGTCCCGTAGCGCCGGTGGCGGGCCGCGTAGTCGCGCAGCGCCCGCAGGAAGTCGACCTTGCGGAAGGCGGGCCAGTGCACTTCGCAGAAGTAGTACTCGGAATGGGCGCTCTGCCACAGCATGAACCCGGAGAGCCGCTGTTCGCCGCTGGTGCGGATCACCAGGTCCGGGTCGGGCTGGCCGCGCGTGTAGAGGTGCTCCGAGATGTGCTCGACGTCGATGGTCTCGGCCAGCTCCTCGAAGCTGGTGCCGCGCTCCGCGTGCTCCAGGAGCAGCGAGCGGACCGCGTCCGCGATCTCCTGCCGGCCCCCGTAGCCCACCGCCACGTTGACGAGTATCCCCGTGTTGTCGTGGGTGTTCTGCTCGGCTTCCTTCAGGACGGTCTGCGTCCGCGCCGGGAGCAGGTCCATCGTGCCGACGTGGTGGACCCGCCAGCGGCCGTCGGAGGCGAGCGCGCGCACGGCGCTCTCGATGATCCCGAGCAGCGGCCCGAGCTGTTCCTCGGGCCGGTTCAGGTTGTCCGTGGAGAGCATCCAGAGCGTGACGACCTCGACGTCGGTCTCGGCGCACCAGCCGAGCAGCTCCTGGATCTTGTCCGCGCCCGCCCGGTGTCCCTGCTCCGGGGTCCCGCCGGACGCCTTGGCCCAGCGGCGGTTCCCGTCGAGGATGACCCCGATGTGCTTGGGCACCTGGGTGTGGTCGAGGCGGCCTTCCACCCGGCGTGCGTAGAGCCCGTACACCAGGTCGCGCAGGTTCACCGTTCTTTACCCCTCCGTGCAGCGGCGGGTCCGCCCCACCGCGGCGGTCCGCAAGCCGCCACACTACTGCGCACGGGCGACGCCCTCCCAGCCCGGGACTGTCACAAGTCCGTGATAAGCAGAGATACGTGACTGATTCCCCCCTGTACCGCGCCTCCGCGGACCGCTACGACTCCATGGAGTACCGCCGCTCGGGCCGCAGCGGCCTCAAGCTCCCCGCGATCTCCCTCGGCCTCTGGCACAACTTCGGCGACGACCGGGCGCTCGACACCCAGCGTGCGATCCTCCGGCGCGCCTTCGACCTCGGCGTCACCCACTTCGACCTGGCGAACAACTACGGGCCGCCGCCCGGCTCCGCCGAGCTGAACTTCGGCAAGCTCTTCGCCCAGGACTTCGCGCCGTACCGGGACGAGCTGATCGTCTCGACGAAGGCGGGGTACGAGATGCACCCCGGCCCGTACGGCGAGTGGGGCTCCCGCAAGTACCTGCTGTCCTCGCTCGACGCCTCCCTGAAGCGGATGGGCCTCGACCACGTCGACATCTTCTACTCGCACCGCTTCGACCCGGACACCCCGCTGGAGGAGACGATGGGGGCCCTGGCCTCCGCCGTCCAGCAGGGCAAGGCGCTGTACGTGGGCGTCTCCTCGTACACCGGTGAGCAGACCGCCGAGGCCGCGCGGCTGCTGCGCGAGATGGGCGTGCCCGCCCTGATCCACCAGCCCTCGTACTCCATGATCAACCGCTGGACCGAGGAGGACGGCCTGCTCGACACCCTGGAGGCGGCCGGGATGGGCTGCATCTCCTTCGTGCCGCTGGCGCAGGGCCTGCTCACCAACAAGTACCTGAAGGGCATCCCCGAGGGTTCCCGGGCGACCCAGGGCAAGTCCCTCGACCCGAACCTGCTCTCCGACGAGGTGCTGCGGCGCCTTCGCGGTCTCGCGGACATCGCGGAGCGGCGCGGGCAGTCCCTGGCGCAGCTCGCGCTGTCGTGGGTGCTGCGGGACGAGCGGATGACCTCGGCGCTGATCGGCGCGTCCAGCGTCGCGCAGCTGGAGGAGAACGTGGCGGCCCTGGTGGGTGCGCCGCTGACCGCCGGGGAGCTGACGGAGATCGACTCGTTCGCCGTCGACACCGAGGGCGCGAACATCTGGGCCGGCCGGGGCTGATCCCCGCCCCGGGCCCGGAATCCGTCGGCGGACCGCCGGCGGATCAGCAGGCGGATCACCGGGCGAATCGCCGGGAGAGAAAAAACGGGCCGGTCCGTGGGGGGGATACGGACCGGCCCGAGGGGGGGTTTCCACCATAACCCTTCGATAGTCGTGGCGCGCGCCACGCGCGCCGGAGGAAGTCGCCGGAATGGGGCGGATCCCTTGGGGGACAAGGGCTCTGGGGGCCTGTGGCGGGTTTGCGCCCCGGCGTGGCGGCGGGGTTCCGTCCCTCCCAGGAGGGACCGGCCGGGGGCGTCCGTTGACGCGGTGCGGGTGACCGGGGCCCGGAAGCCCCAGCGGGGTCGAAGTGCCTCAGGGGACGGCCGTGAACGCGCCGAGGAGCAGACCGGACAGTCCGCCCCCCAGCATGAACGGGCCGAACGGGATCATGGAGGAGAGCTCCGCCCGCCGCAGCAGGACGAGCCCGAGGCCGTACACCGCGCCGAACAGGAACCCGGCGAACGCCCCGACGAACAGGACGCCCCAGCCGTACCAGCCGAGGGCCGCGCCGAGCGGCACCGCCAGCTTCACGTCACCGAGGCCGAGCTGGCTCGGGTTGACCAGGGAGAGCAGCAGGTAGCCGCCGCCCAGGACGAGCGCGCCGAGCAGGGAGTGCCGCCAGGAACCGGCTTCGTACGGGAGGAGCACGGCGGCGCCCAGGAGCAGCGGGACGGCGAGGGCCAGCGGCAGGGTGAGGCCGTTCGGGAGTCGACGGACCCGCGCGTCGACCCCGGCGAGGAGCACCGCGAAGGGCGCGCCGAGCAGCCATACGGCCAGTTCGGGCCGGGGCCCGCCGGTGGCGGCGGCGAGCGCGGCGCAGCTCACGGCGGTGAGCAGCGGCGCGGTGAGCGGGGCGGTGGCCGTCGCGCACCCTCCCCGGCCGGGACCGCCGAGCCAGCCGCGCGCGGGCCCGGCGAACGGGTGCCCGGCGGGGCAGCGGTCCCGTGGGGGCTCGTCGGAGGCCACGGCGAGCCGGTAGGCGGCCCGTGGCACGAGCAGACCGGCGGCGGCGCCCCAGAGGGCGGCGAGGGCGATCAGGGTGACGTACACGGGCCGACCCTAGGGCCTGTCGTCACCTTCCCGTCGTCGCCCGGAGGGCGGCCCCGCGGCGTCTGGTGCGTGCTCTCGGCGTGCCGGGGGGAAGTCCTCGTACTGGACGTACTCGGGCTTTCGCCCGGTGCGGCGAGAGCGCGTGCCAGGCGTCGTGGGGCAGACGGGAATGTGACGACAGGCCCCAGGGGGCCGGTGCCGTCCGTCGGGCCGGATCGGGGAATCGGGGGCCGGTGGACGGGACGTCCCCGGGCCGGGGCGGCGCTACGGTCTGGGGCATGGGGAAATGGAAGGACGGGGCCGGGACGCTGACGGTGCCCGGCGGGGCCGGGGTGCCGCTGGAGGTGGCGGCCTCGTACCGCGCGCGGCGGCGGGGGCTGCTCGGCCGGGACGGGATCGCGGGGGCGCTGCTGATCGTCCGGACGAACAGCGTCCACACCTTCGGGATGCGGTTCCCGATCGACGTGGCCCATCTGGACGGCTCGTTCAGGGTCCGGTCGGTCGTGACCATGCGACCGGGCAGACTCGGCATGATCCGGCCACTCGGGCGCCATGTCCTGGAGGCGGAGGCGGGCACGATGGCCGCCTGGGGCCTGCGGCGGGGGGTACGCGTGCGCGTGGAGGGGGAAACGGGGGAAGCGTCCGGAAACTGACGGCGTGCTGGGGGCCGGGGAGCGCGGGGAAGTCCTGGCGGGGTGGCTCGGCGGGGCCGGTGGTCGGCGGGGTGCCGCTCGACGGGTCACCGGGGCGCCGCTCGGCTGGTCGCCGGGGTGCCGCTCGGCCGGTCGCCGGGACGGGCGCCGAGATGTCCGTCGGCCGGGTCGTCTCGGCGGGCCCGGGGCGCACCGCGGACACCCCGCGACCGGTCGCCTCGGCGGGCCCCGGGCGTCTCAGGCGCTCCGCGACCGGTCGCCGTCGCGGGCCGGGGCGCCGGGAGGCCCCGTGACCGGGAGCCTCTGCGGGGGCGCCGGGGCGTCCCCGCCGGGCGTCACGGCGGGCCCGTGCCGAGGAGGGTGAACGCCCCGTACACGGCGGAGGCGAGGGCCAGGACGGCCAGGACCGGGACGACCGTGCGGGTCCGCAGCCGCGCGAGGGCCACGGCGGGCGGCAGCAGCAGCCCGAAGGCGGGCATCATCAGCCGGGGCCGGGACCCGAAGTACGCGGCGCCGACGAGCGAGACGAGGACCACGCCGACCGTGTAGACGAGCAGCGGCAGCGGCTGCCGCTGCCGGACGCACAGCGCGACCAGCCAGCCGAGCAGGGCGAGCGCGGCGCAGAGCCCGAGGGCGGCGGGCCACGGCAGCCCGGCGATGAACCGGGCGAGGGCGACCCCGCCGTCGATGGAGTTGCCCCAGGCGGCCTGCACCTCGAAGTAGGCGGTCGCCGATCCCTGCCGGACACCGACGTACACGATGTACGCGAGCCAGCCCAGCGGCGCGAGCAGCACCCCCGCCACCGTCCTCAGGGGCAGCCGCCGGTCCCGCGCCAGCGTGACGAGGGCCGTGATCCCGAGGGCGGCGATCAGCGCGACGGCCGTCGGCCGGGTCAGTCCCGCCGCCGCGCACAGCGCTCCGGCCAGCAGCCAGCGCCCGCGCAGGACCGCGTACAGCGACCAGGCGGCGAGGGCCGTGAACAGGGTCTCCGTGTACGCCATCGACTGCACGAACGCGGTCGGGTACACCCCCCAGAGCACCGCGAGCAGGACCCCCGCGCGCGGGCCGAAGGCGAGGGTGCCGCACCGGTGGATGCCCCAGGCGGCGACGAGCCCGGCGGTCCACGAGACCACGAGACCGGCGGTGGCCGCGTCGATCGGGAGGACCGTGGACAGGCCGCGTTCCAGGGCCGGGAAGAGCGGGAAGAAGGCCAGGTCCGCGTGGAGGTCGCCGTTCGGGAGGGTGACCTCGTACCCGTAGCCGTGCTCGGCGATGCGCCGGTACCAGACCGAGTCCCAGCGGCCGTTGAGCCGGTGCAGCCCGTCCTTGCCGGTCAGGGCGGCGACGAGGGCGAGGACCGCGAGACCGACGACCCGGGTGGCCGCGTAGCCGCCGACCGCGAGGAGGGTGTGGCGGTCGGGGCGCAAGGTGCTGACGGGGCGGGCGGTGCCGGTGGGGCGGGGCGGGGACATGCGCCCGATTATGGTGCCCCCGCCGTCTCAGCCGCGCGGCCTTATACGGCCGTACCTCGCGGCCATCAGCGGACCCAACTGGTCCACGATGGCGTGGCCCGGCTCCTTCGGGGAGGGCAGGTCTCCCAGGAACGAGGTGACGATCACCTCGTCGACGCCCAGGACACCCCGGCGGGACTGCTCCTCCAGGAAGGCGAGCGTCCGGCGCCAGTCGGCCGTGCCCTTGTCCTCACCGAGGAAGGAACGGACCGTGTCCTGGACGACGTCCCAGAAGAACACGTGCGGCTGCACCGCGCCCTGATGGAAGACGTGGCTCTCGTACCTGCCCCGGAACTCGGGCAGCCGGGTGACGAGGTCACTGACCAGCTGTACACCCGGGGATTCACCCGGCGTCGTCGTCATCTGTCCAGAATGCTCCCGCCCGGCGGGGGTGTCCCCCCACTTTTGCGCTTTCCTGACGACACCTTTCGCCGGGTTTTCCCAGGACCATACGGAACGTCCTCCTTCCGAGTGCTTCGGTAAATTCATGCGGTTCACCGGTGCCGGGAGGCGCCCCTGTCCGGACCGGCGCGGGAGGCGCGATCCGGACAGGAGGACGGCCTAGGGAGCCGACGGCGCGGAGGGCGCCGAGGTGCGGGGGAAGGAGATCTCGACCCGGCGGTTCTTCTTCCGGCCCTCCTCGGAGCCGTTGTCGGCGATCGGGAAGTCCTCGCTGTAGCCACGGATGTCGAAGGCGGTGCCCGGCGGGAGGGTCCGCGACAGCACCTGCTGCACGGCGACGGCACGCTCCTTGGAGAGCTTCAGACCGTGCTCGTACGTCCCGAGGTCGTCGGTGAAGCCGAAGATCCGGACCCGTCCGGAACCGAGCCTGGTGATCTCGGCGGCGACGGCGGCGATACGGCCGTGGGCGGCGGGGCTCAGCTTGGCGCTGTCCTTCGGGAAGAGGACCTCGGCCTGGAGCGCGAAGGTCACGTCCACATTGGTGTCCTGACGGCGCTCCTCACCGCCCTCGTCCTCGACGATCTGCTTGATGTCGAGGACCTTGGCGGGCGCGAGGGTGGCGCCGTCGGGCAGCATCAGGCCCGGGGCGGCGGAGTCGATGGCGGGCGGCGGGGAGGAGGTCCCGGCGGAACCCGGCGGATCGTCGGCGTGGGCGACGGGACCGGTGAGGGTCCCCAGGACCACGGAAACGACCACGAGAGCGGCGAGGCGGCGGTATGTCGTCGTCATGGCGTCGCCTCAGGAGAGCTTGAGGGTGGCGGGTTCGAAGGTGGGCAGCTGGAAGGAGACGTCGGTGGTGGTGGGGGGTGGGGCGGGGAACTGGAGGAAGACGGCGGCCTTGCCCTTGGACGGCAGGGACCCGAGCCCCGTGGTAGTCAAGGGACGACCGTCCGTGTCCCGCAGGACGTAGTAGCGCTTCTTGCCCACGGAATCCACCAGTGTGGCACCGCCGAACGAACTACCGTGCTTCATGACCTCCGTCTCGTCACCGCTCGTCTGCGACGAGATGATGGCCGCGGAGTCGGAGGCGTTCACCAGCTGACCCTTGATCGTGACGAACCCACCAGCGTCACGGTCCACGGAGGTGACGGTGAGCTCCAGCCCTCTCTGTCCTCGCATGACGGCAAGCTTCTCGGCGGGCTCCTCGGGTGCCGGGGAAGCCTGGGCCGAGTCGCTCGCGCGAGGAGCCGCCGCTGTCGACGCCGGCTTGTTCTGCGGCTTCTCCTCCGCACCACAACCGGCCACAAGGAGCACCACGGAAGCAACGACTGCCGCAGCCGCCGGGCCGTGGGCCTTTCTCGCGTACCGCACGTTCATGAAGCGTGCTTCCTTTGCTCGTTTTCTGGTCAGTCGGAAAGTTGCACTGCGAAAAGATCGGACGCACCGGGAAGCACCGGATTCCCGGGGTCGATCTCCCAGGGTTCGCCACCGCACACCAGGCCGAGGATCGGCTCCTCCTCGTCCGGCTCCGGAGGCGTCGGCTCCTCCGTGGGTTCGGGAGGTGTCGGTTCCTGGGTCGGTTCGGGCGGGTCGAAGGTACACCGCGGCTTCAGGACCGCCTCTGCTGAGGCGGTGGCGTGCCGTGACTCCGTTCCCGGAATGATGGACCGGCCGACCGTACCGGTCGTACGAACCGTCACCTTGAACCCTTCGTCAGGTCTGGCGGAGAAGCTCGCGCACCCTCCCGAGGGGATCTCCGCCTCATTCCTCGCCGCGAAGGAGGCGGCGCTCCGGCACGCGGAGACCTCGTCGTATCCGTCGCCCCGGAGATAGCGCTCCCACTCTGCGGGGTCCGCCAGCACTCCGAGCCAGCGGTCGCGCAACTGGCTCCGGGCGTCTTGCGCGGCTGCGAGAGCAGCCGCGTCCGCGGCGGTCTGGGCACCACCGCGCGTGATGGCGGCCTGACCGAACGCGAAGTACACAAAGGCGAGGAACAAGAGCCCCGCCACGACGGCCACATACGCGGGAAACGCCTGCCCCGCGTCACGCTTCGAGACGGCCGCCGCTATTTGCCACCCGTCACATCGGCGATCTTCTGACTGATCGCATCCTTGATCGACTTCCCGATGTCCGTGCCCGTGATCGCGATCACGATCGCCACCACCACCACGATGATCCCCAGGTACTCCACGGCCGTCTGGCCCCGGTCCCTGCGGAGCAGGGCGGTGGTGATGTGGACTCTGGCCCTGGTCATGGCCTTCAGCATCGCGTCGTTCATCGTGGTCCCCTCCGCGTCCAGACGCCTGCGCACCGGCACTGTACGGCCGTGCGTTCCTCACTACCCAGGGCCCCGGGGCCCATTCGTCAGGTCCGGTCGCGGGCGGGGCCCGGTGCCCAGCCTGGAGGCTATGGCCTCCGTCCCGGTGCGGGTGGGCGGTTTGACGAAGATGTGATGCTCGGCCGTGTTCTCCCCGGGGAGGCGCGCCGGGCCGCTCCGGGGCCCGTCCGCCGTCTCCCGTCCCGCCCTCCTCACTCACCGGCGACCGAGCCGAAGTCCGTGCCGGTGCCGAGGAAGAGGCCCGCGCCGAGGAGGATGATCGTGGCGGGGACCATGAGGGTGGTGATGACCATGGTCGCCTTGGGGACCGCCCTGGCGGCCTTGCGGCGCGCGTTCTGGGCGTCGGTGCGGCGCATGTCGTCGGCGATCTGGATGAGGGTGTCGACGATCGGCGCGCCGAGTTCCTCGCCCTGCTGGAGGGCGGTGACGAACTGGGCGACCTGTTCGGAGTCGTTGCGGCGGCGCAGTTCGTCGAAGGCCTGTCTGCGGCTGACGCCCATGTCCATCTGGCGCAGGGTGATGCGGAGTTCGTCGGCCCAGGGGCCCTCGTACTTCTCGGCGACGCGTTCGAGGGCCTGGCGGAAGCCGAGTCCGGCGGAGACGACGACGGCGAGGACGTCGAGGAAGTCCGGCAGGGTGCGTTCGATCTGGTCCTTGCGGATGCGGACGGCGGACCAGATGCCGACCTCGGTCCAGAAGGCGCCGAAGGCGAGCAGCAGCAGGGCGGTCAGGTACGAGCCCCTGCCGAGCATCAGGAGGGCGCCGAGGAGGCCCAGGAAGCCGTAGACGGCCCGGCGGGCCCCGTACCGGTCGATGGTGAGGCCGCCGGGGTTCCCCGCGAGGTCGATGCGGCGGCGTACGGCGTTGACGCGCGCCGGGCCCATGAGCCGGAGCACCGCCGGGGACCAGCGCATACCGAGCCGGTCGACGGCGGAGTCGACGGCGCCGGTGCGGGTGGCGCCGACCTCCAGGGCGAGCCTGAGGTCGTCGGGGAGCTTGGCGTCGGCGCGGTAGAGGCGCAGACCGTAGCCGATGCCCGCGACGGAGAGCCCGGCGAGGAGGGAGAGGAGGAGTCCCATGGCGCGGCCCCTACACGTCGATCTTGGAGAAGCGGCGGATGACGACGAAGCCGACCGCGTACAGGGCGAAGGCGGCGACGACGGCCGCCTGTCCGATGCCGGAGCCGGTCATGCGGTCGAGGGCGCCGGGCTGCATGTTGTCGATGAGGAAGAGGGAGCCGATGCCGATGACGGGGACGGAGTACGCGGTCATGCTCACCTGGGAGAGCTGGGTGCGGACCTCGCGCCGGGTCTCCTTGCGTTCCTCCAGGGTCTCGGTGAGGTTGCGCAGGGAGGAGACGACGGTGCCGCCCGCCCGGTTGGCGAGGACCAGGGTGGTGACGAGGACGACGAGTTCGCGGGAGGGCAGGCGTTCGGCGAGTTCGCCGAGGGCGTCGTCGAGGGAGGTGCCGACGGCCAACTGCTGGGCGACCTTCTCCAGTTCGTCGCCCGCGGGGGCTTCGAGTTCGTCGGCGGCGAGGCTGAGGGCCATCCGGAGGGCGAGTCCGGCCTGGGTGGCGTTGGCCAGGATGCGGGAGAGTTCGGGGAGCTGGTTGATGAACTTCTCGATGCGTTTCTGGCGCTGCCAGTTGAGGTAGCCGAGGGCGGCCCAGATGCCGAGGAGTCCGCAGATCGGGCCGAAGAACGGGGACAGCGCGGCCTGTCCCGCCGTCCAGAGGACGACGACGGTCGCGGCGAGGGCGACGGTGAACTCGCCCGGGGTGATGTCCCGTCCGGTGGCCGCGATCCGCAGTTCCAGTCTCCGGCCGAGGGCGGTGCGCCGGACCCGCCGGTCGATGCCGCGGAAGGCGCGGCGGCGGCCTCCGGTGCCGGGTGCGGCGGTGTCGTCGAGGCGGGCGACGAGGGCCGCGTGGCGGCGGGCCCCGCTCGCGTACAGCTGAACGCCGGTGATGCCGAGCGCGCAGGCGAGGAGCGTCACGGCCACCGTGAGCCAGAAGGGGTCGGTCATCATTCCGCCTCGCGGGTGGTGAGGTGGGCGTCGGTCGGGGCCACGCCGAAGGCCTGCGGGAGGGGCTGGCCCGCCAGGTACAGGCGTTCGGCGACGCGCCGGGGCAGCGGGTGGTAGGTGAACTGCCCGTACACCCGGCCGTCGGCGGCGAGCGGCTGGGCGTGGAAGCGGCAGACGGTGGCGAGCAGGAACCGTTCCCTGCCGTGCGAGGCGAGGACGGAGATCTCGGTGATCCTGCGGGTGCCGTCGGGGTGCCGGGTGAGCTGGACGAGGACGTCGACGGCGCTGTTGATCTGGTCGCGGAGCGCCTCGAAGGGAACCTTGACCTCGGACATGGAGGCGAGGGTCTGGAGACGCATCAGGGCGTCCTCGGCGGAGTTGGCGTGGACGGTGGCCAGGGAGCCGTCGTGGCCGGTGGACATGGCCTGGAGCATGTCGAGGGTCTCACCGCCGCGGACCTCTCCGACGATGATCCGGTCGGGGCGCATCCGCAGGGAGTTGCGGACGAGGTCGCGGATGGTGATGGCGCCCCGGCCCTCGATGTTCGGCGGGCGGGCTTCGAGCCGGATGACGTGGGACTGCTGGAGCTGGAGTTCGGCGGAGTCCTCGATGGTGATGATGCGTTCGCCGTCGGGGACGAGGCCGGAGAGGGCGTTGAGGAGGGTGGTCTTCCCGGTGCCGGTGGCGCCGGAGACGATCAGGTTGAACTTGGCCTGGAC
Source organism: Streptomyces sp. NPDC059247 (assembly GCF_042754005.1). Lineage (NCBI taxonomy): Bacteria > Bacillati > Actinomycetota > Actinomycetes > Kitasatosporales > Streptomycetaceae > Streptomyces > Streptomyces sp. NPDC059247. Next base: position 114,233 of record NZ_JBHYZW010000014.1, read on the forward strand.
GAGCCCGGAGAGCAGCAGCAGCATCTGCTCGTCGAGGGAGCCGAGGCCGACCATCTCGTGGAGGGTGTACGCGCGGGGGAAGCGGCGGATGGTGAGGGTGGCCCCGGTGAGGGAGAGCGGCGGGATGATGACGTTGACGCGTTCGCCGGACGGGAGCCGGGCGTCGACCATCGGGTTGGACTCGTCGACGCGCCGGTTGACGGTGGAGACGATCCGCTCGATGGTCTGCATCAGCTGGTCGTGGGAGGCGAAGCGGAGCGGCAGGAGTTCGACGCGGCCCGCGCGTTCGATGAAGATCTGGTCGGGGCCGTTGACCATGATCTCGGTGATGGAGGCGTCTTCGAGGAGCGGTTCGAGGACGCCGAGTCCGAGGGCCTCGTCGACGACCCGGCGGATCAGCTGGGAGCGTTCGGCGGTGGAGAGGACCGGGCCCTCGCGGCTGATGATGTGGCCGAGGACGCGTTCCAGCCGGGCCCGGCGCTCGGCGGCGGCCAGCGCCGACATCTCGGTGAGGTCGATCTCCTCCAGGAGCTTGGCGCGGAAGGCGGCGACGAGGTGGCCGTCCTCCCGGGCCGCGGCGGGGCCGCCGCGTTCCTCGGGGGCGTTGATCCGGGAGCGCAGGCTCATGGCCGGGCCTCCTCGTCGCTCAGGGGCATGGTGGCGGTCTTCTCGACGGGGTCGAAGTCCCAGAAGGGCACGACGGAGGGGACGCGGACGGTGACGGTGGCGACGGCGGCGTCGCCCTCCGAGCGCGCGTCGACGGCGGTGGCCCAGGGGGCGGCAGCGCGGCCGACGGCGCCGGGGGCGGGGCCGTGCGGGTCGTCGCTCAGCACCGCCTGCGCCCGCGCGGCGGCGCGGGCGGCGGTGCCCGCCTGCTGGGCGGCGTACGCGGCGACGCCGAGCTGGAGCCCGGCGAGTCCGACGATCAGCAGGACGGGCAGGAACCCGAGGTACTCGACGGCGGCCTGACCCCGGTCCCGGTGCCGGGCGGGCGGGCGGTCCGCCCGGGGGGACGGGGCCGCGGTCGCCGCCGGGGGGACGGGGCGCGGTCCCGGGGCCGTACGGGGGCGGGGCGGCGCTCCTGTACGGGGGGCGGTCGCCGCGCGGGGGCGGGGGTCCGGGGTGGCATCGGTGCCGGGGGCCTTACCCGTATGCGGATCCGCCGCCGTACGGGCGCGGCTCGGGGCCGTGTCCGACGCGCCTGGCGTCGGGCAGGCCCGGGGGCCCGGGGCCGTACGGGCACGGGCCGCCGCTCCCGCACGGGGGGCGGTCGCCGCACGGGCGCGGGAGCCCGGGGAGGCATCGGTGCCGGGGGCCTTTCCCGTATGCGGATCCGCCGCCGTACGGGCGGCGGCGCGGGCCGGGGCCGACTCCCCCGCCCACGAGCCCCTCGGGGTACGGGCGCGGCTCGGGGCCGTGTCCGACGCGCCTGGCGTCGGGCAGGCCCGGGGGCCCGGGGCCGTACGGGCGCGGGGCGCCGCTCCCGCACGGGGGGCGGTCGCCGCACGGGCGCGGGAGCCCGGGGAGGCATCGGTGCCGGGGGCCGTTCCCGTACGCGGGCCCGCCGCCTTACGAGCGGCGGCGCGGGCCGTCTGCGGCTGCGTACGAGCGTGGCCGTCCGGAGACGTACGGCCACTGGTGCCGGGCGGCTTCCCTGCGGCCGGGCCCGGCATCGTACGAACAACGGCGCGGGCCGCCTCCGGCTCCGTACGAGCGCGGCCGTCCGGAGACGGGCGGGCACCGGCGCCGGGGGCCTTCCTCGTGGCCGGGTCCGGCATCGTACGAGTGCCGTCCAGGGGCGTCCCCGGGGCGTTCGGGGGCGTGGGGGTACGGGAGCGGGAGGGGGCTTCGTGGGGCCGGTTCTCGGGGGTCATCGGGCGAGGTCCGTCTCGTCCACCGCCGCGGCCTCGGCCGTGACCGGGTAGAGGCTGCCGAGGCCCGGGATCAGGAGCGGGACGTCGATCTTCACGACCGCCGTCACCATGCCGCCGCCCTTCGAGCAGCGCGGCGAGGCGCCGGAGGCCCAGGCTCCGTCGAGGTGGCGCAGGGCGGCCTCGCCGCAGTCGTCGCCGACCGCCGCCGCGCGGGCCGCCTCGTCCGCCGCGTTCCCCGCCAGGGTGAACGTGTAGCCGACCAGGACGATCTGCCAGAGCAGGGCGAGGGTCAGCAGGATCACCGGCACCATGCCGGTGAACTCCACCGCCACCTGTCCCCTGTCGTCGTCCCGGATCGCGGTCACGGCTCAGCGTCCTCCGGTGCGGCGGCGCAGGCCGAGCGAGCCTCGGTCGCCCGCGCGCACGAGCTGCTTGCCCGGCCGGTCGGCGGCACCGGCGGCGGGCGTCCCGACGAGGCCCAGCTCTCCCGCGAGGGCCCACAGGGCCTGCTTGACCGTGGACCTGGCGTCGAGCTCGTGCAGTTTGCCCGCGTCGACGACCGCCTGGAGCTCCTTGAACTGCGCGGGGACGGAGACCCCCGCCACCCGGGTGCCGGTGATCTTCTGGACGAGGGGCGGCTGGATCTCGGTGGAACGGCCGTGCCGGTTGACGACCGTGACGGTCTCCTCCGCCTTGCGGACCTGGAGCCGTTCCCACATGCGGACGGTCCGCCGGGCGGCGCGGACCGCGACGACGTCGGGGGTGACGACGAGGAGGGCGGTGTCGGCCATCTCGACGGCGGCGGCGCCCGCGCCGCTCAGCTGGGAGCCGCAGTCGACGACGACGACCTCGTGGCGTCCGCGCAGGGCGCTGACGATCTGGCGGGCGGCGCGGTCGGTGACCTCCTCGCCGCGTTCGCCCTCGGCGGGCGCGAGGAGCAGGGACAGCCCGGTCTCGTGGACGTACACGGCGTCCTGGAGGACCCGCGGCGAGATGTCGGTGATGGTGGCCAGGTCGGCGACGGAGCGGCGGAACTGGACGTCGAGGTAGGAGGCGAGGTCGCCGCTCTGGAGGTCCATGTCGACGAGGGCGACGGTCCGTCCCGAGGCGCGGGCGGCGAGGGCGAGCTGGACGGCGGTGACGGTGGTGCCGACACCGCCCTTGGCGCCGCTGACGGTGACGACCGTGCCGCCGGGCCCGGTGCTCTGCTCGGCGCCGCCGCCGAGGTGGCGGCGGACGCCCAGGGACCACTGGGCAGCGGCCTGGACGCGGCTGGCGAGTTCCTCGTAGCCCAGGGGGAGGGTGACCAGACCGCGCGCGCCGGAGTCCATGGCGGCGGAGAAGAGCACGGGGCTGGCGTCGGCGGTGATGAGGACCACGCCGACGGCGGGGAAGCGGAGGGCCACCTCGCGGACGAGTTCGAGGGCGGGGACCGGTCCGATCCGCTCGTGGACGAGGACGACTTCGGGGAGTTCGTCGAGGGAGGCGGCGGCGAGCCGGGCGAGGGTGTCGACGAGCTGGGTGGAGTCGGTGACCGGCGGGGCGGGTTCGGCGTCGGGGAGCTGGCCGATCAGCGTGGTCACGGACCGGGCCGCGTCGGGGTCGCCGACGGCCGGCAGGATCCTGATGGTCATACCGGCCTCACTTGTCCTTTTCGAGCGTGTAGGTGCGGTCGCCCTTGTCCGCGGGGGCGCCGCCGGTGCTGGGGGCGACGAGGGCGAGGCGCACGTGCTCGGCGAAGGACTCGGCGTACGCGACGCGCTGGGTGTCGAGGGTGGAGAGGGCGAAGGTGATGGGGACGGCGGAGGTGGCCCGGTCGGTGCGGTCGGAGCGGTCGCCGATGGGGGTGAGGCGGCCGACGTCCATGACCCGGGCCCCGGCGACGATCATGCGGGACTGGGCGGCCTCGCCCTTCTTCTCGCCCGCGAAGGTGGCGTAGATGTTGACCGTGGCCCCGGCGGTGATCTTTCCGGCGACGCCGGTGCCCGCGTCGATCATGATGGCGATCTCCTGCTGTCCCGGCTGGAGTTCGGGCCGTTTGACGATCATGTCGGACTGGAGGAGGGAGCCCGCCTTCAGCCGGGTGACGGCGATCTTGCCCTCGATCTGGCGCAGGTCGGTGACGGCGGTGCCGGAGAGCCAGCGCTCGGGAACGCTGAACTTCTCGAACTGGTTCGGGCGCAGGGCGGTGTAGGGGGCCACGTCGTCCTTGATGCGGTACGCGGTGGTCTCCGGTCCGACCTTCGAGTTCACGTCGCTGATGACGGCGAGGACACCGGCGAAGGCGCCGAGGGCGCACAGGACGGACAGCAGCAGCAGGATGACGCCGCGGCGCTGGCGGGAGTTCATGGCCGGACTACCTCGATCGGGGCGTGGGTCGGAGCGGGCGGGGGGCGGTGCCGGTCACGGTGCGGCGTCCCGCGCGGGCGTCGGTACGGGGTGCCCGGCGACCGGCGCGGCGCAGAATCCGCAGCGGTCGCCGATGAGGTCCATGGCGCACCAGTGGCAGGTCTCGCGCCGTACGGAGGAGACCAGTTGGTAGAGGACCGGCAGGTCGGGGAGGTACGCGGCGAACTCGACGAGCTTCCCGGTGCCCCACCAGCCGGGCGAGGCCCCGGGCAGCGGGGTCTCCTGGGGCCGGCCCCCGATGCCCCAGCCGGGGGCGAGGGTGCTGGCGGGCCAGTCGGTCTGGAGCTGGCCTCGGGCGAGGAGGAGTTCGGTGGCGAACTCGGGCCCGGCGAGGGATTCCTCGCTCTTGCCCAGGCGGATCATCTGGGGGGTCGGTCCGGCGAGGACCGCGAAGTGGGCGCCGGGGAACCAGCCCTTGAGGTGGGAGCCGAGGCCGACGGGGACGCGGTCGAGGCGGGAGACGCTGCCGAGGACGGCTCCGGCGTAGATGTAGTGGGCGAGCAGCCGGGCGGCGGAGGCGAGGACTCCGGGGCTGAGGTCGCAGCCCGCGAGCTGGCGGAGCTGGCGGACGAGGACGGCGGCGCCGAGGGGCGGCAGATCCGTGCGGACCAGGGCGATCCGGTCGCTCTCCAGCAGGCCCCGGACGGCGCGCAGCCGGTGCTCGACGGGCGCCGGGTCGGAGGCGGGGCAGACCACGACCACGTGTCCGTAGCGGGCGAGGAGCTGCTGCATGTCGGCGACGGAGGCGTCGAGCGGCTGGGTCCCGGGGGCCGGGAGGACGGCCGCCTGGGGGGTTCCGGGGTCGGTGGGGGGCAGCACCAGATCGGCGCTGGTGACCGCGATCGCTGTCGGCACGTCGGACCCCCCGTCCCCGTCGGCCTCCCGCGTCCCGGGGGCCGCGGATCACTTACCGCGTTCGGGGCGTCACCGCAGGCGCCGCCGCCTCTGCACCTTATCCACGCCACCCTGGGTGGTGAACACACAATCCACCAAGCTGCTCCCTTTTCTTCGGGCCGGGGGCCGGGGTTCCTCCGGGTCGGGGGTCCGGGTTCTTCAGGTCGGGGGCCGGGTTCCTTTCGGGTCAGGGGCCCTGGACCGGGCCCCTCCCACCCTCGCCCCACACCGACTTCGCCCCACGCCCCGCCCCGACTTCACCCCGCACCCCGCCCCGGCTTCCGTCCCGCGCTCCACCCCACTTCGCCCCGCGCCCCACCTCGGGCTTTCGCCCCGTACTCCACCCCGTACTCCGCCCCGGCCGCCACCCCGCCCGAACAGCCCTTGCTGTCAGAGGTCTTGACAACGGGATTGGTCTGGACCAGCTTGTTCCGACAACGGTGGCCGCCGTCCGCACCCCCCGCACACCGCACGTTTTCCGTACCCCCCGCACAGCCCCGTACCCGTACGGGGCCCCCGTACGACGACGTACGGCACCTCCAGATCCCCACAACTCCCCCACCGGAGGATGCACGTGGACCGCACCACCATCCGCCCGCACGGACGCCGCTGGCTCGGCGGAGCCCTCGCGCTCGCCGTCGGCACCGGGCTCGTCCTCGTCGGCGGAGCCGGCACCGCCCAGGCGGCCGACGTCAACGTCGCCAAGAACGCCGGATTCGAGAACGGCCTGACCAACTGGGCCTGTTCCGCCGGGAGCGGCGCCGTCGTCGCCACCCCGGTCCGCACCGGTGTCGGCGCCCTCAGGGCCGCCCCGGGCGGGCTCGACAACGCCAAGTGCACGCAGAACGTGACCGTGAAGCCCAACTCGACCTACACGCTGAGTGCGTGGGTCCAGGGCGGTTACGCGTACCTCGGCGCCGCCAACACCGGGACCGGCACCGGCACCGTCTCCACCTGGACGCCCGACAGCCCCACCTGGAAGCAGCTCACCACCACCTTCACCACCGGCGCGAGCACCACCTCGGTGCAGATCTACACCCACGGCTGGTACGGCACCTCCGCCTACGTCGTCGACGACGTCAGCGTCTTCGGCCCCGACGGCGGCGGCGTCCCGGACCCCGACCCGGTGATCCCGGCCACCCCGGCCGGTCTCGCCACGGGCACGGTCACCAACTCGTCGGTGGCCCTGAGCTGGAACGCCGTCGCCGGAGCCACCGCCTACAAGGTCTACCGGGACGGGGCCAACCCGCAGACGGTCACCGGCACCTCGGCCACCGTCTCCGGTCTCGCCGCCGACACCGCGTACCAGTTCCAGGTCTCCGCGACGAACACCGCGGGCGAGTCCGCCAAGTCCACGGCCGTCGCGGCCAGGACCGCCAAGGACAACACGGGCCCCGGCCCGGCCGTGCCCAAGCACGCGGTCACCGGCTACTGGCAGAACTTCAACAACGGCGCCACGGTCCAGAAGCTCCGTGACGTACAGGCCCAGTACGACATCATCGCCGTCTCCTTCGCGGACTCGACGACCACGCCCGGCCAGATCACCTTCAACCTGGACCCGGCCGTCGGCTACGCCTCGGTCGCCGACTTCAAGGCGGACGTCGCCGCGAAGAAGGCCGCGGGCAAGTCGGTGATCATCTCCGTCGGCGGCGAGAAGGGCAACGTCACGATCAACAGTGACGCCAGCGCCACCGCCTTCGCGAACAGCGCGTACGCCCTGTTCCAGGAGTACGGCTTCAACGGGATCGACATCGACCTCGAGCACGGCATCAACTCGACCTACCTGACCAAGGCGCTGCGCCAGCTCTCCGCCAAGGCGGGCTCCTCCATGGTCCTGACGATGGCCCCGCAGACCATCGACATGCAGAGCACGGGCACCGAGTACTTCAAGACGGCGCTCGCGGTGAAGGACATCCTCACGGTCGTCAACACCCAGTACTACAACAGCGGTGCGATGCTGGGCTGCGACGGCAAGGTCTACAGCCAGGGCTCGGTGGACTTCCTCACCGCGCTCGCCTGCATCCAGATCCAGGGCGGTCTCGACCCCTCGCAGGTCGGCCTGGGCGTCCCCGCCTCCACCCGGGGCGCGGGCAGCGGTTACGTCGACCCGCAGATCGTGAAGAACGCGCTCGACTGCCTGACCAAGCTCACCGGCTGCGGCACCTACAAGCCGGCCCAGGCGTGGCCGACCCTGCGCGGCGCGATGACCTGGTCGACCAACTGGGACGCGACGGCGGGCAACGCCTGGTCGAACGCGGTCGGCCCGCACGTCCACGGCCTGCCGTAACCCGGCGCGACACCCCGTCGCGGGCTCCGTCCCCCGCGACACCCCGCCGTACGGCCGTCCGCTCCGGTCCGGCCGTACGGCACCCCACCCGCAGCGCCGCCGCTCCCCCGGCGGCGCTGCGGCGCGTCCGGACCCGGCCGCCCCACCGCCTCCAGGTCTCCCGGCCGCGCCTCCGCTTCCCGCCTCCGGCTCCGGCACCGGCACCGGCTCCGGCTCCGGCACGCCCTCCCCGCACCTTCCGGCCACGGCGGACCCCACCGGGCGGCCCCTCGTACCGCTTTCGCCCGGCTCGTGCCCCACCGTGCGTCCCCCGAGAGCCTCGCCGCGGGGCACCGTGGCCGAACCCCCCACCTTGACCAGTCCATGACATGGCTTCACCATGTGGCCGGACACCCGCACGTTTTTGTCGCACTCCCCCACACTCCCACCCAGGAGACACCATGCGACGTCCCACCCGCGGCAGAAGGACCGCCACCCTCGCGGCCCTCGTGGCGCTCGCCCTCGCGGCGCCCCTCTCCGCCCTCACCACCCCCGCCGGGGCCGACCCGGCGCCGACCGCCGCCCGCATCGCCTCCGGCGTCGAGGAGGTGATCCGGCAGTACGAGGTCGCCGGACCCGCCACCGCCGCCGACCGCACCGCGCTCGCCGCCGCCACCGGCGTCTCCATCGACGAGGTCGACGCCCGCTCGGTCGTCGTCAGCGCCAACACCGAGCAGCTGAAGCGGCTCAGGGCGCTCGGCCACCCGGTCACCGCGCTGCCCGCGCCCCCGGACCGGGGCGAGTCCGCCCGGTCCGCCCTCGGCCCGCTCGACTTCCCCTCCGCCGACGCGAGGTACCACAACTACGCGGAGGCGAACACGGAGATCGCCCAGCGGCTCGCCCAGTACCCGTCGATCATGAGCAGGCGGGTGATCGGGAAGTCGTACGAGGGCCGGGACATCGTCGCCATCAAGATCAGCGACAACGTCGCCACCGACGAGAACGAGCCCGAGGTCCTCTTCACCCACCACCAGCACGCCCGCGAGCACCTCACCGTCGAGATGGCGCTGTACCTGCTGCGCGAGCTGGGCGCCGGGTACGGCACCGACAGCCGGATCACCAGCATGGTGAACAGCCGCGAGATCTGGATCGTCCCCGACCTCAACCCGGACGGCGGCGAGTACGACATCGCCACCGGCTCCTACCGGAGCTGGCGCAAGAACCGGCAGCCCAACACCGGCTCCTCGTACATCGGCACGGACATGAACCGGAACTGGGACTACAAGTGGGGCTGCTGCGGCGGCTCCTCCAGCTCCAAGAGCTCCGAGACCTACCGGGGCGCGGCCCCCGAGTCCGCCCCCGAGGTGAAGGTCGTCGCCGACTTCGTGCGCACCCGGATCGTCGGCGGCAAGCAGCAGATCACCGCGGCCATCGACTTCCACACCTACAGCGAACTGGTGCTCTGGCCCTTCGGCTGGACCACCGCGAACACCGCCCCCGGCATGACCCAGGACGACCGGGACGCCTTCGCGAAGGTCGGCACGAGCATGGCCGCGAGCAACGGCTACACGCCGGAGCAGTCCAGCGACCTGTACATCACGGACGGGTCGATCGACGACTGGCTGTGGGGCTCCCAGCGGATCTTCGGGTACACCTTCGAGATGTACCCGTCCTCGGCCGGCGGGGGCGGTTTCTACCCGCCCGACGAGGTCATCGAGCGCGAGACCAGCCGCAACCGGGACGCCGTCCTCCAGCTCCTGGAGAACGCGGACTGCATGTACCGCTCGATCGGCAAGCAGGCGCAGTACTGCGCGGCCTGACGGTCCGTACGCACGCGTGAGGGCGCCCCGGCCGCGCGGCCGGGGCGCCCCCTCGTGTTCCGCCGGGGCTCAGCCCAGGACGGCGAGCGCGTCGATCTCGATGAGCAGACCGGCCGGGAGGCCGACGTAGACGGTCGTACGGGCCGAGGCGGGGGCCTTGAGGCCCTGCTCCTCGAAGTACTGGTTGTAGATCTCGTTCATCTCGGCGAAGTGGTCCACGTCCGTCAGGTAGACGCGCGTCATCATCACGTCGTCCCAGCTCGCACCGCCCTCCTCCAGGATCGCCTTGACGTTGGCGAAGGTCTGCAGGGTCTGCTCGCGCAGGGTCGGCCCGGCGACGGTCGGGGCCTGGCCCTCGACGGCGGGCAGGAAGCCGACCTGACCGGCGACCTGGAGGATGTTGCCCTTCCGCACGCCGTGCGAGAACTTCGCGGGCGGGGCGGTGTGCGTGGCGGGGGTGATCGCGGTCTTCTCGCTCATGCGGTGTCCTTGGTCGGGGCGGTGCCGGGGTACTCGCGGTCGGCGCCCGGGGCGGTGCCGGAGTACTCCCGGCTGATGGCGTCCGCGGTGCGGCGCACCTGCGGGAGGAGGGTGAGGAGTTCCTCGGCCGTGACGACCACGTTGGGCGCCGAGACCGACATCGCGGCGACGACGCGCCCGTCGGCGCCGCGGACGGGGGCGCCCACGCAGTTGATGGACTCCTCGTGGCCGCCGAGGTCGGTGGCCCAGCCCTGTTCGCGTACGGTCGCCAGCTCCTTGAGGAAGGCGGCGGCGTTCGGGGTCGAACGGGACGTGTACGGAGGGTAGTCGAGCTTCGCGGCGATGGCGCGCCGCTCCTGCTCGGGGAGATCGGCGAGCAGCAGTTTGGCGACGGCGGCGACGGTGATCGCGACGGGCTTGCCGATGCGCGAGTACATCCGGACCGGGTAGCGGCTCTCGACCTTGTCGATGTAGAGGACCTCGCCCTCCTCACGGACCGCGAGGTGGATCGTGTGCCCGATCCGCTCGTTGAGCGCGGTCAGGTACGGGTGGGCGATCTCGCGGATGTCGAGGTTCTCCACCGCCTCCTGGGCGAGGGCGAAGAGCCGGGCGCCGAGCCGGTACCGCTGGTCCTGCTGCCGGTGCACCAGGCCGTGTTCGTGGAGGGTGCGCAGCAGGCGCAGGGCCGTGGACTTGTGGACGCCGAGCCGGTCGGCGACCTGCCCGAGGTCGGCGGGGCCCTGGGCGAGCAGCGGCAGGATGCTGAGCGCCCGGTCGACGGTCTGGCTCATGGGGTGCGTACCTCCTGGTCGTCCCCGGTCCAGCCGGGGCCGAGGTGAAGTGTGCCCCAGGCGGCGTCGTCGAGCGCGGCCAGCCGGTCGGCGTGGGCCCGGCGGGGCGGGGGCGCGAGGTCGCCGGGGACGGTGAGCGCGGCGGCGGCGGCCAGGTGTCCGTGCCGGAGCCGGGCCCGGACGTCGAGCCCGCGCAGGGTCGCGGAGAGGAACCCGGCGGCGAAGGCGTCCCCGGCGCCGACCGGGGCGACGACGTCCACCCGGGGGGCGGGGACCCGGGTGACGGCGGGGGCGGCCGTGCGGTCGCGGCGGTCGAAGGCGACGGCGCCGTGCTCGCCGAGCTTGACGATCAGCAGGGCGGGCTCGGGGAGCGCCGCCACGACGGCGTCGATGTCCGCCAGGCCCCACACCTGGGCGGCCTCGTCGGCGCCGACGAAGAGGAGGTCGGCGCGGCGGGCGAGGTCGAGGAGGACGGGTCCGGCGGCGGCCGGGCCGCCGGGCCAGAGCGCGGGCCGGTAGTTGAGGTCGAAGGAGACGAGCGGGCGGCCCGGCCGGACGGCGGTGAGTTCGCGCATCAGGGCCAGGCAGTCGGCGGAGAGGGCGGCGGTGATGCCGGAGAGGTGCAGGACGCGCCCGTCGGCGACGGTGTCGTACGGCACGGTCGCGGGAGACATCGCGGAGGCGGCGGAACCGGCCCGGTAGTAGGCGACCTCGTGGGCGTCGGTGGAGCGGTCGGCGGCGGTGCGGAAGTAGACGCCGGTCGGGCGGCGCGGGTCGCGGCCGACGTCCCGGACGTCGACGCCGTGGGCGGCGATGGTCTCGACGAGGTGGTCGCCGAAGCCGTCGCGGCCGACCCGGCCGACCCAGCGGACCCGGTGTCCGGCGGCGGCGAGGGCGCAGGCGACGTTGGACTCGGCGCCGCCGATGGCCCGGGTGAACGCGGGCACGTCGGCGAGCCGCCCCGGCCGGGTGGGCAGGAAGGTCACCATGGACTCGCCGAGACAGACGACATCGGGCCCGGACGCCCCCCCGTCCACCGGCCCGGGCGCCACGGCCGGGACGGGCGCGGGCCGCTCCCCCTCACCGGGAGCACCCGTCGACACCGGTACGGGCGCCACGTCGACCCCGGGAACCGGGACCTCCGCCGGGGCGGCTCCGGCCCCCGGGAGCGGGGCACCGACTCGCACCCGTACGCCCCCCGGAACCACCGCCCGAACCGGAGCGGGCGAGAGAGCCGAAGCTGGTGCCGGTGCCGGTGCGTGAGCCAGTGCCGGAGCTGGCACGTAAGCCGGTGCCGGTGCCGGTCCGTAAGCCGGTGCCGGTGCGTAAGCCGGAACCGAAGCCGGTGCACAAGCCGGTGCTGGTGCGTAAGCCGAAGCCGGTGCGTAAACCGGTGCTGGCGCGTGAGCCAGTGCCGGAGCTGGCACGCACGCCGGAGCCGGAGCCGGTGCCGGTGCGTGAGCCGGAGCCGGTACACGAGCCGGAGCCGGGGCCGGGGCCGGTGTCAGCGCCGGAACACTCCCCCGCCCCGGTCCGGACGCGGTCGCCGCGTCCGGCACGGGGGCCGCGTCCGGCACGGGGGCCGCGTCCGGCACGGGGGCCGCGTCCGGCACGGGGGCCGCGTCCGGCACGGGGGCCGCAGTCGTCACGTCCGGCGCGGTGGTCGTGTTCGGCGCGGGGGCCGCAGTCGTCGCGTCCGGCGCGGGGGCCGGACACGGCGCGGCCTCCGAGCCCGGAGGCCGACCGGCCTCCCGGGCGCGCACGGGCCTCACGGCCCCCGCCGGGGCCGCCTCGCGGGCCGCCGGAGCCGGTGGCGTGGCCGCACGGGCCGCCGAGGCGCCGGACGGCACCGCGCCGGACGCCTCGGCGCCCCCCGGCCCCGTCACGTTCCCGGGCGCCCCGCCCGATCCCGCGTTCCCCGGCGCCCCGCCGGGAACCGCGGCCCCGCTCGGGTCCGCGGGCGCGTGTCCGCTCACTCTCGGGCTCCCCGTGGCTCGACTCTCCGGATTCCATTGACCCGGCCTCGGCCCGGATGTTAGACAGCGATGAGCAATATGCGCAATGAGTGTTGCACATCCTGCAACACCCTCGATGAGGAGGCCTCATGCCCGACCTGGCGAACGAGCGCGTCGACCACCGATTCAAGGCCCTGCCCCCGGACGCCGAGGGCCTGACCGTCGGCGAGCTCGCGGCCCAGCGGCGCAACCTCTTCACCGGCGGTTTCACCACCCCCGTCCTCGCCCTGTCCGCCGAGTCCGTCGAGCACAACCTGCGCCTCCTGGAGACGTACGCCGAGCGCCACGGCCTCGCCTTCGCCCCGCACGGCAAGACCTCCATGGCCCCCCAGCTGTTCGACCGGCAGCTCGCGCACGGCGCCTGGGGCATCACCGCCGCCGTGCCCCACCAGGCCCGTGTCTACCGGGCCCACGGCATCGCCCGGATCTTCCTCGCCAACGAACTGGTGGACGCCGTCGCGCTGCGCTGGCTCGCCGCCGAGCTGGACGCCGACCCCGGTTTCCGGTTCGTCTGCTACGTCGACTCCGTCCGGGGCGTGGAGCTCATGGACGAGGCCCTGAGCGCCGCCGGGGCGACCCGCCCGGTGGACGTCGTCGTCGAACTGGGCGCGGGCGAGGGGGCCCGTACCGGAGCGCGCACCGAGGCCGACTGCGCGGCGGTCGCCGACGCGGTCGCCGCGACCGGCACGCTCCGGCTCGTCGGCGTCGCCGGGTACGAGGGCGAGGTGCCGGACGCCGACGGCGAGCGGGTCAGGACCTGGCTCCGGCGGCTGACCGCGCTCGCCGCCCGCTTCGACGCGGCGGGCCGCTTCGACCCGGCGATCGGCGAGATCGTCGTCAGCGCGGGCGGCAGCGCCTGGTTCGACGCGGTCGCCGAGGTCTTCGCGGAGCTCCCCGCGCTGTCCCTGCCGGTCCTGCGGCTGCTGCGCTCCGGCGCGTACGTCTCCCACGACGACGGCCACTACCGGAAGCTGACCCCGTTCAACCGGGTCCCCGGGGAGGGCGCCCTGGAGCCCGCCTTCCGGCTCTGGTCGCAGGTGGTGTCCCGCCCGACGCCCGAGCAGGCGTTCACCAACGCGGGCAAGCGCGACGCCGCCCACGACCTGCACCTGCCCGAGGCCCAGGTGGTCCGCGACGGGCACACCGGCGAGATCCGGCCCGCCGACGGCATCACCGTGACCGGCCTCTCCGACCAGCACGCCTGGGTACGGACCGGGGAGGGCGCCGCCCTGGAGGTCGGCGACTGGCTCGGCATGGGGCTCTCGCACCCGTGCACGGCCTTCGACAAGTGGCAGCTGATCCCGCTGGTGGAGGCGGACGGCACGGTGGTCGACTACGTCCGGACCTTCTTCTAGGAGCGGGAAGCGAACAGGGAGCAGGACGGAGAGCAGGACACCCATGGATCTCGTCTTCCGTGACGCGGAGGTCGTCGACGGCACCGGCGGCCCCTCCTACCGCGCCGACGTGGCGATCGAGGGCGGCCGGATCGCCGCGATCGTCCAGGAGGCCTCGGCGGCGGGGTGCCAGCGCCCCACCGCCCGGCGCTCCGTGGACGCCGAGGGGCTCGTACTGGCCCCCGGCTTCATCGACATGCACGCCCACAGCGACCTCGCGCTGCTCCGCGACCCGGAGCACCTGGCCAAGGCCGCGCAGGGGGTGACCCTCGAAGTGCTGGGCCAGGACGGCCTCTCGTACGCGCCCGCCGACGACCGCACGCTCGCGGAGGTCCGCAGGGCCATCACCGGCTGGAACGGCTCCGGCGACGACATCGACTTCGACTGGCGCACGGTCGGCGAGTACCTCGACCGTCTCGACCGGGGCCACGACGGCCGGGGCATCGCCGTCAACGCGGCCTATCTCGTCCCCCAGGGCACGGTCCGGATGCTGGCCGTGGGCTGGGACGACCGGGCGGCCACGGGGGCGGAGCTGGACCGGATGCGGCGGCTGGTCGCGGAGGGCCTGGAGCAGGGCGCCGTCGGCATGTCGTCCGGCCTCACGTACACCCCGGGGATGTACGCGCCGGACGCCGAGCTGACCGAGCTGTGCCGGGTCGTGGCCCGGTACGGCGGCTACTACTGCCCGCACCACCGTTCGTACGGGGCGGGGGCGCTGCGGGCGTACGAGGAGATGGTGCGGCTGACCCGGGACGCGGGCTGCGCGCTGCACCTGGCCCACGCCACGATGAACTTCGGGGTGAACGAGGGCCGGGCCCCGGAGCTGCTCGCGCTGCTCGACGCGGCCATCGACGGGGGCGCGGACATCAGCCTCGACACCTACCCCTACACGCCCGGCTGTACGACCCTGGTCGCGCTGCTGCCGAGCTGGGCGGGCGAGGGCGGTCCCGAGGCGGTCCTCGCCCGGCTCCGTGACGACGCGACGGCCGAGCGCGTCCGGCACCATCTGGAGGTCGTCGGCTCGGACGGCTGCCACGGGGTGCCGGTCGACTGGGACACGATCGAGATCTCGGGGGTCTCGGAGCCGGGGCTCGCGGAGTACGTGGGCCGCCGGGTGGACGGCTGGCCGACGGCCCGCCGCCTGCTCCTGGCGGACCGGCTCGGCTCCACGATCCTCCAGCACGTGGGCCACGAGGAGAACGTCCGGACGATCATGCGGCACCGGGCGCACACCGGCGGCTCGGACGGCATCCTCCAGGGCACCAAGCCGCACCCCCGGGCGTACGGCACGTTCCCCCGGTACCTGGGCCGGTACGTGCGCGAGCTGGGCGTCCTCTCCCTGGAGGAGTGCGTGGCCCATCTGACCGGGCGCCCGGCGGCCCGGCTGCGGCTGCCGGACCGGGGTCTGGTCCGCGAGGGGTACGTGGCGGACCTGGTCCTCTTCGATCCGGAGACGGTCGGCGCGGGCTCGACGTACGCCGAGCCCCGGACGCTGCCGACGGGCATCCCGCACGTCCTGGTCGACGGCCGTTTCGTGATGGAGGACGGGCGGCGCACGGACGCCCTCGCGGGAAGGTCGGTCCGCCGGACCCGCGTCCGCTGAGGGGACCGGGACCGGGCGGCCCCGCCGACCGGCACCGGACCGGATCCGCCGCCCCGGCCGCCGGACCGGACCGGCCTGCCCCGTACGACTCCGGCCCCACCGGCCGGGCGGGAGCGGCGCGCCCCTACCGCCCGGCCGCCACCGCTCCGGGAGACGGGTCGGCGGAGGGATCGGCGGGCGGCCCGTCCGGCGGGCCCGCCTGCGCGCCGACGGAAGCGCCGACCGAAGCGCCGACGAACGGGCCGGGCGCGGGCCCCCCCGCCCGGGGCCACGGGTCGCGCCGCGCCCACAGCAGACCGGCCGCGAGGACCGCCCCGGCCAGCACGAAGCCGTACCAGGGGGTGCGTCCGGACGGGGCCGTCTCCCAGACGAGCGCCGCCGAGAGCACCGCGAGGAGCTGTCCGGCCCGGCTCCGCCACGCCGTCGCCGCGACCACGGTCGTCCCCCACAGCAGGTACCAGGGCTGGACCATCGGGGAGAGCGCCACCAGGGCGACCAGGGCGAGGCCGAGGCCCAGGACCGGGTCGATCCGGCCCCGCCAGGCCCGCCGGGCCAGCTCCAGGACGATCACGGCCGCGAGCAGCAGCCCGAGCTTCTGCACGACGTTCTTCACGGGGTCGGGGTCGTCGCCGAGGAGCAGCCCGAGGCCGAGCCCGAGGTCGCTGGTGACCGAGAGCGCGGTGTGGATGGTCCCGGCGACGCTCTGCGTCCGCAGCCAGCCGAAGCCGGTCCCGGCGGCGACCGTCGCGGCGGCGGCCACCGTCGCGGCGACGAGCCCCGGCAGGACGAGCCCCTTGAGGACGCCCCGGACGCCGCCGTCGCGCCGGGCGACCGTCACGCCGATGAACAGCAGCGCCACCGCCGCGGGCGACTTGACCATCATGGCGAGTCCGACGAGGACGCAGCCGAGCACCCAGCGCCCGCGCACCGCGAGCACCACGCCCGCCAGCATCAGACCGGCCGTCAGGCCGTCGTTGTGGGCGCCGCCGACGACATGGACCAGCAGCAGCGGGTTGAGCGCGGCGAGCCACACCGCGCCGTCCCGTCCGCCGGGTCCGCCGCCGAGCGCCCGGACGGCCCAGACGATCAGCGCGAGCGCGCCGACCGCGAGGAGCCTCATGCCGAGCACGGCGGGGACGACCGAGCCGCCGGTCAGTTCGACGACCAGCCGGGCCAGGACGAGGAAGGCGGGCCCGTACGGTGCCGGGGTGTCGGTCCAGTGGCCGCCGACGGACGCGGCGGCGTCGGCGCCCAGCTCGCCGGGGCCGAGGACGGCGGGCCCGCCGCCGTACACGTCGTACCCCTCGACGACCATGGCGCCCTGCGCGATGTAGCTGTAGACGTCGGCGCTGTGCAGCGGCGGGGCGAACAGCAGCGGCACGGTCCAGCCGACGAGGGTGCCGAGGACGCCGTGGCGCGGCCCCCTGGCGAGCAGGACCCCGTACCGCCACCAGGCGGCGACGAGCACCGCGAGGCCGAGGTACGCGAGCAGGGCACCGGCCAGGGTGAGGGCGGAGCCGCGCGGCTCCCACAGTCCCCGGCCGCCGAGCACCGGCAGCGTTCCGGCGGCCCACCCGCCCGCGGCGACGGCGAGCGATCCGGCCACACCCAGCCACCGGCATCCGGAGGCGCTGAAAACCCACATGACCGCCCAACCTATCCCGCCGTCCGGGCGCCCCCGCCCGCCCCGGCGGCCCGGGGGCCGCCGGACCCCCGTCCCACCGGGCCCCCGGCGCGCTCCGCGTGGCCCAAAACACGAGGCGGCCCGGCCCGCCCGGCCGTAAGCTCTCGACATGCAGGTGATCCAGTCCACGAAGCTCGCCAACGTCTGTTACGAAATCCGGGGTCCGGTGCTCGAAGAGGCGATGCGGCTCGAAGCCGCGGGTCATCGCATCCTCAAGCTGAACACCGGCAATCCGGCCGCCTTCGGCTTCGAGTGCCCGCCCGCGATCCTGGAAGACGTCCTGCGCAACCTCTCCGAGGCGCACGGCTACGGGGACGCGAAGGGGCTGCTCGCGGCCCGCCGCGCGGTGATGAGCCACTACGAGACCAAGGGCATCCCGCTCTCCGTCGAGGACATCTACCTCGGCAACGGCGTCTCGGAGCTGATCCAGATGTCGATGCAGGCGCTGCTCGACGACGGCGACGAGGTCCTCGTCCCCGCCCCGGACTATCCGCTGTGGACGGCGTCGGTGTCGCTCGCGGGCGGTACGGCCGTGCACTACCGCTGCGACGAGCAGGCGGACTGGATGCCGGACCTCGCGGACATCGAGCGGAAGATCACCGACCGCACCAAGGCGATCGTGATCATCAATCCGAACAACCCGACCGGCGCGGTCTACGACGACGAGATGCTGCGCGCCCTGACGGAGATCGCCCGCCGTCACGATCTGGTGGTCTGCTCGGACGAGATCTACGACAAGATCCTCTACGACGGCACCACGCACACCCCGACCGCCGCCATCGCCCCCGACCTGATGGTCCTCACCTTCAACGGGATGAGCAAGAACTACCGGGTGGCGGGCTTCCGCTGCGGCTGGCTCGCGGTCTGCGGCCCGAAGCACCACGCGTCCTCGTACATCGAGGGCCTCACGATCCTGGCCAACATGCGCCTCTGCGCGAACATGCCCGCGCAGCACGCGGTGGCGGCGGCCCTCCAGGGCCGCCAGTCCATCGAGGACCTGGTGCTGCCGGGCGGGCGGCTCCTGGAGCAGCGGGACACCGCGTACGAGCTGCTGACCCGGATCCCGGGGGTGACGTGCGTGAAGCCGAAGGGGGCGCTGTACCTGTTCCCGAGGCTCGACCCGAACGTCTACAAGATCAAGGACGACCGGCAGATGGTCCTGGACCTGCTGCGGACGGAGAAGATCATGGTGGTGCACGGGACGGGCTTCAACTGGCACGAGCCCGATCACTTCCGGATCGTCACCCTGCCCGCGGCGGCGGACCTGGCGGACGCGGTGACGCGGATCGGCCGGTTCCTGGACGGGTACGGCCAGCACTGACCGCCCGGCCCTCCACGGGGGCCGCCGCCGTTCCTCACACCCACACCGGACAACACTCAACTTTAGACGAAATCTAAGCTAGGATGGCTCCCGAGCACTTCAGGAGGCCGTCCCCATGTACGAACCGATCCGCACCAAGTCGGTCCACCGGATGGCCGACGACACCCAGGACGCGTATCCGCACCGCTCCCGCGAGGAGGAGCTGGACATCCAGCTCGCCGGACACCTCGCCGCCCTCCTCGCCGTCACCGACGAGCTGGGCGACACGGAGGCGGGCGAGCTGATCGCCCGCCAGGTGGCACGGCTGCGCGGCGCACCGCCCGCCCGGCACGCCGGTCTGAGCGGCGCCGCGCCGAGGGACCTGCACCGCAGGGCCCACGCCCTCGCGGGCCGCGCCCTGGTCGTCGCCGCCTCCCGGGCGGACACCGCCGCCGCGATCCTCGCCGCCGGGCGCATGGACGCGCACACCGCGGCACTGGCCGGGGAATCCCTGGTCGGCGCCCCCTGACGGCCCCGGTCCGCGCGTCACGAAACGCG
The DNA here is from genome assembly GCF_042754005.1 of Streptomyces sp. NPDC059247. Taxonomy (NCBI): domain Bacteria; kingdom Bacillati; phylum Actinomycetota; class Actinomycetes; order Kitasatosporales; family Streptomycetaceae; genus Streptomyces; species Streptomyces sp. NPDC059247. The sequence goes on from NZ_JBHYZW010000014.1 coordinate 133,321, forward strand.
CGGACCGGGTGCCACCCACCCCCGGCAGAGCCCTTACGGGCCGGTGGCAGCCGAGGTTTCGGTGGACGCGAAGACGGCGTCCTCGACGACACAGCGCGGCGCGTCCCTTCCGAAGGCCTTGGTGCCCGTGACCACGGTCGTGCCGGTGGCCCCGGGCGCGACCTCCAGAGCCGCCCCGGTGCCCCGGTCGGCGGTCGCCCCCTGCCCGTCCAGGAACCCCACGGTCACCGCGAAGGTGCCGTCCCGGACCGCCCCGCTGGTGATCGAGAGCTCCGCCACCGGCCGCCGGGTGGCCGGATCGAGACCGCACCGCGCGACCGTCACGTCGTCGGACGGGAACCGCATGTCCTTGTGGTTCTCCCCGTACGCGTACACGTAACCGACGAAGATCCCCACCGGCACCAGCACGACGAGCGCCCCCGCCACCACCAGCGTCACCACCGCCCATCGCGGCATTCCCCCACCTCCCCCGAAGGAGGTCCACGGTACCCCCCGCTCCGGTTCGGTACCGGGATCGGCCCTTCACCCCCCGTACACCCAACTCCCCCTGGAACGTGGGTTTCCGCGAGCACGCTGCCCGCGTGAGACGCATCCTGGGAATCGTCCTGGCCGCCCTGCTCCTCGGCGGCGTGGCCGCCGTCCTCGTGACGGGCGGCGACAAGGACACGGGCACGGCGACGAAGACCGTGCGGGGAGTGATCGGGTCGGAGAAGGCCGAGTTCTTCGCCGACCCGCAGGTGGTGAAGGCCCTCGCCGCGAAGGGCCTCACCGTGGTGACGGAGACCTCCGGGTCCTGGGACATGGAGGAACTGCCCCTGGACGGATACGACTTCGCGTTCCCCGCCGCCAAGGGCCCGGCCGACGGACTCCGCGCCAAGGCGAGGACGAAGGACCGGGCGGCGACCGCGCCGCTGCGCCCCTTCTACTCACCGCTCGTCGTCGTCGCGCACAGCGCCGCCGCCCGGGTCCTCGCCGCGAACGGTCTGGCGACCCTCGGCCCGCGCGGCACCAGCGGCACCCTGAAGATGGGCGCCTACCTCGCGGCGGCCCGCGCCGACCGGACCTGGCAGCAGCTCAAGGGCTCCACGGGCCACGCAGAACTCAGCGGCACCGTCTTCATCACCTCCACCGACCCCCTCGCCTCCAGCTCCGGCGCCCTCTACCTGGCCGCCGCGAGCTATGTCGCCGACGGCGGCCGGGTCGCGGGCGACAGCGCCGCCGTGACCCGCACCGCCCCGCTGCTCCGCAAGCTCGTCCAGGTGCAGGGCGCCCAGCAGTCCGGCTCCGACGCCCCCTTCCGGGACTTCGTGAGCGGCGTCGGCAATCCGCTCGTCCTCGTGTACGAGTCCCAGGTCGCCGCGCAGCTGCTGGCCGGACGCCCGATGGGGGACCTCGTCGTCCTCTACCCGGACACCACCGTCAGCAGCGACCACACCCTCGTACCGCTCACCGAGAACGGCCGACTGCTCGGCGAACTCCTCTCCACCGAGCCGGAGTTGCGCAGGCTCGTGGCCCGCCACGGCTTCCGCCCGCAGGGCGCGGCGGACGAGTTCACCACCGCGACCGGGGCCCACACCGCCTACCTCGACCAGACGCTGACCGGAATCCGCCAGGCGCCCGTGCCCACCGTCGCGGTGCTGCACGAGATGGCCCTGCGGGCCCGCGACCAGGGAGACACCGCATGACCGCACCCGAGGACCCGAGAAGGACGACGGCCCTGACACCGCCCGCGCACGAGCCCCCGCTCGTCCTCACCCCGCCCGAGCCCGTCCCGCCGGTCCGCCCCGAGCGGGCCGCCGGTCTGGTGCCGCTGGACGAGGCCGTCCGTACCGAGATGTCCCGCCGGGCCGCCGAGTACGTCGGCTCGCTCGACGGACTCGACGTCCGCTCGCCCGAGTTCGCGGGCCGCGTCGGCGAGATCTCGGCGCTCGGCGCGGGCGAGATGCGCTCGGCCGCCCAGCAGTCGAACCGGATGCTCGACCGCACGGTCCGCTCGCTGGGCTCCGGGGGCGCGGGCGGCGACGCCCAGGCCCGGGTCGGCTCCTCCCTGGTCGAACTCCGGCGCACGGTCGAGGACCTGGACCCCAGGGCCACCCCCGGCAAGGGCCTCAAGGGCCTCCTGGCGAAGCTCCCCGGCGGGAACCGGTTCCGCGACCACGTCACCGCGTACGCCTCCGCGCAGACCACGCTGAACCGGATCGTCGGCGCGCTGCGCGGCGGCCAGGACGAACTGCGCCGGGACAACGCCGCGTTGCTGACCGAGCGGGCCCGCCTCTGGGAGACCATGGGCAGGCTCCAGGAGTACGCGGTGCTCACCGAGGCGCTGGACGCGGCCGTGGAGGAGCGCGTCGCACGCGCCCCCGACCCGGCCCGCGCGGACGCGCTCCGCGCCGACCTCCTCTTCCCGGTCCGGCAGAAGCACCAGGACCTGCTGACCCAGCTCGCCGTCTGCGCCCAGGGGTACCTGGCCATGGACGTGGTGCGCCGGAACAACGACGAGCTGGTCAAGGGCGTCGACCGGGCGGCGACGACGACCCTGTCCGCGCTGCGGATCGCGGTGATGCTCGCCGCCGCGCTGGAGAACCAGCGCAAGGTCACCGAGCAGGTGACCGCGCTGCGTGCGACGACCGAGGACCTCGTCCGGGGCAACGCGGAGATGCTGGCGACCCAGGCGGGCGAGATCCAGCGGATCGCGGCCGACCCGGCGATCGGCGCGGAGACGCTGCGCACCGCGTTCCAGCAGATCTACCGGACCCTCGACGCCATCGACACGTACAAGGCGCGGGCGACGGAGTCGATGGCGGCGACCGTCGACGCGCTGAGCACCGAACTCCGGGGGGCCGGAGCCCACCTGGACCGCAGCCGCCGCACCGGCCCGCTGCCGGAAGACACCCCCGCATGACCACCCGCACCGGACCCCGCACCGGCCCCCGCCCACCATCGGGCACCCGGCCTCGCACCCCGCCCCGGACCCTCTCCCCCGCCACCTCCCGCACCGGCCCCCCGGCAGAAGGCGACCCCGCATGACCACCCGCGCCACGCCCCGCACCGCACCCCTCCCCCCGGTCCGGCCCCGCCGCCGCCCCCGCGCTCTCGTCGGGCTCGTGCTCGCCCTCCTCGTCACGGCCACCGGCGGCTCCTGCTCCGCCCCCGGCGACCGCGCCGAGGGCCCCGACGGGCACGGGCGGGAGTACGCGCCCGGCACCCTCCGGGTCCTCGCCTCCTCCGAGCTGGCCGACATGGCGCCGGTCCTCGCCGAGGCCCGGAAGGCGACCGGCGTCACCGTCCGGCCCACCTACGTCGGCACCCTCGACGCCGTCGAGCGGATCGCCTCGGGCGAGGCGGACCGGTCGTACGACGCCGTCTGGCTCTCCTCCGACGCCTACCTGCGGATCCGCCCGGACACCGCCCGCCGGATCACCGGCGAGACCCCGGTGATGACCTCCCCGGTGGCCGTCGGCGTCCGCCCCGAGGCGGTGGCCCGGCTCGGCTGGGACCCGGCGAAGGTCACCTGGTCGCAGCTCCACCGGGCGGTGGCCGCCGGGAGCCTGACGTACGGCATGACCGATCCGAAGCGCTCCAACTCGGGCTTCTCCGCGCTGGTCTCGGTGGCCTCGGGGCTCTCCGGCGCCCAGTCGGCGCTGACCGCGCGGGACGTCGCCCGCGCCACGCCCCGGCTGAAGGAGTTCTTCCGGGGGCAGAAGCTGACCTCGGGCTCCTCCGGCTGGCTGGCCTCGGCGTACGCCCGCAGGACCGATGTGGACGCGCTGGTCAACTACGAGTCCGTACTGCTGTCCGCGCCCGGGAAGCTGACCGTGATCCGGCCCTCGGACGGGGTGGTGACGGCCGACTACCCGCTGACCCTGCTCACCTCGGCCCGCCCGGAGGCGAAGGAGGCGGCGGGGCGGCTCACCACGTATCTGCGCACCCCGGAGGCACAGCGGCGGATCACCACGACGACGCTGCGGCGGCCGGTGGTGCCCGGGGTGGAACCGGCGGCGGCGCTGGCCCGCGATCCCCGGCGCGAGCTGCCGTTCCCGGGCAGCCGGGCGGTGGCGGACGGGCTGCTCGACGCGTACGACAACACCCTGCGCAGGCCCTCCCGCACGGTGTACGTCCTCGACACCTCGGGTTCCATGGCCGGTGACCGGCTCGACCGGCTGAAGGCGGCGCTGGTGGAGCTGACCGGGGACTTCCGCGACCGCGAGGAGGTGACCCTGATGCCGTTCGGTTCGGCGGTGAAGCGGGGCGAGGTGCGCACGCGGACGGTCGATCCGGCGGCGCCGGGGTCCGCGCCGGACGCGATCGCGTCCGACGCGCGCGGGCTCACCGCCTCGGGCGGCACCGCGATCTACTCCAGCCTCCAGGAGGCGTACCGTTTCCTCGGCCGGACCCCCGGGGACACGTTCACCTCGGTGGTGCTGATGACGGACGGGGACAACACCGACGGCGACCCGGCCGCCGCCTTCGACCGCTTCTACGGCTCCCTGCCCGCCGCCCAGCGGCACACCCCGGTCTTCCCGATCCTGTTCGGGGACTCCGACCGGGGCGCGCTGGACCACATCGCGGAGCTCACCGGCGGCAGGCTGTTCGACGCGACGAAGGGCCCGCTCGACGGCGCCTTCGAGGAGATCCGTGGCTACCAGTGACGGCCCGGCCGCCCGGCTCGCCGGATGGGCCGGGTCCCGCAAGAACCTGGCCGGCTGCGTCTGCGGTCTGGCCGGGGTGGGCCTCGCGCTCACCGGGGCGGCGGGCGCGCTGTGGCCGCTGGTGGTCGCCGGTCTCTACGCGGCGGGGGCGCTGATCGCCCCGCCGGAGCGCCCGGACGCCCCGGACTTCACCGAGGAGGGCGACCGGCTGGACGGGCTGCGGGCCGACTTCGCGGCCCTGCGCGCGTATCTGGCGGAGGTGGAGCTGCCCCCGGCCGCGCGGGCGTCCCTCGCCGCCCTGGACGGCCTCCTGGCGGCCCTGCTCGCGCCGGGCGCGGTGAGCGATCCGGAGCATCTGCACGTGCTGGCCCGCGCGGTCCGCCAGGACGTGCCGGAGGCCGTCGACACCTTCGTACGGACCCGGTGGTGGTCGCGTTTCGCCCCGGGCACGGAGGCGCCGGAGGCACATCTGGAACGCCAGCTGGCCGCGCTGCGGGAGGAGGCGGGCGCGGTCGCGGGGGCCCTGCGGGACGCGGAGGAGCTGCGGCAGCGGATCCACACCCGGTACGTGGAGGAGCGCGGCGACTGATCGCGGACGTGCTCCGGCCCCCGGAGCCTGAGGGGGCTCCGGGGGCCGGTCGCGTCGTGGTGAGCCGTCGTGACCCCACTGGTCAGGGCGGAATGTCGGGGCAACCCACCACGAGAAGGGGGGCGGGATCAGCCCAGGCGCTCGACGAGCGCGTGGTACTGGTCCCACAGTTCCTTCGGCGTGTGGTCGCCGAAGGTGCCGAGGTGGCCGGGGACGAGGGCGGCTTCCTCGCGCCACACGTCACGGTCGACCTTGAGGAGGAACTCCAGGTCGTCGGCCGGGAGGTCCAGGCCGTCGGTGTCGAGGGAGTCCGTGGTCGGCAGGACGCCGATGGGGGTCTCGACGCCCTCGGCGGTGCCGTCGAGGCGCTCGACGATCCACTTCAGGACGCGGCTGTTCTCGCCGAAGCCGGGCCATACGAACTTGCCCGCGTCGTTCTTGCGGAACCAGTTCACGTAGTAGATCTTCGGGAGCTTCGCCTGGTCGGCGTCGGCGCCCACCTTGACCCAGTGGGCCATGTAGTCGCCCATGTTGTAGCCGCAGAAGGGCAGCATGGCGAAGGGGTCGCGGCGCAGCTCGCCGACCTTGCCCTCGGCGGCGGCGGTCTTCTCGGAGGCGACGTTCGCGCCGAGGAAGACGCCGTGGTTCCAGTCGAAGGACTCGGTGACCAGCGGGACGGCGGAGGCGCGGCGTCCGCCGAAGAGGATCGCGGAGATCGGGACGCCCTTGGGGTCCTCCCACTCGGGGGCGATCGTCGGGCACTGTCCGGCCGGGACGGTGAAGCGGGCGTTGGGGTGGGCGGCGGGCGTCCCGGACGCGGGCGTCCAGTCCTGGCCCTTCCAGTCCGTGAGGTGCGCGGGCGCGGTCTCGGTCATGCCCTCCCACCAGACGTCGCCGTCGTCGGTGAGGGCGACGTTGGTGAAGACGGAGTTGCCCCAGAGGGTCTTCATGGCGTTGGCGTTGGTGTGCTCGCCGGTGCCGGGGGCGACGCCGAAGAATCCGGCCTCGGGGTTGATGGCGTGGAGGCGGCCGTCCTCGCCGAAGCGCATCCAGGCGATGTCGTCGCCGATGGTCTCCACGGTCCAGCCGGGGACGGTGGGCTCCAGCATGGCCAGGTTGGTCTTGCCGCAGGCGGAGGGGAAGGCGGCGGCGACGTACTTGGGCTCGCCCTGCGGCGGGGTGAGCTTGAGGATGAGCATGTGCTCGGCGAGCCAGCCCTCGTCGCGGGCCATGACGGAGGCGATGCGGAGCGCGTAGCACTTCTTGCCGAGCAGGGCGTTGCCGCCGTAGCCGGAGCCGTACGACCAGATCTCGCGGGTCTCGGGGAAGTGCGAGATGTACTTGGTGGTGTTGCAGGGCCACGGCACGTCCTGCTGGCCCTCCGCGAGCGGGGCGCCGAGGGTGTGGACGGCCTTGACGAAGAAGCCGTCGGTGCCCAGCTCGTCGAGGACGGGCTGGCCCATGCGGGTCATGGTGCGCATGGAGACGGCGACGTACGCGGAGTCGGTGATCTCGACGCCGATGGCGGAGAGCGGGGAGCCGACGGGGCCCATGCAGAAGGGCACGACGTACATGGTGCGACCGCGCATGGAGCCGTGGAAGACGCCCTGCTCGCCGGTGAAGATCTCCTTCATCTCGGCCGGGGCCTTCCAGTGGTTGGTCGGGCCCGCGTCCTCCTCCTTCTCGGAGCAGATGAAGGTCCGGTCCTCGACGCGCGCGACGTCGGACGGGTCGGAGGCGGCGTAGTACGAGTTCGGTCGCAGGGCCGGGTCGAGCTTCTTGAACGTGCCCTTGGCCACGAGCTCCCCGCACAGGCGCTCGTACTCGGCCTCGGAGCCGTCGCACCAGACGATGGCGTCCGGCTGGGTGATCCCGGCGATCTCGTCCACCCAGGAGACGAGCTCCTGGTGCTGGGTCGGAAGGTGAAGGGGAGCCGCGTTGTCGCGCGCCACGATTGCTCCTTGTTGAGGGGTTTTTTGTTGTGTGCCCCGTGGGGGCCGCGACCCGGACGCTTCGTAGCTGCTCATCCGGTGCCGACCGCACTCATTTGATCATCCGCTCGATACGCCCATATGTCCAGGGGTCCGCCCATGTGAGCATCGCCACTCATATCCGGGACCTACGGAACCGTAGGTACGATTCCTTTCCATGACAGCAGCCCTCCCGGAAGTGCCCCCGATCGAGCGCCCCCCGTCGCTTCCGACGAAGCCCCGGCTCAGGGGATGGCTGCACGCGGGCATGTTCCCCGCCGTGATCGTCGCGGGCCTGGTCCTCGTCGCCCTCGCCGACTCTCCCCGCGCCCGCGTCGCCTGCGGGATCTACGTCCTCAGCGCCTGCCTGCTCTTCGGCATCAGCGGGCTCTACCACCGGGGGAACTGGGGTCCGCGCGGCGAGGCCGTCCTCCGGCGCCTCGACCACGCCAACATCTTCCTGATCATCGCGGGCACCTACACCCCGCTCACCCTGCTGCTCCTGCCGGACTCCACGGCGAAGCCGCTCATGTGGGCGGTCTGGGCAGCCGCCGCGGCGGGCATCGCCTTCCGGGTCTTCTGGGTCGGCGCGCCCCGCTGGCTCTACACGCCCTGCTACATCGCGATGGGCTGGGCCGCCGTCTTCTTCCTGCCCGACTTCCTGCGCACGGGCGGCATCGCCGTCCTCGTCCTGGTCGTCGTCGGCGGACTGCTCTACAGCGCGGGCGGTGTGATCTACGGCATCAAGCGCCCGAACCCGTCACCGCGCTGGTTCGGCTTCCACGAGGTCTTCCACTCGCTGACCCTGGCCGCGTTCATCGTGCACTACGTCGGCATCTCCCTGGTCGCCTACCAGCACTCCTGACCGGCCCACCGGCCGGTCCACCAGGAACCGGCCGGGCCGCCAGGACCCGCCGCCGGGGCCCTCAGGGTCCGGCCGGGGAGCCCAGCGCCCTCCGCAGCACCCGGGCCGACGCCGGATTGCCCGCGCACCCCCACACCCCGTGCGGGCAGTAGTCCGTGAACGTCTGGTAGACGGGCCGGTGCGCCGCGAACCAGTCGAGCATCCCCCGTACGTACGCCGGGTTGTCGCCGTTCCGGAAGAGCCCCCACTCCGGGTACGAGACCGGCTTGCCGTGCGCCGCCGCGAAGGCCACGTGGTGCGCGAGCCCGTACTCCTCGGTCACCTGCCCCTCGAAGGAGAGCCCCGAGGGCTGGTCGTAGGCGTCCATCCCGATCACGTCGACGACGTCGTCCCCGGGGTAGCAGCGCGGCCACTCGACGGCGTCCCGCCCCCGGCTCGGCGTGAAGTCGAAGCGGAAGCGCTCCCCCGGCACCGCCCGCAGCACCCCCACCACCCGCCGCCAGTACGCCTTCCAGACCTCGGGGTCCGGGCCGCAGCGATGGCTGTACGTCGTCCCGTTCATCTCCCAGCCCAGGACCAGGACCGCGTCCCCGAGCCGGTGCGCCACGAGCCGCTCCCCCAGGGTCCGGAAGTGCCGGTCGAAGGCGCCCGCCGCGCCGTCCCGCAGCCCCGCCCGCACCTCGTGGTCCGGCAGCCCCTCCTCGTTGCGGTCGAGCAGCGGCACGTTGAGCACGAAGAGCCGTCCGGGGCGGGCCTCCTTCCAGCGCGCCCACGGCCCGAAGAGCGCCGGATGCCCCTCGATGTTGGACCAGCGGTCCCCCGGCAGATAGGTGTGCCCGACGGTCAGGGCGTCCCCGCCGAGCCATGCCTGCGCCCCCGCGATCCGGCGCACCCCCGCCGCGTCCGAACCGGTGAAGAACCCCGAGGGCACCCCGGGGAGCCGTCCCGGCCCGGACACGTCGGCGCCCCCGGTGCGCCGGTCGCCGGGCGCGAGCCGGTCGTACGGGAGCAGGAGCACGAGGAGGGCCGCGAGCAGCACGGTCAGTGCGGCCCGCGGCCCGGGGGAGGGACGGTTCACGTCAGCCGGTCCAGAAGTCCCACCAGCGGGTCAGGATCAGCATCCCGATGATCCCGAGGTGCAGGACGGGCGGGGCGAACGCGAAGTCGCCGAAGAAGGTCCGCAGTCCCGCCGGGGCGGGGATCACGCCGTGCCGCACGTTGTGCGCGGTGACGTACCAGAACATGACGAGGGTCGCGGTCCAGGCCAGGCAGCACCACAGGCAGAGCGCGTTGATCTCGTACAGCGACTGGTACATCAGCCAGGTGCAGAAGCCGGTGCCGAAGAGCGTGCCCGCGTTGAGGCCGAGCCAGTACCAGCGGCGGTAGCGGGCCCCGGCGAGGAGCCCCGCGCCGACGGCGACGACGACCGCGTACGTGACGAGCCCCAGCATCGGGTTGGGGAAGCCGAAGACGGCCGCCTGCTCGCTCTTCATGACGCTGCCGCAGGAGACGACCGGGTTCAGGCTGCACCCGGGCTGGAAGCCGGAGTCCTCCAGGAGGTGGAACTTGTCGATGGTGATCACCCAGGCGGCCAGCAGGCCCGCCGCCCCGGTGACCATCAGCACCCAGGCGAGGGCCCGGCCCGCGCCGAGCGCCCCGGGGGCCTCCCGCCCGGACGTCTCCTCCTGCCGCTGTCCCGGCACCCCGCCCCGTACGTTCACCGTCGCCATGGCGCGACCCCCTTCCCGCTCGCTCAGCCCTGGAGGCGACGGACCGGCATGAGGACGTGGGCGCAGTCCGCGAGCGTCTCCTCGTCGGCGACGAAGGACCGCAGCAGCTCCTCCTCGACCGGCCGCCCCGGTACGGCCTCGGGCCAGGGCCGCACCGAGCACAGGAGGTAGACCTTCCCGGACTCGCGGGCCGCCGTCTGCCACTCGTCGGGCACCGGGCACTGGACCTTCAGGAACGGCAGGCTGAGGACGGCGGAGCCGCCCTCGACGAGCAGGGAGGCGTTGATCCCGGCGTCCTTGTCGAGGTCGAAGAGCCGGTCGCCCACGGAGAGGCCCATGGTCTCCAGGGCCGCCCGCAGCGCCTGCTGACCGGCCTCCGGTCCGTCCCGGCCGTCGCCGAGCGAGTACGCCATCAGGAACGGCGTCCCGGCCGATTCGGCGGTGGGCTCGCTGGCCCACGGAATCACCGTGAGAGTTCCCAGCGGGGAGGCGCTGCGCGTCGAGGAAACGACGTTGGAAGTGGTCATGAATCGGGATGCTAGTGCTCCAACCACCCTTTCCCCGCGCCACTTTCACCCGAACGGCCGACATTCACACCGCTGGCATTTCCGGCGCAACGAACCCGGGGTTTCATCGTTGTGCCCTGAGGCCCCTCCCTTCCCCGGAGCGGGAAGGGCCCAGCCGACCCCGAGGAGATCACTCATGATCGTCCCGCGCCGCGTCGCACTGCGGTCCCTCTTCACGATCGCCGTCACCGCCTTCACGGGGGGCGCGCTCGGCCGGGTCGCGGACCGTCCGCCATCGGGGGGACCCGTGGCGGAACCAGGCGATCCCCATGCCTTCGACGAGATGTACCGGGGCCGCCGCATCATCGGTCTGTCCGGTGCCGGGGGCGCCCCTGCCGCCTTCGTCGACGGCCGGCCGCTCCAGCTGATGCGCTGTGCCGACGGCGGTTACATCACCCCGATCGACCACTACGAGTCCTGGCCGACGCCGCTGGCGGCCACCCGCGCGGCCGTGGACGAGCTGGGGACCGCCCGGCTCTCCCCGCTGGCGGGCGCCCACGGCGTCCACACCGCCCCGACGGGAGGAAGCCCGCGTGGTGTACACGCGTAAGAACCAGCGCGATCTGACGGCCGCCGAGCGGCGCGCGTTCGTCGCCGCCGTCCTGGAGCTCAAGAGGACCGGGGGGTACGACGAATTCGTCCGCACCCACATCGACCACTACACGTCCGACGGCGAGGGGCGGCTCAGGACCGCCCACATGGCGCCGAGCTTCCTGCCCTGGCACCGCAGGTTCCTGCTGGACTTCGAGACGGCCCTGCGCCGGATCGACTCCCGGGTCGCCGTCCCGTACTGGGACTGGACCCAGGACGACTCCCCGGCGTCGTCGCTGTGGGCCGAGGACTTCCTGGGCGGCAACGGGCGGCGCGCCGACCTCCAGGTGATGACCGGGCCGTTCGCGCACTCCTCGGGGCGCTGGGACATCACCGCGTCGATGACCGAGGACCACTTCCTGACCCGGGACTTCGGCCGCCCGCGCGACCCGATCGCGCTGCCGACCTCGGCGGAGCTGGACGAGGTGATGCGGGAGCGGGCGTACGACGTGGCGCCCTGGAACTCGACGAGCGCCTCGGGCTTCCGCAACCGGCTGGAGGGCTGGGCGGGGGGCCGGGGCAACGAACGGTTCCGGGTCCACAACCGGGTGCACCGCTGGATCGGCGGGATGATGCTGAGCGGCGGCTCGGTGAACGACCCGGTGTTCTGGCTGCACCACTCCTTCGTGGACCTGGTGTGGTCGCGGTGGCAGCAGCGCAACCCGGGGGCCGCCTACCTCCCGGCGGAGCCGCCGCCGCCGGGGGACGCGCAGTACCGGAAGGTCGTGGCGCGGCACGAGGCGATGAAGCCCTGGGGGGTGACCCCGGCGTCGTTGTTCGACCACAGCAGGATCTACCGCTACGCCTGACGGAGCGGCCCCGGACGCGGGTGTCCCCCCGGCCCGTAGGACCGGGGGGACACCTGTGTCACGGGCGATCAGCCGCCGTAGCCGCCGTCACCGTGGCCGCCGTCGGCGTTCACGCAGGTGTTGCCGAAGGCCGGGTTCAGCAGGCCGACGACGTTGATGGTGTTGCCGCAGAGGTTGACCGGGATGTGGACCGGGACCTGCACTGCGTTGCCGGAGAGGACACCGGGCGAGTGAGCGGCGACGGCTCCGGCGCCGGCGTCGGCGACGGCCAGGCCGGCTCCGCTGAGGGCAACGGCACCCGTGCCGGCGAGAACAGCGGCAGCCTTCGCGATGCGAGACATCAAGAACTCCTTGAGCTGGAAAGCGACCGCAGGGATCACGGCCGTCGTTCCCGTTCAACGCCGGTCGGCGGAACGGGTCACGGGCATTGGGCCGAACGGGAGGAAGGAGAACCGAAAAAATGGTCCGCCGTCCGAATCCCGTCGACCGCCGGATACGGCGGGACGGTGCTCGGGCGGCGGACCGCGTCCGGACGACGGGCCGTCCCCACGGCGCGCGAGGGGCCGGGGAGCGGCGGGAGGAATCGTGCCTTCACCCGGCCGGTGACGGCCCGTACGGGGGAACGGGCGGGGGTGGGGTCAGGGTGCGGAGGGCGCCAGGCCGAGCTGCGGTTCGAGGGCGCCGCTGAGCACCGGGGTGAGCAGACCCACCCGGGGCTTCGTCAGCTCGGGCAGTCCGGCGAGCCCGTTGCCGCGCGGGGCCTCCAGGGGGGTGCCGACGACGGCGCCGGGGGTGGCGGCCCGCATCTCGGAGTGCGGGCTGCTGAGCAGGGCGCGGCCGGGCTCGCTGTCCTTGACGAGCTGGGGCAGCGGGGCGTCGACGACGGTCCCCGGCAGGGTGCCGGTGAGCGGCACGCTGGGCAGCGCGAGGTCGGGGAGGGCGCCCAGGCCCTTCTGGAAACCGGTGGGGGCACCGGGCATCGGGACGGGCACGCCGGTCGCGATGGTCGGCGCGGCCATCGGCAGGATCGGCTCCAGACCCTGGAGCGGAACGACCACCGGCGCTTCGACGGCGGCTGCGGGGGAAGCCAGGGCGGCGGAGGCGAAGGCGGTCATGAGGAGCCCCATGCCCGCGTGAGAACGCAGATTCATATGAGGTGAACGAGTCCCTTGGCCGAAACGTGGCGGAACTAACCCGTGTGCAGCAACGCACGGGGCCCTCACCGGTGACGGTGAGGGCCCTGGTTGACGCCGTGCCCGGGGGGGATCGGACACGGCGTCGGCTCGGTGGGGGTCAGTGGCGGCGGCTGACCCGGCCGCTCCGCAGACGGACGACGGTGCCGCCGACGATCAGCGCGGCGCTGATCGCCGCCGCACCCCAGAGCGCGGGGTCGCTTCCGGTGTCGGGGAGGTGCGGCTTCCCGGGCGTGGTCGGAGGAGCCGTCGGCGGGTGCGTGGTCGGCGGGTGCGTGGGGGGATGCGTCGGCGGGTGGGTCGGGGGGTGCGTCGGCGGGTGGGTCGGCGGCTTAGTGGGGGGATGCGTCGGCGGGTGCGTCGGCGGCTTCGTGGGGGGCTTAGTGGGGGGATGCGTCGGCGGGTGCGTGGGGGGATGCGTGGGCGGCTTCGTCGGCGGCTTCGGGGGGTGCGTCGGCGGGTGCGTCGGCGGCTTAGTGGGGGGCTTCGTCGGCGGATGCGTCGGCGGGTGCGTGGGGGGATGCGTCGGCGGCTTGGTGGGCGGCTTCGGCGGCTTCGTCGGCGGATGCGTGGGCGGCTTCGTCGGCGGCTTGGTGGGCGGCTTCGGCGGATGCGTCGGCGGATGCGTGGGCGGGTGCGTGGGCGGGTGCGTGGGGGGCTTCGTCGGTCCACCCGGTTGGTCGCCGTAGCCACCCGGTTCGTCGCCATAGCCACCCGGTTCGTCGCCATAGCCGTCCGGTTCGTCGCCGTAGCCGTCGGAGCCCTCCGCTTGGGCGCAGAGACCGCCGACGGCGGCGGCGACGTACCCGCCGAGGTCCATGCCCTTTCCGCAGACGTCCGCGGGCCGGGGGGCTCGCGCGTGACCGGCGGCGGTCGTACCGTAGCCGTCGTCCCCGTGGTGGGCGTTCGCAGCCAGGGCGAATCCGCCGCTCAGCGACAGGATGCCCGTCGCTGCCGCCGCGGTGAGTACTTTCCTGTTGATGATGGACCGCATACCGCTCTTCCTCTGGGAAAGGGAGAGGCCGACGAGGATCCCCCCTCGCTCCGACCGGCCTGTTCCACGCCGACCTTCGCGTGGGACTGGCCAGAGAGTAGAGGTCCACGCGTCAAGCGTTAAGCGGGCCACACGGCAGCTGATCAGAAAATCATTCGATCAGCCGACCGTGGGTAACGGGGCCGAACGGCTCCGTAAATGCCCGGACGATCCCGGATGCTGAGGAGGCGTCAGCCACCCAGCGGGAGGCCGCCGGGGACCGGCAGGCCACCGAGCAGCGGGGCGCCCTTGGTGGCCTTGTTGAGCTGGTTCGCGGCGTCGGTGACGGTCTTGACCGGGGAACCGTCCGTGGTGCTGCTCAGCGCGTCCGACTTCAGACCGTTCGCGGCGATCGCCTCCAGACCACCGTTCAGGCTGGTCGGGGTCAGCGCCTCCGTGGCCATGGCGGGCGCGGCGGCACCCAGCGCCATCAGCGAACCGGCGACGACCGCGGCTACCTTGGTGGGCTTCATGGGGAGAATCCTTCCTCTGTTCTTTCAAGTCACGTACGGAAAAAGGCCCTTGACCGAATCCCGTGCGCCGTTCTGCTTCTGTAACGAGAGGCGTGCTTCCCGGAAACTCCGGGAGGAAGGATTTCTCGACACTGCACCCGATCGATGCGGACCGGTGCTATTTGCCGACCACACGCGCCCGTACCGGTCGGGCGTACGCCTGACCGGTACGGGAACGGGAACGACCGGCGGGCCGACGGCGGGGGCTCCACCGTCGGTTCGGGCCCGTCCACCAGGGGCTTGACCGGCACCTTGACCGGGAGCCGTGGCAGGTCGACGGGCACCGAGGGCGGCCCCACGGACAGTTCGGGCGCGCCGACCGGGAGCGCCGGGAGCGCGGGCCGTCCGGCGAGGTCCGGGGCGGGCAGGCCACTGCCGAGGACAGTGGCGACGGCCAGGTCGACCAGGGAGGTCGGGGTGGCCGGGAGGCCGGTCTACGGGGTGGCGGGCAGCGGGATCGCGGGCAGCGGGGTCGACGTGGTGACTCTGGCCCGCTCGACGGCGGTCTCGGTCCTGGCCCTGGACGCCTCGGCGTCGGCCGCGGGGAGCCGCCCCGGTCCGGCCCTGAGAGCCGCCTCGACGAGTTCGGTCACGGGAGTGGTCACCGAGCCGAGCTTCCCGGGCGCGTCCGTCCGGTCCGGCAGGACGGCGGCGGTGTCGGGAAGGGGTGCGCGGGCGGCCCGTTCGGCCGCGGAGGACTTAGTGGTGTCCGACGGCGAGGGCGGGGCCCGCCGCGCCGAGGGGACGACGGCGGATATCGCCAGGGCGGTGAGACGGCGCCCGGCCAGGGGTCGCATATGCGTTCCTTTTCCTCACGCGTCGGACGACTTCCCGCTCACCGTGCCTGCGGTGATAGCCCTCCGCGATCGAGAAACTACGGAGCGCCACACCTCCGTTCGGGTGAATCCACCCTCCTGACCTGCCCCTCGAAGGGGCGTACGCCGTTGCACCGGACGGCGCACGACGGTGCCGCCGAACGAGTAGTCAGCCAACTCCGGCAAGGAAAAAGCCGGTGCGCCCACCCGTCGGGTGGGCGCACCGGCTTCGGAAGGACCGATCAGGCGTGCGAGATCAGGCGTTGACGCAGGTGTTGCCGAAGGCGGGGTTCAGCAGACCGATGACGCTGATCGTGTTGCCGCAGAGGTTGACCGGGACGTGCACCGGGATCTGGACGACGTTGCCAGAGGCGACACCGGGGGAGCCCACGGCGGCGGCCTCGGCGCCGGCGTCGGCGGCGGCGGCACCGGCGGCACCGGCGACCGCGGCGACGGCACCCACGGTCAGAACGACGGCCTTGGCGATACGGGACATGGAGAAGTGCTCCTCGATCGGAATTCAACGCGGACTGCTCGGACTGTTCGGCCCGGCTCCCTCAACAACGTTCCCGCTTTTCATCGGTTGCTCTCCCGAACGGGTGACGTTCAACCGATCTTTGGGCCACAAGGGGGCCGTTGGAGGGAGTGGGCGCAGAATGGCGCAACACGCACAACGAGGAACCTGCCTCCTGGATACGGGAGTTAGATTTTCCAGGCATCTAATGCTTACTATCGCCCCGCATCGGGGTTATAACGTTTCAGAACGTTGCTTCCGGGCCCGCCGTGCGTTCACTCATTTCGTGCGGACGACACCTTCCCTTCCCCCTGCCCCCGCGGGTCTTCCCTTCCTTCTCTCATCAAAGCGGAGAACCTGTATGCGGAATTCAGCGCTTCTCGCTGTGCATCACAGGGTGTTGTGCGCCCTGTCGGTTGCGACGCCGTCCGCTTCCCCGAACGACCTGATGAACTCCGGCACCACCGAATTCCACGCAGTCCGGCGCTGACGTGCGGACACCACGAGAAACGGGCCCGGGGTCCGTCACCGTCCTGCACGCGGTCCAGCCCGGCGACGGCGGGGTCGCCCGTGTCGTCGTCGACCTGGTCCGCGCCCAGCTCGCCATCGGTCTGCGGGTCGCCGTCGCCTGCCCGCCCGGCACCGCCCTGTCCACGGCCGTCCGCGCCGAGGGAGCCGACACCCACGACTGGCGGGCGGGCCGGGACCCCGGTCCCGGGCTCGTCCGCGAGACCCGGGAGCTGGCCCGGCTGGTCCGTACGGTCCGGCCCTCCCTCGTCCACGCGCACAGCGCCAAGGCCGGGCTCTGCGCCCGGCTCGCGGTGCGCGGACGCGTCCCGACCGTGTACCAGCCGCACGCCTGGTCCTTCGAGGCGGTCGAGGGGACGACCGCCGCGCTGGCCCGCCGCTGGGAGCGGTTCGGCGCCCGCTGGGCGGACCGCGTCCTCTGCGTGAGCGAGGCCGAGCGGCGTACCGGCGAGGCCGCGGGCATCAGGGCGGACTGGGCCGTCGTCCACAACGGCGTGGACATCGCCCGGTTCGCGTCCGACGGACCGTCCCGCGACCCCGTGCCCACCGTCGTCTGCGTCGGCAGGCTCTGCCGCCAGAAGGGCCAGGACGTGCTCCTGGCCGCCTGGCCCGCCGTCCTCGCCGAGGTGCCGGACGCCCGGCTCGTCCTGGTCGGCGACGGTCCCGACGCCGACCGGCTGCGCGCCGCCGCCGGACCCTCGGTGCGGTTCACCGGAGCCGTCGACGACACCGTCCCCTGGTACCGGGCCGCCGACGTGGTCGTCCTGCCGTCCCGCTGGGAGGGCATGGCCCTGGCCCCCCTGGAGGCGATGGCGGCCGGTCGGCCGGTCGTCGTCAGCGACGTCGACGGGGCCCGCGAGAGCCTGCCGCCCGCCCACCGCACCCCGTGCCTGGTCCCGCCCGAGGACCCGGCCGCGCTCGCCACCGCCCTGGGCCGCCTCCTCGGCCGGCCGGAGCTGCGGCACCGCCTGGGCCGCGAGGCCCACGAACACGTACTCAGCAGATTCGACGTCCGGCGCACCGGCGCGGCCGTCGCGGACGTCTACCGCGAACTGGCCGGGGTGCGGGACGCCGAGCACAGAGAGCCGATTGCGCAGTGACCACGGAAAGCACCAGCGTCCCCTCCTCTCCGGGCCCCTGGCCCACGGCGGGCCAGGCCTTCGGCCTCGCCTCCCTCGCACCGCGCCGCGGCGCCCCCGACCGGCTCGCGCTGCCCGAGCACCGGCGCGCCCGGCCGAGGTCCGGCGCGCCCGTGCTCGCGGCCGTCGACGTGCTCGCCGTGCTCACCGGCGCCACCTTCCTCGGCACCGGGCACCACGACGTCCGGCTGCTGCTGCCGGTCGTGGCGCTCGTCCTGCTCCTCGACGCGCGCGCCGGGCTCCACCGGCCGCCCGCGCACGTCCGGGCCCTCGACGAACTGCCCGCGCTCGCCTCCCGCGCGGGCGTCGTCTGGTGCCTCGCGGCTGCCGGTACCGCCGCCTACTCCCCCGCCCTGGCCATCGGCCCGCTGCGGCTCTGCGCCGCCTACGCCGCCCATGTCGGCGTCGCCGTCCTGGTCCGGGCCCTGCTGCTCTCCCGGCGCCGCCGGACCGCGCGGAACCGTCCCCGGTCGGCGCTCGTCGTCGGCGGGCCGGGGGCCGCGCGCCGGTTCGCCGCCGCCGCCGCCCAGCACCCGGAGTACGGGGTGCGGCCGGTCGGCATCGTGGGTCTGCCCGAGCAGGGCGGCGCGTCCCGCCCGACCGGGGAGTCCGGGCTCCCGGTGCTCACCACGACGGAGGAGATCCACCGGGCCGTCATCCAGAACACCGTGCGCGACGCGGTGTTCCTCGCCGACGACCCGGGGCTCATGACGCTGTTCCAGCACTACGGCTGCGCCACCTGGCGGGCCGACGGGCGGGGGCAGGACGGGCCGATGGGCGCGCATGTGTGGGGGTACGCCTGGCAGCGGGTCGTCCCGCTGGAGGAGCGGCGCGGGCTGACCGCCAAGCGGCTCCTCGACATCGCGCTGGCCGCCCCCGCCATGGCGCTCGCGCTGCCGGTGCTGCTGGTGTGCGCGCTCGCCGTGCGCCTCTCGGACGGTCCCGGGGTGCTGTTCCGGCAGGAGCGGGTGGGCCAGCACGGGCGCCACTTCACGCTGCTGAAGTTCCGTACGCTCCGCCCCTGCGACGACGCCGAGTCGGCGACCCGCTGGAACGTGGCGGGCGACCGGCGGATGAGCGCGGCCGGGAGCTTCCTGCGGAAGAGCTCGCTCGACGAGCTGCCGCAGCTGTGGAACGTGCTGCGCGGCGACATGAGCCTCGTCGGCCCCCGGCCCGAACGCCCCTACTTCGTCGCCCAGTTCAGCAAGATCCACGCCGGTTACGCGGCCCGGCACCGGATGCCGGTGGGGCTGACCGGTCTGGCGCAGGTGCACGGGCTGCGCGGGGACACCTCGATCGAGGACCGCTGCCGCTTCGACAACCACTACATCGACCACTGGTCGCTCTGGCAGGACGTCTGCATCCTGGTGCGGACGGCCGCCGGACTCGTCCGCCCCACGGGGAGCTGACCCATGGCCACGGCCCTGACCGTGCCCGCGGTCACCCCCGACGTCCGCGACTGGGCCCGCAGGGCCGGGGCCCTGTCCCCGGTCCTCGCGGTGATGGCGCTGCTGCTCGTCCCGGGCGGCGGCGGGGCCCAGGGCGGTACGGGCGGGACGGGCACGGTCGCCGACGCGGCCTCCGGACTGCTCGTCCTCGTCTGTCTCGTCCGGGTGCTGCGCGGCGGCGCCCGGCCGCTGACCCGGACCGCCGCCGTCGTCCTCGGTCTGCCGGTCCTCGGGATCTGCCTGGCCGCGATCACCTCGAACGACCCGGCGGCGAGCCTGCCGGGCGTCGCCCGCTACCTCCAGGTCTTCGTCCTCGTCCCGGCGGCCGTGCTCCTGATGATCCGCGACCGGCGGGACTTCGCCGTGGTCGCCTGGGGGCTGGTCGGACTCGCCCTGCTCCAGGGCGCGGTGGGCGTCGTCCAGTACCTGACCGGCACCGGCGCCTCCTACCAGGGCGAGGACGTCCGGGCCGTCGGGACCTTCGGGGCCACCGATGTGATGGGCATGGCGACGGTCGTCTCGTACGGTCTGGTCGTCGTCACCGGGATCGCGCTCGGGTCCCGGGCGGGCCGGGCGCGG
The DNA here is from genome assembly GCF_042754005.1 of Streptomyces sp. NPDC059247. Lineage (NCBI taxonomy): Bacteria > Bacillati > Actinomycetota > Actinomycetes > Kitasatosporales > Streptomycetaceae > Streptomyces > Streptomyces sp. NPDC059247. The sequence goes on from NZ_JBHYZW010000014.1 coordinate 152,851, forward strand.
ACGGCCGCGCTCTGCTGCGCCGTACTGCTGTCCGTACCGCTGGTGCTGTCCTTCAGCCGGGGCGCGTGGATCGCGACCGTCCTCGCCTGCGGGGCGCAGCTGCTGCTGTCGGGGCCCCGGCGGGCGGTCCGGGTGGCGCTCGCCGCCGGGGCGCTCGGGGTGGTCCTGGTCGGCGGTCTCGGCGTCGGTTCGGCGATGGTCCAGGAGCGGGTCACCAGCATCACGCGGGTGGCGGCGGCGCCGGACCAGTCGGTCACCGACCGGTACACGATGTGGGCGGCGGCCGGGCGGATGTGGCGGACGGAGCCGGTCACGGGCATCGGCCTGAAGGGCTTCCCCGCGTACCGCGACTCGAACGCCTCGCTCGCCCTGTCCTCCGGCAGCGACACGGCGGGCGCGGGGGCCGTGTTCCAGCGGCAGCCGCTGCTCTCCCCGCACAACATGTACCTCCTGGTGCTGAGCGAGCAGGGTCTGTTCGGGCTGCTCGCGCTGGCCGGCGGCTGGGTGGCGCTGCTGGTGCGCGGGCTGCGCCGGTGGCGGCTCGGCCCGGACCTCGCCCTGGTCGCCACCGGGCTGCTCGGCTGGCAGCTCGTCGACTTCTTCTACGCGGACATCGGCGGCCCCTCGACGGTCCTGATGTCCGTGGTGCTGGGCCTCGCCGCCTGGTGGGCCCTCGCGGAGGTCCGGCGTGCGTGACCCCCGGTCCGGAGAACCGGACGCCCCCGGCGGGCCGCGCCCCCCGGGCGGCGCGCCCCCCGACGCCCCGCCCACCGGCCCCCGGCCGACCGCGCCTCCGGGACCCACGGACTCCCCGTGTCCCCCGGAGGCCGTCGTGCTGCCGGGGCGGGACGGGAGCGCGGGGACGCGGGAGGCCCCGGGCGAGCGGGAAGAGGCCGCCGCTGTAAGGGGGGACGCCTCCGTCGTACGAGGAGAGGTCCCCGCACGGGAAGACGCCTCCGCCGTACGGGGAGAGGCCTCCGTGCGGGAAGGGGCCGCCGTACGAGGAGAGACCCCCGTACGGGAAGAGTCCCCCGTGCGGGGAGAAGCCGCCGTGCGGGCCGACTCCCCCGTCGTACGGGAAGGCCCGCCGGAGCCCCTGCCGGTCCCGCACCCGAGCCCCCCGCCCGTACCGGCGCGGGTCCCGGCCCCGGCCCCCGCCCCGCACCGCCCGGCGCACGCCCGCGTGCGGGAGCGGCGCGGCGGCGGGTCCCCCGGGCGCGGGTTCCTCGCGAAGGCCGCCGCCGTCACCGCCGGGCTCACCGCCGTCGGGGCGCTGCTGGGACTTGTACGGGACCAGATCCTGGCCGGGTACTTCGGTGCCGGGGCGGAGACCGACGCGTTCCTGGTGGCGTGGACGGTCCCCGAGTTCGCCTCGACGCTGCTCGTCGAGGACGCCATGGCGCTGATCATGGTGCCCGCCTTCTCGCGGGCGCTGGCCCGCCGCTCCGACGGCACGCTCGGCGATCCGGTGCGCGCCCTGGTCCGGGGCACGCTGCCCCGGATCGTGCTCGTCCTCGGCGTCGTCGCCGCGCTCCTGATCACCGGTGCCCCGCTGCTGGTCTCGGCCCTCGCGCCGGGACTGTCCGATCCGGCGCTCGCGGTGGAGTGCACGCGGCTGACGGGGACGTGCGTGCTGACGTTCTCGCTGGTCGGCTACTGCTCGGCGGCGCTGCGGGCGCACGGCCGCTTCCTGCCCCCGGCGATGATCTACGTGGCCTACAACGTGGGCATCATCGGCACCGTCCTGGTGCTGCGGGAGCCGTGGGGGGTGCGGTCCGCCGCCGCCGGGGTCGCGGTCGGCGGGGTCCTGATGGTCCTGGTGCAGGCCCCCTCGCTGCTGCGGGAGCTGCGCACCCGCCAGGCGCCGCCGAGGACACCCGAGTCATCCGGCTCGTCCGGACCGTCCGGTCCGTCTCAGCCGCCGTCCGGTTCCTCCGGACCGTCCGGCTCATCGGGCTCATCGGTCTCATCGGCTCCATCGGGCTCATCGGTCCCATCCGATTCATCGGGCTCATCGGGTCCGTACGGTGGTGCCGACGCCCGGATCCTGCTGTTCGGTCTCATCGCGCCGGTGGTCGCGTTCTCGCTCTGCCGTCAGTCGCAGACGCTGATCGAGCGTTTCCTCGCCTCACCGCTGCCCGCCGGAGCCATCTCGCATCTGAACTACGCGCAGAAGGTGGCGCAGATGCCGATGATCCTCTCGCTGATGCTGTGCACGGTCAGCTTCCCGACGGTGGCGCGGGCCCTCGCGGCGGGCGACGCGGAGAAGGCCCGCCGCCAGGTGGAGCGGGATCTGCTGCTCGCCGCGGTCGTCGTCCTCGTCGGCGCCTCCACAGTGATCGCCGCCGCCCCCCGGATCGTGGAACTCCTCTTCGAGCGGGGGCAGTTCGGAAGCTCCGACACCGCCTCGACCGCCGCGGTGATGCGGGTGTACGCGCTCGGGCTGCTCGGCCAGACCATGGTGGGCGCCCTCGTCCGCTGCTACTTCTCCGCCGCCCGCCCGCTCTGGTACCCGGCCGCCGCCATGGGCGCCGGGCTCGCCACCACCGCCACCGCGGGCGTACCCGCCGCCGAGCACTGGGGCGCCGTCGGCATCGCCGCCGCCAACGCCCTCGGCATCACCCTCACCGCGGTGCTGCTGCTGCGCGGGGCGCACCGGCAGGCCGTCCCGGTGCGCGCCGGGCGGCTCGGCGTAAGGCTGCTGCGGCTCGCCGCCGCGGGCGCGTGGGCGACCGGCGCGGGCTGGCTGGCCTCGGTCGCGATCGGTCCCGCGTTCCTCGCCGTCGCCGTCGCGGGACTGGTCGTCGTCGGCGTCTTCGTCATCTTCCTCGGCTGCGCCCCCGAGGCGCCCGAGATCCTGCCGCTGCCCCGCACCACCTACCGGAGGAGGAACCCCGATGCCCGCCGCCACCGCGCTGCGCCGAATGCTGCCGAAGCCGCCACCGTGGGCGAGGCCGCCCCTGTGGGTGGCGATGTACCACTCGATCGCGGACACCGCTGACGACCCGTACCGCGTGACCGTCTCCCCGGTGCGCTTCGCCCGGCAGCTGCACTGGCTGCGCGACCGGGGGCTGCGCGGGGTCTCGGTCCGCGAGCTGCTCGCCGCCACCGCCGAGGGCCGGGCCCGCGGGCTCGTGGGCCTGACCTTCGACGACGGTTACGCCGACTTCGTCGACTCGGCGCTGCCGCTGCTGCTGAGACACGGGTTCACGGCGACGGTGTACGCGCTGCCGGGGCGGCTCGACGGCGAGAACGGCTGGGACACGGCGGGTCCGCGCAAGCCGCTGCTGTCCGAGGACGGCATCCGGCGGATCGCCGACGCGGGCATGGAGATCGGTTCGCACGGGCTGACCCATGTGTCGCTCCCCGAGGCCGACGACACGGCCCTCGCCGCCGAGACCCGGGAGAGCAGGATCCTCCTGGAGGAGATCACCGGCCGTCCCGTGGACGGCTTCTGCTACCCGTACGGGCAGGTCGACCCACGGGCGGTCCGGGCCGTGCGGGCGGCCGGGTACCGGTACGCCTGCGCGATCGACCCGGGCCCGCACACCGGCGCGTACGCCCTGCCCCGCGTCCACATCGGCGAGGACGACATCTCCTGGCGGCTCACCGCCAAGCGCGTCCTGCACCCGCTGCGCCGCCGTCGCCCCGCCGATCTCCCGGCCGCCTGGCCCGGCCCCGCGGTGGTGGCGCCGTGAAGGTCCTGCACGTCATCACCGGGCTCGGCATCGGCGGCGCCGAGCAGCAGTTGCGGCTGCTGCTGCGGCACCTGCCGGTCCAGAGCCGGGTGGTCACCCTCACCAACCCGGGCGCCGTCGCCGAGGGGATCGAGGCCGACGGCACCCCCGTCACCGATCTGGGCATGGCCGGGAACCGTGACCTCGGGGCGCTCCCCCGGCTGGCCGGGATCGTCCGCCGGGGCAGGTACGACCTGGTGCACACGCATCTGTACCGGGCGTGCGTGTACGGCAGGGCGGCGGCGCGGCTGGCCGGGGTGCGCCGGATCGTCGCCACCGAGCACTCCCTCGGCGAGACGCAGATCGAGGGCCGTCCGCTGTCGGCGGGGACCCGCGCCCTGTATCTGGCGTCGGAGCGGCTCGGCACGTCCACGGTCGCCGTCTCGGCCAGCGTGGCCCGCAGGCTCGCCGACTGGGGGGTGCCCCGGGACCGCATCCGGGTCGTCCCCAACGGCATCGAGACGGACCGCTTCGCCTTCGACGCCGACGCCCGGCGCCGCGCCCGGCGGGCCCTCGGCATTCCCGGGGACGCGCACGTGGTGGGCGGGGTGGGGCGGCTGGCGCCGGGGAAGCGGTTCGACCTGCTGGTCCGTGCGGTCGCCGAGGTGCCGGACGCCCGGCTGCTGCTGGTCGGCGACGGCGAGCGGCGGGCGGATCTGCTGGCGCTGGCGCGCTCCCTGGGGGTTGCCGACCGGGTGCTGCTCACGGGCGCCCGCGCGGACCCGCTCCCGGCGGGCTCGGCCGGTCCCTCGCTGCCCGGTCTCCTGGCCGCGATGGACGTCCTCGTGTCCCCGTCCCCGGACGAGACCTTCGGGCTCGCCGTCGTCGAGGCGCTCGCCGCCGGGCTGCCGGTGCTGTACGCGGCCTGTCCGGCGGTCGAGGACCTCGGGCCCGGCGCGGCCCCGGGCGCCCGCCGGACCGGCGCCTCCGTGCCGGACCTCGTCGCCGCCCTGCGCGGTGTCCGGGCCGCCGGGCCCGCCCGGCTCCCGGTCCCGGCGGCGGCCCGCCACTACGACATCGCGCACAGCGCCCGGCAGTTGATGTCCCTCTACGACCAGGCCGTCCACGGCACCCCCTCCTCCGCGAAGTGAGAGACCGTCCCATGAAGACCACCCCACCCCGCGTTTCCCTCCCCGCCGGTCTGCGCCGCCCCGGCCGGTGGGCGGTGCTGCCCGCCGCCGCCCTCGCCGGAGCCGTGCTCGGTGGGGGGTACGGGGTTCTGAAGACCCCGGAGTTCGCGGCGACCAGCTATGTCATCGTCGTCCCCGCGGAGAAGTCCGACCCCTCGGGCGCGCTCGGCTTCGCGCAGGCGTACGGGCGGGTCGCCACGGACATCGCGGTGACCGGCGACGCCCAGGTGTGGGCCGGGGTCACCGCCGCCACCCTGCGCGGCAGCGTGCGGGCGGAGACCTCGCCGGACGCGCCGATGATCTCGATCACCGCCCGTGCGGAGAAGTCCTCGAAGGCCGTGGCCATGGCCGACGGGGTGGCCCGCGCGCTCGTCCTGAACAGTTCGCACGTGGCGGGCAGCACCGGTGTGAAGGTCGTGGAGTTCTCCCGCGCCACCGAGCCGGTCTCCCCGGTCTCCCCCTCGGCGCCGCTCTCCGCGCTGGTCGGCGGCTGCGCGGGCGGTCTGCTCGGCGGTCTCGCCCTGCTGGTCCGTCCGAAGCGGGCCGCCGCGCGCGGGGACGCCCGCCACTCCCGGCAGACGTCCGCCCCGGCCGTCCCCGCGTCCACCGCCGTGCCCGCCCCGGCCGCCGCGCACCAGCCGGAGGCGGTGTGAGCGCGAGAACCCCCGCGGACCCGCGGATCGAGGTGTGCCGTGACGAGACGGGGTTCGGGCGGATCGCGGCCGAGTGGACGGCGCTGTACGGGCGTTGTTCCACCGCCACCCCCTTCCAGTCCCACGCCTGGCTGCACTCCTGGTGGCTCTCGTACGGCAGGCCCGGTGCGCTGCGGGTGGTGCTCGTACGGGACGCGGACGGCGCACTCGTGGCCGCCGCGCCCCTGATGCGGGCCCGGGGGCCGCTGCCGGTCCTCACCCAGCTCGGCGGCGAGATCACCGACTTCACGGACGTGCTCGTCGACGACGGCTGTCCGGCGGCGGTGCCCGCGCTGGCCCGGGGCATCGCGCGGGCCGCCCGGGGCGCGGTGGTCGATCTGCGGGAGGTACGGCCGGGGGCGGCCAGCGAACGGGTCCTCGCCCACTGGCGGGGCCCGCGCCGACGACTGCCCGACTCGCTCTGTCTGGAACTGCCCGCCGTGCCCATGGAGGGGCTCCTCGAACGCATCCCCTCCGGGAAGGCCCAGCGGGTCAGGGCCAAGCTGCGCAAGCTGGACGCGCTGGGCATCGACGCGCGGGTCGTCGACGGTTCCGAGGTGCCCGCCGCCCTCGACCACCTCCTGAGGCTCCATCAGCTCCAGTGGGAGGGGCGGGGGGTGACCACCGAGCACACCAGCGAGCGGTTCGCCCAGCACCTCACCCGTGCCGTACGGCCCATGGTGGAGCGCGGGGACGCCATGGTCACCGAGTTCCGGCTGGCCGGGGACGTGGTGGCCGCCGATCTGACCCTGATGTCGCCGCGGCTCGCGGGCGGTTATCTGTACGGCGCCGATCCGGCGCTGCGGGCCCGCAAGGTCGATGTGGCGACGATGCTGCTGCGGCACGGCGCCGGGGAGACCAGTACCGGCGGCCGGGCCACCCTGAGCATGTTGCGGGGCACCGAGGAGTACAAGCGGCACTGGCGGCCCGAGACCGTCGGCAACCAGCGGCTGATGCTGACGGGCCGGGGTACGGCCCCGCTGCTGTGGCTGCGCGCGGGCGCCGCCGACGCGCGCCGCTGGGCGGCCCGGCAGCTCCGCGAGGGCACCCGGGCGGGGCGGCTGATCGGCCGCCTGTCGGGCCGGACGCCGGGGAGCGGCGGGGGGTGAGACCCCGCCGCCGCTCCGTCGCACCGTCCGGGACGGCTCAGAAGGGCCAGACGCCCTTCAGCGCGTCCTTCCAGCCGAGATCGACCTTGTCCTTCCAGGAGTCCCTGGGGACACAGACGGGCCCGCCGATCCAACTCTCCACCCAGGAACCGAGATTGACGGTCCAACAGTCGGGCGTGGGCTTGGTTTCCGGCTCGGGCTCGGGCTTGGGCTCGGGCTTGGGTTCCGGCTTCGGTTCGGGCTCGGGCTCGGGCTCGGGCTTGGGCTCGGGCTTGGGCTCGGGCTTGGATTCCGGCTTCGGTTCGGGCTTGGGCTCGGGCTTGGGCTCGGGCTTGGGTTCCGGCTTCGGATCGGGCTTGGGTTCCGGCTTCGGTTCGGGCTTGGGTTCGGGCTTGGTTTCCGGCTTGGGTTCCGGCTTCGGCTCAGGCTTGGGTTCCGGCTTCGGATCGGGCTTGGGCTTGGGCTTCGTCGGATCGACCGGGTCCGTCGGACGCGTCGGGTCAGTCGGACGCGTCGGATCGGTGGGCTCGGTCGGATCCGTCGGCCGTGTCGGGTCGGTCGGCTGTGTCGGGTCGGTCGGGCCCGTCGGATCGGTCGGCTGCGTGGGGTTGGTCGGCTCGGTCGGACCGGTCGGACCGGTCGGATCGGTCGGCCGCGTGGGATCCGTCGGCTCGGTCGGAAGCTCCGGCCCTGTGCCGTACAGCATCTGACGGAACATCGCCGACGACCTCGGGTTGTCGTCGCACTGCCAGACTCCGTGCGGGCAGTAGTCGGTGATCGTCTGGTAGAGCGGCTTGTGCAGCTTCATCCATTCCAGCATCCGGCGCATGTAGACGGGGTTGTCCCCGTTCCGGAACAGGCCCCATTCCGGATAGGAGATCTGCTTCCCGTGCTCGGCGGCGAAGTCGACCTGCTTCTGGAGCCCGTACGGTTCCCTCACGTGCTGGTCGAAGCTCGAACCGGGCGGCTGGTCGTAGGAGTCCATCCCGATGATGTCGACGACGTCGTCGCCCGGGTAGCACTCGGTCCACGGCACGGCGTCGAGACCACGGCTCGGGTTGAAGTCGAAGCGGAACTCCTGGCCGGGCACGGACCGCATCGCGGTGGCGATCCGGTTCCAGTACCTCTTCCACGAGGTGGGGTCGGGTCCGCACCGGTGGGTGTAGGTGGTGCCGTTCATCTCCCAGCCGAGGACGATGACGGTGCCGGTCGCCCCGAGGCCGACGAGGCGCCGGGCGAGGGCCTTGAAGTGGTGGTCGTAGTAGCCCGCGGCGCCGAGCCGGAGCTGTCTGCGGACCTCGGCGTCGGAGACCCCCGCCTCATTGCGTTCCAGCATCGGCACGTTGAGGACGAACATGCGGTCGGACTTCGCGTTGCGCCAGTTCGCCCAGGCGTCGAGGAAGCCCGGGGGACCCTCGATGTTCCGCCACAGGTCGCCGGGGAGATAGGTGTGCCCGACGCGGAGTTCCCGCCCGCCGAGCCAGCGTTCCAACTGTCCGATACGAACGACCCCGAGCGAACCCGAGTCGAGGAAGGCTCCCATGGCGCCGGTGAGCGAGGGGCCGGGGTCCCTGATCGAGGGGGACTCCGCGGCGCGGGCCGGGGACGCCAGCACGACCGATCCCGAGGCGAGGAGACCGGCGGTGAAGACCCCCAGCCATGCTCTCGATGTCCTCCGGCGGACAGTTCCCATGGCCACTCCTCCACGTCACACGCTTTTTGATGGACCGTCAATCTGATACTCCGAAAGTATTCCTAATGAGCCGACCGTGAATGCGGCTCGCCTCTGGCCATTGGTCCATCGGGGTATTTGATCGCCCAATTGGGGCACCGAGAGCGGGGAAATGCCGTGCGGAGCCCCGGCGCACGCCCCCGGCGAAGCCGGTGCGCTCACCCGCACGGGGTGGAAGACCGGCGGCCCGCCGCTCCGGAAACGACCACCGGGCGGCCCGGGCCCCGGCCCTTATCCCCGCCCGGAACGGGTCCGGACATGACCGAGGGCCGGTCCCGGAGAGTTCGCACTCTCCGGGACCGGCCCCGGGTACCTGGGGTCCTGGTGGGACTCAGGCGTTGACGCAGGTGTTGCCGAACGCCGGGTTCAGCGCGCTGAGCACGTTGATGCTGTTGCCGCAGATGTTGATCGGCACGTGGATCGGGATCTGGACGACGTTGCCCGAGGCGACACCGGGCGAACCGATGGCCGCACCTGTCGCGTCGGCGTCGGCGAAGGCCGGCGTGGCCGCACCCATGGCCAGGATGATTCCGGCGACGACAGCAGCAGCCTTCTTACAGTTCATTTTCGTCTGCGTCCTTTCGATAGCGGAAGACTCGCGGAACACAACGAACATGCCGCAAAAAGGAAACCGACACAACGGAGAGCCTTGATCATTCACTCCAATGCGCATACGACTGGGCCGGAAGAGGGCATTTACGCTCTCTTCCGGCCCAGTCGCGCGCTGTGACAGGTCAGCTGTTGTAGGCACCGTTCCCGGAGAGGACCGGGATGTCCTCCAGGATGTGCGACAGCGGCTCGTCACCCTTGGCCTGGGTGGAGTTCTCCGCGCACTGCTGGTTCTGCGGCGAGGCGAGGACGTTGACGTCCTGCACGGCGATCGGGATGAGACCGACGAGCGAACCGGCGTTCGCCTTCACGGGGACGCCGAGGCAGAGCTTGTTCAGCGAGCCCTGGACCGCCGAGAACTGGGGGCTCAAGTCACCCGCGGTCGTCGAGTTGCCGAACGCCTGCTTCGCGCCGTTGCCGCTGAGCGAGGTCGTGCCACCGTCGTCGGCGATGGCGAGCGCCGGGGAGGCCGCCGCAGCGGTGGCGCCGACAACAGAGGCCGTCACAGCCGCAGCCGCCATAATCTTCTTGATCACGGTGATTCCGTTCCTGTTCCCACCAATCGAGCTGATTGATGCGACCGGATCAACTGCGGCCGAGGACTTTGGTTCCGGCCCTTCACCCTTTCGACTGGGCTCGCGCTTCGCGCTGCCGAGTGCGCTCCGCCAAGGGAGTGACACAGCGGAACCCTTGCGCCCTTATCCAGTTGATCAGGTCGCTCCCTGCACGGAGCCGGTTCTAGAAGGGAACTCCCGTGATCAAGAAGGTTATGGCCACTGCGGCCGCGGCCGTCTCCATCGTCGGCGCCACCGCCGCCGTCGCCACCCCGGCGCTCGCCATCGGCAACGACGGCGGCACCACCTCGCTCAGCGGCAACGGCGCGCACCAGGAGTACGGCAACTCCGCCACCTACGGCAACATGAGCCCGCAGTTCGCGCTCATCCAGGGCTCGCTGAACAAGCCGTGCATCGGCCTGCCGGCCAAGCTCAACGCCGGTTCGCTCATCGGCCTCGTCCCGATCTCGGTCCAGGACATCAACGTGCTGTCCTCCCCGCAGAACCAGCAGTGCACCGAGAACTCCACCCAGGCCAAGGGCGACGAGCCGCTGTCGCACATCCTGGACGACATCCCGGTCCTCTCGGGCAACGGCGTCGGCAACAGCTGACCCCCGCCGTCGCGACGCGACGACGTCCACACGTCAGGGGCCGCCCTCCGGGGCGGCCCCTTTCGTCTTTCCCGATCTCCCTGCCGGGCGGGCGTCTTCGCGGATCTCCCTACCAGGTGGGCCAGACCGGCGTCGCCATCAGGCGCTCCCATTCCCGGTCCGGCATTCCCGGGACCGCCCTCCCCGACTGCGCCCACTGGTTGACCAGAGCCGCGTACACCGGGAACGGCGTGCGGTCGGCGGGGGCGGGATCACTCACGTATCGGCTCTTCGGAATGAAGGCCATCCGTTCCCATTTCCCGGGATCCGGCGCCATCTTCGCTCCTTCCGCTGCGATTCCCGCATCATGACACAAGCGCCGCAGGAGAGTGATTCGCCCTGTTCATGTCGCGTCGCGTATCTGTGTGCGAGAACGATCGAAATAACGTGCGGACATGAATTTCCCCCGTGCACGGTGGGCCCGGCGTCCACTGCTCGTCCCGGCGGCGCTCACCGCCCTCGCCGCGCTCGCCCCCGGCGCCCTCGCCACCGCCGCCGACGACCTCCCGGCCCCCGAGCACGGGTTGAACCTGCTGGTGGTCGGCATCGACAGCCGCAAGGGCGTCACCGAGGAGGAGAAGGAGCGCTACCGGCTCGGCGGGCGCGAGTGCGACTGCACGGACGTGATGATGCTCGTGCACGTCTCGGCGGCCCACGACCGGATGGACGTGGTGAGCCTGCCCCGCGACTCGCTCACCACCCTCCCGGGACCGCACCAGGACCGGCGTACCGGAAAGGCCCACGACGCCCACCCCGCGAAGATCAACAACGCCTGGGCGGAGGGCGGTCCCGCCTTCACCACGAAGGTCGTCGAGTCGATGACGGGGCTCCCCGTCCACCGCTATCTGGAGATCGACTTCCGCCGCTTCATGGACACCGTGGACCGGATCGACGGCGGGGTCCCCGTCTGTACGGAGCAGCCCCTCAAGGACCCGGTCACCGGCATCGACCTGGCGCCCGGCACCACCCGGGTGCGCGGCGGCGAGGCGCTCCAGTACGTGCGGTCGCGGCGGGCCGACGGGCAGATGGACTTCGGCCGCATCCGGAAGCAGCAGCGGTTCGTCGTCAACACGCTGGAGCGGCTGCGCGACGGCGTGCTGGGCGACCCGGAGCGGCTGAAGGCCCTCGCCGCGACCCTGCGCGGGACGGGCGCGGCCGACCGGGGGGTCTCCGCCGCCGAACTCGTCGTACTCGCAGGGCGGTTGAAGAACCTCGCCACGGCTCGTACCGCGTTCGCGACCGTACCCGTACGCGGGTTCAACCCGGACATCGAGGGCGTCGGGTCCACCGTCGCCTGGGACGAGGAGGGGGCGGCCGAGGTGTTCGGGCGGCTGGGCCGGGACGAGCCGCTGCCGCCCGCCGACGCCGTCGGTCCGAGCGAGATCCCGGCGGCCGTCTACCGGCCCGCCGACGGGACTTCGCTCATCTGCCCGTAGTCCGTCCGGTGGACATCGCGGAACCTCCGGACCTCCCGCCAGTTGATCAGCGCGGCTCGCCACTCAGCGGGCCACAATCCGAAAGGCCTGAACCATGAAGAAGCTGTTGGCTACGGCTGCTGTGGCCGCGTCGGTCCTCGGCGCGACGGCGGCGGGTGCCGGTCAGGCGCTCGCCATCGCCGACGACGGCGGCACCACCTCGCTCAGCGGCAACGGCGCGAAGCAGGAGTTCGGCAACTCCGCGACCTACGGCAACATGAGCCCGCAGTTCGCGCTCGTCCAGGGCTCCCTGAACAAGCCGTGCATCGGCCTGCCCGCCAAGGTCAACGCCGGTTCGCTCATCGGGCTCATCCCGATCGCCGTGCAGGACGTCAACGTGCTGTCCTCCCCGCAGAACCAGCAGTGCACCGAGAACTCCACCCAGGCCAAGGGCGACGAGCCGCTGTCGCACATCCTGGACGACATCCCGATCCTCTCGGGCAACGGCGCCGGCAACAGCTGAGCGACACCGCTCCGCGCGGCGCGGCCCCGCCTTCCCTCTCCGGAGGGGCGGCGGGGCCGTCCCGTTCCCGGGGCGGGCCGGTCTCAGAGCTTCGCGCGGAGCCCGGCGGGGTCGGTGACCGGCGCGTCACAGGTGAAGTGACGGCACACGTACGCGGCGGGCGCACCGGCCACCAGCGGGCGGTCCCTGAGCAGCGGGAACTCCTCGCTGTCGGGGGTGCCGAAGGCGAGGACGGCGCCGGGGGCGGTCGCGCGGAGCGCCGTACGGCACAGCTCGCGGAAGGCCTCGTCGCCGGGAGCGCCGACGACGGCGATCTCCCGGGGCCCGTCGAGGAGCGCTTCGGAGACGGCCAGGCCCCAGCCGATGAAGCGGGGAGCCCGGGGGCCGAGGGCCTTGACGACCCCGAGGGCGCCCTCGGCCGCCGCGCGGTGGGCCTCGGACCCGGTCTGGGCGGCGTACGAGAGCAGTGCTCCGGCGGCGGCGGTCCAGCCGGACGGGGTGGCGTTGTCCGTGGGGTCCTGCGGGCGGCGGATCAGGGCCTCGGCGTCGTGGGCCGTGTCGTAGAGCGCGCCGCCCGGCGCGGTGAAGCGGTCGAGGACGATGTCCAGGAGGAAGCCCGCGAACTCCAGCCAGGTGCCTTCGCCGGTGACGGCGGCGAGGGCGAGGAAGCCCTCGGCGACGTCCGCGTAGTCCTCCAGGACGCCCGCGTTGGTGCCCGCCCGGCCGTCCCTGGACGTACGGGTCAGACGGGCGGTCTCGTCCATGTGGACGCGGACCAGCAGGTCGGCGGCCTCGGTGGCGCGCTCGACGAGGTCGGGGCGGTCGAAGAGGGCGCCGGTCTCCGCGAGGGCGGCGACGGCCAGGCCGTTCCAGGCGGCGACGATCTTGTCGTCGCGGCCGGGGCGCTCGCGCTCCTCGCGGGCGGCGAGGAGCCGGGCGGCGATCGAGGCGATCCGCCCGGCGTCGGCGACGCCCGCGTCCTGCGGGAGCTGCAGCACGGAGCTGCCGTGTTCGAAGGTGCCGTCCTCGGTGACGCCGTAGTGGGCGGCGGCGAGGGCGGCGTCCCGCTCGCCGAGCACCTCGGTCAGCTGCTCCGGGGTCCACACGTAGTAGGCGCCCTCGACGTGCTCGCCCGTGCCGTCGTCGCTGTCGGCGTCGAGCGCGGAGGCGAAACCGCCCTCGGGGGTGCGCAGTTCGCGGACCAGGAAGTCGGCGGTCTCCAGAGCGATCCGGCGGGCGAGGTCGCTGCCGGTGGACTTCCACAGATGGGCGTACACCCGGCAGAGCAGGGCGTTGTCGTACAGCATCTTCTCGAAGTGCGGTACGACCCAGGCGCGGTCCACGGCGTAGCGGGCGAAGCCGCCGCCGAGCTGGTCGTAGATGCCGCCGCGGGCCATCGCCTCGCAGGTGTCGGCGGCCATCTGGAGGGCACCCTCGGAGCCGGTCCTGGCGTGGTGGCGGAGCAGGAACTCCAGGGTCATCGACGGCGGGAACTTGGGGGCGCCGCCGAAGCCGCCCCGCTGCGCGTCGTACTCGCGGGTGAGACCGAGGAGGGCCTGGGCGAGTTCCTCCTCGCCGGGGACGCCGTCGCCGCCGTGGGCGAGGGAGCGGCTCGCGAGGTCGCGCACGATGCGGTCGGCGACCTCGCCGACCTCCTCGCGCCGGTCGGTCCAGGCGTCCCGGACGCCTTCGAGGACCTCAGGGAAGGAGGGCATCCCGTGCCGGGGCTCGGGCGGGAAGTAGGTGCCGAAGTAGAAGGGGGCGGCGTCGGGGGTGAGGAAGACGGTCATCGGCCAGCCGCCCTGCCCGGTGGCGGCCTGCACGGCCTCCATGTAGACCGCGTCGATGTCGGGACGCTCCTCGCGGTCCACCTTGACGGCGACGAAGTTCTCGTTGACGAGCGCGGCCGTGGCCTCGTCCTCGAAGGACTCGTGCGCCATGACGTGGCACCAGTGGCACGCGGAGTAGCCGACCGACAGCAGGACGGGCACGTCCCGCCGTTTCGCCTCCTCGAAGGCCTCGGGTCCCCAGGGCCACCAGTCGACCGGATTGTCGACGTGCTGGAGCAGGTAGGGCGAGGTCTCGTTCACAAGGCGGTTCGGCATGCCCCCAACCTATGCCCCCGCCCGCTTCACCCCACCCGCCAGTCAGGAACGGCGTGCCGCGTTCAGGTGGGGGGACGTCCGTGGTCGGCGGGCTCACTGGTGGGTTGCCGGATCGGCAGGATGCTCAACAGCCCGCAGCCGTAGGACTTGCCTCTTCCGATTCCCTCCCACATGGCTCGCCGCAGGGCGGACACGTCGTGGATCTCCGCCTCCCCGTCGAACTGTGCGAGGTGAAATCGGAGGCCCGCGCGTGCGCGGAGTCGGCTGACGAGCGGATGCCGGGGGGTCACGAGCCCGGACTGGAGACGGAGCCCCGCCTTGGCCGCACGCAACCTCCACCACTCCTCGGCGGCCTCCCCGTGCAAGGCCACCCGCTGCCCGACCCGGCCGCCTCCCGCCGAGGGAACGGCCAACTGTTTCGAAGGGTTGGCAGCGATCCGATAGCGCACCCGCATGCCCCCCGCGAGCGTGTCGAGGTACGACTTCAGGTGCAGCACCCCCGTCTCTGCGTATCCCTCGGGCAGGCGTCCGATCTCGGGCTGCACGTGACTCTGCACGAGGACCTTTACCGCGTCTCGCACGGGCTCCGTCCGGTAGAGGGCACCCACGTCGCTGCGGGGGGTGTCGGAGAGGCGGTCGGGGAAGAGGGACATGACGCGGCGGTGCATCAAGTGAGCGTCATTCAGGTCGTTCAACACGTCCCCTCTGCGCAGATCGGGGGTCAACCGGGTCAGCCAGAGGCTCATGCTGTTCCCACCTGTTCGGACTTCGAGGTGGTCTCCGGCTGTCGTGGGAGCATCGGAGCGGTCAGAGGGACGTGACCGACACGTACCGCGCGCGTTCCGTGCCGCCGCCGTGCCGAGAATGAGATCGGGTGGTCGTGGCGCAACTCGGCTCCTACGAACACGGGCACGGTGTCGCGCACGGTCCGCAGGTGCAGCGGTGTACCCGCGTCCAGGCGCTCGCGTGCACGGCGCAGCCGCGCTGGACGTGTCTCCAGCCAAGGATGGCCCTCCAGCACGTCGTCCACGTGACCGTCGTATACCGCACGGCTCTCGTCCGGGTGTACGACGGGAGTACCGGGCGGGAATGCCTTGCGGCCGAGGAACAGGGGCCATCGAGGACGTCTCAGGGCCCGGTACAGGCCGCGCACCTCCTCGTCCGCTCCTTCGAGAACCACGAGGAAGAGCGCCCCCGACAGGTAGAACCGCTCGCTGACGACGGTGGCTCCCGCACCGCCTTCGGTGTTGGGCACGTTGGAAACGGTGTGGAAGTCGCGTTCCAGCTCGCCTTCGCGGTCCACCCGAACGCCCATCGGCAGTGTGGCGAGTTCCCGAACGCGATCGTCGTCGTCCCTCGCCACGCCGAGGGCCGACGCGAGCAGACCGACGATTCCGGACTTCGTCGGTTCACGGGCCGTGTCCCGGCGGTCGAAGCGGGAGGAGACGCCCCAGGACTGCATGGGAGCGTCGAGGCACAGGATCAGGGTGGACGTCACCGCACCGCTCCTCAGAGACCGGCCGAGCCGATGAGCCCCTCGACGAAGGCATCGATGCCCTTCGCCTCCTGACAACCACGTGGTTGGCGGTCGGAGAGCCCTCCGCTCGGATCAAGGGAGCCGTAGTGCACGCCGCGCAGCTCCTCGTCCCCATAGAAGTCACGGATCTGATCGAAGTATCCCGTCATGCGCCGGGCGGACGTGTCCATCAGGTCCGCAACGTCGCCGACGGGCGAGAGGAACGCGTTAGCGAGGCTCCACGCCCCGTCCGTGCGTGCGACTCCCAACAGGACGTCGGGGACCGTCGGCGCGGCCATGGAGTTCTGCTTGCCGCGCGGGACGGCGTGGACGAAGGCCCGAAGCCAGGCCCGGACACTGCGGACCAAGAGCGCCTTGTCCTCGGTGGAGAGTTCCTCCGGGGGCACCGATTCCTCACCGAAGAGGTTGCGGAGCAGACGGTCGGTGTCCAGGTTGGCGTAGCGGTAGTAGCAAGCCGCGTTGTAGTCGATGGTGCCCATCATGTCCGCGGCGGGCTCCTCGGCCGGACGCATGTCGTCCATGGCCGTGTAGAAGTCGAACTCGTTGGCCACGGCGTGGGTGGAGATGCTGTGGGCGACCTGGCTGGCGGAGATCACGGAGAAGTCCTGGTTGTCGGCGATCATCCGGCCGAAGAGCGCGATGTCGGCGACCCGGGAGGAGTCGAAGACCTTCCGCGCTTCAATGAGCTCCTTCTGCGTCGGCTTGACCTTGGTCCGTGACGCCTTCTTCGCGTCCGCCTTGCGCTTCTCCTCCTTCTCCAGCGCCTTTTCCAGGATGCCCCAGCGCTTCTCGCAGTAGTCCGCGAGATGCTCCACGGCGGCCGGTCCCACGTACAACAGGTACTCGGATCGCCCCCGGTCCTCGGTCACCCCGAATCCGAACGCCGCCAGCGCTTCTTGGGCCACCAGCTGCGCCCTGCCCACCTCGCACTTGCCGCGCTCAGCGAGGAGAATGCCGGCCCGTTCCGGCAGTTGCTTCGTCCGCCGCCCGATGTCACCCGTTTCCAGGCCGTGTGAGGTGAAGAGCTCACGTGCCGCCCGTTTCAGTGACTGGCTGGAGATCCGGGCCCGGGTGACCCCGCCGAACCGCACGGTCTTCGGCTGTCCGATGTCGTCCCGGTTGAGGTTGCTGACCGGGAAGGACTGGAGCAGGTGGAGCTCAATGATCATTCGTCATCCTGGGTGGTCGGATCGGGGGCCTGGTCGAGCGGGGTGCCAGGGTCGCCGCCCGGCTCGTCGTCCGCCCTCCGGGGCCGGGCGACCGGGTGATGGTGGTAGTCGCTGATCCAGCGCAGTCGCACGCGTTGCCGCTCCTTCACCCGGTAATCCGTCTGGTCCGTCGAGAGGAGGACGACGAGATCGTCGAGGAGCCGTCCGTAGTTCAACGGCGTGTGGCTGCCGCGCAGGAGTCGCACAGCCTGGCGCACCTGGTGTTCCAGGGCCGCGCCCTCCACGGAAACGAGTTCGGTGAAGCGGCGCTCGACCGAACTCCCCTTCGCCCGTGCGAGAGCCCCGAGGGAACGGGCGAGGGTCGGTGCGTGCGGTCCGCCCAGCGAGCGGGGCAGAGGGTGCAGGGCGAAGAGACCGCTCACCAGCAGCCAGACGTCCTGCTCGTCTTCCGGCGGGCCGTACGGGACGACGATCCCGTACGCCTGCGCCTGGTGTCGCCCGCCGCTGAAGCCCCGTCTCAGCACGGCGAGCTCCGCACGCCCTCGGGCCACCAGATGCGTGGCGTCCGATTCCCGCGCCGTCGCGAGGGAGTGCAGGTGGGAGACGAACGCGTCACGCCGAGTCTGCCGTTCCTCACGGGCTTCGGTCCGTACCGTCATTGGGCGCTCCTCCTCGCGTCGATTCTCGTCGTCCGTGTTCGACAGCTCATGAGACCTCCGTGTACTGGGCGAGGTTCTCGCGGTGACGGTCGCGGAGCCACGTGGCGGCACGGAGGTAGTGCGTGTAGCTCTCACCGGCCGCCAAAAGCTCCCGGTCTCGTCGTCCGACGTCCTCCGCCCAGCGTCGAGCTGCCCGGCCCGCAGTGCCGTGAACGACGTCCGCCCATTCGGTCACGGCCTGTTCGATCTCGGCGTCCGAACCCACCGAGACGCCGAGGCGCCGAACGAGTTCGTTGAAGGGCTCAGCCACCCTCGGCCAGAAGTCGATTTCCAGAGCCGTGCGCCGCAAGGCCGCAGACGGTTTTCCGCGACGGCCGGAGGACGGAGGGGCGAAACTCTGGCGGTAGGTCGTCTCCATCACGCGCAGGGCGTTACCGAGGTTGTCGGCATAGGCGACGGCTTCTCCGATGACGTACCCGATACGGCGATCACGAGCCCGCATCAGGGCGACGGGGGCCGGAACCTCCTCCTCGTACCACGCGACGATGTTCCCGCCGTTCTTCCCCAACTCCTGTCCGAAGACCCGCAGCGTGAACACCGTCGAGTCGGGGATGACGTGCGAACCGTCCACCCTGGACACCGCGAGGGGTCGCAATCGGGCGGGCTCGGCTCCGGGAACCAGTGAGGGAACGAGCTTGTTCTTCGACGCGAGCTTCTTCTCCCCCGCCTTGCCCTGGTACTTACGGCCGGAGCGGCTCCAGCGCGCGACCTCCGGCAACAACAACTCCTGCGTGTACTGCCACACGCCGCGCACCCCCTCCAGCCGAACGGGCACGGTGCGTGCTGGCTTGGAATCCGAGACCCACCGTTCGCGGAAGGCGGCCATGGGTTCCACGTCCTGGGACAAGTCACCGTCGAGACGGGTCCCCGGAGTGCGCAGCACACCCACGACCGAAGCCCCCGCGGCCTCCCGGCCGCGGAAGAGCAGCACCCGCCGCGACGGCCAGGTCAAGGCGTCGGTGAGCCCCAGAGGGGGACGCGGCGGGCCCGGATCGGGCCGGTGCACCTCGTCGTCCTCCCAGGCGGGCCGATCCGCAGGGCCGGTACCGGTCGGACGCCCTTCGTCGGGCCGGTACGCGACGAGGTTGAGCAGAAGGGTCCTGCGGAGCGTGTCCCCCTCCAGGAGGGCGCATCCGAAGTAGCTGCCCAGAGAGGTCTGCGAAGAGGCCGGGCTCTTCTCGTATCCGGTCTTCTGCCCACCGGTGTCGTACGCCTGCAACGTGACCAGCCAGCGCGCGGCCTCGGCTGGTGACAGTTCCGGCCGTTCGGTGGCGGTGGTGTGGTCGAAAAGGGTGCGGTTGTTGCCGGTGGCCCACGGCGCGACGAGGACGGCGGTGCTCTGGTGCGGTTCGGCATCCTTGGCGGGATTCCACGAGGGACGCCTCGCGAGATCCGGGCACTGCAGGAACGGCCGGTGGGCATCGAACAGGTCGAACCGGGACTCCGTGCGCTCCACATAGCGATCGAGCCGACGCCGGAACTCGTCTTCCTCGTCGAGCAGATGTGCTGGGTCGGCCATCCACAGCTCGTCCCAGTCGTCGTCATCGGGGGTGAACGCCCGGTGCAGGAAGGCCAGCACGAGCCGGTGCAGCGCCGCCGTCATCGTCGGGCTGCTGCCGACGAGGCGGCGGTGACGGTGCGCGTTGAGGACGAGGGCGACCAGACTCACTTGGGTGATGTGGTCGGAATCGAGCGGAAGCACTGGAAGCCAGGGTTCGCGCAACAAATCGAACGTCACTCGACCCCTCCGTCTTCTGGAACTGCGGCGCGGGATCAGTGAAGCGAATCCCGGCGCACCGCGCACACGTTCCTCAAGAAATCGCGGCCGTCTCGCATACATTCGGCCAATAGGCAGCGATCTTGCCCGAAAATGACCTACCGCCCCGGCCGTGGAGTCCGGTCAGGCCTTGCGGTCCCGGTCGGCTCTATGGCCGCTCTGACGTGTGCCGATACCAGCACGACCGAATTCCGTGAGGGTCCGCAGACCCCATCTCGTACCCGGTGACATGGGGATGCGGGCCATCAGCGCCTCGCGACCCACCTTCGGCGTGCCCCTCTCTGACCGGGCCGCCGCACGTTCCCACTGCTCCTCCCATCCGAGCGGGGAACGCAGTTCCTCGCCGTCGTCGTACACCCTGTCGAGTAATTCCTGTACCTCGTCGGGGCATCGGATCACGTCCCGCTCCCTCAGCACCGCCAACGTGCGAAGAAGGATCGCCTCGTCGTACACGTTCACGGCGTAACTGAAATTGACCGCCTTCCGTCCTGAGCGCGGCTCCGGCACCCTGATGAGGACGAACCGGATTTCAGGCCGTTCGGCACCCACCCGGTGCCGCCCGATCCGTCCCATCCGCTGGATCAGGCTGTCGATCGGCGCCACCGCGCTGATCATCACGTCGAAGTCCAGGTCGAGACTGCTCTCCAGCACCATGGTGCCGATCACGACCGATCCCCCGCTCCCAGCCGCTGCGGTCATCGAACCCCGCGGCCCGAAGCAGGCGCGCAGGCGTCCTTCCACCGCGAGCCGCTCCGCCAGACCGAGCCGCCCGTGAATCAACTCCGTCACCACGGTCTGCCCGGCCACGTCCCCCACTCCCCTCCGCAGCGACTCCCAGTCCCTCTCCGCCTCCCCGACGAGGTTGTGCACGATCGCGACGTTCCGACCCCGACGCGCCTCCCGCAAGGCGAGTTCCACGACGTCTTGCCGATCCACCCAGTGCAACTGGACCACCCGGTCACGGTTGACGGGAGCGGCGGTGACCCCCACCGCGGACACCGTGCCCCCGACGGAGACATCGGCGGAAAGGATCCGCGGATAGGCGGCCGTCCCCGGGACTTCGGGTTCCGGCAGCTCCCCCACCGACAGCCCCAGGGCTCCCGCCCGCCAGCTGTTCACCAAGGCGTGCTGCTGGCGAGTCGACAGGGTCGCCGACAGGAGCACCACCGGTGTCCGCAGCCCGCCCAATCGGTACAACAAGGTCTCGAACAGAACCCCCGCGTGCACGTCGTAGCCGTGCACCTCATCGAAGATGATCACCTTGCCCGAGAGCCCCGCCAGTCGCACGAAGACGTGCCCCGAGCGAACGGCAGCCTTCAACACCTGATCGACAGTGCTCACCACCAGCGGATTCAGGTGATCGGCCTTGGAGGACAGCTGAGCCTTCGCCTGCGCGTCACTGTCGCACCCGAACTGCTCCGATGCCCCGGAGCCGCCGTCCTCCGCGACGCACTCGGGACACAACGGTGGCGGACCGACGGCGGACCGCCGGTCCAGGTACTCGCCCGCGGCGCCGTGGAACAGCTTTAGCCGACCCATTGCGTGTCCATCCCACGGCCTCAGCAGTTCGGCGGCAACCTCGTACGCCTGGTTACCGCTCGCCCTGGTCGGCATGGCCACGTGGAACCCCCGCAGATGATGCAGACGGATCATGCAAGCCGCAGCCTGCAAGGCAGCCTTCGTTTTGCCCTCACCGGTCGGCGCGGACAACAGGAACACCCCGAGTCCTCGCTCACCGGCGACCAATTGCTCCAGCCGGGTCTGGAGGTCGCGCCGTTCGGAACTCTGGGGGAACAACGATCCGAAGGAGGTGTCCTCGGGTACCGTGCACGCCTCCCACCCCAAGGACTTGACCTTCGGCTGCTCGGTCGCTGCCACTCCGGCGGCATACGCGATTATGTCGACGCCCGCACCGGCGTGGGCCACCTCCTTCCGATCGGACGCGACCCAGTCACTGACCGAGGTGAGCGCCGCGAGGGCCAGTTCCGCAGGCCCGTCCATCGTCACCCGCGCCCAGTCGGCCGCACTCGGCTCACCTTCCGAGGTACGACGCAACCTGCACAACTCGTCGGCCAGTGCCTCCACACGGGTGGCCCAGGTCTCCCCTCCGGTCGCACCGCGCTTGTAGGAAACCTGCCGGAGATCGGCCGGGCCCGGAACGTACCCGTGGTGAGCGCCAAGCACGACCCCGATGGACTCGGCAGTCTCCGCCGAGGCGCCCCACTTCAGCAGCAGTTTCCGTACGTACAGCGCGCTGATCAGCCCGTGCGCCACATCCGTCCGCGCCCCGGAACTCCTCAGACCTTCCCGCAACCGGTCGATGCCCGCGTGATCGGACTCTGGCAGCAGCGTCTTGGCGACGTCCGCCCTCAACCCCTGGAAGGTGGGTGAACACTTGCCCAGGTCGTGCAGTCCCGCCAGCCTCGCGGCCCACTCCCGCGCGTCCCCGAGCGGCTCCAGCGCCGCTTCCAGACGGTTCTTGAGATAGGGCCCAAGACATAGGTCGAACAACTGGGACGCCACTTCCGCGGTGTCCAACGCATGACAGATGAGGGGGTGCGGCCGGGAACCGTTGCCCAGCTTCCCCCAGATCGGACGGACGTCGACTGGCAGGCGGAATTCACCGTTCGAGAGGGACACGACGCCCACCCAACCAAATGCCGGACACCGACGGGCGGGAATTCTGCTCCTCCCCCTACAAACCGCCGCTCCATCAGTCCCGCCTGCTGTCCTCGCGACGGGTCGAGAGGGCTCCCCCGCCATGTCGACCTCGGAGTACGCGGAGCACCGCAAGCCCTCGCTGCCTCACAAACCCTCTCCTTGTAATAGATGATGTATTACACTAGGGCCATGAAGCCATCCCGCCCCGGGACCACCGAGAACATCTCCGTGTCCATGCCCGCCGAGCTGGTCAGCGAGCTCCGCTCCCGAACCGGCCGCCGCGGGTTGTCCAGCTACATCACCGAAGCTGTCAGGCACCAGCTCGCCATGGACGGGCTCGCCGAGATCGTGGCGTCCCACGAGGAGGAGCATGGCGCGCTCACGGAGCAGGAGATCGAAGCCGCTCGTCGCGAGCTGTTCGGAGACGTGAACGCCGAGAATGTGGAGCGGGGCGCCGCGTGAAGGAGCAGCCGGCCCGCTCGCTGGTGCTCGACTCCGAGGCGCTTTCTCTGCTTCTGCGCAACGACCGCGGCATGGCGGCTCGCATCGAGGCGTCCCGGCAGGCTGGAGTTCCCGTACTCGTGTCCGCGCTGACCATTGTTGAGGCCGTACATGGTAAGACCGATCTGGCGCGTTTGAAGTGGGTGCTCTCCCGGCTGCGGGTGGAACCGGTCAGCCAGGAGGATTCCCTGGCCGCCGTGGCGCTGCTTCAGGACGCTGGCGGGCTGCACGGGCACAAGTACGCGATCGACGCCCTCGTCACCGCGCTCGCGCTCCGTGTCCCGGCTCCCGTGATCGTTCTGACCTCCGACCGTGACGACTGGGCGAAGCTCTGCGGGAAGCGCGTGATCATCA
This sequence comes from Streptomyces sp. NPDC059247, assembly GCF_042754005.1. Taxonomy (NCBI): domain Bacteria; kingdom Bacillati; phylum Actinomycetota; class Actinomycetes; order Kitasatosporales; family Streptomycetaceae; genus Streptomyces; species Streptomyces sp. NPDC059247. The sequence goes on from NZ_JBHYZW010000014.1 coordinate 175,825, forward strand.
GGGACGTGTGAGCACCGTCGGCTACCGGGTCTGTGAGTTCACTGACACCAGTGGCACGCGGAGTAGCCGACCGACAGCAGGACGGGCACGTCCCGCCGTTTCGCTTCCTCGAAGGCCTCGGGTCCCCAGGGCCACCAGTCGACGGGGTTGTCCGCGTGCTGGAGGAGGTAGGGGACGTGGCCTGCGCGGGGCGACCCTCGGCCCGGACTTCGGGTCGGGTCCTTTCGTTTTCGGGGGTCGGTGGTGGCGGTCTTCGCGGGCGGGAACGCCGGTCCTCGGGGCGGGTGGCCTGTGCGTTTCGGAGACGTCGTCGGGTGGTTCTCGGGTCTGGGCGTCGTTGTCTCGTCTCGGATGCCTTCGGGGCGGAGATTCGGGTGCGGGTTCCTCCTGGTCGGTCAGGTGCGGTGGAGGCGGGTGGGTAGGGAGTGGAGGGGGTGGCCTGTGCGGCGTAGGCCTGCCCAGACGCAGCAGGTGGTGGCGGCCAGGGCGGTGAGGGCGGCGGCGGGTGCGGACTGTGTCCCGTTCATCAGGAGGACACCGGCCAGGACGACGAAGAGTCCGTCGAACTGCCAGACGAAGACCCGGAGGCCGGAGAGGTCGCCCAGGGGCGTGATGACGGGGAGCAGCAGTTCGACGGGCAGGTGCGATTTCATTTCGCGCAGGAACCTGGCGCCTAGGGCCTGTGTGATGTTGTGATCAGTCGGCGACCTTCAGGAGGTCGTCGATCCAGATCATCGCGGCGCGGAGGTGGAGGCCGGCGAGGTAGCT
>NZ_JBHYZW010000015.1:0-173914 GCF_042754005.1 Streptomyces sp. NPDC059247
CGCCCGCCACCACGATCTTCGCGCTGGTGGTTGAACGGGCCGCGCCGCCGCTAGAGCTTGCGAAGTCCACTGAGCACCCTTTCGAGCAGTGTCACGTCCGGCGTGCCGCCGGTCTCTCCGTTGCCCGGCTGGTGGATCGCCACCATGCCGGCCTCCGCCAGGTCGGCTACGAGGATTCGGGCGACGCCGAGCGGCATCGACAGCAGCGCCGACACCTCGGCCACCGACTTGACCTCACGGCACAGGTGGCAGATCCGCTGGTGCTCGGGGAGCAGCGTCGCGAGGTGTGCCGGATCGGCCGTGGTGCTGACCAGCGCCTCGATGGCGAGCTGGTAGCGCGGCCGGGTCCGGCCGCCGGTCATCGCGTACGGACGCACCAGCGGCTGGTCGCCCTCGTGTCCGTACTCGTCGACTGAGGCGCCGTACGGATCGTGAGAGGCGGGGGGCGGGGTCATGAATCCTCCGGGCGTGACAGCAAACTTCTGCCGTCTGATGGGGCCGGTGGGGGGCCGGATGGGGCGGCCGGACGGTGAACGGTGCCAAAAGGCGGTACGGAGGGGCGTACCGCCCGGTCGTGCGGTCGTGCGGTCGGGCTTGGTCCGGGGACGGCCCGTCAGTGCAGCAGGCTGCCCTGGAGCTCCGCGCGGAGATCCGGGGTGAGGACGCTGCCGGCCCGGTCGACCAGCAGCGCCATCTCGTAGCCCACGAGGCCGATGTCGCACTCGGGGTGGGCGAGCACGGCCAGCGAGGATCCGTCGGAGACCGACATGAGGAAGAGGAAGCCGCGCTCCATCTCCACCACCGTCTGGGCGACGGGGCCCCCCTCGAAGATCCGGGACGCGCCCGCGGTCAGCGAGGTCAGTCCGGACGCGACGGCCGCCAGTTGGTCGGCGCGGTCGCGGGGGAATCCTTCGGACATGGCCAGCAGGAGTCCGTCGGCGGAGACCACCACCGTGTGGGACACCCCGGGGGTGTTGTCCACGAAGTTGGTGATCAACCAGTTCAGATTCTGCGCCGCCTGGCTCATCGCGTTCAACTAACGCTCCTGCTGGTGGTTCGGACCGGAGGGGTTGCCACCCGTGGTCGGGTTGCCCGCCTGTCGGCCCTGCTGGATGCCGCGGCGCAGATTGGTGAGCCGGCCGCGGACGTCGTCGGGTGCACGCGAGACCTGGGGGCCGGCGGTGTGCGCCTGCTCCTGGGCGGTCCCGGGTACGAGGTTGGCCTTCGGCACGCGCCGGGGAAGACCGGAGGTGGTGACGCCGCCGGCCGCGGGCTTGCGCACCCGCTCGGCCTGGCGCACCAGCTCGTCGTTGGGCGAGGTCCGCCAGGCGGCCCCGCCGTTCTGGCGGCCGTCGGCGGCCGGATCGCCCGGACGGCCCGCGGGGGCGGGCGGCTGCGCGGCGGCCGGGGGCTGCCCGGGGTGCGTCGCGTCCGGGGCCTGACCCTGCCGCTGGGCCTGCTCCTGCTGCTGGAACCAGTTGGTCTCCAGCGTGTCGTAGAGCGGGGTGCGGCCGTCGCCCGAGCCACCGGCCGGCGGCAGGGCCTCCGGCCGTCGCGGCTGCTGGAGCTGCGGCTGACGCGGCTCCAGCGGCTGCTCGCCGACCGGACGCGGGGCGCCGAAGTCACCGGCGGGCCGCTGCTGCGGGGCCGGGGGCTGCTGCGGGGCCCGCTGCTGCGCCTGCGGCACGTAGGGCTGCTGGCCGAACTGCTGCTGACCGCCCTGCTGGCCACCCTGCTGGTACGGCTGCGGCGCCTGCGGCTGCTGGGCCCGCTGGGGCAGTCCCTGCTGCTGGGGTGCCGGAGTGCCGAAGTCGGGGTACGGGAACTGGCCGGTGGCGGCGGGGTCCTGGGGCGCGTCCGGGCGGCCGAACTGCCCGGTGGCGGCCGGGTCCTGCGGAGCACCGAAGTCCGGACGCGGGAACTGGCCCGTGGAGCCGGGGCCCTGCGGAGCACCGAGGTCGGGGCGCGGGAACTGGCCCGTGGAGCCGGGGCCCTGCGGGGCGCCGAAGTCCGGGCGCGGGAACTGCGCGGTCTCCGCCGGATCCTGGACACCCTGGTACGGCTGCGGGACCTGCGGCTCCTGGGCCCGCTGCGGGAGCCCCTGCCGCTGGGGCGCCTGGGCACCGAAGTCGGGGTACGGGAACTGGCCGGTGGCGGCGGGGTCCTGGGGCGCGTCCGGGCGGCCGAACTGGCCGGTGGCGGCCGGGTTCTGCGGGGCGCCGAAGTCCGGGCGCGGGAACTGGCCGGTGGAGCCGGGACCCTGCGGAGCACCGAAGAGACCCGTGGTCTCGGGCTCCTCGTGGCCGCGCGGGGCGTCCAGCGGGCTCGTCTCCTGCTGCGGGCGGACCGGCTGCCGCGCCGGGTCGTCGCCCCAGCTCGCGGCCTGCGGGCGCGGCTGCTGCGGGTTGCCGCCGGGCAGCTCGGCGCGCGGGTACCCGTATCCGCCGGGCTGGTTCTCCTGCGGCTGCTGGGGGACGGCCGGTGCCTGGTGGGCACGGTTCTGGTTCCCCTGGTTGCCCCATACGTCGGTACGGGACGGGATGGCGCTCGCGGCGCCGCCGATGAGGCCGCCGCCGGGGCGCATCGTGTCGACACCCGGGGGGGGTGCCTGCGGACCCTGGGGGACCTGCGGCAGCTGACCGGTCTGGTCGAGCTGGGCGTTCTGCGGCTGCGGGGCGTGCTGCGGGCCGCCGGGGAGCGGGGAGCCGTCGCGGGCGGGCAGCGCGGGGCGGGGAGCGCCCGTACCGACCTGGCCGCGCGCCGCGGCGGCGCCCGAGGCGAGCCGGCCGGCCGCGGAGGACGCGCCGCCCTGGCCGGGCCGCGCGCCGCCGGGGCCGCCGGGACCCGCGGGGAGACGGCCGCCGGGGGCGGTGCCGGGCGGCATCGCGCCCTGGCCGCCGGGCTTCGGCATCGGCTTCTTGTTGCCCTGGGCCACGTCCACCGGGAGCATGACGAGCGCGGTGGTGCCGCCCGAGTCGGACGGGCGCAGCTGGATGCGGATGCCGTGTCGCAGGGACAGGCGGCCGACCACGAACAGACCCATGCGGCGGGAGACGGAGACGTCCACGGTGGGCGGCGAGGCGAGCCGCTCGTTGATGGCCGCCAGGTCCTCGGGCGAGAGGCCGATGCCGGTGTCGTGGATCTCGACGAGCACCCGGCCGTCGGGCAGCGCGTGACCGGTGACCCGGACCTTGGTCTGCGGGGAGGAGAACGAGGTCGCGTTCTCAAGCAGCTCGGCGAGCAGGTGCACGAGGTCGTTGACGACCCGGCCGGCGACCTCGGTCGCGGGGACCGAGGACAGCTCGATGCGCTCGTACTGCTCCACCTCGGAGGCGGCGGCGCGCAGGACGTCGACCAGCGGGACCGGGCGGGTCCAGCGGCGGCCCGGCTCCTCACCGGCGAGGACGAGGAGGTTCTCGCCGTTCCGGCGCATACGGGTGGCGAGGTGGTCGAGCTTGAAGAGCGAGGACAGCTGGTCCGGGTCGGCCTCGCGGGACTCCAGTTCGGAGATGAGCGAGAGCTGGCGCTGGATGAGGCCCTGGGAACGGCGCGAGAGGTTGGTGAACATCGCGTTGACGTTGCCCCGGAGGAGGGCCTGCTCGGCGGCGAGACGGACGGCCTCGCGGTGCACGTCGTCGAAGGCCGCGGCCACCTGGCCGATCTCGTCCCGGGAGTGCACGCCGACGGACTCGACGGAGGTGTCGACGTCCTGCGGGTCGGACTCCGAGAGCTGCTTGACCAGCTCGGGCAGACGTTCCTGGGCGACCTTGGTGGCGGTGTCCTGGAGGCGGCGCAGCGACCGGATCATGGACCGGGCCACGACGAAGGCGCCGATGAGCGAGACGCCGAGGACGAGGAGGATCAGCGCACCGTTGACGATGGCCTCGCGCTGCGACTCCTGCCGCAGCTCACGGGCCATGGTCTCCATGTCGCCGAGCAGACCGCGCTCGATGCGGTTCATGGCGGCGATCTTGGTGCCGTACTCGTCGGTGAAGTTCAGATGGCCGCGCTGGGAATTCTTCGCCTTGATGGCGTCGTCGGTCCTCAGGACGCGCTCGGCGTACTTCTCGGCGGCGAGGATCGAGGGGTTGCCGCTGTTCAGGGAGGCGGTCAGCTCGTTGGCATCGCCGCCGGTGGACTCGTAGATCGCCTGGAACGACTTGAGCTCGACGCCCTCGGAGTTGAGCGCGGCCTCGCCGTAGAGGCGGTCTCCCTGCTGGAGGTCTCCGGCGGTCTTGTCGCTCGGGGGGAGGGCACCGGCGATGATCGCCTGCTGGATGGAGGCGTACTCCTTGGCGGACGAGAAGGCGGCGAGCGCCCGGGTCCGCTTGATCATGTCGGGGTTGCTGGTCGCCTGCGCCATGTCCTGCGACAGGCTGAGCAGCGAGCGGACGAGACGGCTGTACGCCTCGACCGTCACCGAGTGCGAGACGCCCTTGGCGTAGGCGTTGCCGCGGATCGTGTTGAGCTGGATGACCTGCGAGGCGATCTGGCTGACGTTCTGGCGGATGCTGCGCAGCGCCTCGTCGCCCTCGGTGGCCGGGATGTCCTCGGTCGCCTCGAGGAACGCCTTGTACTCGCGGTCGGTCTTCCGGCGGTTGTTGGCGACCTGGTAGTCGCTGACGGGGCGGCTGTTGGCCAGCGGTCCGGCGGAGAGGTCGCGCTCGGCCTGGAGGGCCTGGGCGAGGTCGGTCGCCTCACGGGTCAGCTTGGTGAGCAGCTGCATGTGGTCGAGCTGCTCCATGTCCTTGAGCGACTCGTTGATGCGGATGCCGCCCAGGGTGGTCGCGGCGACCACGGGGAGGGTGAGCAGGGCGACCAGACGCGTGGAGATGCGCCAGTTGCGCAGGGCTATTCGCGAGCCGACCTCGTTCTCGGCGCGGGGCTTGACGGGCGCCTCGGCGGACTCGGCGGGGGCGGCACCGGCGTGGGGGCGCCTGCCCGCGTCACCGGCGTCGCCGGACGGGCCCTTGCCCTGCTTCGGGGTGCGCGGGGCCGAGGGACCGCGGTCGGTCCCGGCGCGCGGTTCCTGCTCCGCCGGAGCATCCGCGCGGCCCTGACGGGCCTGGGCAGACCCCGAGCCATCCCTCTTGAAACGTCCCTGCACTAGCGTCGCAACCTCTTGACCAGGCGTCCTTCCGGATGAACGGAGAGGACGGTGTCGGCTTCGTCGGGGCGTGTGTGACGCCCCAGGTGGTCATCGGTGACCGGCGCAGCTCCCCCTTTCCCGCCACTCGGCCGGCGCTGCGGTGCGCCCCGTGCGCGCCGGCTTCGAAACCCGCGGCGGTGCGTGGAATTGCAGCACAGTGCAGGATCTCCAACAAGGGCCGAGTGCCGTGCCGGGAGGGGAATGACAACCCGTGCCCGGTGGGTCACCCCATGTAGACGATGATCGCGGAGGATTCGGACTTTTCCACTCCAATGAGTGGGCATACCCCTGTGTCCCAGTCGCCATGATCAGGAGCGGAATGGAGTATTCAGTGGCGGAATGTACCTTTCAGAGGTGACAAACTGCTGCCCGTAATGCCTGAAATGCTCACCCATGGGTGAGCAAACTCACACTCTTCCCGACGTCTTGGCCATGCTCTTCCGGGGAATCCCGTGCTTAGCCTGACGCTTTACACCCCTTCGCGCCCTTCCGCGGCGCCCGTACCGGAACAGGGTCAGACCACCCCGATGAAGACGACGAAGACGACGACGCCCGGCTCCACGGCCAACCCCCGCCGCTCCACCCTCGTCCACCTCGTGGACGCCGCGGAGCTCGGCCGGGGCGCCCGGCCGGAGTACACGGCCGCGCTGCCCGCCCGTACGGCCAACCCGCGCCGCACCGTCCTCATGCAGGCCCCCGCGCCGTTCGAGCCGCAGCCCTACGCCACGCTGGCCCGCTGACCCCGTAGCGCGTCCCCGCCTCCTGTGACGCGCGTCATGGGAGGCGCTGATATCGCAGGTCGAGCGCCCCCGCGCCGCGTTAGCCTGGAGCGTCAGACTCCAGCAAGCACCAAGTGAGGGGCGACAGCACTCGTGCGCATCGCCAGATTCTCCATCGACGGCAATGTGGCCTTCGGCGCCGTCGAGGGCGAGGGAACCGTCGAGTCCGGCGGCCTGGTCCTCGACATCATCAAGGGCATCCCGTACACCGACTTCGAGCTCAGCGGCACCAAGGTCCCGCTCAGCAAGGTCCGGCTCCTGCCGCCCGTGCTCCCCAACAAGGTCGTGGGCATCGGCCGCAACTACGCGGCGCACGCCGCCGAGCTCGGCAACGAGGTCCCCGACGTCCCCGTCGCCTTCTTCAAGCCCACCACCTCGGTGATCGGCCCCGGCGACGCCATCGAGTACCCCTCCTTCTCGCGGGAGCTGCACTACGAGGCCGAGCTGGCCGTGGTGATCGGCCGCATGTGCCGCGAGGTGCCCCGCGAGCGCGTCCAGGACGTGATCTTCGGCTACACCTGCGCCAACGACGTCACCGCCCGTGACGTCCAGAAGCGCGAGAACCAGTGGGCCCGCGCCAAGGGCTTCGACACCTCCTGCCCCCTCGGCCCCTGGGTCGAGACCGGTCTGAGCGTGGCCGCCGCGGGCGACCTGACCCTCCAGGCCACGGTCAACGGGGAGCAGCGCCAGCTGGGTCGGACGAGCGACATGATCCGCTCCATCGAGGACCTGGTCGTCCACATCACCGAGGCCATGACGCTGCTCCCCGGCGACGTCATCCTCACCGGCACCCCCGCCGGGGTCGGCCCCCTCGCCCCCGGCGACGAGGTCGCCGTCACCATCGAAGGCATCGGCACTCTCACCAATAAGGTGATCAAGCGTGGCTAACGCGATCCGCGTCCGTTTCTGTCCCTCGCCGACCGGCAACCCCCACGTGGGTCTGGTCCGCACCGCTCTCTTCAACTGGGCCTTCGCCCGGCACAACGAGGGCACCATGGTCTTCCGCATCGAGGACACCGACGCGGCGCGCGACTCGGAGGAGTCGTACGAGCAGCTGCTCGACTCGCTGCGCTGGCTCGGCCTCGACTGGGACGAGGGCCCGGAGGTCGGCGGCCCGCACGCGCCCTACCGGCAGTCGCAGCGGACGGACATCTACAAGGACGTCGCCGACCGGCTGCTCGCCGGCGGGTACGCGTACCCCTGCTACTGCACCACCGAGGAGCTCGACGAGCGCCGCGCCGCCGCCCGCGCCGCCGGCCGCCCCTCCGGCTACGACGGCCACTGCCGCGACCTCACCGCCGAGCAGAAGGCCGCCTACGAGGCCGAGGGCCGCGCCGCGATCGTCCGCTTCCGGATGCCCGACGAGCCGATCACCTTCACCGACCTGGTCCGCGGCGAGCTGACCTTCACCCCGGAGAACGTGCCGGACTACGGCATCCTCCGGGCCAACGGCGCCCCGCTGTACACCCTGGTCAACCCGGTCGACGACGCCCTGATGGAGATCACCCACGTCCTGCGCGGCGAGGACCTGCTCTCCTCCACCCCCCGCCAGGTCGCCCTCTACAAGGCGCTGATCGAGCTCGGCGTCGCCAAGGAGATCCCCTCCTTCGGCCACCTGCCGTACGTGATGGGCGAGGGCAACAAGAAGCTCTCCAAGCGCGACCCTGAGGCCTCCCTCAACCTCTACCGGGAGCGCGGTTTCCTCCCCGAGGGCCTGCTGAACTACCTCTCGCTCCTCGGCTGGTCCTTCTCGGCCGACCGGGACATCTTCACGGTCCCCGAGATGGTGGCGAAGTTCGACATCGCCGACGTCAACGCCAACCCGGCGCGCTTCGACCTCAAGAAGGCCGAGTCGATCAACGCCGACCACATCCGGATGCTGGACCCGAAGGCCTTCGCCGAGGCCTGCGAGCCCTGGCTGGTGGCCCCGCGCGCCCCCTGGGCGCCCGAGGACTTCGACCGGGCCGCCTGGGACGCCATCGCGCCGCACGCCCAGACCCGGGTGACCGTCCTCTCGGACATCACGGCCAACGTGGACTTCCTCTTCCTGCCCGAGCCGGTCCTGGACCAGCCCTCGTGGGACAAGGCGATGAAGGGCGAGCCCGTGGCCCTGCTCACCACCGCCCGGGAGAAGCTCGCCGCCGCCGACTGGAGCGACCCGGAGTCCCTGAAGAACGCGGTCCTGGCCGCGGGCGAGGCCCACGGCCTCAAGCTCGGCAAGGCCCAGGCCCCGGTCCGTGTCGCCGTCACCGGCCGCACGGTCGGCCTGCCGCTCTTCGAGTCCCTGGAGATCCTCGGCGAGGAGAAGACCCTGGCCCGCATCGACGCGGCCCTGGCGAAGCTCACCGCCTGACCCCCACCGCGCGGTACGGTCGGCGCATGACCATCCGCGCGGTGCTGTGGGACGTCGACGACACGATCTTCGACTACGCGCGCGCCGACCACGCCGGCATGGACGCGCACCTGACGGCCGAGGGCCTGGTGGACGGATTCGACTCCGTCGACCGGGCCCTCGGCCGTTGGCGGGAGCTGACCACGCTCCACTGGCGCCGCTTCGAGGCGGGCGGGATCGACTTCGAGGACCAGCGCAGGGACCGCGTCCGCGACTTCCTCGCGGCGCCGGAGCTCACCGCCGCCGAGGCCGACGACTGGTTCGGGCGCTACCTCGTCCACTACGAGGCGGCCTGGGAGCTCTTCCCCGACACCGTGCCCGTCCTGGACCTCCTGGCCGATGACTATCGTCACGGGATCCTGTCCAACTCCAGCCTCCGCAACCAGGACCGCAAGCTGCGGGTCCTCGGTGTGCGGGACCGCTTCGAGGCCCTGCTGTGCGCCGCCGAACTGGGGGTGGCCAAACCGGCCCCGGAGGCCTTCCACGCGGCCTGCGAGGCCCTTGACCTGTGTCCGGGGGAGGTGGCGTACGTGGGGGACCAGCCCGACATCGACGCCAGGGGCGCGGTGGAGGCGGGGCTGGTGGGCATCTGGCTGGACCGGGCCGACACCGGCGGACGACCCGAGCTGAACCGGATCACCAGCCTCCGTCAGCTCCCTGACCTGCTCCGCGGGGATACCCGTTTTGGAGCACCGTCCACCTTCGGGTAATGTTCTTCCTGCGCCGAGGGGAACAAGCCGAAAGGCAAGAACCCGGAAAGCGCAAGCCGAGCAAGATCCCCCTGGTGGGGAGGTTGTCCCGGTGGCCTATGGTGTAATTGGCAGCACGACGGTTTCTGGTTCCGTTAGTCTTGGTTCGAGTCCAGGTAGGCCAGCTCGCAGAGCTCATCTGCATCGTGGAAATCAGATCCACAAAGGCCCCCGTTGTGTAGCGGCCTAGCACGCCGCCCTCTCAAGGCGGTAGCGCCGGTTCGAATCCGGTCGGGGGTACAGATCCATCCTGCGGAACACTTGGGTAGCTCCCGGTGAAAACGTGGTGACATCACTCGGCTTCGGCCGAGTGGGATCGCTAGGGCCCCCGTTGTGTAGCGGCCTAGCACGCCGCCCTCTCAAGGCGGTAGCGCCGGTTCGAATCCGGTCGGGGGTACGGTTTAACCGCCATGGCCTATGGTGTAATTGGCAACACTACGGTTTCTGGTACCGTCATTCTTGGTTCGAGTCCAGGTAGGCCAGCTCGCAGAGCTCATCTGCAATCGTGGATCACATCCACAAAGGCCCCCGTTGTGTAGCGGCCTAGCACGCCGCCCTCTCAAGGCGGTAGCGCCGGTTCGAATCCGGTCGGGGGTACGAGACGAGGAAGCCCTTCCCTTCGGGGGAGGGCTTCCTCGCTGTTCCCGGCCGTACGCACGCACAAGTCCGGCCCACCGCTGCGGCGTTGGAGCGGTGGGCCGGGACCGTACGAGAAGGTGCGGGGGTGTCAGCCGGTGCGGCGGAGCGCCTCGGAGAGCCGGGCGGCGGCGTCGATGACCGCCTGGGCGTGCATACGGCCCGGGTGGCGGGTCAGGCGCTCGATCGGGCCGGAGACCGACACGGCGGCCACCACGCGGTTCGACGGACCGCGCACGGGCGCCGAGACGGACGCGACGCCCGGCTCCCGCTCGCCGATCGACTGGGCCCAGCCCCGGCGCCGTACGCCCGACAGGGCCGTCGCCGTGAAGCGGGCGCCCTGGAGACCGCGGTGCAGTCGCTCGGGCTCCTCCCAGGCCATCAGGATCTGCGCGGACGAACCCGCCTTCATCGTCAGCGTCGAGCCGACCGGGACGGTGTCCCGCAGACCCGAGAGCCGCTCGGCCGCCGCCACGCAGATCCGCATGTCACCCTGGCGACGGTAGAGCTGCGCGCTCTCGCCGGTGACGTCCCGCAGATGCGTCAGGACCGGGCCCGCCGTCGCGAGGAGGCGGTCCTCGCCCGCCGCCGCGGCCAGCTCCGAGAGGCGGGGCCCGAGAATGAACCGGCCCTGCATGTCGCGCGCCACCATGCGGTGGTGTTCCAGTGCCACGGCGAGACGATGTGCCGTGGGTCGTGCGAGTCCCGTCGCCGCGACCAGTCCTGCGAGGGTGGCCGGACCGGACTCCAGGGCGCCCAGGACAAGGGCTGCCTTGTCGAGAACGCCTACGCCGCTAGAGTTGTCCATGCAACGATATTCGCGTCTCACTCTGTGAAACGCAAGTTCAATTTTCCCGGGAACTTGTCACTCTGGTGGGGCGGCCGCACAACGGCCCGCGGAACGGGTCTCTAGTTGTGCCGACGCTGACGTCGGCCGGAGGGAAAGCGATGGGTAGGACACTCGCGGAGAAGGTCTGGGACGACCACGTCGTCCGGCGCGCCGAGGGCGAGCCCGACCTCCTCTACATCGATCTGCACCTGCTGCACGAGGTGACCAGCCCCCAGGCCTTCGACGGTCTGCGCCAGAACGGCCGGCAGGTGCGGCGCCTCGATCTCACCATCGCCACCGAGGACCACAACACCCCCACCCTCGACATCGACAAGCCGATCGCCGACCCGGTCTCCCGCGCCCAGTTGGAGACCCTGCGCAAGAACTGCGCCGAGTTCGGCGTCCGGCTGCACCCGCTGGGCGACGTTGAGCAGGGCGTCGTCCACGTCGTGGGACCGCAGCTGGGCCTGACCCAGCCCGGCACCACCGTGGTCTGCGGCGACTCGCACACCTCCACGCACGGCGCCTTCGGCGCGCTGGCGTTCGGCATCGGCACCAGCCAGGTCGAGCACGTCCTCGCCACCCAGACCCTCCCGCTGGCCCGTCCCCGGACCATGGCCATCACGGTCGACGGCGAGCTGCCCGAGGACGTCACCGCCAAGGACCTCATCCTGGCGATCATCGCCAAGATCGGCACCGGCGGCGGCCAGGGCTACATCCTGGAGTACCGGGGCTCCGCCATCGAGAAGCTCTCGATGGAGGCCCGGATGACCATCTGCAACATGTCGATCGAGGCCGGTGCCCGCGCGGGCATGATCGCCCCCGACGAGACCACCTTCGCCTATCTGAAGGGCCGCGCCCACGCCCCCGAGGGCGAGGACTGGGACGCCGCCGTCTCGTACTGGGAGACCCTGCGCTCCGACGAGGACGCCGTCTTCGACGCCGAGGTCGTCATCGACGGCCCCTCGCTGGCCCCGTTCGTCACCTGGGGCACCAACCCCGGCCAGGGCGCGCCGCTTTCGGCGAACGTCCCCGACCCGGCTTCGTACGAAGACGCTTCGGAGCGCCTCGCCGCCGAAAAGGCCCTGGAGTACATGGGGTTGACCGCCGGGCAGCCGCTGCGGGACATCAGGGTCGACACCGTCTTCGTAGGCTCCTGCACCAACGGCCGCATCGAGGACCTGCGCAACGCGGCGAACCTGCTCGAAGGCCGCAAGGTCGCCGACGGCGTCCGGATGCTGGTCGTCCCCGGCTCCGTCCGGGTCGCCCTCCAGGCCGTCGAGGAGGGCCTGGACAAGGTCTTCAAGGAGGCCGGGGCCGAATGGCGGCACGCGGGCTGCTCCATGTGCCTGGGCATGAACCCCGACCAGCTGGCACCGGGTGAGCGTTCCGCGTCCACCTCCAACCGCAACTTCGAGGGCCGGCAGGGCAAGGGCGGTCGCACCCACCTGGTCTCCCCCCAGGTCGCCGCCGCCACCGCCGTCCTGGGCCATCTGGCCTCCCCGGCCGATCTGTCCGACGTCGCTACGCCCGCGGGGGTCTGAGGAACCATGGAAGCTTTCACCACGCACACCGGCCGGGCCGTCCCGCTGCGCCGCGGCAACGTCGACACCGACCAGATCATCCCGGCGCACTGGCTGAAGAAGGTCACCCGCGACGGCTTCGAGGACGGTCTCTTCGAGGCCTGGCGCAAGGACCCGGAGTTCGTCCTCAACCGCCCCGAGCGGCAGGGCGCCACGGTCCTGGTCGCGGGCCCCGACTTCGGCACCGGCTCCTCCCGCGAGCACGCCGTCTGGGCGCTCCAGAACTACGGCTTCCAGACCGTGGTCTCCGCCCGCTTCGCGGACATCTTCCGGGGCAACTCGCTGAAGAACGGACTGCTGACCGTGGTCCTGCCGCAGGAGACGGTGGACGCCCTCTGGGAGCTGACCGAGGCCGACCCGACGGCCGAGATCACCGTCGACCTGGAGCGCCGCAAGGTTCTGGCGACCGGGATCGACGCCGACTTCGAGCTCGACGAGAACGCCCGCTGGCGGCTCCTCAACGGGCTCGACGACATCAGCCTCACCCTTCAGAACGAAGCCGACATCGCGGCCTTCGAGGCGGTCAGGCCGTCCCACAAGCCCCGTACAATTACGGCCTGAGCAGCGCTTTTCCAAGACTGCGCCCCCCACCGTCCGGTGGGGGGCGCAGTCGCTTGTTGAGACCCTGTCGGGCGACAACTCGCCCTAGATGGCACAATCGGTGCATGGAACGCGACAGCCAACTCGAGCTCTATGGGGCAGTCGCCGCCCGATTGAAGGAAGCGCACACAAGAGTGCGCTCACTGCAAGTCCCGGAGGGCGTAAGGATGGCGCTGTCCCGGAAGCTGCTGGTCGTGACGGCCGCGGCGAAGCACGATCTCAAGGACGCGGCAACGCGTCTGGACCGGTTGATGAAGGACCTCGACGAGGGCCGATTCCCAGAGGACGACTGACACCGAGAACTCCGCAACGGGACTTCCGCGTTGCGGCACTAGGGTGATTAGACCGTTTCGTGTTTGATTTGCGGTATATACATGCCTAACGTGCGAAAAAGCTTGAACACTTTCGTTCTGGCAATGTCTCCGAAGGGGAAGACGTGAACAAGGCGCAGCTCGTAGAAGCGATTGCCGACAAGATGGGCGGTCGCCAGCAGGCCGCCGAAGCCGTCGACCACGTGCTGGACGCCATCGTGCGTGCCGTGGTCGGGGGGGACCGGGTCTCGGTCACGGGCTTCGGCTCGTTCGAGAAGGTCGACCGCCCGGCCCGCTACGCCCGCAACCCGCAGACGGGTGAGCGGGTCCGGGTCAAGAAGACCTCCGTCCCGCGCTTCCGCGCAGGTCAGGGCTTCAAGGACCTGGTCAGCGGCTCGAAGAAGCTCCCCAAGGGCGGCGAGGTCTCCGTCAAGAAGGCCCCCAAGGGCAGCCTGACCGGTGGCGCCTCCGCGACCGTGAAGAAGGCCGCCGCCAAGAAGGCCACCACCGCCAAGAAGGCCGCCGCGAAGAAGGCGACCCCGGCGAAGAAGACCACGACGGCCGCCGCGAAGAAGGCGACGCCCGCGAAGAAGGCCACGACCGCCGCCGCCAAGAAGGCGACCCCGGCGAAGAAGACCGCCACGACCGCCGCCAAGAAGGCGACGACCAAGGCCGCGGCGAAGAAGGCCACCACGGCCGCCGCGAAGAAGGTCACCAAGGCCGCGGCGAAGAAGACCGCGCCGGCCGCGAAGAAGGCCACGGCGACGAAGGCGCCCGCCAAGAAGACGACGGCGCGCAAGACGACCGCCAAGAAGGCCGCCGCCAAGAAGTAGGACCCACGGTGGACACCCGCCGGGCCGGGCTCCCTCAGGGGGAGCCCGGCCCGCGGCGCGTCCGGCGGGCCCCCGGAAGGGCGTCGGCGGGCCCCGAGACACAGGCCCGAGAAGGCCCGAGAAGGTCCGGGAAGGACCTCGGCAGGCCCCGATAAGGCCCCCGTGGGGCCTCAGAAGGTCTGCAGTGTCACCAGGGTGATCGTCGGGACGCCCCCCGAAGGCCCCGGCGCGGTCTCGATCCGCACCCGCTGCCCCGGCCGCAGCAGCCGCAGCCCGCCCGCCTCGAAGGCCGCCGCCCCGAACTCCACGGGGGTGCCGTCGTCGAGCAGCACACTGCCGCTGCGGGTCTCGGGGTCGTACGTGAACGCGGTCGCCTGCATGGGCCGCAGCCTATCCGGCCGCGGGCAGCCACCGGGCGGTCGTCCGGGGACCGAGCCCCAGCGCCTCCGCCGCCGCCAGATCCTCGCCGGTGTCCACGTCCCGGCGTACGGAATCCACTCCGGCCAGCCTGATTTCCCGCGCTCCCGAAGACAAATGCCGAAGCCTCGACGCGCCCCCGAATGCGGGTTCCAATTCCACTCCCGGACCTGCCGAGAGGAATGTCGTACCTATTTCGGCGGCATCCGCGAGAAAAGCCCGCGGAAAATCCCGGGCCGCGTCCAGGACCCGGGCCAGTTCCCCGGGGCGCAGCGCGGGCAGGTCCGCGTTGAGCGCCGCCACCCGCGCGCACGGCCGCCGGGACCGCACCGCCCGCACCCCGTGCGCGAGCGCCGCGTTGAGCCCCGCCGCCGGAAGGTCCGGCACGATCCGCGCGCCCAGCGCCGCCAGCGCGTCCGCCGCCGCCGGATCGTCCGTGACGACCGCCACATCCCGCACCCGCGAACAGGCGAGGACCGCGCCCACCGTGTCCTCCGCGAAGGCCAGCGCGAGCCGGGGGCGCAGCCGCGCCCCGGCCGCCGCGGCCAGACGGCTCTTCGCCCGTGAGAGCGGCTTCAGGGGCACGACCAGGGACCAGCCGTCGGCCGCGTCCGGGTGCGTCGGGTGCGTCGCGTTCATCGGATTCATTCTGTCCCGCCCACCCGGTCCGCCCCAGGGTCCGGGGCGTACGGTGTCACTCGACACAGCGGGAGCGGGAGGCGACACTTGACCCCCTGCCAGCCCGTCCCGGAGAAAGGTGTTCGCGTGCCCCGCCGCAGAATCGGCTTCTGGTACCGCCTCGCGGCGGTCATCGCCAAACCCCCCCTGGTGGTTCTGTTCAACCGGGACTGGCGCGGAACGGAGCACATTCCGGCCGACGGCGGATTCATCACCGCCGTCAACCACAACTCCTATCTGGACCCGCTGTCGTACGCGCACTACCAGTACAACACCGGCCGCGTCCCCCGCCTCCTCGCCAAGGCCGGCCTCTTCAAGACGCCCTTCGTCGGCATGATGCTGCGCGGCACCGGCCAGATCCCGGTCTACCGGGAGACGACCAACGCCCTCGACGCGTTCCGCGCCGCCGTCGACGCCGTCGAGCGCGGCGAGTGCGTCGCCTTCTACCCCGAGGGCACCCTGACCCGCGACCCCGACATGTGGCCCATGGCGGGCAAGACCGGTGCCGCCCGTGTCGCGCTGGTCACCCGGGCCCCCGTCATCCCGGTGGCCCAGTGGGGCGCGAACCTCGCGATGCCGCCGTACGCCGAGGAGAACAAGTTCCGGCTGTTCCCCCGCAAGACGCTGATCGTGCAGGCCGGTCCGCCCGTGGACCTCTCGCGCTTCGACGGCCTGGAGCCCACGCCCGAGGTGCTCCGCGAGGCCACCGAGACCATCATGGCCGCCATCACCGCCCTCCTGGAGGAGGTCAGGGGCGAGAAGGCGCCCGCCGAGCCGTACGACCACCGCAGGGCGCGACTCGAACAGCGGCGCAGGGCCGCGGGGGAGGGCACGAAGTGACCAAGGCAGCTGTCTTCGGCAACGGATCCTGGGGCACGGCTTTCGCCATGGTGCTCGCCGACGCGGGGTGCGAGGTGAGCCTCTGGGGCCGCCGCGCCGAACTCGCGAAGGAGATCAACGCCACCCGGACCAACCCCGACTACCTGCCGGGCGTCGAGCTCCCCCGGCGGATCACGGCCACCGCCGACGCGGCGGAGGCCGCCTCGGGCGCGGACTTCACCGTCCTCGTCGTCCCCTCCCAGACCCTCCGCGGCAACCTCGCCGCCTGGGCCCCGCTGCTGGCCCCCGACACCGTCCTGGTCTCCCTGATGAAGGGCGTCGAACTCGGCACCGCCAAGCGGATGAGCGAGGTCGTCATCGAGGTCGCGGACGTGCCCGCCGAGCGGGTCGCCGTCCTCACCGGACCCAACCTGGCCATGGAGATCGCGACCCGGCAGCCCGCCGCCGCCGTGGTGGCCTGCGTCGACGAGTCGGTCGCCCAGCGGCTCCAGGCCGCCTGCATGACCCCGTACTTCCGCCCGTACACCAACACCGACGTCGTCGGCTGCGAGCTAGGCGGCGCGGTGAAGAACGTCATCGGCCTCGCCGTCGGCATCGCCAACGGCATGGGCCTCGGCGACAACTCCAAGGCCACGCTCATCACCCGGGGCCTCGCCGAGACCACCCGGCTGGGCCTCGCCATGGGCGCCGACCCGCTGACCTTCTCCGGTCTCGCGGGTCTCGGCGACCTCGTCGCCACCTGTTCCTCGCCGCTCTCCCGGAACAACACCTTCGGCACCAACCTCGGCCGGGGGATGACCCTCCAGGAGACCATCGCGGCCACCAGGCAGACCGCCGAGGGCGTCAAGTCCTGCGAGTCGGTGCTCGATCTGGGCCGCCGCCACGGCGTCGACATGCCCATCACCGAGACCGTCGTCTCCATCGTCCACGACGGGAAGCCGCCGGTCGTCGCCCTCAAGGAACTGATGTCCCGCA
Organism: Streptomyces sp. NPDC059247; assembly: GCF_042754005.1. NCBI lineage: Bacteria > Bacillati > Actinomycetota > Actinomycetes > Kitasatosporales > Streptomycetaceae > Streptomyces > Streptomyces sp. NPDC059247. Next base: position 16,772 of record NZ_JBHYZW010000015.1, read on the forward strand.
GCGCCAAGCCCGAGCGCCGCTGACCGTTCCCGACCGCGCGGGACGGCGCTGCGCCGTACGCGCGCGGCGGCAGCGGGGCGCTCAGGAGTTCGGGAACCGCAAGGTACTCTCAACGCGATATGAGCGAGAACACCCAGAGCCCCCGCAAGCCGCGCGTGGCCGTCGTCTTCGGCGGTCGCAGCTCCGAGCACGCCATCTCCGTCGTCACGGCGGGCGCCGTCCTGAGCGCCATCGACCGGGACAAGTACGACGTGCTGCCCATCGGCATCACGACGGAAGGGCGCTGGGCGCTCACCGCCGACGCCCCGGAGCGCATGGCCATCGCCGACCGCGCCCTGCCGAGCGTCGCCGATCTGGCCGAGTCCGAGAAGGGCGACGTCGTCCTCTCCGCCGACCCCGCCAACCGCGAGGTCGTCCTCACCGAGCCGGGCTGCGTGCCCAAGGTTCTTGGCGAGGTGGACGTGGTCTTCCCGGTGCTGCACGGCCCCTACGGCGAGGACGGCACCCTCCAGGGCCTCCTGGAGCTCTCCGGTGTCCCCTACGTCGGCGCGGGCGTCCTCGCCTCCGCCGTCGGCCAGGACAAGGAGTACATGAAGCGGGTCTTCGTCTCCTTCGGCCTGCCCGTCGGCCCGTACGAGGTCATCCGGCCGCGCGAGTGGGAGCAGAACCCGGCCGCGGCCCGCAAGAAGATCGTCGAGTTCGCCGCCGAGCACGGCTGGCCGCTCTTCGTGAAGCCCGCCCGCGGCGGCTCCTCCATGGGCATCACCAAGGTCGACGACCTCTCCGGTCTCGACGAGGCCGTCGAGGAGGCCCGCCGCCACGACCCGAAGATCCTCGTCGAGTCGCTGCTGCGCGGCCGGGAGATCGAGTGCGGCGTCCTGGAGTTCGAGGACGGCCCGCGCGCCAGCGTGCCCGCCGAGATCCCGCCGGTCACCGACCACGACTTCTACGACTTCGAGGCGAAGTACATCGACTCGGCCTCCGGCATCGTGCCCGCCCCGCTGGGGGACGAGGCCACCGCCGAGGTCCAGCGCCTCGCCGTCGCCGCCTACGAGGCGGTGTCCTGCGAGGGCCTGGTCCGCGCCGACTTCTTCCTCACCGAGGACGGCGACTTCGTCATCAACGAGATCAACACCATGCCGGGCTTCACGCCCATCTCCATGTACCCGCGCATGTGGCAGGAGAGCGGCGTGAGCTACCCCGAGCTGGTCGACCGGCTCGTCCAGGCGGCACTGACCCGCTCCACGGGACTGCGCTGACGGGTTCTCCCCCGGAAGACCGTGCCGACGGCCCTCACAGGCTCGACGGCACGGTCTTCCGCACGGCCGGGGCCAGGTCCGCGAGCGGCGTCGCGTCGTGCGCGAAGCGCTCGGCGAAGCTCACCTCCACGTACGTCACGCGGTACGTCGAGGTGAAACGCGGCCCGCTCCCCTCGGGGTCCTCCAGCATCCAGTTCACACCGTCGGCCTCCACGGCCCGCGCCTTCGGATCGCTCATCTTTTCGGGCCGGGGGACCCCGCAGCGCAGTACGATCGCACCGTCGCCCCAACCGGCGGTCAGCTCGGAGCCCGGCTCCGGGTCACTCCGTCCGAGTCCCGCGACGGTGTCCGGCAGCTCCTTCGCCAGGGCCCGGCAGACGGCGGCCTCGGCCGCCGGAGGGCTGGGCACCACGACGGAAGCCGAGGCGTCCGACGGGGAACAGCCGGTGACGGCCGACAGCAGCACGACTGCCGTGACGGTGGCGGGCAGGCCGAAGGGCCGGTGGGAAGACATCACCGGCCAAGCGTAGACGGGGGCTACAGATGAACGACCGGGCAGGTGAGGGTGCGCGTGATGCCGTCCACTTGCTGGACCTTCGCGACCACCATGCGGCCCAGATCGTCGACCGTGTCCGCCTGCGCGCGCACGATCACGTCGTACGGCCCGGTCACGTCTTCCGCCTGGATCACCCCCGGAATCTTGGAGATGGTGTCGGCGACGGACGACGCCTTGCCCACCTCGGTCTGGATGAGGATGTACGCCTGAACCACGGAACCTCCAGGGCGACCACGAGGATCTTGTGGGAGAAAGGGACGCCACGGTACCGCGTCGCCACGGGCCACGGGGAGACCCGCGCCACCCGAGGCGCCCGCCCGGTGGCGTACGCAGGACAGAAGTTGACGCTCTACTTGACGGTACCCAGCACGGTGACGGCCCGCGACCCGCGGCGCGCACGGACGCGCCACCACCCGCAGGACGGCACGAAGACACGAGGTGAGGCGCGGTGAAGGGCACAGTCGGAGAGCTCGGCGAGTTCGGGCTCATCAAGGAGCTCACGTCCCGGCTCACGTCCACCCCGGCGGTACGGATCGGACCCGGTGACGACGCGGCGGTCGTCTCCGCCCCCGACCGGCGCGTGGTGGCCAGCACGGACATCCTCCTCGAAGGGCGCCACTTCCGCCGCGACTGGTCGACGGCGTACGACGTCGGCCGCAAGGCCGCCGCGCAGAACCTCGCCGACATCGCGGCCATGGGCGCGGTCCCCACCGCGCTCCTCCTCGGCCTCGTCGTCCCCGCGGAACTCCCCGTGACCTGGGCCACCGAACTCATGGACGGCCTGCGCGACGAATGCCAGGTCGCGGGCGCCGCCGTCGTCGGCGGCGACGTGGTGCGCGGCGACACGATCATGGTGTCCATCACCGCCCTCGGCGACCTCCGCAACCACGACCCGGTCACCCGGGGCGGCGCCCAGCCCGGCGACGTCGTCGCCTACACCGGCTGGCTCGGCTGGTCCGCCGCCGGATACGCCGTCCTCTCCCGGGGCTTCCGCTCCCCCCGCGCCTTCGTCGAGGCCCACCGCAGGCCCGAGCCCCCGTACCACGCGGGCCCCGCCGCCGCCGGACTCGGCGCCACCGCCATGTGCGACGTCAGCGACGGCCTCATCGCCGACCTCGGCCACATCGCCGAGGCCAGCAAGGTCCGCATCGACCTGCGCTCCGGCCTCATCGACATCCCCACCCAGATGAACGACATCGGCCAGGCCGTCGGCGTCGACCCCATGCAGTGGGTGCTCACCGGGGGAGAGGACCACGCCATCGTGGCCACCTTCCCGCCCGACGTGAAGCTCCCCGCCCGCTGGAAGGTCATCGGCGAGGTCCTCCACCCCTCCGCGCTGCCGCAGGTCACCGTCGACGGCGCGCCCTGGCACAGCGCGGGCGGCTGGGACCACTTCGGGGAGACGGAGTGAGCGACGCGCCGCCGCTGGTGCTGACCGTCGCGGGCTCCGACTCCGGCGGCGGCGCGGGCGTCCAGGCCGACCTCAAGACGATGCTGGCGCTCGGCGTCCACGGCATGAGCGTGGTCACCGCCGTCACCGCCCAGAACTCCCGGGGCGTCCAGGGCGTCTGGGAACTCCCCGTGGACGCCGTCCGCGCCCAGTACCGCTCCGTCGTCGACGACATCGGCGTCCAGGCCGTCAAGACCGGGATGCTGGCCTCGGCCGAACTCGTCGAGACCGTCGCCGCGCTCCTCGCGGACACCCCGGCACCGGTCGTGGTGGACCCCGTCGGCGTCTCCAAGCACGGCGACCCGCTGCTGGCCGGGAGCGCCCTCGCGTCCGTCCGCACGAAGCTGCTGCCCCGGGCCACCGTCGCCACCCCCAACCTGGACGAGGTGACACAGCTCACCGGTGTGCGCGTCGTCCACGAGGCCGATCTGCGGATCGCGGCCGAGGCGGTCCTCTCGTACGGACCGGAGTGGGCGCTGATCAAGGGCGGGCACCTGCCCACCGGCCGGGACGCCGTCGACCTGCTCACCGACGGCACCGAGGAGCACTGGCTGCGCGCCCCGCGCCTCGACAACCGGCACACCCACGGGACCGGCTGCACCCTCGCCTCGGCCATCGCCGCCGGGCTCGCCCGGGGCCTCGCCGTCCCGGAGGCCGTACGACGGGCCAAGGAGTACGTGACGGGGGCCATAGGCGCCGGGTTCGCCCTGGGGGCGGGGATCGGCCCGGTCGACCACGGCTGGCGCTTCAGGCACTGAGGAACGGACGGCCCCTCGGCACCGGGGGCGGTCCGCCCACCCGTCTCCGGTCACCCGTCCCCGGGTACGGCAAAAGGCCGGTTCACCTAGGTGAACCGGCCTTTCAAGGCAACCGCAGGGGCTGCGCTACGACAGAACGTCGCAATTAGCGCGAGACCTTGCCGGCCTTGATGCACGAGGTGCAGACGTTGAGCCGCTTCGGCGTCCGACCGACCACGGCACGCACGCGCTGGATGTTCGGGTTCCAGCGACGGGACGTACGGCGGTGCGAGTGCGAAATGTTGTTGCCGAAGCCCGGCCCCTTGCCGCAGACGTCGCAGTTGGCAGCCACGGGTCACTCCAAAGACTTCAGAATTACAGTGAAATCCGGCGCACCGGAATCAGGAGTCTGAAGTGGCTTGCCGGGGAACGGCCCGGTGTGGACCGGGCAACCGAAGCAGCATACAACGCCTGCCTCGGTGCAACGAAACTACCATGGTCTGCGAGGACCTCGCCCCGGGCCCCGGTCCCCGGAGGGACACCCCGGGTCTACCCTGCGGTGAGCTCACCGCCCAAGGAGGACCCCCGTTGCCGCGAGCCCTTCAGCCCTCCGAGGAGCTCACCGAGCTCGACGCAGCGGCGCTCAGGACCTGGTCCGCGCGGACGCTGGACGCCCTCGGCAGGGAGCGCGAGGAGATCGACGCGATCAACGTCTACCCCGTCGCGGACGGGGACACCGGCACCAACCTCTACCTCACGGCGGAAGCCGCCCACCAGGCCGTCGAAGCCGTCTTCGCGGCCTCCGTGCCCGACACCGCCGAGACCGTACGGGCCATGGCCCACGGCGCCCTGCTCGGCGCCCGGGGCAACTCCGGCACCATCCTCTCCCAGCTCCTGCGCGGCATGGCCGGGGTCCTCGCCGAGGGAGGTGACGGGGATCACCTCGCCCGCGCCCTCGCCGAGGCCGCCGCGGCGGCCCGGCAGGCCGTCGCCCGCCCGGTGGACGGCACCATCCTCACCGTCGCCGCCGCGGCGGCCGTCGCCTGCGCGGGCGGCGGCCCCCTCGCCCAGGTGGCCAGGGCCGCCCACGAGGGCGCCGGAACCGCCCTCGCCGCCACCTCCGGCCAGCTCGACGTCCTCGCCCGCGCCGGAGTCGTCGACGCGGGCGGCCGGGGACTCGTCGCCGTCCTCGGCGCCCTCGTGGAGACCGTCACGGGCGGCACCCCGCAGCCGCCCGCGACGGACACCGGCGCCGTACGGGCCGCCCAGGACACCGGAGCCGTACGGCCCTCCGGCAGCGCCCCGGCGCCCGGCGTCCTTCCCGCACCGGACGGGAAGTGCCCGCCCGAGCACGGTCCCGACGACTCCGCCGGTCCCGCCTACGAGGTCATCTACCTCCTGGAGGCCGACGACGACGCCGTCGCCCTGCTGCGCGCCCGGCTCGACGCCCTGGGCGACTCCCTCGTCGTCGTCGGCGGCGACGGCCTGTGGAACGTCCACGTCCACGTCGACGACCCCGGAGCCGCCGTCGAGGCGGGCGTCGAGGCGGGCCGCCCCCACCGCATCCGCATCAGCCACTTCGCCGCCGACGCCGCCACCGCCCCCGGCCGCACCGAACGCGCCCAGCGCGCGGTCGTCGCCGTCGTCCCCGGCGAGGGCCTCGCCGGACTCTGCGCCGAGGCGGGCGCCACCACCGTGCGGACCCGGCCCGGCGAACCTCCCGAGGCCGACGAGCTCCTCGACGCCATCCGCCGCGCCCACGCCCGCGAGGTCGTCCTCCTGCCCAACGACACCGATCTGCGCGGGACCGCCGCCGAGGCCGCCGGACGCGCCAGGACCGAAGGCATCCGCGTCGCCCTCATCCCCACCCGGGCCGCCGTCCAGGGCATCGCCGCCCTCGCCGTCCACGAACCCGACCGGCGCTTCGACGAGGACGTCGTCGCCATGACCGCCGCCGCCGGAGCCACCCGCTACGCCGAACTCGCCGTCGCCGAACACCGCTCCTTCACCTCGGCCGGCGTCTGCCAGGCGGGCGACGTCCTCGGGCTCATCGACGGCGACGTCGCCGTCATCGGCAAGGACCTCACCGAGACCGCCCGCACCGTCCTCGACCGGATGCTCTCCGCGGGCGGCGAACTCGTCACCCTCGTCGTCGCCGACGACACCCCGCCCGGCCTCGCCCCCGACCTCGAACACCACGTCAGACGCGGCTATCTGGCCGTCGACACCACCACCTACCACGCGGGCGCCGGAGCGCCCCCGCTGCTCATCGGCGTGGAGTGAGACACGCCGTGTCGGACGCGCCTGTCGGTGCCGTGGTGTGCAATGGAACGCGTGCCCGCGTTCGACGAACCACTCAAGAAGTCCCTCGGCCCCGCCACCGCCAAGGTCATGGCCGAGGCCCTCGGCCTGCACACGGTCGGTGACCTGCTCCACCACTACCCCCGCCGGTACGCCGAGCGGGGCGAGCTGACCACGCTCTCCGACCTGCCGCTCGACGAGCACGTCACCGTGGTCGCCCAGGTCGCCGACGCCCGGGTGCTCACCTTCAACGGCTCCAAGGGGCGCGGCCAGCGCCTCGAAGTGACCATCACCGACGGCAGCGGTCGCCTCCAGCTGGTCTTCTTCGGCAAGGGCGTGCACAAACCGCACCAGGACCTGCTGCCCGGCACCCGCGCGATGTTCTCCGGCAAGGTGTCGCTCTTCAACCGGCGCCTCCAGCTCGCCCACCCCGCGTACGAACTCCTGCGCGGCGACGGAGAACAGTCCGTGGACGTCTGGGCGGGTGCCCTCATCCCGATCTACCCGGCCACCACCAAACTGGAGTCCTGGAAGATCGCCAAGGCCGTCGACGCCGTCCTGCCGAGCGCCGCCGACGCCGTCGATCCGCTCCCCGCCGCCCTGCGCGAGGGCCGTGGGCTCGCCGAACTCCCCGACGCCCTGCGGCTCGTCCACCGCCCCCGTACCAAGGCCGACATCGCGGCCGCCCGCGACCGGCTCAAGTGGGACGAGGCCTTCGTCCTCCAGGTCGCCCTGGCCCGCCGCCGCCACGCCGACACCCAACTGCCCGCCGTCGCCCGCCGCCCCGCCCCCGACGGCATCCTCGACGCCTTCGACGCCAAGCTCCCCTTCACCCTCACCGACGGCCAGACGAAGGTCTCCCGCGAGATCTTCGACGACCTCGCCACCGAGCACCCCATGCACCGCCTCCTCCAGGGCGAGGTCGGCTCGGGGAAGACGATGGTCGCGCTGCGCGCCATGCTCGCCGTCGTCGACTCCGGGGGACAGGCCGCCCTGCTCGCCCCCACCGAGGTCCTCGCCCAGCAGCACCACCGCTCGATCACCGAGATGATGGGCGAGCTGGCCGAGAAGGGCATGTTCGGCGGCGCCGAGCGGGCCACCAAGGTCGTGCTGCTCACCGGCTCGATGGGCACCGCCGCCCGCCGCCAGGCCCTCCTCGACCTGGTCACCGGCGAGGCGGGCCTCGTCATCGGCACCCACGCCCTCATCGAGGACAAGGTCCTGTTCCACGACCTGGGCCTGGTCGTCGTCGACGAACAGCACCGCTTCGGCGTCGAGCAGCGCGACGCCCTCCGGGGCAAGGGCAAGCAGCCCCCGCACCTCCTGGTGATGACCGCCACCCCCATTCCCCGGACGGTCGCCATGACGGTCTTCGGCGACCTGGAGACCTCCGTCCTGGACCAGCTGCCCGCCGGACGCTCCCCGATCGCCAGCCATGTCGTCCCCGCCGCCGACAAGCCCCACTTCCTCACCCGCGCCTGGGAGCGGGTCCGCGAGGAGGTCGCCAAGGGGCACCAGGCGTACGTGGTGTGTCCCCGCATCGGCGACGAGGAGGACCAGAAGAAGAAGGCGGGGCCCGCCGGGGACGACGCCGAGAAGCGGCCCCCGCTCGCCGTCCTCGACATGGCGGAGAAGCTCGGTGCCGGTCCCCTCGCCGGGCTCCGGATCGCCGTCCTGCACGGCCGGATGCACCCCGACGACAAGGACGACGTGATGCGCCGCTTCGCCGCGGGCCGACTGGACGTCCTCGTCGCCACCACCGTCATCGAGGTCGGCGTCAACGTGCCCAACGCCACCGCCATGGTGATCATGGACGCGGACCGGTTCGGCGTCTCCCAGCTCCACCAGCTGCGCGGCCGGGTCGGCCGGGGCTCTGCCCCCGGCCTCTGCCTCCTGGTCACCGAGATGCCCGAGGCGAGCCCGGCCCGGCAGCGGCTCGGCGCCGTGGCCTCCACCCTCGACGGCTTCGAGCTGTCCCGGATCGACCTGGAGCAGCGCCGGGAGGGCGACGTCCTGGGCCAGGCCCAGTCCGGCGTCCGCTCCTCGCTGCGGGTCCTCACCGTCATCGACGACGAGGAGGTCATCGCCGCCGCCCGCGAGGAGGCCACCGCGCTGGTCCTCGCCGACCCCGACCTCGCCGCCCACCCGGCGCTGCGGACCGCGCTCGACGCCCTGCTCGACAAGGACCGGGAGGAGTACCTGGAGAAGGGCTGACCACGGCGGGCGGCCATAAGCTGGGGCACAAGCACCCGCTCGGGGAAGACCCGGGGCGCAAGCACCCGCTCATGGAAGACGAGGACACGATGACCCGCGTGATCGCCGGTACGGCCGGCGGGCGGCGCCTGGCCGTACCGCCGGGCAACGGCACCCGCCCCACCTCCGACCGGGCGCGCGAGGGACTCTTCTCCACCTGGGAGGCGTTCCTCGGGAGCCTCGCCGGAGCCAGGGTCGCCGATCTGTACGCGGGCTCCGGAGCCGTCGGCCTCGAAGCGCTCTCCCGGGGCGCCGCCCACGCCCTGCTCGTCGAGGCGGAGCCGCGCGCGGCGAAGACGATCCGGGAGAACGTGCGGTCGCTGGGGCTGCCCGGCGCCGAGGCCCGCAGCGGCAGGGCCGAGCAGATCGTGGCGGGACCGGCCCCGGCCGAGCCGTACGACCTGGTCTTCCTCGATCCGCCGTACGCGGTCTCCGACGAGGAGCTGCGGGAGATTCTCCTCACACTCCGCTCGGGGGGCTGGCTCACGGACGACGCCCTCGTCACCGTGGAGCGCAGCACCAGGGGCGGGGAATTCGGCTGGCCGGACGGCTTCGAGCCGATGCGGGCCCGTCGCTACGGCGAGGGAACGTTTTGGTACGGTCGCGCCGCCTCTACGTGCGAAGACGCACGATGACCGGACCGGAGAGCGAGGGACCCACGTTGCGCCGCGCCGTCTGTCCGGGGTCATTCGACCCCATCACCAACGGACACCTCGACATCATCGCCCGAGCCTCCAAGCTCTACGACGTCGTCCACGTCGCGGTGATGATCAATCAGTCGAAGAAGGGCCTGTTCACGGTCGACGAGCGGATCGAGCTGATCCGCGAGGTGACCGCCGACTTCGGCAACGTCGAGGTGGAGTCCTTCCACGGACTCCTCGTCGACTTCTGCAAGCAGCGGGACATCCCCGCCATCGTGAAGGGCCTGCGGGCCGTCAGCGACTTCGACTACGAGCTGCAGATGGCGCAGATGAACAACGGCCTCACGGGCGTGGAGACCCTGTTCGTCCCCACCAACCCCACGTACAGCTTCCTCTCCTCCTCGCTGGTCAAGGAGGTCGCCGCCTGGGGCGGTGACGTCTCCCACCTGGTCCCGCCGACGGTCCTGGGGCACCTCACCGAGCGCCTGACGCGGAAGTGACGCGCGGCCACCCCCGCTGACGTTCCGTCACCTGGTGTCGGGCGGGCGCCGACTGCCCTTACAGTCGTCCCGTCCGTCTCCATCCAGCTGTAGAGAGTGGCGAGCACCAGGTGGACGTGCAGAAGAAGCTCGACGAGATCGTCGCGACCGTGCAGGGCGCCCGCTCCATGCCGATGTCGGCATCCTGCGTGGTCAACCGGGCCGAGCTGCTCGCCCTGCTCGAAGAGGTCAGGGAGGCCCTGCCCGGCTCCCTCGCCCAGGCCCAGGAGCTGATCGGGGGCCGCGAGCAGCTGGTCGAGCAGGCCCGCCAGGAGGCCGACCGGATCATCGAGGCGGCCCACGCCGAGCGGGGCTCGATCGTCTCCGACACCCAGGTCGCCCGGCTGTCGCAGGGGGAGGCCGACCGCATCCTCTCCGAGGCCCGCCGCGAGGCCGAGGAGGTCCGCGCCGAGGCCGACGACTACGTCGACTCCAAGCTCGCCAACTTCGAGGTCGTCCTCAACAAGACGATCGGCTCGGTCGACCGGGGCCGCGAGAAGCTCCTCGGCCGGGGGCCGGGCCTCGACCAGGACGGTTACGCGGACGAGGACGCCCCGGAGTACAGCTCCGACCCGCAGACCCTGATCCACCGGGCCGACGCGTACGTGGACGCCAAGCTCGGCGCCTTCGAGGCGGTCCTCAGCACGACCCTGGAGGCCGTCGGCCGGGGCCGTCAGAAGCTGCACGGCCGGATCGCCAGCGACGACCTCGGCGAGCACATGGCCGCACAGGACGGACTCGGCGGCTCCGCGCCCACCAGCGACGCCGACTACCTGGCCGGACTCGCGGAGCTCGCGGACCCCGAGCCGGGCCGCGTCCCGTCCCCGGCGCAGGACCGGCAGCGGGTCCCGGAGCCCGACCCGTACGCCTACCAGCAGATGCCGCAGCAGCAGGTCCCGCAGGCCGATCCGTACGGATACCCGCAGCAGGTCCCGCAGGCCGACCCCTACGCCTACCAGCAGCCGCAGCAGGCCGACCCGTACGGCTACCCCCAGCAGGACCCCTACGCCTACCAGCCGCCCGTCCAGCAGCAGCCCCAGCAGCCCCAGCAGAACGCGGGGCTCGAGGAGACCAGCTTCTTCGACACCGGCATGATCGATCTGGAGCAGCTGCGCCGGTACGAGCAGGGGCACTGACCGGCCGGAAAGGGGCATCGGGGGGCGCAAGCCCCCGATTGGGCCCTGGGCGAAGCGTCCAGTATCCTGGCTCTTCGGTCGCGCGTATTCCGCGATCCTCGCTGCCCACGTTCGGCAGCCCCCCCTCGACGCAGCACGATCCGAAAGCAGGAAGAGCCCTGAGCACGCGCCTCGACCACCGCAACCCCCTCGTGTTCGACACGCACGAGCTGGGGCGGCGTCCTGGCGCCCTCCAGCGGCTCTCGCGTTCGATCGAGGCCCCCCGGGACCTCGGCGTCGAGGGAGTGATCGGAGTGCCCGAGGGCTCTTCGGTCGACATCGATCTCCGTCTTGAGTCGGTCATGGAAGGGGTGCTTGTCACAGGCACCGCCCGTGCATCGGCCGAGGGGGAGTGCGTAAGGTGTCTGGAGCCCGTCGAGCTCGATCTCGACGTGGACTTCCAGGAGATGTTCTCGTACCCCGACTCCGACGACCGGGGCCGCTCGAAGGCGGTCGCGGACGACGAAGCCGAGGAAGACGAGAGCATGACCCCCCTCGAGGACGGCATGTTCGACCTCGAACCCGTGCTGCGTGATGCGGTGGTGCTCGCACTGCCGATGCAGCCGGTGTGCCGGGATGACTGTGCGGGTCTGTGTTCCCAGTGCGGAGCCAGCCTGAACGAGAACCCGGACCACCACCATGACGCCGTCGACATCCGTTGGGCGGCACTGCAGGGACTCGCCGGTTCGCTCGGAACCGATGAGAAGGACAACATGAGCGGCAATGCCTCTGACGGGGACGTCCGAAGCGCCGCCGAGAAGCAGGAGAAGTAGCCGTGGCTGTTCCGAAGCGGAAGATGTCGCGCAGCAACACGCGCCACCGCCGGTCGCAGTGGAAGGCTGCGGTCCCCACCCTGGTTTCGTGTGAGCGTTGCCAGGAGCCGAAGCTCCAGCACATCGCGTGCCCGAGCTGCGGCACCTACAACAAGCGCCAGGTCCTCTCGGTCTGATTGGGCTGGTGAGAGGCGCAATGTCTGAGTCCCGCAAGACGGACGACAAGACGGACCATGCCTCGTCCCACACGCTTCTGGAAGGGCGGCTCGGCTATCGGCTCGAGTCCGCCCTTCTGGTGCGTGCGCTGACCCACCGTTCCTTCGCGTACGAGAACGGCGGTCTGCCCACCAACGAGCGGCTGGAGTTCCTCGGGGACTCCGTGCTCGGTCTGGTGGTCACGGACACGCTGTACCGCACCCACCCCGACCTGCCGGAAGGCCAGCTGGCCAAACTGCGGGCCGCGGTGGTCAACTCGCGTGCGCTGGCGGACGTGGGGCGCGAACTGGAACTCGGCTCCTTCATCCGGCTCGGCCGGGGCGAAGAGGGCACGGGTGGCCGGGACAAGGCGTCCATCCTCGCCGACACCCTCGAAGCGGTGATCGGCGCGGTCTATCTCGACCAGGGCCTCGAAGCGGCGGGTGAGCTGGTGCACCGGCTCTTCGACCCGCTGATCGAGAAGTCCTCGAACCTCGGTGCGGGCCTGGACTGGAAGACCAGTCTCCAGGAGCTCACCGCGGCCGAGGGTCTGGGTGTCCCGGAGTACCTCGTCTCCGAAGAGGGTCCGGACCACGAGAAGACCTTTACTGCTGCCGCCCGCGTCGGTGGTGTCTCGTACGGCACCGGCACCGGCCGCAGCAAGAAGGAAGCGGAACAGCAGGCGGCGGAGTCCGCGTGGCGCGAGATCCACGCGGCGGCCGACGAGCGCGCGGCGGCGGCGAAGGCCGCGGCCGAGGCGGGACCGGCGGAGGGCACCACCCCCTCTCCGGCCCCCCACCGGGCATCGGCCTGACGGCCGGTACCCCCGCTTCCCAGGAACCCCGCCCCAGGGCGGGGTTCCGGCGTTTCCACCGGGCCTTCCGGGTGATCCCCCGGCGGTACCCTGGGAGTCCGATCCGAAGACGTCCGGAGGAGTCCCGTGCCCGAGCTGCCCGAGGTCGAGGTCGTCCGGCGCGGACTGGAGCGCTGGGTCGCCGGGCGGACCGTGACCGAGGTCGAGGTCCTGCACCCCAGGGCCGTACGGCGGCACCTCGCGGGCGGTCCGGACTTCGCCGCCCGGCTGACGGGGCAGCGGTTCGAGGCGGCCCGGCGGCGCGGCAAGTACCTCTGGCTGCCGCTCGCCGACTCCGGCACCGCCGTCCTCGGCCACCTCGGCATGAGCGGTCAGCTGCTCGTCCAGCCGGAGGACTCCGCCGACGAGAGGCACCTGCGGGTCCGGGTCCGCTTCGACGACTCCGAGGGCACCGAGCTGCGCTTCGTCGACCAGCGGACCTTCGGCGGTCTGTCGCTGCACGACCAGACGCCCGACGGGCTTCCGGACGTCATCGGGCACATCGCCCGCGACCCGCTGGACCCGGAGTTCGACGACGACGCCTTCCAGGGCGCGCTGCGGCTGCGGCGCACCACCGTCAAGCGGGCGCTCCTCGACCAGTCCCTGATCAGCGGCGTCGGCAACATCTACGCCGACGAGGCGCTCTGGCGGTCCCGGCTGCACTACGACCGTCCGACGGCCACCCTGACCCGTCCGCGCTCGGCCGAACTGCTCGGACACGTCCGGGACGTGATGAACGCCGCCCTCGACGCCGGTGGCACCAGCTTCGACAGCCTCTATGTGAACGTCAACGGGGAGTCCGGCTACTTCGACCGCTCGCTCGACGCGTACGGACGCGAGGACGAGCCCTGCCACCGCTGCGGTACGCCGATGCGCCGCCGTCCCTGGATGAACCGCTCCAGCTACTTCTGCCCCCGCTGCCAGCGCCCGCCCCGCCCGACGACGGGCTGACGGGCCGGCCGGCAGACGGGCCGGCTGATGGGGCGGCCAGCTGATGGGGCGGCCGACTGATGGGCGGGGGCGCTTGATCGGCGGCCCCCGCCCTTCTCGGCTTCCGAGCCGCCTTCCGGGCGCCCGAGGCTTCATCGGGCTCGGAGCTTCATCGGCTCCGAGGCTTCCTCGGCTCCGAGCCCTCATCGACCCCGAGTCCTCGTCGGCTCCGAGGCTTCATCCGCTCCGGGCCCTCATCGGGCCGTCGAGCCTTTCTCGGCTCCTGAGGCGTGCCTGAGACCCCGGGACGCGCATCGGCCTCTCGGGCACTTCTCGCCCCCGGGGGCCTCGCGGCCCGCTGCCGGGGCTCAGACCACGGCCGTCGCGCGCTCCGTGTCGTAGCTCTCCCTGGCCGCCTCGACCTGGGGCATCCGGCCCTCCACCAGCTCGATCAGACCGATCAGGCGTTCCGCGATCTCGCGGCCGAGCGGGGTGAGCCGGTAGTCGACCCGGGGCGGGTTCGTCGGCTGCGCCTCCCGGTGGACGAGTCCGTCGCGCTCCAGGGCCTGGAGGGTCTGCGACAGCATCTTCTCGCTCACGCCGTCGACCCGGCGCCGCAGTTCGTTGAAGCGGAACGTCCCGTCGTGCAGGGCGCCCAGCGTCAGGCTTCCCCAGCGGCCCGTCACGTGTTCCAGGGCTCCGCGCGAGGGGCACGCCCGCGCGAACACGTCGTAGGCGAGGTCGTCAGTCATGCGCACCACCGTACTCCCGTGCAGCGCTCACTGCCATGACTGCGCTCTCCTTTAGCTTGCGCTTTCGAAAAGTTAGTGCTTTGCTTTCGGGCATCACCTCCACCGACCTCCGATTCCGAGGAGCACCCCTGTGACCACCCCCGTCGTCTCCGTCGCCTACCACTCCGGCTACGGGCACACCGCCGTCCTGGCCGAGGCGGTCCGTGCCGGTGCCGCCGACACGGGCGCCACCGTCCACCTGATCGACGTCGGCACCCTCACCGACGCCGAGTGGGAGCTGCTCGACGCCTCCGACGCGATCGTCTTCGGCTCCCCGACCTACATGGGCACCGCCTCCGGCGCCTTCCACCGCTTCGCGGAGGACTCCTCGAAGCGCTGGTTCACCGGCGCCTGGCAGGACAAGCTCGCCGCCGGGTTCACCAACTCCGGCTCCAAGAGCGGCGACAAGCTGCACACCCTCCAGTTCTTCCAGATCCTCGCCGGTCAGCACGGCATGACCTGGGTCAACCTGGGCCTCAAGCCCGGCTGGAACCGCAGCGACGCCTCCGAGAACGACCTCAACCGGCTCGGTTTCTTCACCGGAGCCGCCGCCCAGACCGACTCCGACCGGGGCCCGGAGGCCGTCCACAAGGCGGACATCGCCACCGCCGAACACCTCGGCCGCCGGGTCGCGGACACCGCCGCGACCTTCGCGCTGGGCCGCGCCGCCGCCTGATCCCCGCCGGGGGCCGTGCCGGGTCCCGGCGCCCGGCACGACCGGGCGGCCCGGTGTCGGAGGGCCCGGTGTCGGAGGGCCCGCCCAGCATCCGGGCACGGGCATGACCGGTGCGTACTTCCGTATGACGGCCGCCGGGCCGGGGCGCGGGCGCTGGAGGACCCGGACGGTGCCCTCGCGCACATCGAGGAGGTCCTGGAGGCCGAGGCGGACGCCGGTCGCCCGCCGTCCGGGGCCGGTACTTCTCCACGTACAAGTCCTGGCCCCCGCTGGACCCTGGGAGGACCGGGAGGCGCTCGAATGGGGCCGGTACTGGTTCGACGGCCTCGGGCTGTACTTCAGGGCCGCGGCCCGGGACGGCGAGGCCGTCGTCCTCTGGGTGCGCTGACCGAGGAGGGCCCGAGCCCGGTCCTCCGTACGCCCCTGACGGCCGCGAGTCCCCGTGGGCCGTACCGCCCCCGCACGCCCTACGGCCCCGGTCTCCGCGCGGTCGTCCGGTGGGGGTGGCTCAGTAGCCGAAGTCCTGGGTCCACCAGGGGCCGCCGTCGCCGAACTGGACGCCGACGCCCAGGGTCGTGAAGTCGCAGTTCAGGATGTTGGCGCGGTGGCCGTCGCTGTTCATCCACGACTCCATCACCGCCGCCGCGTCCACCTGGCCGCGCGCGATGTTCTCGCCGCCCATGCCCGTGACGCCCGCCCGCTCCGCGCGGGTCCACGGGGTGTCGCCGTCCGGGTCCGTGTGGTCGAAGAAGCCGCGCGCCGCCATGTCCGCGCTGAACGCCCCGGCCAGCGACGCCAGCCGGGCGTTCGCGCTCACCGGGGAGCAGCCCACCTGGGCCCGCTCGACGTTGACGAGCCGCAGGACCTCCGCCTCGGCGGCGGCGCTCCGGTCGGCGGTCGAAGGGGCCGGGGGCCGCTCCCCGGCCGGTGCCCCGGTGGTGGGGACCGGCTTCGGCGCGGGCGCCTTCGTGACCGGCGCGGCCGTGGTCCGGGGCGCGGCGGGCTCCGTCGGCGCCTGGGCCTTCGGCGGGGTCGTCGACAGGGTGGGCTTCGTGGTGGGGGTGGCGGACGGCGAGGCGGTCTTCGTGGTGCCCGCGCCCGCGTCCGTGCGGGCAGCCGCCGCGGTGGCCGTGTCGCCCGCCGGGGTCCGGGTCGCCCCGCCCTGGGTGGTCAGCTCGGGCGCCTGCCGGGACTCGGCGGGGCGCTCGCCGCCGGACGCGCCGCCGAGCGTGAAGGTCTCCCCGCCGGGCAGCAGGCCCGAGGCGACGGCGGCGGCACCGAGCGCGACGGCGGCGGAGGCGCCGAGCAGACCGGTGCGCACGGGGCGCCGCCTGCGACGGGCACCCCGGTGCCGGGGCTCCGCACCGGCCGCGTGGTCCTCCACCGCGGGTGCGGCTCCGGCACGACGGTGGCGTCCCATCTGCTCTGCCTTCCTGCTGGTCCTGTGGGCCTTTGCTTGGCTTTGCTGTCGGGTACCGCCCCGGCCCGTCGATCGAACGGCGCGCGCCCGAACGGGTGAGGCGTGTTCGGTCGGGACTGTAGTCCATGCGCCGCCGGGGCGATGTGCTCATCTGGTGATCCGCCCGCTAGCGTGCAGTCATGAGCGACGACGTACGGATGACCGCCTGGGTACGCGGCCGGGTACAGGGAGTGGGCTTCCGATGGTTCACCAGGGCAAACGCACTGGAGATCGGCGACCTCCTGGGCTTCGCCCTGAACCTCGACGACGGCCGGGTCCAAGTGGTGGCCGAGGGGCCGCGTGAGAATTGCCACCGTCTGCTCGCCTGGCTCCACTCCGACGACACGCCCGGCCGCGTGGACGGTGTCACTGAGATCTGGGCCACGCCGCGCGGTGGATACGAGGGCTTCGCCATCCGCTGACGGGTCCGCGCCGCGACTCCGTCCGGTGACCGCGAGAGACCCCGGGCGGACGGTCGGTAACAGGGGTGCGGAGGGGGAAACCTCCTGGTGGTTGCCAAGGAGCGCCCACCGTGGAAGGCTGCCGGGTAAGGATGATCGCGACGCCCCGAGGCACCGAGTCCGAGAGCCCCCGACGCCCCTCGCGTCGGCCCGCACTCCTCGGTCGCCCCTTGGAACGGGGTGTGATCGTGTTGACCGTCAAACTTTTTGGTGAGACTCTGGAAGCCCCGCGCACCTTAGCTGTTTGGCAGTGGAACCGGCACGACAAGCAGTACTGCCGAGCACCGCGGGTGCGAATCCCTCACGACCCACACCGCTTCGGTCGGTCACTCATTGTGGAGGACCATCCATCATGGCAAAGGCGCTTCTCGGTTACGTCGGCGGCTCCGACCCGCGACTCCTCGCCGAGATGCGACGGCTTCAGCAGCGCGTCCAGGACCTCGAATCCGAGCTGGTAAGGATTCAGTCCGAGAACGACTCGCTCGCAGCTGCCGCCGCTCACCACCAGGGAGAGTCGCTGCTGAACAGCATCGATCTCGACGTACCCCAGGCGGAGCCTGCGCTCACCTGACAACCCAGCCCCCAGGGGCCAGGTGGGAAACACTCACGCCCGGCACAGCCGGAATCGGCAGAGCTGGACACACAAGGGGCGCCTCGGCGTCCCTTCACTCTTTCCCCCACCTCTTCACCCGTCGTTTCCCCCGCGTCCCACCCCTTCTCACCCGAGGATCTGCCCTGCACCTTCGCGGGTGAAACGCGAAGGCCCCGGTAGAGTCGCCGGAGTGCATCTCAAGGCCCTGACCCTCCGCGGATTCAAGTCGTTCGCCTCGGCCACCACCCTGCGTTTCGAGCCGGGCATCACCTGTGTTGTGGGACCCAACGGATCGGGCAAGTCCAACGTCGTGGACGCCCTGTCCTGGGTGATGGGCCAGCAGGGCGCCAAATCGCTGCGCGGCGGCAAGATGGACGACGTCATCTTCGCCGGAACCACCGGCCGCCCCCCGCTGGGCCGCGCCGAGGTCTCCCTGACCATCGACAACTCCGACGGCGCGCTGCCCATCGACTACGCCGAGGTCACCCTCACCCGCGTCATGTTCCGCGGCGGCAGCAGCGAGTACCAGATCAACGGCGACACCTGCCGTCTGCTCGACTTCCAGGACCTGCTCTCCGACTCCGGCATCGGACGCGAGATGCACGTCATCGTCGGCCAGGGACAGCTCGACTCCGTCCTCCACGCCGACCCGATGGGCCGCCGCGCCTTCATCGAGGAGGCGGCGGGCGTCCTCAAGCACCGCAAGCGCAAGGAGAAGGCGCTGCGGAAGCTCGACGCGATGCGGGCCAACCTCGCCCGGGTGCAGGACCTCGCCGACGAACTCCGCCGCCAGCTCAAGCCGCTGGGCCGGCAGGCGGCCGTCGCCCGCCGCGCCGTCGTCATCCAGGCCGACCTCCGCGACGCCCGCCTCCGTCTCCTCGCCGACGACCTCGTCCTGCTCCGCGGCGCCCTCACCGCCGAGGTCGCCGACGAGGCCGCCCTGCTCGCCCGCAAGGAGACCACCGAAGGCGAACTGGCCGCCGCCCTCGCCCACGAGGCACGCCTGGAGGCGGAGGCCCGGGACCTCGTCCCCCGTCTGGAGAGCGCCCAGCAGAACTGGTACGCCCTCTCCCAGCTGGCCGAACGCGTCCGGGGCACCGTCTCGCTCGCCGACGCGCGCGTGAAGAGCGCCACCACCGCCCCCGCCGAGGAACGCCGTGGCCGCGACCCCGAGGACCTGGAGCGCGAGGCCGTCCGGGTCCGAGAACAGGAGGCCGGACTCGCGGCAGCCCTGGAAGCGGCGGAGAGCGCCCTGGAGGAGACCGTCGTCCACCGGGCCGGGCTCGAAGAGGCCCTGGCCGCCGAGGACCGCCGCCTCAAGGACCTCGCCCGCGCCCTCGCCGACCGGCGCGAGGGACTCGCCCGGCTGCACGGCCAGGCCGACGCGGCCCGCTCGCGCGCGGCCGCCGCGCGCGCCGAGATCGACCGGCTCGCCGCCGCCCGGGACGAGGCGGCGGAGCGGGCCGTCACCTCCCAGGAGGAGTACGAGCTGCTCAGGGCCGAGGTCGGGGAACTCGACGCGGCCCAGGCCGGACAGCAGGAGCGGTACGGGGCCGCCCGTCGCGAACTCACCGAGGCCGAGGCCGAACTGAGCGGCGCCCGGGAGGCCGCGGCCACCGCCGAACGCCGCCGCGCCGCCACCCTGGCCCGGCACGACGCCCTCTCCCTCGGACTGCGCCGCAAGGACGGCACCGGCACCCTGCTCTCCGCCGGACTCGACGGCCTCCTCGGCCCCGTCGCCGAACTCCTCACCGTCACCCCGGGGTACGAGGTCCCCGTCGCCGCCGCCCTCGGCGCCGCCGCCGACGCGGTCGCCGCCACCGGCCCCCGCGCCGCCGCCGAAGCGCTCCGCCTGCTCCGCAAGCAGGACGCCGGACGGGCCTCCCTGCTCCTGGCCGGAGCCCCCGGCCCGGAGCCCGTCCCGGTCCCCGAGGGCCGCCCGCGCGCCGCCGAGCTGGTGCGCGGCCCCGAGGAACTCCTCGGCGCCGTCCGGAGCCTGCTCGCCGGGGTGGTGGTCGTCGCCGACCTCGACGAGGCCGCCGACCTGGTCAGGACCCGGCCCGCGCTCACCGCCGTCACCGCCGAGGGCGACCTGCTCGGGGCGCACCTCGCGCAGGGCGGCTCGGCGGGCGCGCCCAGCCTCCTCGAAGTCCGGGCGGCGGTGGCCGAGGCCGCCGCCGAGCTCGACGAACTGGCCGTACGCTGCGAGGAGTCGGCCACCGCCCGGCGCGAGGCCGAGGAGCGGCGCCGTACCGCCGCCGCGCTCACCGAGGAACTCGACGCCCTGCGCCGTACCGCCGACCGGGAGAAGTCCGACGTCGCCCAGCGGCTCGGACGGCTCGCGGGACAGGCCAGGGGAGCGGCCGGGGAGGCCGAGCGGACGGCGGCGCACGCCGCCCGCGCCCAGGAGGCCCTGGAGCGGGCCACCGCCGAGGCCGAGGAACTGGCCGAGCGGCTGCTCGTCGCCGAGGAGGCGGCCGACGCCGGGGACGACGGGGCCGGGGAACCCGCCACCGGCGTCCGTGACCGGCTCGCCGCCGACGGCTCGTACGCCCGCCAGAACGAGATGGAGGCCCGGCTCCAGGTCCGTACGCACGAGGAGCGGGTCAAGGCGCTCGCCGGCCGGGCCGACTCGCTCGACCGGGCCGCGCGGGCCGAACGGGAGGCACGCGCGCGTGCCGAGCGGCGCCGGGACCGGCTGCGCCACGAGGAGCGGGTCGCGGGCGCCGTCGCGTCCGGCGCCCGGCAGCTCCTCGCCCACGCCGAGGTCTCGCTCGGCCGCGCCGAGCGGGAGCGGGTGGCGGCCCAGGCGGCGCGGGCCGAGCGCGAGGAGGGCCTCGCCGCCGCCCGCGCCCGCGCCCGGGACCTCAAGTCCGCGCTCGACGGGCTGACCGACTCCGTGCACCGGGGCGAGGTCCTGGGGGCGGAGAAGCGGCTGCGGATCGAGCAGCTGGAGGCGAAGGCCCTGGAGGAGTTCGGGGTGGAGGCGGCCGACCTGGTCGCCGAGTACGGCCCGGACCAGCTCGTCCCGCCCCCGCCGACCCCCGAGGGTGAGGAGGCGGAGGCCGCCGGGGCGAGGCCCTTCGTCCGTTCGGAGCAGGAGAGGCGGCTGAAGGCCGCGGAACGCGCGCACCACCAGCTGGGCAAGGTCAATCCGCTGGCCCTGGAGGAGTTCGCGGCCCTGGAGGAGCGGCACCGGTTCCTCTCCGAGCAGCTGGAGGACCTCAAGAAGACCCGTACCGATCTGCTCCAGGTCGTGAAGGAGGTCGACCTGCGGGTCGAGCAGGTCTTCACCGAGGCGTACCGGGACACGGCCCGGGAGTTCGAGGGCGTCTTCTCGCGGCTCTTCCCGGGCGGCGAGGGCAGGCTGGTCCTCACCGACCCCGACGACATGCTCACCACGGGCGTCGACGTGGAGGCCCGCCCGCCGGGCAAGAAGGTCAAGCGGCTCTCGCTGCTCTCCGGCGGTGAGCGGTCCCTGACGGCGGTGGCGCTGCTCGTCTCCATCTTCAAGGCGCGGCCCAGCCCGTTCTACGTGATGGACGAGGTGGAGGCGGCGCTCGACGACACCAACCTCCAGCGGCTGATCGGGATCATGCGGGAGCTCCAGGAGTCCTCGCAGCTGATCGTGATCACCCACCAGAAGCGCACGATGGAGGTCGCGGACGCGCTGTACGGGGTGTCCATGCGGGGCGACGGCGTCTCGAAGGTGATCGGTCAGCGGCTCCGCTGAAGCGGTGAACGGGCCGCGGTTGAAGTGGTGGACGGCGGGAAGGTGTGCGCCACTGGAAGCCCCGGAGACCCCGGACGTCCGGCAGAGCCACCGGAGGCCCGGGACGCCCGGGGGAAGGACCGTCGCCCCGAGGAGCCCATGTGACCAGCACCGCGCAGGCGCCCCCGCCGTCGCCGGAGGGCCGGGCGGCCCATCCGGACCACCTCGGCCACGTCATCTTCATCACGGCGTCCGCCGCGATGGGCGGCTTCCTCTTCGGCTACGACAGCTCCGTCATCAACGGCGCCGTCGAGGCGATCCGCGACCGTTACGACATCGGTTCCGCCACCCTCGCGCAGGTCATCGCGATCGCCCTGATCGGCTGTGCCGTCGGCGCCGCCACCGCCGGGCGGATCGCCGACCGCATCGGCCGCATCCGCTGTATGCAGATCTCCGCGGTCCTCTTCGCGATCAGCGCGGTCGGCTCCGCGCTGCCCTTCGCCCTGTGGGATCTGGCCCTGTGGCGGATCATCGGCGGCTTCGCCATCGGCATGGCCTCGGTGATCGGCCCCGCGTACATCGCCGAGGTCGCCCCGGCCGCCTACCGGGGCCGTCTCGGCTCCTTCCAGCAGGCGGCGATCGTCATCGGCATCGCCATCTCCCAGCTGGTCAACTACGGCATCCTCCAGCTGGCCGACGGCGACCAGCGCGGCAAGATCGGCGGTCTGGAGGCCTGGCAGTGGATGCTCGGCGTGATGGTCGTGCCCGCGCTCCTCTACGGGATGCTCTCCTTCGCCATCCCCGAGTCGCCCCGCTTCCTCATCTCCGTGGGGCGGACCGAACGGGCCAAGGAGGTCCTCGCGGAGGTCGAGGGGAAGGGCGCCGACCTCGACGCGCGCGTCGCCGAGATCGACCGGGCCATGCGCCGCGAGCACAAGTCGACGTTCCGGGACCTGTTCGCCGAGGGCTCCCGCTTCCGGCTGCTGCCCATCGTCTGGGTCGGCATCGGCCTCTCGGTCTTCCAGCAGCTCGTCGGCATCAACGTGGCGTTCTACTACTCCGCGACCCTCTGGCAGTCCGTCGGCATCGACCCGTCGAGCTCGTTCTTCTACTCGTTCACCACGTCGATCGTCAACATCGTCGGCACCGTGATCGCGATGGTCCTGGTCGACCGCGTCGGCCGCAAGCCGCTCGCCCTCGTCGGCTCCACGGGCATGGCGATCGCCCTCGCCTTCGAGGCGTGGGCCTTCTCCGCCGACCTCGTGGACGGCAAGCTCCCCCACACCGAGGGCACCGTGGCCCTGGTCGCCGCCCATGTCTTCGTGCTCTTCTTCGCCCTCTCCTGGGGCGTGGTGGTCTGGGTCTTCCTCGGCGAGATGTTCCCCAACCGCATCCGTGCCGCCGCGCTCGGCGTGGCCGCCTCCGCCCAGTGGATCGCCAACTGGGCCATCACCGCCAGCTTCCCGTCCCTCGCCGACTGGAACCTCTCCGGCACGTACGTCATCTACGCGGCCTTCGCGGTGCTCTCGATCCCCTTCGTGCTGCGGTACGTCAAGGAGACCAAGGGCAAGACGCTGGAGGAGATGGGCTGACGGGCCCGCCCCCGGCACGCCGGGCCCCCGCGCCCGTTCCCGTCCGTCTGCCCGCCCGTCCGCCCGTATCCCCGTCCTCCCGTACGTCCGTCCCCCCGGCCCTACCCCGCGAGCCGGGGCAGCGCCTCCTCGCAGAACAGGCGCAGGCTCCGCCACCCCTCCTCGACCGGCATCCCGCCGCACAGCGGGTGCAGCACCAGGCTCTCCAGGCCCAGCGCCGCGCACTCCCCGGGGGTGACCACCCGGTACACCCCCTCCGCGCGCAGCTCCGCCACCGTCGTCGCCGTCGACCGCACCGCCGAACGGATGTCCTTCGACTGCCAGGAGGCGTACGTCCGCGCCTCGTGCAGGAAGTGCTCCCCGTACTCCGCCCAGGTCCGGTCGGGGTCCTCCGCCAGATGCAGCAGCGGGGTCTCCTCGGCGGGCATCATCGTCCAGCCCTCCGTGCCGTACTCCGCGCACCGCTCCCGGTAGTACGCCTCCAGCTCCGGCAGGTGCGCGCTGGGGAAGAGCGGCAGCCCCAGCCGGGCCGCCCGGCGCGCCGCCGCCCGGGACGAGCCGCCGACCAGGAGCAGCGGGTGCGGCCGGGTGAAGGGGCGCGGAGTGATCCGTACCGTACGGCCCCGGTAGCCGAAGGGCTCCCCGGTCCAGGCCGCCAGCAGGGTCTCCAGGAGCTCGTCCTGGAGCCTGCCGCGCCGCCCCCAGTCCACCCCGCGCTCCTCGTACTCCTCCGGCCGGTAGCCGATTCCGGCCACCGTCACCAGCCGTCCCCCGCTCAGCAGGTCCAGGACCGCGATGTCCTCGGCGAGCCGCAGCGGGTCGTGCAGCGGCCCGATGATCGCCGAGACGGTCACCGCGATCCGTGTGGTCGCCCCGAAGACCGCGCCCGCGAAGGCGAAGGGGGAGGGGAGCCAGTTGTTCTCGACCCCGTGGTGCTCCTCGGTCTGCACGGTGTCGACGCCGTGCCCGTCGGCGTACGCGGCCATGGCGACGGCGGCCCGGTAGCGGGCGGAGAGGGAGTCGGGGGTCGCGCGGGGATCGACGAGGTTGAACCGTACGACGCTGAACGGCATGGGGGTCCCCCTTCGCTGGTGGGCGGAGGGCAGGACGGTAGCTGACGCTGCGTCAGATGGGAACGGTTCCGGCGCTCCGGCCGCCGCCCGGCCGCTCCGGCGGGCACCGGCCCGGGGCGCTCCGCGCGGACGCGGGGGAACCGTCCCGTCCCGGGTGCTCCGCCTCCGGCGCCCGCGTGGCCGATACTGGTCGGGTTATGGAACTCATCCTTGCTGTAGTCATCGCTCTGGTCGTCGCGGTCGCCGTGACGAGCGGGCTCGTGATCAGCGGCCGCAAGAAGAAGCAGCTGCCGCCCGCCGAGCCGCCGTCCACCACGCCGACCATCACCGCTCCGCCCGCCGAACCGCACGTCGGCGAGGAGGCGGAGACGCCGCGGGAGGAACCACGCCGGACGGTCGAGGAGGTCCCGCTCCCCGCCGAGGAGGCCGCCGAGGCCCCCGCGGCCGTCGAGGACCCCGTCGTCGCGGAACCGGCGGCCCCCGAGATCGAGGTCCCCGAGCCCACCGAGGGCCGTCTCGTACGGCTCCGGGCCCGCCTCGCCCGCTCCCAGAACTCGCTCGGCAAGGGGCTGCTGACGCTCCTGTCCCGCGAGCACCTCGACGAGGACACCTGGGAGGAGATCGAGGAGACCCTCCTCACCGCCGATGTGGGTGTCGCCCCGACCCAGGAGCTCGTCGACCGGCTGCGCGAGCGGGTCAAGGTGCTCGGCACCCGCACCCCCGAGGAACTGCGCGGACTGCTCCGCGAGGAGCTGATCACCCTCCTCGACCCCGACCTCGACCGCACGGTGCGGACCGACAGCCCGGCGGACGTGCCCGGCGTGGTCATGGTCGTCGGCGTCAACGGCACCGGCAAGACCACCACCACCGGCAAGCTGGCCCGGGTCCTCGTCGCCGACGGCAAGTCCGTCGTCCTCGGCGCGGCCGACACCTTCCGCGCCGCCGCCGCCGACCAGCTCCAGACCTGGGGCGAGCGCGTCGGCGCCCGCACCGTCCGGGGCCCCGAGGGCGGCGACCCCGCCTCGATCGCCTTCGACGCGGTCAAGGAGGGCATCGCGGAGGGCGCCGACGTCGTCCTCATCGACACCGCGGGGCGCCTCCACACCAAGACCGGCCTCATGGACGAGCTGGGCAAGGTCAAGCGGGTCGTCGAGAAGCACGGTCCGCTCGACGAGATCCTCCTCGTCCTCGACGCGACCACCGGCCAGAACGGTCTGATCCAGGCCCGTGTCTTCGCCGAGGTCGTCGACATCACCGGCATCGTCCTGACCAAGCTGGACGGCACCGCCAAGGGCGGCATCGTCGTCGCCGTCCAGCGCGAGCTGGGCGTCCCGGTGAAGCTGATCGGCCTGGGCGAGGGCCCGGACGATCTGGCCCCCTTCGAGCCGGGCGCCTTCGTCGACGCCCTGATCGGCGACTGACCGCGCCTCCCGCGCGTAGGAAGGGGCCCCCGTCACTCCGGTGACGGGGGCCCCTTCGCGTACGACGGGTCAGTCGTGGGTCCGGTGGCAGATGTACGCCAGGGTGCCGAGCAGCAGCCGTGCCTGCGGCGGCGCCCCCGCGGTGTCCAGCGTCGGCGGGCGCAGCCAGCGCACCGGACCGAGACCGCCGAGGTCCGACGGGGGAGCGGTGATGTGGCTGCCGGGCCCCAGGCACCGCAGGTCCAGATCGGCGTCGTCCCAGCCCATCCGGTACAGCAGCTGCGGCAGCTCGGCCGCCGCCCCCGGGGCGACGAAGAACCGGGCCCGGCCGGTCGGCGTCACGCACACCGGCCCCAGCGGCAGCCCCATCCGCTCCAGACGCACCAGCGCCCGGCGGCCCGCCGCCTCCGCGACCTCGATCACGTCGAAGCTGCGGCCCACCGGGAGCAGCATGGCCGCCCCCGGGTGCTCCGACCAGGCCTTGGCCGCGTCGTCGAGACCCGCGCCCGCCGGGACGGGCCGCGCGAAGGTGAGGGGGTGCGCGCCCGGAGCCGTACACGACGCCTCGCCGCAGGAACACCGGCCGGAGACGGCCCGCGCGCCGGGCACCACGTCCCAGCCCCACAGTCCCGTGTACTCCGCCACCGCGGTGCACTCCGTGGTGCGTACGCGGCGGCGTGCGCCGGACCGCATCTCACGAATGCCGATCGTGAAACCCATGTCCCCTCCAACGGGTAGAGCGCGCCGGTGGTTACGACCCGGAGCGCCGCCATCACCCTTCGTGACGGTCCGTGACCGAACCCGGCGCGTTGTCGTGTGCGGGGTGGTGCGGACCGGTGCGCGCGCCTCTCTGCGCATCCGTCCGCCGTCTCCGGTTCGTCGCATGTCAAGTGAATCGCGTTCCACGGGCGGCGAGTTCATTCGAAGGGGTGGCGAATGGTGGCGTTTCTTGAATCGCCCTCGTGGGGAGGTGATCGTGGGGTTACTTTCGGTACGCGACCCTCTGGAGCACATGCGCGCGCGGGTATGCCGGAGGCAACCCGGTTTCCAGTTCGAGGGAGTGCGAACGCCGGACGGGTGCCGTGCGACACGGCATTCTGGTAAGGGTTCGCACGACAGGCAATCAGGTGATGGGGGGCGTTCCAGTGGGCGGCAACGGCGGCGCGGACGGTTCGACTGCCGGGAAGCGCCCGAACGAGCAACTCGGTTCGTGGTTCGTCCGCAGCGGCTGGTCCAAGGGCGAACTCGCGCGGCAGGTGAACCGCAGGGCGCGCCAGATGGGCGCGCACCACATCTCCACCGACACCTCCCGCGTCCGCCGCTGGCTCGACGGCGAACAGCCCCGCGAACCCATCCCGCGCATCCTCTCCGAGCTGTTCTCCGAGCGCTTCGGCTCCGTCGTCGCCGTCGAGGACCTGGGCCTGCGCGCCGCCCACCAGTCGCCCTCCGTCTCCGGCGTCGACCTGCCCTGGGCCGGTCCCCAGACCGTCTCCCTGCTCAGCGACTTCTCCCGCAGCGACCTGATGCTCGCCCGCCGGGGCTTCCTCGGCTCCTCCCTCTCGCTCGCCGCGGGACCCGCCCTCATCGAACCGATGCAGCGCTGGCTCGTCCCCACCCCCGGCGCCGACACCGAGCGCCCCGACCCGGGCACCGACGCCCGCCGCCCCAACCGGCTCTCCGAGATCGAACTCGACCTCCTGGAGTCCACCACCGCCATGTTCCGCAAGTGGGACGCCCAGTGCGGCGGCGGACTGCGCCGCAAGGCCGTCGTCGGCCAGCTCCACGAGGTCACCGACCTCCTCCAGGAACCCCAGCCCGCCGCCACCGCCAAGCGGCTCTTCACCTGCGCCGCCGAGCTCGCCGAGCTCGCCGGCTGGATGAGCTACGACGTGGGCCTCCAGCCCACCGCCCAGAAGTACTTCGTGCTCGCCCTGCACGCCGCCAAGGAAGCGGGCGACAAGCCCCTCGGCTCGTACATCCTGTCCTCGATGAGCCGCCAGATGATCCACCTCGGCCGCCCCGACGACGCCCTCGAACTCATCCACCTCGCCCAGTACGGCAGCCGGGACTGCGCCACCCCCCGCACCCAGGCCATGCTGTATGCGATGGAGGCCCGCGCCTACGCCAACATGGGCCAGCCCTCCAAGTGCAAGCGGGCCGTCCGGATGGCCGAGGACACCTTCGCCGACGTGGGCCTCGACGGCGAGCCCGAGCCCGACTGGATCCGCTTCTTCTCCGAGGCCGAACTCAACGGCGAGAACTCCCACTCCTACCGCGACCTCGCCTATGTCGCCGGACGCTCCCCGACCTACGCCTCCCTCGCCGAACCCGTCATGGAGCGGGCCGTCGAACTCTTCGGGAAGGACACCGACCACCAGCGGTCCTACGCCCTCAACCTCATCGGCATGGCCACCGTCCACCTCCTCAAGCGGGAACCGGAACAGTCCGTCGTCCTCGCCGAGAAGGCCCTCGGCGTCGCCCGCAGCATCCGCTCCGAACGCGTCAACACCAGGCTCCGCAAGACCGTCGACCACGCCGCCCGCAACTACAGCGACATCGCCGAGGTCGTCCAGCTCACCGACCGGCTCACCCAGCTCCTCCCGGAGTCCGCCGAAGCCGTCTGAGCCCACCGGCCACCCCAGACCCCGGCCGCGCCGGACGTCCCGTACCGCCCGACCCGGCTCCCCCGCCGCGAGGTCACCCGGACGCCGACGCGGCCGGTCCGCGTCCCCGCCCGACGCTCCGGCCCCGGCCCGCCCGGCCCCCCGCCCCGGCCCGGCCGACGGCCCCACCGCGCCGGTCCGCTCGTCGTACCCCTCCGCCTGCGCCCCCCGCGCGTTCACCGCCGCGTAACACTCCCCGCCCCTTCGTCACGGCTCCGAAACACCCTGCGGCATCGACGGAAACCGCGCTGCGCCAACCTCTGGCGCATAACCGGCCACCGCGCACGGCCGGGCCGCCCCCCACCGGCCCGCGCCGCCCCGGCCGCACCGACGACGAGGAGACGCCGATGGCACCAGCCGTCACGACCCTGGCAGCAGAAGCCCCGGGGCTGTCCGCCGCCAACACCGGGTTCATGCTCATCTGCTCCGCCCTGGTCATGCTGATGACCCCGGCACTCGCCTTCTTCTACGGAGGCATGGTCCGCGTCAAATCCACCCTCAACATGCTGATGATGAGCTTCATCAGCCTGGGGATCGTCACGATCCTCTGGGTCCTCTTCGGCTTCAGCGTCGCCTTCGGCACCGACATCGGCTCCCTCGTCGGCTGGTCCTCCGACTACGTGGGGCTCAGCGGCATCGGCATCACCGAACTCTGGGACGGCTACACCATCCCGGTGTACGTCTTCGCCGTCTTCCAGCTGATGTTCGCGGTCATCACCCCCGCCCTCATCAGCGGCGCCCTCGCCGACCGCGTCAAGTTCACCGCCTGGGCCCTCTTCGTCACCCTCTGGGCCACGATCGTGTACTTCCCCGTCGCCCACTGGGTCTGGGGCGCGGGCGGCTGGCTCTTCGAGATGGGCGTCATCGACTTCGCGGGCGGCACCGCCGTCCACATCAACGCGGGCGCCGCCGCCCTCGGCGTCATCCTCGTCATCGGCAAGCGCGTCGGCTTCAAGAAGGACCCGATGCGCCCGCACAGCCTCCCCCTCGTCATGCTCGGCGCCGGTCTCCTCTGGTTCGGCTGGTTCGGCTTCAACGCGGGCTCCTGGCTCGGCAACGACGACGGCGTCGGCGCCGTCATGTTCGTCAACACCCAGGTCGCCACCGCCGCCGCCATGCTCGCCTGGCTCGCCTACGAGAAGATCCGCCACGGCGCCTTCACCACCCTCGGCGCCGCCTCCGGCGCCGTCGCGGGCCTCGTCGCCATCACCCCGGCCGGCGGCTCCGTCAGCCCCCTCGGCGCGATCGCCGTCGGCGCCGTCGCCGGACTCGCCTGCGCCCTGGCCGTCGGCCTCAAGTACCGGTTCGGCTACGACGACTCCCTCGACGTCGTCGGCGTCCACCTCGTCGGCGGTGTCATCGGCTCCCTCCTCGTCGGCCTCTTCGCCACCGGCGGCGTCCAGTCCGACGCCAAGGGCCTCTTCTACGGCGGCGGCCTCGAACAGCTCGGCAAGCAGGCCATCGGCGTCGCCGCCGTCCTCGCCTACTCCCTGGTCGCCTCCGCGCTCCTCGCCCTGGTCATCGACAGGACGATGGGGATGCGGGTCCCCGAGGACGACGAGGTCTCCGGCATCGACCAGGTCGAGCACGCCGAGACCGCGTACGACTTCAGCGGCGCGGGCGGCGGAGCCTCCTCCCGCTCCACCACCCCCTCCGCCCCGGCCGTCACGCAGAACAAGAAGGTGGACGCATGAAGCTCATCACCGCGGTCGTGAAGCCGCACCGGCTCGACGAGATCAAGGAGGCCCTCCAGGCGTTCGGCGTCCACGGCCTCACCGTCACCGAAGCCAGCGGCTACGGCCGCCAGCGCGGCCACACCGAGGTCTACCGGGGCGCCGAGTACACCGTCGACCTCGTCCCCAAGATCCGCATCGAGGTCCTCGTCGAGGACGAGGACGCCGAACAGCTCATCGACGTCGTCGTCAAGGCCGCCAGGACCGGAAAGATCGGCGACGGCAAGGTGTGGAGCGTCCCGGTCGAGACCGCCGTACGCGTCCGCACCGGCGAACGCGGCCCGGACGCCCTGTAGGCCGTACCCGGAAAGAACCGCCCGGGGCACTGCTTTCCGGGCGGCCCCCCACTCCACCCGAAGGAGCCGCCGGATGACCACCCCCCACGCCAGCGACGACAGCGAACCCACGGCACCCGACGGCTACGCGGCGGCCCGGCTGCTCCTCCTCCACGAGAAGGAGCGGTCCGGGCCGCCGCGCCGCGCCGCCCTCGCCCGCCTCACCGACGACTGGCTGGCCGGACTCCTCGCCGCCGCCGCACCGCCCCGGGGAACCGCCCTCGTCGCCGTCGGCGGCTACGGCCGCGCCGAACTCTCCCCCCG
Source organism: Streptomyces sp. NPDC059247 (assembly GCF_042754005.1). Lineage (NCBI taxonomy): Bacteria > Bacillati > Actinomycetota > Actinomycetes > Kitasatosporales > Streptomycetaceae > Streptomyces > Streptomyces sp. NPDC059247. Next base: position 47,206 of record NZ_JBHYZW010000015.1, read on the forward strand.
CAGCGACCTCGACCTCCTCCTGCTCCACGACGGCAGCGCCGACCGGGCCGCCCTCGCCGCCCTCGCCGACCGCCTCTGGTACCCCGTCTGGGACCTCGGCATCGCCCTCGACCACTCCGTCCGCACCCCCGCCGAGGCCCGCGCCGCCGCCGCAGCCGACCTCAAGGTCCACCTCGGCCTCCTCGACGCCCGTACCGTCGCCGGGGACCACGGACTCGTCGCCGCCCTGCGCACCACCGTCCTCGCCGACTGGCGCAACCAGGCCCCCCGCCGCCTCCCCGAACTCGACGCCCTCTGCCGCGAACGCGCCGAACGCGCCGGAGAACTCCCGCACCTCCTCGAACCCGACCTCAAGGAGGCCCGCGGCGGCCTCCGCGACGCCCAGGCCCTCCGCGCCGTCGCCGCCTCCTGGCTCGCCGACGCCCCCCGCGAGGGCCTCGACACCGCCCGCCGCCGCCTCCTCGACGCCCGCGACGCCCTCCACCTCACCACCGGCCGCGCCACCGACCGGCTCGCCCTCCAGGAACAGGACGCCGTCGCCGGGGAACTCGGCCTCCTCGACGCCGACACCCTGCTCCGCGAGGTCTACGAGGCCGCCCGGACCATCTCGTACGCCTCCGACGTCACCTGGCGCGAGGTCCACCGCGTCCTCAAGGCCCGCTCCGCCCGGCCCCGCCTCCGGGCCCTCCTCGGCGCCCGCGCCCCCGGCAGGCCCCCCGCCGCCCGCACCCCGCTCGCCGAAGGCGTCGTCGAGATGGACGGCGAGGCCGGTCTCGCCAGGACCGCCCGCCCCGAACGCGACCCCGTCCTCACCCTGCGCGCCGCCGCCGCGGCGGCCCAGTCCGCCCTGCCCCTCTCCCCGCACGCCGTCCGCCACCTCGCCGCCCACGCCGCCCCCCTCCCCGTGCCCTGGCCCGCCGAGGCCCGCGAGGAACTCGTCACCCTCCTCGGCGCGGGCGAGGCCACCGTCCCCGTCTGGGAGGCCCTCGAAGCCGAAGGGCTCGTCACCCGCCTCCTGCCCGACTGGGAACGCGTCCGCTGCCGCCCCCAGCGCAACCCCGTCCACACCTGGACCGTCGACCGCCACCTCGTCGAGACCGCCGTCCGCGCCTCCTCCCTCACCCGCCGCGTCGGCCGCCCCGACCTCCTCCTCGTCGCCGCCCTCCTCCACGACATCGGCAAGGGCTGGCCCGGCGACCACTCCGTCGCGGGCGAGACCATCACCCGCGACCTCGCCGCCCGCATCGGCTTCGACCGCGCCGACACCACCACCCTCGCCACCCTCGTCCGCCACCACCTCCTCCTGATCGAGACCGCCACCCGGCGCGACCTCGACGACCCCGCCACCGTCCACACCGTCGCCACCGCCGTCGGCACCGTCGGCACCCTGGAACTCCTGCACGCCCTCACCGAGGCCGACGCCCTCGCCACCGGCCCCGCCGCCTGGTCCGCCTGGCGCGCCCAACTCGTCGACGACCTGGTCAAACGGGTCACCGGAGTCCTCGCGGGCGAACAGCCGCCCGACCCCGAGGCCGCCGCCCCCGGCGCCGACCAGGAACGCCTCGCCGTCGAGGCCCTGCGCACCGGCGAACCCGCCCTCACCCTCCGCACCCGTGCCGAGCGGCCCCTCGACCCCGACGCCCCGGAACCCGTCGGCGTCGAACTCCTCATCGCCGTCCCCGACCGGCCCGGCGTCCTGCCCGCCGCCGCCGGGGTCCTCGCCCTCCACCGGCTCACCGTCCGCGCCGCCGACCTGCGGGCCGTCGCCCTCCCCGGGGCGCTCGGCACCGGCACCGTCCTCCTCCTCGACTGGCGGGTCGCCGCCGAGTACGGCTCCCTGCCCGAGGCCGCCCGACTCCGCGCCGACCTCGTCCGCGCCCTCGACGGCACCCTCGACATCGCCGCCCGCCTCGCCGAACGCGAGGCGGCCCACCCCCGCCGCCGGGGCCTCGCCGCCCCGCCGCCCCGGGTCACCGTCGCCGCCGCGGGCTCCCGCCTCGCCACCGTCATCGAGGTCCGCGCCCAGGACGCCCCCGGCCTCCTCCACCGCGTCGGCCGCGCCCTGGAGGGAGCGGCGGTACGGGTCCGCAGCGCCCATGTCTCGACCCTCGGCGCCAACGCCGTGGACACCCTGTACGTGACCCGCCCGGACGGCACCCCGCTCCCCGACGAGGAGGCGATCGACCTGGCCCGCGCCCTGGAGACGGCACTGCGCTGAGGGTCCCGAGGGACCGGTCCGACCGTAGCGGGCCGCCCCGCCCCCGGGGCGGATACCCTGGGGGCGACCATCCGCCCCGACCCGAGGACCGCGACCACCGTGTTCGATACGCTTTCCGACCGCCTCAGCGCGACTTTCAAGTCCCTCCGGGGCAAGGGCCGCCTCACCGAGCAGGACATCGACAGCGCGGCCCGGGAAATCCGTATCGCCCTCCTCGAAGCCGATGTCGCCCTGCCGGTCGTCCGCGCGTTCATCTCCCGGGTCAAGGAGCGGGCCCTCGGCGCCGAGGTCTCCAAGGCGCTGAACCCCAGCCAGCAGGTCATCAAGATCGTCAACGAGGAGCTCGTCGCCATCCTCGGCGGCGAGACCCGGCGGCTGCGGTTCGCCAAGACCGCGCCCACGGTGATCATGCTCGCCGGTCTCCAGGGCGCCGGTAAGACCACCCTCGCCGGAAAGCTCGGCCTCTGGCTCAAGGGCCAGGGCCACTCCCCGCTGCTCGTCGCCTGCGACCTCCAGCGCCCCAACGCCGTCACCCAGCTCTCGGTCGTCGCCGACCGCGCGGGCGTGGCCTTCTACGGCCCCCAGCCGGGCAACGGCGTCGGCGACCCGGTCCAGGTCGCGAAGGACTCCATCGAGCACGCGCGGACCAAGATGTACGACGTCGTGGTCGTCGACACCGCCGGTCGCCTCGGCATCGACCAGGAGCTGATGCGGCAGGCCGCCGACATCCGCGACGCCGTCAGCCCCGACGAGGTCCTCTTCGTCGTCGACGCCATGATCGGCCAGGACGCGGTCAACACCGCCGAGGCCTTCCGCGACGGCGTCGGCTTCGACGGCGTGGTGCTCTCCAAGCTCGACGGCGACGCCCGCGGCGGTGCCGCGCTCTCCATCGCGCACGTCACCGGCAAGCAGATCATGTTCGCCTCCAACGGCGAGAAGCTGGACGAGTTCGACGCGTTCCACCCGGACCGCATGGCGTCCCGCATCCTCGGCATGGGCGACATGCTCTCCCTCATCGAGAAGGCGCAGCAGACCTTCGACGAGGAAGAGGCCGCCAAGATGGCCTCGAAGCTCGCCTCGAAGCAGGGCCAGGAGTTCACGCTCGACGACTTCCTGGCGCAGATGGAGCAGGTCCGCAAGATGGGCTCCATCTCGAAGCTCCTCGGGATGCTGCCCGGCATGGGCCAGATGAAGGAGCAGATCGCCAACATCGACGAGCGGGACGTCGACCGCACCGCCGCCGTCATCAAGTCGATGACCCCGGCCGAGCGCCAGGACCCGACGATCATCAACGGCTCCCGCCGCGCCCGTATCGCCAAGGGCTCCGGCGTCGAGGTCAGCGCGGTCAAGAGCCTGGTCGAGCGGTTCTTCGAGGCCCGCAAGATGATGTCCCGGATGGCGCAGGGCGGCGGTCTCCCCGGTATGCCGGGGATGCCCGGCACGGGCGGCGGGCCCGGTCGGCAGAAGAAGCAGATCAAGCAGGCCAAGGGCAAGCGCAAGAGCGGCAACCCGATGAAGCGCAAGGCGGACGAGCAGGCGGCGGCCGACCGCCGCGAGCAGGCGCAGCAGGGCGGCGCGTTCGGCCTCCCGGCGGCCGGGCAGGCTCCGCAGGACTTCGAGCTGCCGGACGAGTTCAAGAAGTTCATGCAGTGACCCGTACGGCCCGGGGGACCGGGCCGCGAGGTGATGGGGCGCGATGAGGCCGTGAGGCCCTGAGCGGGAGGGGCCCGCGACGGTACGGAACCGTCGCGGGCCCCTCTCCGCTTTCCGGGACCGCTCCGGGGCCGCTTTCTCCGGGACCCGCTTTCCCCGGGACCGGCTCCCGGACCGCTCTCCGCCCGGTACGGGACCGGCCCCCCGGCCCCTCCCCGGACCGGCCCCCCCCGGCCCCTCCCCGGACCGGCCGTGACCCCTCCGCACCGCCCCGGACCCGGCCCGGAACCACCCAGGAGCGGCCCCGGAACCCCTCCGGAACCGCCCCGGGCCCGCCGTCACCCCTCGGGACCGCCCGCCGTGCCGCCCGCCGCCCGCTCTTCGATACTGGGGCCACTGCCGCCCCGAGGAGAGCCACGTGGCCAACCCCGTACCCCCGCGCGACCGGACCGACCAGCCCTGGCGCTCGGAAGGGGCACCGCCGCCCCCGCCGCCCAAGCGCCGGATGCCGGGCGGCTGGCGCAGCCTGGTGCTCACCGCGCTCGTGGTCTATCTGCTCACCAACATCGTCCTGTCGTTCTTCAACGAGGGCGGCGGGCCGACGGTCTCGTACACCGAGTTCGACAAGCAGGTGGCCGCCGGGAACGTCTCCAAGATCTACTCCAAGGGCGACGCGATCCAGGGAGAGCTGAAGAACAAGCAGCCCGTCCCCGACGGCAAGGGCGACTACACCAAGTTCCAGACCCAGCGCCCGGCCTTCGCCGACGACGACCTCTGGGCCCAGCTGACCAAACAGAAGGTCACCGTCACCGCCGAGCCCGTCGTCCAGGAACGCAGCTTCCTCGCCAACCTCCTCATCTCCCTCGCCCCGATGCTGCTGCTCGTCGTGCTGTGGGTGTTCATCGCCCGGCGGATGAGCGCGGGCATGGGCGGCGCGGGCGGAATGCTCGGCCGCAAGACCCCGCCCAAACCGGTCGAGCTCGCGGGCGAGCAGCGCACCACCTTCGCCGACGTCGCGGGCATCGACGAGGTCGAGGGCGAGCTCAACGACGTCGTCGACTTCCTCAAGAACCCGCAGGCGTACCGGGAGATGGGCGCCAGGATGCCCCGGGGCGTCCTCCTCGCGGGACCGCCCGGAACCGGCAAGACGCTGCTCGCCCGCGCGGTCGCGGGCGAGGCGGGAGTGCCGTTCTTCTCCGCCTCCGCGTCCGAGTTCATCGAGATGATCGTCGGCGTCGGCGCCTCCCGGGTGCGCGAACTGTTCGCCGAGGCCCGCAAGGTCGCCCCCGCGATCATCTTCATCGACGAGATCGACACCATCGGCCGGGCCAGGGGCGGCGGCTCCGGCATGGGCGGCCACGACGAGCGCGAGCAGACCCTCAACCAGATCCTCACTGAGATGGACGGCTTCACCGGCTCCGAGGGCGTCATCGTCCTCGCCGCCACCAACCGGGCCGACGTCCTCGACCCGGCCCTCACCCGGCCCGGCCGCTTCGACCGGGTCGTCCACGTCAACCCGCCGGACCGGGGCGGACGCGAGGCCATCCTGAGGATCCACACCCGGGAGATCCCGCTCGCCGGGGACGTCGACCTGGAGCAGGTGGCCCGCACCACCCCCGGCATGACCGGCGCCGATCTCGCCAACCTCGCCAACGAGGCCGCGCTCCTCGCCGTGAAACGACAGCAGAAGGCCGTCACCCAGTCCGACCTGTCCGACGCCCTGGAGAAGGTCCAGCTCGGCGCGGAACGACCGCTCGTCATGCCCGACGAGGAGCGGCGCAGGACCGCGTACCACGAGAGCGGGCACGCCCTCCTCGGGATGCTCCAGCCGGGCGCCGACCCCGTCCGCAAGATCACCATCGTGCCGCGCGGCCGGGCCCTGGGCGTCACCCTCTCCACCCCGGACGCCGACAAGTACGCGTACACCGAGGAGTACCTGCGCGGCCGGATCATCGGAGCCCTCGGCGGCATGGCGGCCGAGCAGGTCGTCTACGGGGTCGTCACCACCGGCGCGGAGAGCGACCTGGAGCAGGTCACCAACATCGCCCGGGGCATGGTCGGCCGCTGGGGCATGAGCGAGACCGTCGGCCGGCTGACCGCGATCCCGGCCGACGCCCAGCAGGCGTACGGACTCTCGGCCGCCCCGGCGACCCTCGACACCGTCGACGCGGAGATGCGCCGGATCGTCGACGAATGCTACGAGAGCGCCCTGCGCCAGCTCAGGGAGAACCGGGGCCGTCTGGACGCGCTGGCCGCCGCGCTCCTGGAGAACGAGACCCTGGACGAGGCCGCCGCCTACCGCGCGGCGGGCATCCCGCGCCTGCGGAAGGAGGAGGGCGAGAACTGAACGGGGGAAGCGCACGGCGGCGGGGGACCGGGGCCGGTACGGCGGACCCGTCGGGGAGACGGCGCTCGTACGGCCCACGGGCGGGCCACCGGGCGCCGGGGGCGTACGGCCGCCGCGGACCCGCCGCGGACCGGAGGCGTACGGACACGGGAAGGCGCGCCGCGCGGGGCCGCGGGCGGGCCACCAGGGCCGTACGAGCGCCGGAGCCTCCTCGGGCCCGGCGCGCACCCGTGAGCGGGCGGAGCGCGTACGGCCGCCGGGACCGGCCCGGCTACGCCACGCGCGCCACCACGTAGCGGAAGACGTTCGCCATCCACACCGTGCCGTCCGGGCGCACGTACGGGGCCAGGGCCTCCTCGATCTCCTTCTCCACCCGTGACGGGTCCGCCACCCGGACCGCCTCGTCGAACGCGCCCGTCGACAGCAGCCCCCGCACCGCGCTGGCCCCGCTCGCGTAACCGAACGGACAGGACACCCGCCCCGAACCCGCCGGCCGCAGCCCGGCCGCCGCCGCCAGCCGGTCAGGATCGGCCCCGGCCTCCGGCGCCCGGTCCGCCAGCCGCGCCGCGACCCGCAGCACCCGCTCCGCCGCACACCGCTCGGGCGGCCCCCAGCCCGCGAGGACGACGGTCGTCCCGGGCTGCGCCGTACGGGTGAGCGCCACCAGCTCGGGAAGGAGCCCGGCGGTCGCGTGGAAGGCCGTGACCACGTCGTGGGCACCGGCCTCCGGCGCCTCCGGAGTCACCACGACGTCCTTCGGGAGCCGCGCCCTGGCCAGCTCCACGCGCGCGTGGTCCCGGTCGGCGCCGGTGACCCGGGCACCCCGGGCCACCGCCATCAGGAGCGCGAGGCCGGAACCGCAGCCGAGCCCCAGGACCCGGGACCCCGCGCCCACGCCGAGGCGCTCGTACACCGCCTCGTAGAGCGGGACGAGCATCCGTTCCTGGATCTCGGCCCAGTCGCGCGCGGGGTGGTGCGGGACGAGTGCGGATGTCATGGAGAAGCGCTCCAATCCGTATGCGGACGACTGCCCCCCGTAGTCAGGGAACTGCGCTTCCGGGGCCGCGTCCAGTGCTCGCGCCGGACCGGTTCGCCCGGTGGCGCCGCCGGGACGGGGGCGGTGCGCACGCCCGCGCGGGGAACCGGTAAGGTCCCTGCCACGCTCCCCGCCCGTCCGTCGGGCCGGATACGCGGAACCGCCCCTCAGGGGCGCGCGACCCTCCGTCACACGCGGGGGCGTATGCGCCACTACGCACCGGCTTGACGCGCCCTGCGCGACTTCTCCACAGATCTGCGCACTGGCCCTCGTCCCGACGCATCAACGGCAACTGACGGGTACGTGCAAAATATTTGGGATGCCCCGGAATGGAACCCGAGGCCGCTTCGGCTCGTTGTAAGCGACGTGAGCACGACACCACCTGTTCTCGCCGCAGAGCTGGCACAGGCGTGGGCCGACATTCAGCGGCACCACCCCGAGCTGCCCGACCTTGCCGCGCCCGAGTCCCTGATCGGAGAGTCCTCGTCCGCCTGCGGCGCCGAGCTCTCCTTCGAACGACTGCTCCACGAGGCAGTCCACGGCATCGCCGCCGCCCGGGGGGTCCGCGACACCTCCCGCGCAGGCCGGTACCACAACCGCAGATTCCTCGCGATCGCCGAGGAGATGGGCCTCGACCACCCCGAGGAGCCGCACGCCAGCAGCGGCTTCTCCCTGGTCACGCTCAACCCCGAGGCCAGGCGCCGCTACCGGCCCACCATCGAGCGGCTCCAGCGCGCCCTCAAGGCGCACACGGTCGCCACGGCGGCCGACACCAAGCGCTCCTTCCGGGGCCCGGCGGCCCGGCACGGCTCCTCCGGCGGCGGGGTGCGCGTCAAGGCCGTCTGCGACTGCGGCCGGAACGTCCGGGTGGTGCCTTCGGTGCTGGCCCAGGCGCCGATCGTCTGCGGCGGTTGCGGCAAGCCCTTCCGCATCCCGGAGGCCGTGGGCGCCGCGAGCTGACCTCGCGGTGTGTGGCACAATGGCTAGCTGTACTCGACAGTCGCACAGGACCCCTCTCTCCTCCGGCTGACGCGTCCATCGGGCATCCGAGTACCGCAACCCCACGTGGCATCTCAAAGTGCCCAACCACGTCAAGACCAGGAGACACCACTCCAGTGGCAGTCAAGATCAAGCTCAAGCGCCTCGGCAAGATTCGCCAGCCGCACTACCGCATCGTCGTCGCCGACTCCCGCACCCGTCGGGACGGTCGCGCGATCGAGGAGATCGGCCTCTACCACCCGACGTACAACCCGTCGCGTATCGAGGTCGACTCCGAGCGTGCGCAGTACTGGCTGTCCGTCGGCGCCCAGCCGACCGAGCCGGTTCTCGCCATCCTCAAGCTCACGGGCGACTGGCAGAAGCACAAGGGCCTCCCGGCCCCGGAGAAGGCCCTGCTCGTCCCGGCGACCAAGGAGGCCAGGCGCGCGTCGTTCGACGAGTTCGCGAAGGCCCTCGAGGGCGGCGACGACAAGGGTGAGGCCATCACCCCGAAGGCCAAGAAGGCCGACAAGAAGGCGGACGAGGCCGAGGCCGCGTCCACCGAGTCGACCGAGGCCTGATCATGCTCGAGGAAGCTCTCGAGCACCTCGTGAAAGGCATCGTCGACAATCCCGACGATGTGCAGGTCGCCTCGCGCGACCTGCGTCGCGGTCGCGTGCTGGAGGTCCGGGTCCACCCGGACGACCTCGGCAAGGTGATCGGCCGCAACGGCCGCACCGCGCGTGCGCTGCGTACGGTCGTGGGCGCCATCGGCGGCCGCGGCATCCGGGTCGACCTCGTCGACGTGGACCAGGTCCGCTGAGCAGGTCGGCAGTATTTCCTTGAGTTGTGCCGGCACGGGCCGGGGAGGGCTGAAGAGCCCGCCCCGGCCCGTTGTCGTACGAGCAGGTCGTACGAGCTGTGTGACAGGAGAGTGTGGAGCAGTGCAGTTGGTAGTCGCGCGGGTCGGCCGCGCCCACGGCATCAAGGGCGAGGTCACCGTCGAGGTGCGGACGGACGAGCCCGAGCTGAGGCTCGGCCCCGGTGCCGTACTGCTGACCGAACCGGCGGGCGTCGGGCCGCTGACCATCGAGACCGGCCGGGTGCACAGCGGCCGTCTGTTGCTGCGCTTCGAGGGCGTCCGCGACCGCACCGGAGCCGAGGCCCTGCGCAACACCCTCCTCATCGCCGAGGTCGATCCCACGGCGGTGCCCGAGGAGGAGGACGAGTACTACGACCACCAGCTCATGGACCTCGACGTGGTCCTCGCCGACGGCACCGAGATCGGCCGCATCACCGAGATCTCCCACCTGCCGTCCCAGGACCTCTTCATCGTCGAGCGCCCCGACGGCACCGAGCTGATGATCCCGTTCGTCGGGGAGATCGTCACCGAGATCGACCTGGAGGCCCAGCGGGCCGTCATCGACCCCCCTCCCGGCCTCATCGACGACGCCGCCGAGATCGTCTCCTCCCGCGAGGAGTCCGACGAGCGGCCCGGCGACGAGACCGGGGCCGAGTCCGGTGACAAGACCGGGGCCGAGTCCGGTGACAAGGCCCGTGGCGAGTCCGGTGAGGGCCAGGCATGAGGCTCGACGTCGTCACGATCTTCCCCGAGTACCTGGAACCGCTGAACGTCTCCCTCGTCGGCAAGGCCCGCGCGCGCGGACAGCTCGACGTACACGTCCACGACCTGCGGAACTGGACGTACGACCGGCACAACACGGTCGACGACACCCCGTACGGCGGCGGACCCGGCATGGTCATGAAGACCGATCCGTGGGGCGACGCGCTCGACCAGACCCTCGCCGACGGCTACGAGGGCGGCGCCCACGGCCCCGTCCTCGTCGTCCCCACCCCCAGCGGCCGTCCCTTCACCCAGGAACTCGCCGTCGAGCTGTCCGAGTGCCCCTGGCTGGTCTTCGCCCCGGCCCGCTACGAGGGCATCGACCGGCGCGTCATGGACGAGTACGCGACCCGGATGCCCGTCTACGAGGTCTCCATCGGCGACTACGTCCTCGCGGGCGGGGAGGCCGCCGTCCTCGTCGTCACCGAGGCCGTCGCCCGTCTCCTGCCCGGAGTCCTCGGCAACGCCGAGTCCCACCGGGACGACTCCTTCGCGCCCGGCGCCATGGCCGACCTCCTCGAAGGGCCCGTCTACACCAAGCCCCCCGAGTGGCGCGGCCGGGGCATCCCGGACGTCCTCGTCAGCGGCCACCACGGCAGGATCGCCCGCTGGCGGCGCGACGAGGCCTTCCGGCGCACCGCCGCGAACCGGCCCGATCTGATCGAGCGCTGCGACCCCTCGGCCTTCGACAAGAAGGACCGGGAGATCCTCTCGATCCTGGGCTGGGCCCCCGAGCCCGGTGGCCGATTTTGGCGCAGGCTCCACGACGTGGAAGAATAGGCCGCTGTCGTCCGTCCGACGTGCGCCCCTGCCACAGGGGGAACGACGTCGCCCGAAACGGCCGACACCCCATCATCACCTTCGAACGCACCGCTGATGGCCTGTGGCATCAGCGAGGAAAGAGACCTCCATGGCCTCCCTGCTCGACCAGGTCAACGCGGGTTCGCTCCGCTCCGACCTCCCCGCCTTCCGCCCCGGCGACACCGTGAACGTCCACGTGCGCGTCATCGAAGGCAGCCGCTCCCGCATCCAGCAGTTCAAGGGTGTCGTCATCCGCCGTCAGGGTTCGGGCGTCAGCGAGACCTTCACGGTCCGCAAGGTCTCCTTCTCCGTCGGTGTCGAGCGCACCTTCCCGGTCAACAGCCCGATCTTCGAGAAGATCGAGCTCGTGACCCGCGGTGACGTCCGTCGCGCCAAGCTCTACTACCTGCGCGAGCTGCGCGGCAAGGCCGCCAAGATCAAGGAGAAGCGCGACCGCTGAGCCCCGGCTCCCGGCACGCCCCGAGCTTCCGGGTCCCCGCACAGACAGGCCGGATAGGCTCTGTCAGCGATGGACACCGAAGCACAGCACACGGAGCGCGACCCCTCTTCCGACACGGAGGACGGGTCGCGCTCCGCGCGCGTTTCCGAGGACCCCGACCCCGGCCCCCCGTCCTCCTGGCGGCGCACCGCCTTCGTGGGAGGCGCCTGCGTCGCCTTCCTGCTGCTCCTCAGCCACTTCGTGCTCCAGCCCTTCCTGATCCCGAGCGGCTCCATGGAGCCGACGCTCCAGGTCGGCGACCGCATCCTGGTCAACAAGCTGGCGTACCGCTTCGGCGACGAGCCGCGCCGGGGGGACGTCGTCGTCTTCGACGGCACCGGCTCCTTCGTACGCGAACGGCCGCAGGGCGATCCGGTCACCGGCTTCCTGCGCGACGGCGCCGCCGCCCTGGGGCTCGCCGAGCCCGACGAGACCGACTTCGTGAAGCGGGTGATCGGCGTCGGCGGCGACCGGGTGGTCTGCTGCGACAAGGACGGCCGCCTCACCGTCAACGGCGTTCCCGTCCAGGAGCGGTACGTGATGCTCGGCGACCAGCCGTCCAGCGTGCCCTTCGACATCGTGGTCCCGCCCGGCCGGCTCTGGGTCATGGGCGACCACCGGGGCCAGTCCAGCGACTCCCGCGACCACCTCGGCAGCCCCGGCGGGGGCATGGTCCCCGTCGACCGGGTCGTCGGCCGGGCCGACTGGATCGCCTGGCCCTTCGGCCGCTGGTCCGGCGTGGCGGGCAGCGGCGCCTTCGACGCCGTACCGGCCGCGCCCGGGGGCGGGCACGGGGCGGGCGCCCATGGGTAGCCGGGGGCGGCCACCGGGCGGTCGCGCCGCCGAACCGGACGGCGGTCAGGCGCTGCCCGGCCGGGCCGACCGGCGCAGGCTCGCCCGCAAGGTCAAGCGCCGGCGGCAGCGCTCCGCGCTCCGGGAGATCCCCGTCCTGATCACCGTGGCGGTGCTGATCGCGCTGGTCCTCAAGACCTTCCTGGTCCAGGCGTTCGTCATCCCCTCCGGCTCCATGGAGCAGACGATCAAGATCTCCGACCGGGTCCTCGTCGACAAGCTCACCCCCTGGTTCGGCTCCCGCCCCCAGCGCGGCGACGTCGTCGTCTTCAAGGACCCCGGCGACTGGCTCCGGCCGGACAGCGTCCCGCCCGCCGACGACCCCGTCGGCGTCAAACAGGCCAAGCAGGCCCTCACCTTCATCGGGCTGCTGCCCTCGGCCGACGACCGCGACCTCATCAAACGGGTGATCGGCGTCGGCGGCGACCGGGTGGTCTGCTGCGACAAGGACGGCCGTCTCACCGTCAACGGCGAACCCCTGGACGAGCCGTACCTGTACCCGGGGAACCCGCCGTCCAGCATCCCGTTCACGGTCGAGGTCCCCCGGGGCCGGATCTTCGTCCTCGGCGACCACCGCTCCGACTCGGCGGACTCCCGGTTCCACCTCGACGAGAAGGACCACGGGACCGTCGCCGAGGAGCAGGTCGTGGGGCGTGCCGTGGTGATCGCCTGGCCCTTCGGGCACTGGCGGAGCCTGGAGGAACGGGACACCTTCGCCACCGTCCCGGACAACCGTGCGAGTTCCGATTCCGCGAACGATCTGTCGCATAGTGTGTCCCAGCGGAATCTGAACGGATTCCCCGGGCTCCCGACCCCTGCGGAACTTCTGCTCGTTATGGGAGTGGTGGGCCTGTCCCTGTTCCGGGGCGGGCGTTCGCACGGACTGAGGAGTGGATGTGGGGGATTTGGCCGTCGGCGCACGATCCGGACACGATGGGCCCGACAAGGGGGCCGACGGGGCCTTCCGCGATGACACGACGGGTGACGACGTGACGGGTGACGAGCAGGCGCAGCCGGGCGGTGGCACACCGGGCGGCGGCGCCCCCGGCGACGACGACACGGCGGGCGGGTCCGGCAGGGGCCCCAAGAAGCAGCGTTCCTTCTGGAAGGAACTGCCGCTCCTCGTCGGCATCGCCCTCGTGCTCGCCCTGCTGATCAAGACCTTCCTGGTCCAGGCGTTCTCGATCCCCTCGGAATCGATGATGAACACCCTCCAGAAGGGCGATCGGGTCCTCGTCGACAAGCTCACCCCCTGGTTCGGCTCCGAGCCCGAGCGCGGCGAGGTCGTCGTCTTCCACGACCCGGGCGGCTGGCTCGAAGGCCAGACGGCCCCCGAGCCCAACGTGGTCCAGAAGTTCCTCAGCTTCATCGGACTCATGCCGTCCGCCGAGGAGAAGGACCTCATCAAGCGCGTCATCGCCGTCGGCGGGGACACCGTCTCCTGCAAGGAGGGCGGCAAGGTCGTCCTCAACGGCGTCGCGCTCGACGAGACCTCCTACCTCTACCCCGGCTCGCTGCCCTGCCAGGACTCCTTCGGCCCGATCAAGGTCCCCGAGGGCCGCATCTGGGTCATGGGCGACAACCGGCAGAACTCCCTGGACTCCCGCTTCCACCAGCAGCTCCCCGGCGGCGGCACCGTCTCCAGCGACGAGGTCGTCGGCCGTGCCGTGGTCATCGCCTGGCCGGTGACCCGCTGGGCGACCCTGCCGGTGCCGGGCATCTTCGACAACCCGGAGCTCAACAAGGCCATGGCCGTCGCCCCGCTCGGCGCGGTGAGCGTCGCCGGAGTCCTGCCGCTGCTCCTCTGGCGCAGGAAGAAGCTCGCCGAACGGCATACCGCCGAGTAGCGCCCCGCGGGTAGGGTGCCGTCCCGGACCGTCGAAGGACCGGGACCCGTCACCCAACCCCGGGATGCGCACATGAGCGGAAACATACGGACGAAGGGCGGCCACGGCCGTCCCGGCAGGGTGCTGTCGGGACTGGCCGTGGCCGTCGGCTGTGTGCTCTTCCTCGGCGGATTCGTCTGGGGAGCCCTGGTCTACCAGCCGTACACCGTCCCCACCGACTCCATGACCCCCACCCTCGACGTCGGCTCCCGGGTCCTCGCCGAACGCGTCGACGGCGCCGAGGTGCGCCGGGGGGACGTCGTCGTCTTCCGCGACCCGCTCTGGGGCGACTCGCCCATGGTCAAGCGGGTCGTCGCCGTCGGCGGGGACACCGTCGCCTGCTGCGACCGCGACGGCCGCCTCACCGTCGACGGCACACCCGTACGGGAGCCCTATCTGAGCCCCGGCCCCGGCGGGCGGGTCGTCGCCTCCGGCACCGGGTTCTCCGCCACCGTCCCCGGGGACGACCTCTTCCTGCTCGGCGACGACCGGTTCACCTCCCTGGACTCCCGGGCCCACCTCCAGGAGACCGGGCGGGGCTCCGTGCCCCGGTCGGCCGTCGTCGCCCGGGTCGACGCCGTCGTCTGGCCCGCAGAGGGGCTCTTGGACCGGCCCACGGGCTTCGCCGCACTGCAGGGCGGAGTCTCCGCACCGGGGCCCGTACGCCCGCTCCTCACCGCCGTCGTCGCCGGAGCCGCCCTGATCCTCCTCGGGGCCGCGTACGGGCCGGTCGCCCCGCTCCTCACGAAGCGGCCCCCGGCGCGCCCCCGGACGACCGGGCGGCGCGAGAAGGTGGGGACATGACGGATACGGACGGCGGGACCGTGGGGACCGAGGGCCCGGTGGGGCCGGGAGGCGGGGGAGGGACGACGGCGTCCGGGGGCGGGGCCGGTGCCCGGCGCAGGGTCGCGCGGGTGATCCTCCTCGACCCCGACGACCGCGTCCTGCTGATCCACGGACGGGAGCCCGACGACCCCGGAGACACCTGGTGGTTCACCCCCGGCGGCGGTCTCGAAGGCGCCGAGAGCCACGAGGAGGCCGCCCGGCGTGAACTCGCCGAGGAGACCGGCATCACCGAGGTGGACCTCGGCCCGGTGCTCTGGAAGCGGTACTGCGCCTTCCCCTTCGACGGGCGGCGCTGGGAGCAGGACGAGTGGTACTACCTGGCCCGCACCCGGGGACCCGAGGCCGAGCCCCGGCCCGGGGCGCTCACCGAGCTGGAGACGCGCAGCGTCACGGGCCTCAGATGGTGGACCTCCGCCGAACTGTCCGCGGCCCATGAGACGGTGTACCCGACCAGACTCGCCGAGCTGCTGCGCACGCTGCTCGACGAGGGACCTCCGAGTGCACCGGTGGTCCTCGCCCCGGAAATCGTCTAGGGGCGCGGACGGTTGGCGCACACAGGAGGGGACGCACGGCTGAAGGGGAACATGCCATGAGCGCCGAGGACCTCGAGAAGTACGAGACCGAGATGGAGCTGAAGCTCTACCGGGAGTACCGCGACGTCGTCGGGCTGTTCAAATACGTGATCGAGACCGAGCGGCGCTTCTACCTCACCAACGACTACGAGATGCAGGTCCACTCGGTCCAGGGCGAGGTCTTCTTCGAAGTCAGCATGGCCGACGCCTGGGTCTGGGACATGTACAGGCCGGCCAGGTTCGTCAAGCAGGTCCGTGTCCTCACCTTCAAGGACGTGAACATCGAGGAGCTCAACAAGAGCGACCTCGAACTGCCCGGCAGCTGACCCCGCCTCACCCGCCCGGGTGAGCGGGTTCTCCACAGGTCTCCGGCCGTCCACAGCGCCGCACACGATCCGCCCACCTCCGTCACAGTCGGTGACGGAGGTGGTCACATGAACACGACCCACGAGACCAGCCGTACGGACCGCACGGGCCCGGCGGACCGCACCGGACCCACCGAACACATCGGACCCACCGGACCCGGGGGTCGCACCGGACCCGGGGACCAGGCGTCCGGTGCGGACCCGACGTGCCGCGCGGGGAGGGTGCCCCCGGCGGACCGTACGTGCCCGGCGGACCGTACGTGCTCCGCGCACGGGACACGGCGCCCGGCCATGACGAGCGGCACGGCCCGGCCGCCGGGCGGAACGGGCAGGTCACGCGCGACCCGGGCCCTCGGGCGGTACGGCGAGGAACTGGCCGCCCGACGGCTCACCGCCACCGGACTGCGCATCCTCGCCCGCAACTGGCGCTGTGGCCGCACCGGCGAGATCGACATCGTCGCCCGCGACCACGACACCCTCGTGATCTGCGAGGTCAAGACCCGGCGCCACGGCGCCTACGAGCACCCGATGGCCGCCGTCACACCCCGCAAGGCCGCGCGCCTGCGCCGCCTCGCCGACTGCTGGCTCGACCGCACGGACACCCCCGCGCCCGACGGCGGCATCCGGATCGACCTCGTCGGCATCGTCCTTCCCCGGCGGGGCGCCCCCGTCCTCACCCATGCCCGGGGGGTGGCCTGAGATGGGCTTCGCCCGCACCTGCTCCGTGGCCCTCGTCGGCGTCGAAGGCGTCGTCGTCGAGGTACAGGCCGACCTCGAACCGGGCGTCGCCGCCTTCACCCTGGTCGGGCTCCCTGACAAGAGCCTCACCGAGAGCCGCGACCGGGTCCGCGCCGCCGTCGTCAACTCCGGCGCCGAGTGGCCGCAGAAGAAACTGACCGTCGGCCTCAGCCCGGCGTCCGTCCCCAAGAGCGGCTCGGGATTCGATCTGGCCGTAGCCGCGGCGGTCCTCGCCGCGGCCGAACGGATCGACCCCCGCACCATCGCCGACCTCGTCCTCATCGGCGAGCTGGGACTCGACGGACGTGTCCGGCCCGTCCGGGGCACCCTCCCCGCCGTCCTCGCCGCGGCCGACGCCGGATACCGGCAGGTCGTCGTCCCCGAACAGACTGCGGGGGAGGCGTCCCTCGTCCCCGGGGTCTCCGTCCTCGGCATCCGCAGCCTCCGTCAGCTCATCGCCGTCCTCACCGACGAACCCGTCCCCGAGGAGGAACCCACCGAGGAGGGCCGCCCGGACTCCATGCTCGCCGGGCTCCTCGTCCCCGGCGCGGGCCTCGGCACCGGACTCACCGCCGACCCCGCCGAAGGCCCCGACCTGGCCGACGTCGCCGGACAGCACCGGGCCCGCCGCGCCCTCGAAGTCGCCGCGGCGGGCAGCCACCACCTGCTCCTCTCCGGCCCGCCCGGCGCCGGGAAGACCATGCTGGCCGAGCGGCTCCCCGGCATCCTCCCGCCCCTCACCCGACAGGAAGCCCTCGAAGTCACCGCCGTCCACTCCGTCGCGGGCCTCCTCCCGCCGGGCCAGCCCCTCGTCCGTCGCGCCCCCTACTGCGCACCCCACCACTCCGCCACCATGCAGTCCCTCGTCGGCGGCGGGAACGGCCTCCCGCGACCCGGCGCCGTCTCCCTCGCCCACCGGGGCATCCTCTTCCTGGACGAGGCTCCCGAATTCTCGGGAAAGGCGCTCGACGCCCTGCGCCAGCCCCTGGAGTCCGGACACGTCGTCATCGCCCGCGCCGCCGGAGTCGTCCGGCTCCCCGCCCGCTTCCTCCTCGCCCTGGCGGCCAACCCCTGCCCCTGCGGGCGCCACACCCGGCACGGCTCCGGCTGCGAATGCACCGCCGCGGTCGTCCGCCGCTACCAGGCCCGTCTCTCCGGACCCCTCCTCGACCGCGTCGACCTCCGGATCGAGGCCGAACCCGTCACCCGCGCCGACCTCCTCGGCAGGGGAGGCCGGGGCGAGAGCACCACCGCCGTCGCCGAACGCGTCCGCGAGGCCCGCGTCCGCGCCGCCGCCCGCCTCTCCGACACCCCCTGGCGGGTCAACAGCGAGATCCCCGGCCACGAACTGCGCACCCGGTACCCGGCGGCCCCCGGGGCCCTCGTCGAGGCGGAACGCGACATGGAGCGGGGGCTGCTCACCGCCCGGGGGATCGACCGGGTCCTCCGGGTCGCCTGGACCCTCGCGGACCTGGCGGGCCACGACCGGCCCGGTCACCAGGACGTCGCCCTCGCCCTCGAACTGCGCACCGGCGTCCCCCGGGGCGTCCCCGTCACGACGGGGGAGCGCTCATGACCCTCCGGCCCCCCACCGACGAGCGGCTCGCCCGCGCCGCCCTCAGCCGGGCCGTCGAACCCGGCGACGAACACGCGGGACGATGGCTCCGCCGGTACGGAGCCGTCGGCTTCCTCGCCCACCTCCTCGGGACACCGACCCGGCCCGGCGCCACGGAAGGCCGGGAACCCCACCCCGCCCGGTACCTCACGGACGGCCCAGACACCCCGGACGCCTCGGACACCCCAGACGCCTCGGACACCGCAGATGTCTCGGGCATCCCAGGTACCTCAGGCATCCCAGGCATCCCAGGTACCTCGGGCGTCCCAGGCACCTTGGACGCCTCGGGCATCCCGGGTGACGACCCCTTCCCCGGGACCGGGGCGAAACGCGTCGCCTCCTGGCGTATGCGCGCCAATTCCGCCGACCCCGTCCGCGACCTCGACACCGTGCACCGGCTCGGTGGCCGGTTCGTCGTCCCCGGGGACGTCGAATGGCCGCGTCAACTCGACGACCTCGGAGACACCCGCCCCCTCGGCCTCTGGGTCAGGGGCCCCGCCGACCTGCGGACCTGGGCCCTCCGTTCGGTCGCCCTCGTCGGCGCCCGCGCCTGCACCCCGTACGGCGCCCACACCGCCACCGACCTCGCCACGGGCCTCGCCCGCCAGGGCTGGGTCGTCGTCTCCGGAGCGGCCTACGGCATCGACGGCGCCGCCCACCGGGGCGCGCTCGCCGCGGGCGGCGCCACCGTCGCCGTCCTCGCCTGCGGCGTCGACACCCCCTACCCCCGGGGCCATCAGCAGCTCATCGACCGCATCGCCGAACAAGGCCTGGTCGTGGGGGAGTTGCCACCGGGGAGTCACCCCACGCCGAGTCGCTTCATCCTCCGCAACCGACTCATCGCCGCCCTCACCCGGGGAACCGTCGTCATCGAGGCGCGCCACCGCAGCGGCTCCCTCGTCACCGCCCGTGTCGCCGCCCGGCTGGGCCGCCACACCATGGGCGTCCCCGGCCCCGTCACCAGTGCGCTCTCCGCCGGAGTGCACGAACTCCTGCGGGGCGAGGCCACTCTCGTCGGCGACGCCGACGAGGTCGTCGAACTCGTGGGAGCCATGGGGCAGCTCGCCCCGACGCGCCGGGGGCCCGTCCTTCCCCGCGATCTCCTCGCCCCCGCCGCCCGGCAGGTCCTCGAAGCGGTCCCCGCCGGTGACCCCACCCCCGCGACCGCCATCGCCCGGCGAGCCGGGACCACCCCCGACGACACCCTCGCCAGGCTCTACGAACTCCACTCCCTGGGCTTCGTCCAACGGCACGGGGAGGGCTGGCGGTTGACGAACAGCGCGGCCCTGACGTCGAACGCGCGGCGAGGCGGTACTTGACCCGGGGCATTCGGGTGAAAGGGTGATGGAGATGAACAAGCGAGTTCTCCCGGCGGCGCCCGGAGGGCCGACGCGCGCCGCTGCCCGGGTTCGAAGGCATGAACGACGACGGCCCCCCGGCGCGGCGCGATCCGCCGATGTTCGCTCACCGCTACGGCCCACTCACGCTACGCTCACCAGGATTCCCCCCAGGACACCCACATCTGCACATCCGACAGCAGAACGGCTCAAGGCAACACATGCCCCAGCACACCTCCGGGTCTGACCGCGCCGCGGTGCCCCCAGCAGCCCGGGGCACCGTGCGACCACCCGCGCCGACCTCCCTCGACGAGCTCTGGCGGTCGTACAAGGACACGGGAGACGAGCGCCTGCGGGAGCAGCTGATCCTGCACTACTCGCCGCTCGTCAAATATGTCGCCGGACGCGTCAGCGTCGGCCTCCCGTCCAATGTGGAACAGGCCGACTTCGTCTCCTCCGGGGTCTTCGGCCTCATCGACGCCATCGAGAAGTTCGACGTCGAGCGCGCCATCAAGTTCGAGACCTACGCGATCACCCGGATCCGCGGCGCCATGATCGACGAACTGCGCGCCCTCGACTGGATCCCCCGCTCGGTGCGCCAGAAGGCGCGCAATGTCGAGCGCGCCTACGCCACCCTCGAAGCCCAGCTCAGGCGTACCCCCTCGGAGAGCGAGGTGGCCGCCGAGATGGACATCACGCTGGAGGAACTGCACGCGGTTTTCAGCCAGTTGTCCCTGGCGAACGTCGTGGCGCTGGAAGAGCTGCTGCACGTCGGCGGCGAGGGCGGCGACCGGCTCTCCCTGATGGACACCCTGGAGGACACGGCCGCCGACAACCCGGTCGAGGTCGCCGAGGGGCGCGAGCTGCGCCGACTGCTCGCCCGTGCCATCAACACGCTCCCCGAGCGGGAGAAGACCGTCGTCACGCTCTACTACTACGAGGGCCTCACCCTGGCCGAGATCGGCCAGGTCCTCGGCGTCACCGAGAGCCGTGTCAGTCAGATCCACACCAAGTCCGTCCTCCAGCTCCGGGCCAAGCTGGCCGACGTCGGACGCTGACCGCCGCCGGCCGGTCGTACAGTGGACCCGTGCCCAGGATTCGAGCGGCCTCGGTGGCCGAGCACCGGACGATGCAGCGCGGCGCCCTCCTGGACGCCGCGCGATCCCTGCTGTCCGAGGGTGGTACGGAGGCGTTGACCTTCCCCGCCCTCGCCGAGCGGACGGGTCTGGCCCGTTCCTCGGTGTACGAGTACTTCCGGTCGCGCGCGGCCGTGGTCGAGGAGCTGTGCGCCGTCGACTTCCCGGTCTGGGCCGCCGAGGTCGAGCTGGCCATGGACGGTGCCGGGACCCCGCAGGGCAAGGTCGAGGCGTACGTCCGCACCCAGCTGGAACTGGTCGGTGACCGGCGTCACCGCGCGGTCGTCGCCATCTCCGCCAGCGAGCTGGACGACGGCGCCCGCGAGAAGATCCGGGCCGCCCACGGCGGTCTCGTCGCGATGATCGTCGAAGCCCTCGCCGAGCTGGGCCAGCGACAGCCCCGCCTCGGCGCCATGCTCCTCCAGGGCGTCGTCGACGCGGCCGTCCGCCGGATCGAACTCGGCGTGGCCGAGGACCCGACGGAGATCGCCGAGGCGGCGGTCGCCATGGCCCTGCACGGGGTCAACGGGGTCGCCGACGGCACCTCCGCCGTCTGAGCCGGCCGACCCCGGACGCCCTCTCTCCGGGGAGCACCCCCGGATCGGCCTCAGCCGCCGTACGGGGACAGGGGCGGGAGTGGCAGCAGGCGGGACGGTTCCCGTTCCACCAGGACGAGCGGGTTCAGATACCGCTCGCCCCTCAGCAGGCCCCAGTGGAGACAGTCCCGCGCGCAATGGGTGCCGGGGGCGACCCGGGCGACCGGAGTGCCAGGAGCGACCCGGTCACCCACCGCCACCAGCGGGGCCACCGGTGAGAACGTGGTGCGCAGCGGGGGAGACCCCGTCCCCGGCAGGGTCAGGGTGAGGACGCCCCGGCCGCCCACCGGACCCGCGAAGGCGACCGTGCCCGCGACCGGCGCCAGCACCGGGGTGCCCGCCCCGGCGGCGAGGTCCACCCCTCGGTGGCCGGGGGCGTAGGGGCCGGGCGGCGGCTCCCAGCCCCGCAGGACCGGCGGAGGCGGCGGCCCCACCGGCCACACGGAGCCGGGCCCCATCGGGCCGGAGCCGGGCACCGGGGAGGCGGAGCCGGGCCGCACCGGGCCGGAGCCGGACACCGGAGGGCCGGAGCCGGGTCCCATCGGGCCGGGGGACGGCCCCAGGAGACCGGAGGGCAGGGTCAGGGCGAGGGTCAGGACCGCGGTGGTGAAGGACATGGAGCCAGGCTCCCGCCCCGTACCGGCCTCCGCCGGGCCCCGGCGGTTCCTGTGGACGGCCCACCCGTTGTGGACAGCGCCGTCACCCGCCGCTCCACCGGTCCCGTACACTTCCTATGGCGACCCGGGTCACCGGGTCGACTTCGCACGCCCCGCCACTGCCCTCACCGGCCGTGGCAGCGCCTTTCGGTCCCTCGTGGGCATGGCGCGCCGGGGCGTCAGGACAAACAACCGAGAAAACCAAGGAGATGGCCATGGCCGTCGTCACGATGCGGGAGCTGCTGGAGAGCGGCGTCCACTTCGGTCACCAGACCCGTCGCTGGAACCCGAAGATGAAGCGCTTCATCTTCACCGAGCGCAACGGCATCTACATCATCGACCTGCTCCAGTCGCTGTCGTACATCGACCGCGCCTTCGAGTTCGTCAAGCAGACCGTCGCGCACGGTGGCTCGATCATGTTCGTCGGTACGAAGAAGCAGGCCCAGGAAGCGATCGCCGAGCAGGCGTCGCGCGTGGGGATGCCGTACGTCAACCAGCGTTGGCTCGGCGGAATGCTCACCAACTTCTCGACCGTCTACAAGCGTCTGCAGCGCCTCAAGGAGCTCGAGCAGATCGACTTCGAGGACGTGGCCGCCTCCGGCCTCACCAAGAAGGAGCTCCTGGTCCTCTCCCGCGAGAAGACCAAGCTGGAGAAGACCCTCGGTGGCATCCGCGAGATGCAGAAGGTGCCGAGCGCCGTCTGGATCGTCGACACCAAGAAGGAGCACATCGCCGTCGGTGAGGCGCGCAAGCTCCACATCCCGGTCGTCGCGATCCTCGACACCAACTGCGACCCCGACGAGGTCGACTACAAGATCCCGGGCAACGACGACGCGATCCGCTCCGTCACCCTGCTCACCCGCGTGATCGCCGACGCCGTCGCCGAGGGCCTCATCGCCCGCTCCGGTGCCGCGACCGGTGACTCGAAGCCGGGCGAGAAGGCCGCGGGCGAGCCGCTCGCCGAGTGGGAGCGCGACCTGCTCGAGGGCGACAAGAAGGCCGACGAGACCGTCGAGGCCGCTGAGGGCGCCGAGGTCCAGACCTCCGCCGAGACCGAGAAGGTCGCGGACGCCGAGGCCGCCGAGGCTCCGGCCGCCGACGCCGAGGCTCCGGCCGCCGACGCCGAGGCTCCGGCCGCCGACGCCGAGGCTCCGGCCGCCGACGCCGAGGCTCCGGCCGCGGACGCCGAGCAGGCCTGACCCTTCAGGACCTTCGGGTGTTGACGGCGGGGGCCCACGAAGCCCCCGCCGTTCACCCGTGGACCCGCCCGATCTTTCAGACTTCGAGAGAGAAACAGACTCATGGCGAACTACACCGCCGCTGACGTCAAGAAGCTCCGCGAGCTCACCGGCGCCGGCATGATGGACTGCAAGAAGGCCCTGGACGAGGCCGACGGCAGTGTCGACAAGGCCGTCGAGGCGCTGCGCATCAAGGGCCAGAAGGGCGTCGCCAAGCGCGAGGGCCGCTCTGCCGAGAACGGCGCCGTGGTCTCCCTCATCGCCGACGACAACACCTCCGGCGTCCTCGTCGAGCTGAAGTGCGAGACGGACTTCGTCGCCAAGGGTGACAAGTTCCAGGCCGTCGCCGCCGAGCTCGCCAAGCACGTCGCCGCCACCGCCCCGGCCGACCTGGAGGCGCTGCTCGCCTCCGAGATCGAGGCCGGCAAGACCGTGCAGGCGTACGTCGACGAGGCCAACGCCAACCTCGGCGAGAAGATCGTCCTCGACCGCTTCGCGCGGTACGCCGACGGCTTCGTCTACGCGTACATGCACCGCACGATGCCCGACCTGCCGCCGCAGATCGGTGTCCTCGTCGAGTTCGACAAGGCCGACGCCGCCGTCGCCAAGGGCGTCGCCCAGCACATCGCCGCCTTCGCGCCGAAGTACCTCACCCGTGAGGACGTCCCGGCCGAGGTCGTCGAGACCGAGCGTCGCGTCGCCGAGGAGACCACCCGCGCCGAGGGCAAGCCCGAGGCCGCGCTCCCGAAGATCGTCGAGGGTCGCGTCAACGGCTTCTTCAAGGACGCCACGCTGCTCGGCCAGGCGTACGCCCTGGACAGCAAGAAGTCGGTCCAGCAGATCCTGGACGAGGCCGGTGTCACCCTGAAGCGCTTCACCCGCATCAAGGTCGGCATCTGAGTCCGTCCGCGAACGCGACGGACACCGGACCCCGATAGGGTCTGAAGCAGTCGTCCGCGCCCGCGCAGGACGACCGCAGATCTGACGAGGAGGCCATTGCCGCACGGGATACCGCGAGGACCCAAGGCAATGGCCTCCTTCGTATGTGCACGAGGAGATCTCCATGAACCAGGGCGCCGTACAGGGCGACAACAGCGGCACCGGCGACAAGACCGGCCGCTTCATGCTGAAGCTGTCAGGAGAGGCATTCTCCGGCGGCACCGGCCTCGGCGTCGACCCCGACGTCGTGCACGCCGTCGCGCGTGAGATCGCGGCCGTCGTCCGCGACGGCGCGGAGATCGCGGTGGTCATCGGCGGCGGCAACTTCTTCCGGGGCGCCGAGCTCCAGCAGCGCGGCATGGACCGCGCCCGCTCCGACTACATGGGAATGCTCGGCACCGTGATGAACTGCCTCGCCCTCCAGGACTTCCTGGAGAAGGAGGGCATCGACTCCCGCGTCCAGACCGCCATCACCATGGGGCAGGTCGCCGAGCCGTACATTCCGCTGCGCGCCGTGCGCCACCTGGAGAAGGGGCGCGTCGTGATCTTCGGCGCGGGCATGGGTATGCCGTACTTCTCCACCGACACGACCGCCGCCCAGCGTGCCCTGGAGATCGACGCCGAAGCCCTGCTGATGGGCAAGAACGGCGTGGACGGCGTCTACGACTCCGACCCCAAGGCCAACCCCGACGCGGTCAAGTTCGACGCGCTGGAGTACGGCGAGGTGATCTCCCGCGACCTCAAGGTCGCCGACGCCACCGCCATCACGCTGTGCCGGGACAACAACCTCCCGATCCTCGTCTTCGAACTCCTCACCGCGGGCAATATCGCTCGCGCGGTGAAGGGTGAGAAGATCGGCACGCTCGTGAGCGACCAGGGCACCCGGGCCTGACCCGAACCGGGGAAACCCCCCGCAAGGGGATGGACAGAGCCCTGCCGGTCGTGGACCGTGCAGGACCCAACGCGACGACACGCAGGAGCAAGTGGTGATCGAAGAGACCCTCCTCGAGGCCGAGGAGAAGATGGAGAAGGCCGTCGTGGTCGCCAAGGAGGACTTCGCCGCGATCCGCACCGGCCGTGCGCACCCGGCGATGTTCAACAAGATCGTGGCGGACTACTACGGCGCCATCACCCCCATCAACCAGCTGGCTTCCTTCTCCGTCCCGGAGCCCCGGATGGCCGTGGTGACCCCGTTCGACAAGAGCGCGCTGCGCAACATCGAGCAGGCCATCCGCGACTCGGACCTCGGGGTCAACCCGAGCAACGACGGCAACATCATCCGGGTGGTGTTCCCCGAGCTGACGGAGGAGCGCCGCCGGGAGTACATCAAGGTCGCCAAGGGCAAGGCCGAGGACTCGAAGATCTCGATCCGCGCGGTCCGCCGCAAGGCCAAGGAGACCATCGACAAGCTCGTCAAGGACGGCGAGGTCGGCGAGGACGAGGGCCGCCGCGCCGAGAAGGAGCTCGACGACACCACCGCGAAGTACGGCGCGCAGGTGGACGAGCTGCTCAAGCACAAGGAAGCCGAGCTGCTCGAGGTCTGATGAACGACTCTTCCTGGGGGGCCCCGGCCGGTTCCGGCCGTGGGGGACCCGACCAGGGGCCCGTCCCGGCGGGTCCCGCACCCGATCGGCACGGGGCACCGCAGACTCGCCCCATGCCCATCGTGCCCGACGTTCCCGCCGGCGGATTCCAGGACGATCACGGCCGGGGGGCCGCTCACCCGAGCGGTCCCCTGTTCCGTGACGAGACGCCGCACGAGCACCCGCAGGAGCCCATGCCCAGCCCCGCCCCGCCTCCGCCGTCCGGGCCGCCCTCGGAGCCCCGGCAGAAGAAGAACGCGGGGCGCGATCTGGGCGCTGCCATAGGGGTCGGGGTCGGACTCGGCGTCGTCATCATCGCGTCGCTGTTCTGGAAGCCGGCCTTCGTCGGCGTGCTCGTGGTCGCCGTGGTCGTGGGCCTGTGGGAGCTGACCTCCCGCCTCCAGGAGCGCAAGGCGATCAGGGCTCCGCTGGTGCCGCTCGCGGTGGGCGGCGCGGCGATGGTCGTCGCCGGTTACCTCCGGGGTGCCGAGGGCGCCTGGGTGGCGATGGCCCTGACGGCGCTCGCGGTGCTCGTGTGGCGGATGACGGAGCCCCCCGAGGGGTATCTGAAGGACGTCACGGCGGGAGTGTTCGCCGCGTTCTACGTGCCGTTCCTGGCGACCTTCGTGGCGCTGCTGCTCGCCGCCGACGACGGTCCGCGGCGGGTGCTCACGTTCCTGCTCCTGACCGTGGTCAGCGACACCGGGGCGTACGCGATCGGCTGGCGGTTCGGCAAGCACAAGCTGGCCCCGAGGATCAGTCCCGGAAAGACCCGTGAGGGCCTGGTCGGCGCGGTGGTGTTCGCGATGGCGGCGGGCGCGCTCTGTATGCAGTTCCTGATCGACGACGGCGTCTGGTGGCAGGGCCTGGTCCTCGGTCTCGCGGTGGCGGCGAGCGCGACGCTCGGCGACCTCGGCGAGTCGATGATCAAGCGGGACCTGGGCATCAAGGACATGGGCACGCTGCTGCCCGGGCACGGCGGCATCATGGACCGGCTGGACTCGCTGCTGCCGACGGCGCCGGTGGTCTGGCTGCTGCTCGCGCTCTTCGTCGGAACGGGTTGACGGACAGCGGGTACTCTGGAAGGGCTCGTGGCGCACCGCGTCGCGAGCCCTTCGTACGCCCCGCTGCCGCGGGGGTGATCCTGAGGTCCCGGCTCCGGCAGTGTGCCGCCGTGGTTCCCCGCCCGTCGGGTGGTGCCAGACCTCGTCGTCCTGAGGAGACGCCCGTCGTGGCCCGTCCGACCCCCGGAGAACTCACTTTCGTCGCCCCGCGCGGTGCCAAGCAGCCGCCGCGGCACCTCGCGGACCTGTCGCCCGCGGAGCGGAAGGAAGCCGTCGCCGCCATCGGCGAGAAGCCCTTCCGCGCCAAGCAGCTGTCGACGCACTACTTCGCGCGGTACGCGCACGACCCCGCCGAGTGGACCGACATCCCCGCCGCCTCGCGCGAGAAGCTGGCCGGGGAGCTGCTGCCCGACCTGATGTCGGTGGTGCGGCACCTGTCCTGCGACGACGACACCACCCGTAAGACGCTGTGGCGGCTGCACGACGGCACGCTGGTCGAGTCGGTGCTCATGCGCTACCCGGACCGGGTGACGATGTGCATCTCCTCGCAGGCCGGGTGCGGGATGAACTGCCCGTTCTGCGCGACCGGGCAGGCGGGGCTCGACCGGAACCTGTCGACCGCCGAGATCGTGCACCAGATCGTCGACGGGATGCGCGCGCTGCGCGACGGCGAGGTCCCCGGCGGGCCCGCCCGCCTCTCGAACATCGTGTTCATGGGGATGGGCGAGCCGCTCGCCAACTACAAGCGGGTCGTCGGAGCGATCCGGCGGCTGACCGACCCCGAGCCGGACGGCCTCGGCCTCTCGCAGCGCGGGATCACCGTCTCCACCGTCGGGCTCGTCCCCGCGATGCTGCGCTTCGCCGACGAGGGCTTCAAGTGCCGTCTCGCGGTCTCCCTGCACGCGCCCGACGACGAGCTGCGGGACACCCTGGTGCCGGTGAACACCCGTTGGAACGTGCGGGAGGTCCTGGACGCGGCCTGGGAGTACGCGGAGAAGTCCGGCCGCCGGATCTCGATCGAGTACGCCCTCATCCGGGACATCAACGACCAGGCCTGGCGCGGTGACCTCCTCGGACGGCTGCTCAAGGGCAAGCGGGTGCACGTCAACCTCATCCCGCTGAACCCGACGCCCGGCTCGAAGTGGACCGCGTCCCGCCCCGAGGACGAGAAGGCGTTCGTCGAGGCCATCGCCCGGCACGGGGTGCCCGTGACCGTGCGGGACACCCGGGGCCAGGAGATCGAGGGCGCCTGTGGACAGCTGGCGGCCTCCGAGCGCTGACCTTGTACGCTGAGGTCGAACACATCTTCATATTCCGACAGGGGAGCGCCACAGCGCTGAGAGTGCGGTGACCGTCAGGCCGCAGACCCTCTGAACCTCGCCCAGGTCATTCTGGGTAGGAAGTTCGGTCGTAACTCGAGCTGTTGCGCCCTGCCCACCTCCGGGTGGGCGGGGCCGCGTCTCTTCCTGGTCACACCCAGGAGGAATGTCAGTGAGCACCAAGAAGGCGGCTGCCGTCGCGCTCGTCGCGGCGCTGGGCGTCACGACGCTGGCCGCGTGCGGGGCGGACGACGCCCGCGACGCGGCGGGGAAGTCCGGCGCGCCCGCGCCGAAGACCGTGACCCTCGTGAGCCACGACTCCTTCAACGCCTCCAAGGAGGTGCTGGCGGAGTTCACGAAGCGGACCGGTCTCACCGTGAAGGTCCTCAAGAGCGGGGACGCGGGCGAGGCGGTGAACAAGGAGATCCTGACCAAGGGCTCTCCGCAGGGTGACGTCTTCTTCGGCGTCGACAACACGCTGCTGTCCCGCGCCCTCGACAACGGGATCTTCGTCCCGTACGAGGCGAAGGGGCTGGACCGGGTCCCGGCCGCGTACCGGCTGGACAAGGAGCACCGGGTGACCCCGGTCGACTCCGGGGACATCTGCGTCAACTACGACAAGAAGTACTTCGCGGACAAGAAGCTGGCGCCGCCCGTCACCTTCGACGACCTGGTGAAGCCCGCCTACAAGGACCTCCTCGTGGTGGAGAACCCCGAGCGGTCGTCCCCGGGGCTCGGCTTCCTGCTCGGCACCGCCGCGAAGTACGGCGACGACGGCTGGGCGGGCTACTGGACGAAGCTCAGGGCCAACGGCGTGAAGACCGTCGACAGCTGGGAGCTGGCCTACAACCAGGAGTTCTCCGGTTCGGCCGGGGGCAAGCAGGCCAAGGGCGACCGGCCGCTGGTCGTGTCGTACGCCTCCAGCCCCCCGGTCGAGGTGCTCTACGGCGAGCCGCGGCCCGCGGAGGCGCCGACCGGGGTGTCCACCGGCACCTGCTTCCGGCAGACCGAGTTCGCGGGACTGCTGAACGGGGCGAAGAACCCCGAGGGCGGCAAGGCGCTGATCGACTTCCTGATCTCGAAGAAGTTCCAGGAGGACATGCCGCTCCAGATGTTCGTCAACCCGGTGGTGACGGACGCGGTGCTTCCCGAGCTGTTCACGAAGCACGGCGTGGTCGTCGACAAGCCGGAGACGATGGCGCCGGAGAAGATCGCCGCGAAGCGTGACGGGTGGATCCAGCAGTGGTCGTCGCTGGTCGTGAAGTAGCGCGCGACGTCCGGGGGAACGTGACGCGGCTGGGCCTGATGGCCCTGCCCGTCGCGTTCTTCGCGGT
This sequence comes from Streptomyces sp. NPDC059247, assembly GCF_042754005.1. Taxonomy (NCBI): domain Bacteria; kingdom Bacillati; phylum Actinomycetota; class Actinomycetes; order Kitasatosporales; family Streptomycetaceae; genus Streptomyces; species Streptomyces sp. NPDC059247. The sequence goes on from NZ_JBHYZW010000015.1 coordinate 76,438, forward strand.
CTTCTTCGCCTGGCCCGTGGTGTCGATCGTGGACCGGGGGCTGCGGCCCGACGGCGGCTGGCGGCCGGGCCGGATCGGGGAGACCCTGGCCCGCCCGGAGATCCTCGACGTCCTCGGTTTCACCCTCTGGCAGGCGCTGGCGTCGACGGCGCTGACCCTGCTGGTCGCGCTGCCGGGGGCGTACGTCTTCGCCCGCTTCGACTTCCCGGGCAAGGGCGTCCTGCGGGCCGTGGTCACGGTCCCGTTCGTGCTGCCCACGGTCCTCGTCGGCACCGCGTTCCTCGCGCTGGTCGGCCGGAACGGGCTGACGGACGAGCTGTGGGGGCTGCGGCTCGACACCAGCGTGTGGGCGATCCTCCTCGCCCATGTGTTCTTCAACTACGCGGTGGTCGTACGGACCGTGGGCGGGCTCTGGTCCCAGCTGGACCCGCGCCAGGAGGAGGCCGCCCGGGTCCTCGGCGCCTCGCGGTGGACGGCGTGGCGGACGGTGACGCTGCCCGCGCTCGTGCCGTCGGTGGCCGCCGCCGCGCTGATGGTCTTCCTGTTCACGTTCACCTCCTTCGGCATCGTGCAGATCCTCGGCGGGGGCGCGTACTCCACCCTGGAGGCGGAGATCTACCGGCAGACCGCGCGGCTGCTCGACCTGCCGACGGCCGCCGTCCTGACCCTCGTGCAGTTCGTGGCGGTGGGCCTGATCCTGGCCGTGCACGCCAGGACCGTACGGCGCCGGGAGACGGCGCTGCGGCTCGTGCCGCCGGAGCGGACCGCGCGCCGACCGCGCGGCGCCGGACAGTGGGCGCTGCTCGGCGGGGTCCTGCTCTCGGTCGCGCTGCTGATCCTGCTGCCGCTGGGGGTGCTGGTGGAGCGGTCGTTCGCCGGACCCCAGGGGTACGGCCTCGGCTACTACCGGGCCCTCGGCACGCTGGACGAGTCCGGCACCTTCCTGGTCCCGCCGCTGGAGGCGATCGGGAACTCGCTGCGGTACGCGGTGGCGGCGACCGGCATCGCGGTCCTCGTCGGCGGACTCGCGGCGGCGGCGCTGACCTGGCGGGCCGGACGGGCCGGACGGGCCGGACGGGCCGCGCGGCTCGTCCGGGGCTTCGACGCCCTGCTGATGCTGCCGCTCGGGGTGTCCGCGGTGACCGTCGGCTTCGGCTTCCTGATCACGCTCGACGAGCCGCCGTTCGATCTGCGGGCCAGCTGGATCCTCGTACCACTCGCACAGGCCCTGGTCGGCGTCCCCTTCGTCGTACGGACGATGCTGCCGGTGCTGCGGGCGGTGGACGAGCGGCTGCGGGAGGCGGCGGCGGTGCTCGGCGCGTCGCCGTGGCGGGCCTGGCGCGAGGTGGACCTGCCGATGGTGTGGCGGGCGCTCCTCGTCGCCGCCGGGTTCGCGTTCGCCGTCTCGCTGGGCGAGTTCGGCGCGACCGTGTTCATCGCCCGCCCCGACGCCCCGACGCTGCCGGTGGCGGTGGCGCGACTGCTCGGACGTCCGGGCGAACTCAACTACGGCCAGGCCATGGCCCTCTCGACGATCCTCATGGTGGTGTGCGCGGTGTCCCTGCTGCTGCTCGAACGGCTCCGGAACGACCGGACCTCCGGGGAGTTCTGATGCTGAGACTGGAAGGGGCGACCGTACGGTTCGGGGAGCGGGCCGTGCTCGACGCGGTGGACCTGGCGGTCGCCGAGCACGAGACGGTCTGTGTGCTGGGGCCCAGCGGCAGCGGCAAGTCGACGCTGCTGCGGGCGGTGGCCGGGCTCCAGCCGCTGGACGGCGGCCGGGTGCTGCTGGCCGGGGCCGACCAGGACGGGGTGCCGGTGCACCGGCGGGGCGTGGGCCTGATGTTCCAGGACCACCAGCTGTTCCCGCAGCGGGACGTCGCCGGGAACGTCGGTTTCGGGCTGCGGATGCACGGCGTCGCCAAGGCCGAGCGGGCGGAACGGGTCACGGAGCTGCTCGACCTCGTCGGGCTGCCGGGCGCCGGACGGCGCTCCGTGGCCGCGCTCTCGGGCGGGGAGCAGCAGCGGGTGGCGCTCGCGCGGGCCCTCGCGCCGCGCCCCCGGCTGCTGATGCTGGACGAACCGCTGGGGCAGCTGGACCGGGGGCTGCGGGAGCGGCTCGTGGTGGAGCTGCGGGAGCTGTTCGCACGGCTGGGGACGACGGTCCTGGCGGTGACCCACGATCAGGGTGAGGCGTTCGCGCTGGCCGACCGGGTGGTGGTGATGCGGGACGGGCGGATCGCCCAGACGGGTGCGCCCGTGGAGGTGTGGGCGCGTCCGGCGTCGGAGTTCGTGGCCCGGTTCCTCGGTTTCGACAACGTGGTGGCGGCGCGGGTGAGCGGGCGGGTCGCGGACACCGTGTGGGGGAAGGTGCCGGTGCCCGGGGGTTCGCCGCAGGGGGAGCGGCGGCTCCTCGTCCGGCCGGGCGGGGTGCGGCTCGTGGCCGGGCCCGGGGGCGCGGGCTGGCGGGTGGCTTCGCGGACGTTCCGGGGCAGCCGGGTGGCGGTACGGCTGTGTCCGGGGGACGGGCCTTCGCTGGAGGCGGAGCTGCCGCTGCGGGAGGCGCCGGAGGAGGGTGCCGAGGTCGGGGTGGAGTTCCGGGTGGAGGACGTGGTGGTGCTGGGCCCGGACGGGTGAGCCGGGCGCGATGAGTTCCGGGCTCCGGGGCAGTCTGTTTCCTGACCGTCGGCGTCGTGCCGACCGCGCGGGAGGAAGAACCGTGGCGCAGTTGCTCAGAGTGCAGAACTTCAACGTCTCGTCGGACGGGTTCGGGGCGGGGGAGGGCCAGAGCCTGGAGCGGCCCTTCGGGCACGCGGACCCGGGGGCGATGTTCAGCTGGGCGGGGGCCACGGCGAGCTGGCCGATGCGGACCGATCCGGGCGGCAGCCGGGGCCTCGACGACTATCTGACCAGGGACTACTCCCGGAACATCGGTGCCGAGATCATGGGCCGGAACAAGTTCGGGCCGCAGCGCGGGCCGTGGCGGGACGAGCAGTGGCGCGGCTGGTGGGGCGACGAGCCGCCGTTCCGCACCCCGGTGTTCGTCCTGACCCATCATCCGCGTCCGTCGTTCACGCTCTCCGACACCACGTTCCACTTCGTGGACGTCGATCCGGAGACGGCGCTCGGGATGGCGCGGGAGGCGGCCGACGGGAAGGACGTACGGCTCGGGGGCGGGGCGGCGACGGTCCGGGAGTTCCTGGACGCGGGTCTCGTGGACACCCTGCACGTGGCGGTGTCGCCGGTGGTCCTGGGCTCGGGCTCGCGGCTGTGGGAGTCGCCGGAGGAGCTGGACGACCGGTACCACCGCGATGTGGTGCCGAGCCCGGGTGGCAAGGTGACCCACCACCTGCTCTGGCGGAAGTAGCCGGAAGTAGCCGGAGGCGGGGGAGGCCACCGGGGCCCTGCTCCGCACCGGCACCCGCCGGACGTGGGTGCGGGGGCGGCGCGGTCGGCGCCGCCCCCGGTGGGGCGGTCTTCCGGTGGACCGGTCCACCGGTGGGGCGGGACTCGGTGGGTCAGCCCTTCAGCGGCAGTGCCGCCAGTTCGGCGACCGCCCAGGTGAGGGGGGCGAAGACGGCGGCGAGGGCGGCGGCCCTGAGCAGGGCCGCCTTGCGCAGGGCGTTCGGCGGGGTGCCGGTGCGGAGCAGGGCCCCGGTGGTCTCCGCCCGGCTCTGCCGGGTCTCCAGGGCCGCGGTCAGGAGGGTGGCCGTGGTGCAGGCGAGGACGAGGGCCGCGCCGAGGCCGGTGAGCGGTCCGACGGCGCCGGAGGCCGGGCCCGAGGCGTACAGGGCGGCGCCCGCGTAGGTGCCGGAGAGGACCGCGGCGACCACGCCGAGGGGGCGGCCGACGCGGTGGGACTCGGCGGTGAGGACCCGGCCCGCGAGGAGCCGGACGGCGCCGGGCCGGACGGCCTGGAGGAGCCGTCCGCAGCCGTGGACGAGGCCGGGTCCCGCGAGGGCGAGGCCGACGGCGGTGAGGACCCAGCCGGCCAGGACGCCCGCCGGGCTGCCGTCGAAGCGGCCGGGCAGCGGGAGTCCCTCCCCGCCGCCGCGTCCCGCGTACGTCTCGGCGGCGAGGCCGACGGCGACCAGGGCGATGCCCCAGGGCAGTCCGGTGGGGACCGGCCGTTCGGCGCCCTCCGGCGGGGCGGGCGCGGTGCGGGGCCGCAGGGCCAGTCCGGCGGCGGTGGCGGCGGCGACCGGGAGGGCGGCGAGCAGGGTGAGGGCCCCGGCGAGCGGCAGCGGCCGGTCGGCGGCGAGCAGCTCCGCGGCGGCGCCGTCGAAGGGCAGGCCCGTGAGGTCGCCGCGCAGGTGCAGGTAGCACAGCAGGGCGACGGCGGAGCCGAGGGTGCAGGCGACGGCGGTCGAGGCGGCGGCGATGGCGGTGAGGCGGGCGGGGCCGAGGCCGACGGCCGACAGACCGGTCCTGGGGCGGGTGCTGGGGTCGGTACGGGCCACCGCGACGGCGAACTGCACGGTGGCGGCGAGGGGCAGGGCGCACCACAGCAGGCGCAGGACGGAGGTGCCCGAGCGGTCGGGGTGCCCGACGGCGTGTCCGAGGGTGCAGAGCAGCAGGAAGCCCACCCCGGCGGCGGCGGTGGCGACGAGGAGCCGCCGGGTCTGGACGAGGGGGTGGGACCCGCGGGCTAGACGGAGAGCGAGCACGCGGCGACGCCCTCCGCCCCTGATGCCGGGGGCGCGCCGTCGGTCCGGCGCCCGTCCAGGAGGCCGACCGTGCGATCGGCGAGGGCGGCGACCTCGGCGTCGTGGGTGGCGAGGAGCACGGTGATGCCGTGCGAGCGGGCGGCGGCCGTCAGGGTGCGCAGGAGCTGTGCGCCGTCGGCGCGGTGCAGGGCGGCGGTGGGTTCGTCGGCGAAGAGCACCGAGGGGGTGGTGATCAGGGCGCGGGCGACGGCGATCCGCTGGCACTCGGCGTGGCTGAGGGCGTGCGGGCGCCTGCCGGCGCAGTCGCCGATGTCGAGGCGCTCCAGCCATTCCACCGCGGCGGCCCTGGCGGTGCGGTGGGAGGCGCCGCGGAGCAGCAGCGGCAGGGCGGCGTTCTCCCAGCCGGTGAGTTCGGGGACGAGACCGGGGGCGGGGTCGATCCAGCCGAAGCGGTCGCGGCGGAGCCGTTCGCGGTCGGCGGTGCCCAGGGTGTGGACGGGGAAGGTCTCGAACCAGACCTCGCCCCGCTGGGCGACGAGCTGCCCGGACAGGCAGCGCAGGAGGGTGGTCTTGCCGCTGCCGCGCGGTCCCGCGACGGCGAGGATCTCGCCCTCGTGGACGCCGAGGGAGACGTCGCCGAGGGCGTCCGTGCCGCCCAGGGAGCAGTGCAGGGAACGCGCCCAGAGCACGTCGTTGTCCGGTGGTGCCATCGCGTACACCTCGATGTCGGATCCGATCGGTGTTCCCCCGTCCGGGGGAACGAAGGACGGGCCTGTCGGTCACTGGGCACCGTAGGGATTCCGATGGGTTCGTACGGACGGCACGCGGCCCGGGAGGCGTCCATCCACTCGGATGGACGCCTCCCGGGCCGGGGGGTCACGCCGTGAGGGCGGCGTGTCGCCTGGGGGCGGGGACCTCTACAGCTTGGTCCACGCCTCGGTGAGCACGGACCGCAGGATGCCCTCGATCTCGTCGAAGGTGCCCTGGTCGGCGATCAGCGGCGGGGCCAGCTGGATGACCGGGTCGCCGCGGTCGTCGGCACGGCAGTACAGGCCGTTCTCGAAGAGCGCCTTGGAGAGGAAGCCGTAGAGCACGCGCTCGGTCTCCTCGTCCGTGAAGGACTCCTTGGTGACCTTGTCCTTGACGAGCTCGATGCCGTAGAAGAAGCCGTTGCCCCGGACGTCGCCGACGATCGGCAGGTCGTGCAGCTTCTTCAGGGTGGAGAAGAAGGCGTCCTCGTTGTCCAGCACGTGCTGGTTGAGGCCTTCCTTGTCGAAGATGTCGAGGTTGGCGATGGCGACCGCCGACGACACCGGGTGGCCACCGAAGGTGTAGCCGTGCAGGAAGGTGTTGTCGCCCTTGTAGAACGGCTCCGCGATGCGGTCGGAGACGATGCAGGCACCGATCGGGGAGTAGCCCGAGGTCATGCCCTTGGCGCAGGTGATCATGTCCGGCACGTAGCCGAACTTGTCACAGGCGAACATCGTGCCGAGGCGGCCGAAGGCGCAGATCGTCTCGTCGGAGACGAGGAGCACGTCGTACTGGTCGCAGATCTCGCGGACCCGCTGGAAGTAGCCGGGCGGCGGCGGGAAGCAGCCGCCGGCGTTCTGCACCGGCTCCAGGAAGACGGCGGCGACGGTGTCGGCGCCCTCGAAGAGGATCTCCTGCTCGATCTGGTCGGCGGCCCAGCGGCCGAAGGCCTCGGGGTCGTCGCCGTGGATCGGGGCGCGGTAGATGTTGGTGTTCGGCACCTTGTGCGCGCCGGGGACCAGCGGCTCGAAGGGGGCCTTGAGGGCCGGGAGGCCGGTGATGGACAGGGCGCCCTGCGGGGTGCCGTGGTAGGCGACCGCGCGCGAGATGACCTTGTACTTGGTGTGCTTGCCCTGCAGCTTGAAGTACTGCTTGGCGAGCTTCCACGCGGTCTCGACGGCTTCGCCGCCACCGGTGGTGAAGAAGACCTTGTTGAGGTCGCCGGGGGCGTAGTGCGCGAGGCGCTCGGCGAGCTCGACGGCCTTGGGGTGCGCGTACGACCACACGGGGAAGAACGCGAGTTCCTTGGCCTGCTTGTACGCGACCTCGGCCAGCTCCTCGCGGCCGTGTCCGGCGTTGACGACGAAGAGACCCGCGAGACCGTCGAGGTAGCGCTTGCCCTTGTCGTCGAAGATGTAGGTGCCCTCACCACGCACGATGGTGGGAACGGGCGAGTTCTCGTACGACGACATGCGGGTGAAGTGCATCCACAGGTGGTCGTAGGCAGTCTTGGAGAGGTCCTGGGTCATCGAGTTCCCCACATATAGGTCTGCTTCTTGAGCTTGAGGTAGACGAAGCTCTCGGTGGAGCGCACGCCGGGGAGGGTGCGGATGCGCTTGTTGATCACATCCAGCAGGTGGTCGTCGTCCTCGCAGACGACCTCCACCATCAGGTCGAAGGAGCCCGCGGTCATCACCACGTACTCGCACTCGGCCATCGCGGTCAGTGCTTCCGCGACCGGATCCAGATCGCCCTCGACGTTGATGCCGACCATCGCCTGCCGTCGGAAACCCACGGTGAGCGGGTCGGTGACGGCGACGATCTGCATGACGCCCTGGTCGAGCAGCTTCTGGACGCGCTGCCGCACGGCGGCTTCGGACAGGCCCACGGCCTTGCCTATCGCCGCGTAGGGACGGCGTCCGTCCTCCTGGAGCTGTTCGATGATCGCCAGGGAGACGGCGTCGATCGTCGGGGACGAACCGGTTCCGGTTCTGGAGTCTGTGCTTCGACTGGCCACACCTCACTCTGCACCGAGACTCGTCGGTCTCGCAACCCCAGATTGATGTAATTCGTTGCGTGAGGGCCTCTCAGCTACTGAATCCGAAGTAACGGAGGGTTGGGCCTGTTGAAAGCGTCAGCCGAACCACTAGGCTGAGGTGTCTCACCCATCGGGACAACGCACAAGGACGTGCGCCGACACGAACGTGACAGGAGGGGTGGCACGTGACCACCGAGCTGCGCCGGCTGCGTAACTACATCAACGGGGAGTTCCGCGACGCGGCCGACGGCCGCACCATCGACGTGGTGGACCCGACCACCGGCGAGGTGTACGCCACCTCCCCGCTCTCCGGGCAGGCCGACGTCGACGCCGCCATGGAGGCCGCCGCGGCGGCCTTCCCCGCCTGGCGCGACAGCACCCCGTCCGAGCGCCAGAAGGTACTCCTCAAGATCGCCGACGCCTTCGAGGAGCGCGCCGAGGAACTGATCGCCGCGGAGGTGCAGAACACCGGCAAGCCGATCGCCCTCACCGCGAGCGAGGAGATCCCGCCGATGGTGGACCAGATCCGCTTCTTCGCGGGTGCCGCCCGGCTCCTCGAAGGCCGCTCGGCCGGTGAGTACATGGAGGGCATGACCTCCATCATCCGCCGCGAGCCCGTCGGCGTCTGCGCCCAGGTCGCGCCCTGGAACTACCCGATGATGATGGCCGTGTGGAAGTTCGCCCCGGCCCTCGCCGCGGGCAACACCGTCGTCCTCAAGCCCTCCGACACGACCCCCGCGTCGACCGTCCTGATGGCGGAGATCATCGGGCAGATCGTCCCCAAGGGCGTCTTCAACGTCGTCTGCGGCGACCGCGAGACCGGCAAGGCCATGGTCGAGCACCCGACCCCGGCGATGGCCTCCATCACCGGCTCCGTCCGCGCGGGGATGCAGGTCGCCGAGTCGGCCGCCAAGGACGTCAAGCGCGTCCACCTGGAGCTGGGCGGCAAGGCCCCCGTCGTCGTCTTCGAGGACACCGACATCGAGAAGGCCGTCGAGGACATCTCCGTCGCCGGGTTCTTCAACGCCGGGCAGGACTGCACCGCCGCCACCCGCGTCCTCGTCCACGAGTCGATCCACGACGAGTTCGTCGCCGCCCTCGCCAAGGCGGCGTCCGAGACCAAGACCGGTCAGCCGGACGACGAGGACGTGCTCTACGGCCCCCTCAACAACGCCAACCAGCTCAAGCAGGTCAGCGGCTTCATCGACCGCCTCCCGGCCCACGCCAAGGTCGAGGCGGGCGGCCGACGCGTCGGGGACAAGGGCTACTTCTACGCCCCCACCGTCGTCTCCGGCCTGAAGCAGGACGACGAGATCGTCCAGAACGAGGTCTTCGGCCCCGTCATCACCGTCCAGTCCTTCACGGACGAGGCCCAGGCCCTGGAGTACGCCAACGGCGTCGAGTACGCCCTCGCCTCCTCCGTCTGGACCAAGGACCACGCGCGCGCCATGCGCATGTCCAAGGCCCTCGACTTCGGCTGCGTGTGGATCAACACCCACATCCCGCTGGTCGCCGAGATGCCCCACGGCGGCTTCAAGAAGTCCGGCTACGGCAAGGACCTCTCCGCCTACGGCTTCGAGGACTACACCCGCATCAAGCACGTCATGACGTCCCTGGGCTGATCCCGCCCCGGCCCGTCACCGCGGCCTCGACCCCCTTGATCGACAGGGTGTCGGGGCCGCGCTCCGTCGCTGGACGGACCGTCCATTGCCCCGGGACCCGGCCGACCGCGATGCTGCACGGGTGAGAGCGACCAGGAAGTACATGTCCCGCCGGTCCCTGCTGCGCGGCACCGTCGCCGCCGGGACCACCCTGCTCGCGGCCGGGTGCGGAGTCCCCGCCGCCTACGTCGAGGAGGGCGCCCGCGCCGGACGCGACCTCTCCGCCCGGGACCGCACCCTCGACTTCGCCAACTGGCCGCTCTACATCGACACCGACGACGAGGACCCCAGGAAGCGCCCCACCCTCGACGCCTTCCGCGAGAAGACCGGGATCGCCGTCCGGTACACCGAGGAGATCAACGACAACGACGAGTTCTTCGGGAAGATCAGCCCCTCCCTGATGAACCACCAGCGGACCGGCCGCGACCTGATCGTCATCAGCGACTGGATGGCCGCCCGCTTCGTCCGCCTCGGCTGGGTCCAGGAGATGGACCGCGCCGCCCAGCCGAACGTCGCGAAGAACCTCGCCCCCCAGCTGCGCACCCCCGCCTTCGACCCCGGACGGCTGCACACCGTCCCCTGGCAGTCCGGGATCACCGGCATCGCGTACAACCGCCGCAGGCTCGGCCGGGAACTGCGCTCCACCCGGGAACTCTGGGCCGACGACCTGCGCGGCAAGGTCACCCTGCTGTCCGGGCTCGACGAGTCCCTGTCGCTGCTCCTCCAGGGCGACGGCGTCGACGTCACCCGCTGGACCGCCGACGACTTCCACGCCGTGTGCGAGCGGATCGAGGGCCTCGTCCGCCGCAAGCACATCCGCCGCTTCACCGGCAACGACTACATCAAGGACCTCTCCACCGGCGACGTCCTGGCCTGCCAGGCGTACTCCGGCGACGTCATCCAGCTCCAGGCCGACAACCCGGACATCGAGTTCGTCGTCCCCGAGGAGGGCGGCGAACTCTGGGCCGAGTCCCTGATGATCCCCAACCTCGCCCAGCACAAGAGCAACGCCGAGAAGCTCGTCGACCACTACTACCGGCCCGAGGTCGCCGCCGAACTCGCCGCCTGGGTCAACTACGTCTGCCCGGTCCCCGCCGCGCAGAACGTCCTCGCCGACTCCGGCGACGAGGAACTCGTCGCCCTCGCCGAGGACCCGCTGATCTTCCCGGACGCGGACATGCGCTCCCGGCTCGCCATCATGCGGGACATCCGCTCCGACGAACGCCAGGGGTTCGCCAAGAAGTGGAACGCGATCGTCGGCCTCTGACGGGCCCGGCACCGGCCGGGCCCGCCACGGGACCACCGGTGATCAGTCCGGCGGCCCGTACGCCGCCACCATCAGGCCCAGCACGGTCCGGTTCGTGTCCTGGCCCTTCGCGTCGGTGGAGTTGACGCTGTGGACCAGGGTGCGCGAGCCGTCGCGGGTCGAGGCGACGGCCGTGCTGTAGCCCCAGCGCCCGCCCGTCTTCCCCCACACCTCGCGCCCGCCGAGCCGCTTCATCGAGAGCCCGGCGGAGTACGCGGCGGGGGCGCCGGTCGTCAGGTCCGCGACCTGCGGCAGGGTGAACATCTCCGCCAGGAGCGGCCCGCGCACCACCCGGCCCGCGAACAGCTCCTGGACGAAACGCTCCAGGTCGGCGGTGGTCGAGACCAGATCGCCCGCCGCCCACGCCTCCGACGTCCCCCAGACGGACACGTCACGCGGCCCGGTCGTCCCGTCGTCGAGCCGCATCGTCTGATAGCCGTGGTTGTACGGCCCCGCCAGCTCGGCCGCGCCGCGCGGGAGGTAGGTGTCCCGCAGCCCCAGCGGGCGCAGGATCCGCCGCTCCACCTGGTCCTCGAAGTCGTCGCCGGTCACCCGCTCCACGATCAGGCCCGCGACCGTGTAGCCGATGTTCAGATAGTGCTGGCGGCTGCCCGGCCGGAACTCGCGCGGCTTCGCCACCGCCGAACGCACCAGCTCCTGGGGCGTGTACGTGTCGAAGCGGTGGGCGTACCACTCCTCCACCGTCGTACCCGGCAGCCCGGCGGCCGGGATGCCGTGCGTGTGGTTCAGCAGTTGACGGACCGTCACACGGGCGTACCGGCCCGGGATCAGCTCCGGCAGATACGAACGGGCCGTGCGGTCCAGATCGATCCGCCCCTCGGCGGCCAGTTGGAGCACGGTCGCCGCAGTGAACACCTTCGTCACCGAACCCGCCCGGAACCGGGCCGTCTGATCGGCGGGGGCCCCCGACTCCAGGTCGTGGACGCCCGCCCCGCCCCGCCAGACCCCCTCGGCGCCGCCGACCCGGACGAGCGCGGCCGTGGCGTCGGCGCGGGGGAGCCCCGCGACGACCGCCGACATGGCCTCGGCCAGACCCGGCGCCGGGACCGCTCCGGCGGGACCGGGACCGGCCGCCGCCCCGGCCTGACCGGCCGCCGGGGGCGCCGCCGCGACGGCGGGGACGACCGGGGGACCGGCCGCCACCCCCAGCACCAGGGCGGCGGCGAGCAGCGTGCGGGTGGACTTCCTCATGGGCGACTCCGTGGGTGTGGGCCGTCGTTCTCGACGGCTCCATCCTCCGGACCGGGAGCCCCGCGCGGATCGCCCGCACCGGCGGTCCTCCGCGGGTCAGTTCCTCCACCGCCCGGGGGAGGACCCCGGGGCCCGGCCTCCCCCGGGCGGGGGAGAGCCCGCCGCGACGAGCCCCGTCTCGTACGCGCAGATCACCGCCTGGACGCGGTCCCGCAGCCCCAGCTTGGCCAGGACGTTGCCCACATGGGTCTTCACCGTGTGGTCGCTGACCACCAGCTCCGCCGCGATCTCCGCGTTCGACAGACCGCGCGCGAGCAGCAGCAGCGTCTCCCGCTCCCGGCCCGTGAGCACGTCGAGCCGGGGGTCCGGGACCGTCCCGCGCGGCCCGCCCGAGGTGTACCGCTCCACCAGCCGCCGGGCCACCGACGGCGCGAGCAGCGACTCGCCCGCCGCCACCACCCGTACCGCGTGCACCAGATCGTCCCGCCGCACGTCCTTCAGGAGGAAGCCGGACGCGCCCGCGTGCAGCGCCTCGTACACGTACGCGTCGGTGTCGAAGGTCGTCAGGATCACCGTCCGGCAGCGGGACCCGGCCGCGATCGTCCGGCACGCCTCGATCCCGTCGGTCCCCGGCATCCGGATGTCCAGGAGGGCCACGTCGGGCGCGTGCCGCCGCACCGCCTCGACCGCCGCGGCCCCGTCGCCCGCCTCCGCGACCACCTCGATGTCCGGCTGCGCGTCCAGGATCATCGCGAAACCGCTGCGGACCAGCTCCTGGTCGTCCGCCACCACCACCCGGACCGTCCTCACGCCCCCACCTCCGCCGTGGACGGCACGGGCAGTTCCACCCGCACCTCGAAGCCCCTGCCGTCCGGCCCCGGACCGGTCACCGCCGTCCCGCCCTGGGCGGCGGCCCGCTCCCGGACCCCGGTGAGACCGTGCCCGGGACCGCCCCGACGGGGCCGCGTCCGGACCGCCCCCGGGCCCCGCCCGTCGTCGGTGACCGTGATCCGCAGGACACCGCCGACGTGGACCAGCCGCACCTCGGCCCGGCGCGCCCCGGCGTGCCGGACCACGTTGGTCAGCGCCTCCTGCACGATCCGGTACGCCTGGGCGCCGGTCGACGCGGGCAGCGCCCGCACCCCGCCCGCCGTCTCGTACACCACGGCGAGCCCGCCCGCCCGGACCCGGTCCAGCAGCTCGGGGACGCCGTCCAGACCGGGCTGCGGAGCGCGCGGGGCCATACCGCCCCCGGCCTCCCCGGTGCCGTCCCGCAGCAGCCCCAGCATCTGCCGCAGCTGGACCATCGCCTCGCGGCCCGTCTCCGAGATCGCGTCGAAGGCCGCCTCCGCGCGCTCCGGCGCGGTCCGCACCGCCACCGGACCGGCCTCCGCCTGGACCACCATCAGGCTCACCGCGTGCGACAGGATGTCGTGCATCTCCCGCGCGATCCTGGCCCGTTCGCGCGCGGCGGCCCGCTCGGCCTCGACCCGGTGGGCGCGCTGCCGGGCGTCCTGGAGCCGCCCGAAGACATAGGCCGCGCCGAACACGAAGAGGGAGAAGGTCAGTTCACGGGCCGACCGGGTGTTGAGCCACACCGACACCGGCACCGCGACGAGCAGCAGGACCGCTGTCAGGAGCCGCTGCCACGGCGGGGAGAGCAGCGCGACCGTGTAGACCGCGACGAGCCCGGTGTACGGCAGCGGCTGCCCCGGCCCGTCGAGCGCCAGCTCGTACGAGGCGCTCGCCACGAGCACCGCGAGGAGCACCGGGAGCGGTGCGCGCCGCCGCAGGACCAGCGGCAGCGCGGTGAGCGCCGTCAGCCCGTACGCGCCCCAGGTCGCCGGTGGCAGCTCGGGCGCGCGCGGCACCAGGAACGGCATGGTCAGGGCCGCCTGGACCAGCAGCGCGATCCCCAGGTCCACCGCCCAGGGGTTCGCCGGGCCCCAGGCGCGCAGCCGCTCCCGGCGGACGCGCGCCTCCCCCCGTACGTCCATTACGGCTTGCGGCCCACCGCACCGAACTGGGCCACCACGGGCGCCCCCGCGGAATCGTTCCGCCACCGCGAGCAGGAGACGATGCCCGGCTCCAGGAGGTCGAGGCCCTCGAAGAAGGAGGTGAACTCGGCGCGGCTGCGGGCGGTGATCGGCGGGGTCGCGTTCTCGTTCCAGAAGGCCATCGCTGCCTTGTTGCCCTCGCCGCCCAGCTCCGGCTCCAGGGTCGGGTGGGTCAGGACCAGGTGGCTGCCGGAGGGGACGGCGTCCATCAGCGTCCGGACGATCGACCGGGCCTCCTCGGTGTCCAGGACGAAGTTGAGGATGCCGAGCATCATCACCGCGACCGGCCGGGAGAAGTCGAGGGTCCTGCCCGCCGCCGCGACGATCTCGCGGGGGTCGTGCGCGTCGGCGTCCACGTACTCGGTGACGCCCTCCGGCGCGCTGGTCAGGAGCGCGCGGGCGTGGGTGAGGACGATCGGGTCGTTGTCGACGTAGACGATCCGGGCGTCGGGCGCCGAACGCTGGGCGACCTCATGGGTGTTGTCGGCGGTCGGCAGGCCCGTACCGATGTCGAGGAACTGGCGCACGCCCTCCTCGGCGGCCAGATGCGTCACCACCCGGCCGAGGAACGCCCGGTCCGCGCGGGCCACTTCGCCGATGCTGGGGTAGAAACCGGTGACCTGCTCGCCGACCGCGCGGTCCACCGGGTAGTTGTCCTTGCCGCCCAGCCAGTAGTTCCACACCCGGGCGTTGTGGGCGATGTCGGTCCTGATGCGGTCTTTCATGCGCGAGCCTTTCGCAGGACGTCGGTCAGCGCGTCGACGCGGTTCGTGGTGACCGAGTCGACCCCCTTCATGATCAGCTTACGCATGGTGCGCCGGGTGTCGGCGGTCCAGGCCGAGACCAGCAGACCGTCCCGGTGCAGCCGGTCGGTCAGCTCCCCGCTCACCAGGCCGAAGCGGTAGTTGAGCCAGCGCGGCCGGACCGCGTCCAGCAGCACCGGCCGGGGCGGGACGAGCGAGTTCCACGTCAGGGCGATCTCGGCGGCCGGGTCGGCGGCCCGCACCTGGAGCATGGCGACGGCCCCGGCGCAGTAGTAGACCCGCTCCCCGGCGCCGCACTCGCGGACCGTGCCGACGATCGTCCGCACCGAGTTCTCGTCGCCGCCCGGCAGGTCCAGCATCAGCCGTTTGTCCCCGGCGGTGAGCAGGGCCTCGCGCAGGGTCGGGACGCCTCCCCGGGTCAGCTCGGCGACCTGCGCGCGGGTGAGGTCGGAGAGCCGCCGGTCGTGGCCCCAGAGCCGTTCCAGGGTGTCGTCGTGGAGGAGGACGGGCACCCCGTCCTTCGTCAGCCGGACATCGATCTCGACGGCGTCCGCCCCCCGCTCGACCGCCGAGGAGATCGAGCGGAGGGTGTTCTCACGGACGCGGTACGGGTCGCCGCGGTGGCCTACGGCAGTGACAGGGCGCATGACCCCATTCTCACCGCCGTCAGCGCGCCAGCCACCCGTCGGTGTAGGCGTCGATCTCGGCGACGATCCCGGCCTTGCCCGGGGCGTCGAGGAAGGAGGCCTCGACCGCGTTCTTGGCGAGGGCGGCGACACCGCGCTCGTCGAGCCCGAGGAGCCGGGCGGCGACCGCGTACTCGTTGTTGAGGTCGGTGCCGAACATCGGCGGGTCGTCGCTGTTGACCGTGACGAGGACGCCCGCCTCGACCATCCGCCGGATCGGGTGCTCGTCCAGGGTGGCGACCGCCCGGGTGGCGATGTTGGAGGTCGGGCAGACCTCCAGGGCGATCCGGTGCTCGGCCAGGTGGGCCAGGAGCGCCGGGTCCTGGACGGAGGTGGTGCCGTGCCCGATGCGCTCCGCGCCCAGCTCGTGGATCGCGTCCCAGACCGTCTGCGGCCCGGTGGTCTCGCCCGCGTGCGGGACGGAGCGCAGTCCGGCGGCCCGCGCCCGGTCGAAGTACGGCTTGAACTGCGGTCGCGGCACCCCGATCTCCGGGCCGCCGAGACCGAAGGAGACCAGGCCCTCCGGGCGCAGCGCGTCCGTGGTGGCGAGCCGCGCGGTCTCCTCGGCCGAGACGAGCCCGGCCTCGCCGGGGATGTCGAAGCACCAGCGCAGGATCGTGCCGAACTCGGCCTCGGCGGCCTTGCGGGCGTCCTCGATGGCCGCCATGAAGGCGCGCTCGTCGATGCCCCGGCTGGTGGAGGAGTACGGGGTGACGGTCAGCTCGGCGTACCGGATGTTCTGCCGGGCCATGTCCCGGGCGACCTCGAAGGTCAGCAGCCGGACGTCCTCGGGGGTGCGGACCAGGTCGACGACGGACAGGTAGACGTCGATGAAGTGGGCGAAGTCGGTGAAGGTGAAGTAGTCGGCCAGCGCCTCCGGGTCCGTGGGGACCTTCGAGTCGGGGTGCCGGGCGGCGAGCTCGGCGACGATCCGGGGCGAGGCGGAGCCGACGTGGTGCACGTGCAGCTCGGCCTTGGGGAGGCCCGCGATGAACGGACGGAGATCGGTCATCCGATCATCGTAGGCCGGTCGGGTCCCCCGCAGGGGTGAGGCCTTAGCATGGCGGGACCATGATGGGGGAGGCCCATGTCTGACAACCAAGACCAGTCGCGGGGCGGATTCGACCCGGCGGACCCGTGGGCTCCGCCGAACCGCGACGGGGTGGAGCTGAGCAAGGCGGCGACGCCCCCGCCGGTCCACGACCAGCAGACCGTCACGTCCGTGCCGGTCACCCCGGAGCCCGGGGCGGCCGTGCCGCCGCCACCGGTGGCGCCCGGCGGCCCGGCCGCCGCGCCCGGCACGTACGGCTACCCGGCGGCCGACTCCGTCGGCGGATACGGCTACCCGACGGCCGCGGGCCCGGCGGCGGGCCAGACGGCCCCGGCGGCCTCCGGCTACGGCTACCCGGGATACCCGGACACCTCGTCGCCGTACGGCGGCGGCTACCCCGGCCAGCCCGGCCAGCCCGGCTGGCAGCAGCAGCCGTCCAACGGCATGGGCACGGCCTCGATGGTGCTCGGCATCGTCGCCGTGGCCGGTTTCTGTCTGTACGGCCTGGGCGCGCTCCTCGGCATCCTGGCGCTGATCTTCGGCGTCATCGGTCTGAAGAAGGCGGGCCGGGGCGAGGCGACCAACCGGGGCATGGCCATCGCGGGCATCGTGCTCGGCGCCGTCGGCACCCTGATCAGCGCGGTCTTCCTGGCGTTCATCGTCTGGGCGGTCGTCCAGGACCCGGGGACCTTCGAGGAGTCCGGCACCGACCCCTACGCCTCGGTCCTGGAGATCGAGCGGGGCGACTGACCCCACCGCCGCACCCGAAGGACCGGGGCCCCGCACCTGCTCAGGTGGCGGGGCCCCGGCCCGTATCCGGCGGGGGAATCACTCCGCCCGCCGGTGGGGAACCACCCCGTCCGTCGGCGAGGGATCCACCCTTTCCACCAGCGGGAGATCCACCCCGCCCGCCGGTGGCGGGATCACTCCGTCCGCAGCCGCTCCCGCGCCTCCATCAGGGCGAAGCCCAGCAGGTTGAGGCCCCGCCAGCGGGCCGGGTCGGAGGCGCGGGGGTCGTCGGCGGCCAGCCCGATGCCCCAGACGCGGTCCATCGGGCTGGCCTCCACCAGGACACGGGTGCCGGTCCCGAGGAGATAGGCGCGCAGCCCCTCGTCCGAGGAGAACTTGTGGACGCTGCCCTCGACGACGATCCCGAGGCGCTCCCGCTCCCACACGGCCTCGTCGAAGCCCCGGACCAGCCGCCCCGCGGCCTTGGCCTCGGCGGGCGTACGGGCGGACAGCGCGGCCCGCTCGGCGTCGGCGTCCCCGAAGAGACGGGCCTTGGCCGCCATCATCCAGTGCTCGGCCGTCGCGTACGCCACACCGTCGGTCACGAAGGGTGCGGGCCACCACTGGCTGAGACAGCTCGCCGAAAGGCGACCGTCCGGATGCGGACGGTGACCCCAGAAGTGCAGCCACTTCACCCGCTCACCCCTGCTGACCTGCTGTGTCAGTGTCTCGATACCGCTCATGCACGCGAGTGTGTCATTCGCCACGGACAATACGTACGGAGATTTTCCGGCCGTCTCGACACATGGTCGACCGATTCCGTCGCGTAACCAAAAGGCAACAACGGAATCACTTGTTGACCCCCTTTCGTCATGTCAGGATCGGCACTCAATTCGAGCTGGGACAACGGAGAGCGTCATGGGCAACCGCTTCCAGGTGACGGGCCGCTTCGCGGACGGCGCACAGTACATCGGCGGGCGGCTCCGCCACGGGACCTCCGGTCAGCGGCACAGCGTGGTCGACCCGGCGACGGGGGAGAGCGTCCACACGTACGAGCTGGCCTCCACCGCCGACGTCGACGCCGCCGTCGCCGCCGCCAAGGCGGCCTTCCCCGGCTGGTCGGGCGCCACCCCCGGAGAGCGTTCCGACGCCCTCCACCGCTTCGCCGCCGTGCTCGCCGAACGGGCCGACGACATCGCCCGCGTGGAGTCCCTCCAGTGCGGCAAGCCGCTCAAGCTGACCACCGAGTTCGACGTACCGGGCACCGTCGACAACACCGCCTTCTTCGCCGGGGCCGCCCGCCACCTCCAGGGCCAGTCGGCCGCCGAGTACAGCGGCGACCACACCTCGTACGTCCGGCGCGAGGCGATCGGCGTCATCGGCTCCATCGCCCCCTGGAACTACCCGCTCCAGATGGCCGCCTGGAAGATCCTCCCGGCCATCGCCGCGGGCAACACGATCGTCCTGAAGCCCGCCGAGCTGACCCCGCTGACCTCCCTGATGTTCGCGCAGGCGGCCACCGACGCGGGCATCCCCGACGGAGTCGTCAACGTCGTCAGCGGCGCCGGGCGGACCGTCGGCGAGCACCTCGTCGGCCACCCCGACGTCGTCATGACCTCCTTCACCGGCTCCACCCCCGTCGGCAAGCGCGTCGCCGAGGTCGCCACCGCGACCGTCAAGCGCCTCCACCTGGAGCTCGGCGGCAAGGCGCCCTTCGTCGTCTTCGACGACGCCGACCTGGAAGCCGCCGCGCACGGCGCCGTCGCCGCCTCCCTCATCAACAGCGGCCAGGACTGCACCGCCGCCACCCGCGCCTACGTCCAGCGCCCGCTCTTCGACGCCTTCGTCGCCCGGGTCGCCGCACTGATGGAGACCGTCCGCCTGGGTGACCCCTTCGACCCGGCCACCGACCTCGGACCGCTCGTCAGCCACCGGCACCGCGACGCCGTCGCGGGCTTCGTGGAGCGCGCCCGCGCCTACGCCACCGTCGTCACCGGCGGCGAGATCCCCGGCGGCGACCTGAAGGACGGCGCGTACTACCGGCCGACCCTGATCACCGGAGCCCCGCAGGACAGCGAGGTCGTGCAGTCGGAGATCTTCGGGCCGGTCCTGGTGGCCCTGCCCTTCGACAGCGACGACGAGGGCATCCGGCTCGCCAACGACACCCCGTACGGCCTGGCCGCCTCCGCCTGGAGCCGGGACGTCTACCGGGCCCACCGCGCCACGCGGGAGATCAAGGCCGGCTGCGTCTGGGTCAACGACCACATCCCGATCATCAGCGAGATGCCGCACGGCGGCAGCAAGGCATCGGGCTACGGCAAGGACATGTCGGTGTACTCCTTCGAGGAGTACACCCAGGTCAAGCACGTGATGTTCGACAACACCGCGGTGGCGGCCAAGGACTGGCACCGCACGATCTTCGGGGACCGATAGCAGCCCGTCGCCGGACCAGCGACGCACCAACCTCCCGAAAGGGCACAGCGCATGGAGCAGTACGAGCCCGACGGCCTGTCGGCCGCGCGGACGGCCGCGATACGCCGCAGCCTGACGAGCGGCCGGAGCGCCCTCAGCCGCCGTTCGGTGCTGCGCGCCGGAGGTGTCGGGGCGCTCACCCTCGGCGGTCTCGCCGGGCTGAGCGCCTGCGGCATCCCGCCGGCCAAGCGGGAGGGCCAGGGGCCCGCGTCCACCGACGTGTCGGCCGAGGAGAGGACCGTCGCCTTCTCCAACTGGACCGAGTACATGGACATCGGCGAGGACGGCAAGTCCCGCCCCACCCTGGAGGCGTTCCGCAAGCGCACCGGGATCGCGGTCAAGTACACCGAGGACATCAACGACAACGTCGAGTTCTTCGGCAAGATCAAGCCGCAGCTCGCCGCCGGGCAGGAGACCGGCCGCGACCTGATCTGCGTCACCGACTGGCTCGCCGCCCGCATGATCCGGCTCGGCTGGGTCCAGAAGCTCGACCCGGCGAACCTCCCCAACGCCTACGCCAACCTCTCCGCCCAGTTCCGCCGCCCCGACTGGGACCCGGGCCGCTCCTACTCGTACCCCTGGACCGGCATCTCCACCGTCATCGCCTACAACGTGAAGGCGACCGGCGGCCGGAAGGTCGACTCGGTCAGCCAGCTCCTGGACGACCCCGCCCTCAAGGGCCGCGTCGGCTTCCTCACCGAGATGCGCGACACCGTCGGCATGGCCCTGCTCGACCTCGGCAAGGACCCCGGGAAGTTCACCGACGCCGACTTCGACGCGGCCGTCGGACGCCTCCAGAAGGGCGTCGACACCAAGCAGATCCGCCGCTTCCACGGCAACGACTACACCTCGGACCTCAGCAAGGGCGACCTCGCCGCCTGTCTCGCCTGGGCCGGTGACGTCATCCAGCTCCAGGCCGACAACCCGGACATCCGGTACGCCATCCCGTCCGCCGGATACATCACCTCCACGGACAACCTGCTCGTCCCCGCGCAGTCCCGGCACAAGACGAACGCCGAGAAGCTCATCGACTACTACTACGAGCTTCCCGTCGCCGCCCAGCTCGCCGCGTACATCAACTACGTGTGCCCCGTCGACGGGGTGAAGGACGAGCTGGCCAAGATCGACCCCGAGCTGGCGGACAACACGCTGATCCTCCCGGACAAGGCCATGGCCAAGAAGTCGCGCTCCTTCCGCTCGCTCAGCAGCGCGGAGGAGACGGCGTACGAGGAGAAGTTCGCCAAGCTCATCGGCGCCTGAGGCCACGTCGTCCACCTCTCTCACTCCCCTGGGACCGCAACCCATGACTGACAAGAACACCGGCGGCGACGTCCGTCTCACCGGGATCAGCAAGTCGTACGGCTCCTTCACCGCCGTCCACCCGCTGGACCTCACCGTCCCGCAGGGCTCCTTCTTCGCCCTCCTCGGCGCCTCCGGCTGCGGCAAGACCACCACGCTCCGCATGATCGCCGGGCTGGAGGACCCCAGCACCGGCACCGTCTTCCTCGGCGACCGGGACGTCACCGACCTGCCCCCGTACAAGCGGCCGGTCAACACCGTCTTCCAGTCCTACGCGCTCTTCCCGCACATGGACATCACGGAGAACATCGCCTTCGGACTGCGCCGCCGCGGCATCAAGTCCGTGAAGAAGCAGGTCGACGACATGCTGGAACTCGTCCAGCTCGGCGACAAGGCCCGCCACAAGCCGCACCAGCTCTCCGGCGGCCAGCAGCAGCGCGTCGCGGTGGCCCGCGCCCTCATCAACCACCCCCAGGTGCTCCTCCTCGACGAGCCGCTCGGCGCCCTCGACCTCAAGCTGCGCCGCCAGATGCAGCTGGAGCTCAAGCGCATCCAGACCGAGGTCGGCATCACCTTCGTGCACGTCACCCACGACCAGGAGGAGGCCATGACCATGGCCGACCAGGTCGCGGTGATGAACGGCGGCCGGGTCGAACAGCTCGGCGCCCCCGCCGACCTCTACGAGAACCCGCGGACCACCTTCGTCGCCAACTTCCTCGGCACCTCCAACCTCATCGAGGCCGAGGTCCTGGAGACCGGCGCCGACCTCCTCGTCACGGCGGGCGGCAGCAGGCTCCGGGTCCCCGGCGACCGCTGTACGGCCGCCGTCCGCCAGGGCGGCAAGGTGCTCGTGGGCGTCCGCCCCGAGAAGATCTCGCTGACCCACGCCGACGACGCGGCCACGGTCGCCGACGGCCGCAACCGGGTCACCGGCCGGATCGCCGACTCCTCCTTCATCGGCGTCTCCACCCAGTACGTGGTGGACGGCCCCGCGGGCGGCGGACTGCAGGTCTACGAGCAGAACATCGAGCGCGACACCCGGCTGCGTCCCGGCGCCGAGGTCGTCCTGCACTGGAACCCGGCGCACACCTTCGGGCTCGACGCGGCCCAGGCCATCGACGCGGGCGTGGAGACGGTGGAGGACGCCGGATGAGCGCGACCACCCTCGCCGAGGAGACGGCGGACCCGGCGGCGGACCCGGTTCCGCGCAAGCCCTCCACCCGCAAGCGGCTCGTCCCCTACTGGCTGCTGGTGCCCGGCATCCTCTGGCTGCTCGTCTTCTTCGCGCTGCCGCTGGTCTACCAGGCCTCGACCTCGGTCCAGACCGGCTCCCTCGAACAGGGCTTCGAGGTCACCTGGCACTTCCCGACCTACTGGGACGCCTTCCGGGAGTACTGGCCGCAGTTCGTCCGCTCCCTGCTGTACGCGGGCACCGCGACCCTGCTCTGCCTGCTGCTCGGCTACCCGCTCGCGTACCTGATCGCCTTCAAGGCCGGACGCTGGCGCAATCTGCTCCTCGTCCTCGTCATCGCGCCCTTCTTCACCAGCTTCCTCATCCGGACGCTGGCCTGGAAGACGATCCTCGCCGACGACAGCCTCGTGGTCGACGTCCTGAACGCGCTGCACGTCCTCGACGTGACCAGCTGGCTCGGCTGGACCGAGGGCAGCCGGGTGCTCGCCACCCCGATGGCCGTCGTCTGCGGTCTCACGTACAACTTCCTGCCCTTCATGATCCTGCCCCTCTACACCTCCCTGGAGCGGATCGACGGCCGGCTGCACGAGGCCGCGCGGGACCTGTACGCCTCCCCGGCGACCACCTTCCGCAAGGTGACCTTCCCGCTGTCGATGCCGGGCGTCGTCTCCGGCACCCTGCTCACCTTCATCCCGGCGGCCGGTGACTACGTCAACGCGGAACTGCTCGGCTCCACCGACACCAAGATGATCGGAAACGTCATCCAGTCGCAGTTCCTGCGGGTCCTCGACTACCCGACGGCCGCCGCGCTCTCCTTCATCCTCATGGCGATCGTGCTGGTCATGGTCACCGTCTACATCCGCCGTGCGGGAACGGAGGACCTGGTCTGATGCGCTGGATACGACGCAACCTCGTCGTGATCGCGGGCCTGCTGACGCTCGCGTACATGATCCTGCCGAACCTCGTGGTGATGGCGTTCTCCTTCAACCGGCCGAAGGGCCGCTTCAACTACTCCTGGCAGGAGTTCTCGCTCGACGCCTGGAAGGACCCCTGCGGCGTCGCCGACATGTGCGAGTCGCTCTCCCTGTCGCTCCAGATCGCGGCCTGGGCCACCCTCGGCGCGGTCGTCCTCGGCACGATGATTGCCTTCGCCCTGGTCCGCTACCGCTTCCGGGCGCGCGGCGCGATCAGCTCGCTGATCTTCCTGCCGATGGCGATGCCCGAGGTCGTCATGGCCGCCTCGATGCTCACGCTCTTCCTCAACATGGGCATCCAGCTGGGCTTCTGGACGATCCTCATCGCCCACATCACGTTCTGTCTGTCGTTCGTCGTGACGGCGGTCAAGGCGCGGGTCATGTCCATGGACCCGCGCCTGGAAGAAGCCGCGGGCGACCTCTACGCGAGCCCCGCGCAGACCTTCCTCCGGGTGACCCTGCCGATCGCCGCCCCCGGCATCGCCGCCGGTGGCCTGCTCGCCTTCGCACTCTCGTTCGACGACTTCATCATCACCAACTTCAACGCGGGCTCCACCGTGACCTTCCCCATGTTCGTCTGGGGCTCGGCGCAGCGCGGAACCCCCGTTCAGATCAACGTCATCGGCACCGGGATGTTCGTTCTCGCGGTACTGATGGTGGTGGCCGGTCAAATCATTACGAACCGGCGCAAGAAAACAGCAACGGCCTGAGCGAAGAAGCAGCTCAGGCACTGAAGGAGTTGGAAACCATGGCCCCAGTCGCCATGCGTCTCGCCGCCCAATCTCTCTCCGACGCCCAGCCCGTCCCCTTCTGGCTGGAAGACCCGGGCAAGCCCGCCGCCCTGCCCGCCCTCACCGGCACCGAGAAGTGTGACCTCCTCGTGGTCGGCGGCGGCTACAGCGGCCTGTGGACCGCGCTCCTCGCCAAGGAGCGCGAGCCCTCCCGGGACGTGGTGCTGATCGAGGGGCGCGAGGTGGGCTGGGCCGCCTCGGGCCGCAACGGAGGCTTCTGCGCGGCCTCCCTCACGCACGGCTTCGGCAACGGACTCGCCCGCTGGCCGGGCGAGCTGCCCCAGCTGGAGCGGCTCGGCGAGCGCAACCTCGACGGCATCGAGGAGGCGGTCGCCCGCTACTCCCTGGACTGCGACTTCGAGCGCACCGGCGAGATCGACGTCGCCACCGAGCCGTACCAGGTCGACGAGCTGCACGAGATGTACGAGGAGATCGAGCGGCTCGGCCTCGCCGACGGTCTCGAACTCCTCGACCGGGACGCGGTGCGCGCCGAGGTCGACTCGCCGACCTTCCTGGGCGGTCTCTGGGACCGGCGGGGCGTCGCCATGCTGAACCCGGCCAAGCTGGCCTGGGGCCTCAAGCGGGCCTGTCTCGACCTCGGCGTGCGGATCTTCGAGAACACCCCGGGCCTCGAACTGCTCTCCGTCGGCGCGGGCATGGGCGTGCGCACCCCGTACGGCCGGGTCGTCGCGGCGCGGGTCGCCCTCGGCACCAACGTCTTCCCGTCGCTGGTCAAGCGCGTCCGGCCGTACACCGTCCCGGTCTACGACTACGCGCTGATGACCGAGCCGCTCAGCCCCGAGCAGCTCGCCTCGATCGGCTGGAAGAACCGGCAGGGACTCGGCGACTCCGCCAACCAGTTCCACTACTTCCGGATCACCGCCGACCAGCGCATCCTGTGGGGCGGCTACGACGCGATCTACCCGTTCGGCGGGAAGCTCAGCGCCGAGATGGACCACCGCCCCGAGACGTACCTCAAGCTCGCCGAGCACTTCTTCCGCTGCTTCCCGCAGCTGGAGGGGCTGCGCTTCAGCCATGCCTGGGGCGGCGCGATCGACACCTGCTCCCGCTTCTCCGCCTTCTTCGGTACGGCGTACAAGGGCAGGGTGGCGTACGCGGCGGGCTTCACCGGTCTCGGGGTCGGCGCCACCCGCTTCGGCGGGGACGTGATGCTGGACCTGCTCGCGGGGGAGCGGACCGAGCGCACGGAGCTGGAGATGGTCCGCTCGAAGCCGCTGCCGTTCCCGCCCGAGCCGATCGCCTGGGCGGGCATCGGGATCACCAAGTGGTCCCTGGCGCGCGCCGACGAGAACGGCGGGAAGCGCAACCTGTGGCTGAAGGCCATGGACCGGGTGGGCCTCGGTTTCGACAGCTGAGCACCCATGTGACCCACATCACAACTGATGAGTAGCTGAAGTCGCGTAAGAGAAGCCCCCGCACCCGCTCTCTCCGTACGGACACCGTGTCCACGCGGAAGGAGATCGTCGTGATGACTGGTACGGGGGCCTGGAGCACCAAGAGCGCGGTGGAATGGCTGGCATCGGTCGCACCCGACCCCGACGCCTGCCGGTGGGAGTGGGAGCGCAACCCGCACGGGGTCGCGCTGCTCCCCGCCGGCAGGCGCTGGGACGTCCTGATCCTGCCGGGGGAGCTCGGCCGCCCCACGCTCGACGTGCTGACACGTCTCGTGGGCAGGCCGGGGCCGGTCCTGGCGGACTTCGGCGACGTCCGGACGGGCTTCTTCGTGCCGCCCGGCACCGCCGCCCGCTGGCTCGGCACCGGGGTGCGCGGCGCGGGCACCGGCACCTGGATCGTGGTGCCGTACCCCGGGCGCGCCACCGGCGGGGTCCACTGGCTGGTACCGCCGGACGGCACCGGCACCCTCACCGACGCCACCCTCCTGGAGATGGCGATGCACGAGGCCGCGGGGCGGCTCGGGCGGCCGGGGCGTGACGACTAGACCGCCCCTTCCCGGCCCGGCCGGGCGAGTGGTCCGTACGGTGTGCGGACCGCTCCGTCCGCCGTGCGGACGCCGGGGACAGAGGTCTTGACCACTTGATTGGTCTGGACCATGCTGTGGCGGGCTCGCACCTCGATTCCCCCCACCCGGAGGCAGTTGTGGACCGCGCCAGACCCCTGACCCTGCTCCTCGCGGGCGTCCTCGCCGCCGGCGGACTCGCCGCGCTCACCCCCACCGCCCAGGCCGCCGACTCCGAACTCGCCCGCAACGGCGGCTTCGAGGCCGGACTCGACGGCTGGAACTGCTCGGCGGGCAGCGGCGCCGTCGTCGCCACCCCCACCCACAGCGGTACGAAGGCGCTCCAGGCCACCCCCGCGGGCAGCGACAACGCCCGCTGCTCACAGACCGTCACCGTCAAGCCCGGCTCGACGTACACGCTCAGCGGCTGGGTCCGCGGCAGCTACGTCTACCTCGGCGCCACCGGCACCGGCACCACCGACGTCTCCACCTGGACGAGCTCCGCGCCCAACTGGCAGAAGCTCAGCACCACCTTCACCACGGGCGCCGCCACCACCTCGGTCACCATCTACACCCACGGCTGGTACGGCACCCCCGCCTACCAGGCCGACGACCTCTCCCTGTACGGCCCCGGCGGCGACCCGGTCACGATCCCCACCGCCCCCACCGGACTCGCGGCGGGCACCCCCGGCTCCACCACCGTCCCGCTCACCTGGGCCGCCGTCTCCGGCGCCACCTCGTACCACGTCTACCAGGGCGCCACCAAGGTCCAGACGGTCACCGGCACCTCCACCACCGTCACCGGACTCACCGCCTCCACCGCGTACGCCTTCCAGGTCACGGCCGCGAACAGCGCGGGCGAGTCCCCGAAGTCCGCCGCCGTGAACGCCACCACGAAGAGCGGCGACGGAGGCGGCGTCGAACTCCCCGCGCACGCCCTCGTCGGCTACCTCCACGCCAGCTTCGCCAACGGCTCCGGCTACACCCGGATGGCCGACGTCCCCGCCTCCTGGGACGTCATCAACCTCGCCTTCGGCGAACCGACCTCGGTGACCTCCGGCGACATCCGCTTCAAGCTCTGCCCGGTCGCCGAGTGCCCCACCGTCGAGTCCGAGGCCGACTTCAAGGCCGCCATCAGGGCCAAGCAGGCCGCGGGCAAGAAGGTCCTCATCTCCATCGGCGGCCAGAACGGACAGGTCCAGCTCTCCACCACCGCCGCCCGCGACACCTTCGTCAGCTCCGTCTCGAAGATCATCGACGACTACGGCCTCGACGGCCTCGACATCGACTTCGAGGGCCACTCCCTGTCGCTCCAGACCGGTGACACCGACTTCCGCAACCCGACCAGCCCGGTCGTCGTCAACCTGATCCAGGCCGTCAAGACCCTCAAGGCCAAGTACGGCCCGAAGTTCGTCCTCACCATGGCCCCGGAGACCTTCTTCGTCCAGCTCGGCTACCAGTTCTACGGCTCCGGCCCCTGGGGCGGCCAGGACCCGCGCGCCGGTGCCTACCTGCCGGTCATCCACGCCCTGCGCGACGACCTGACCCTGCTCCACGTCCAGGACTACAACTCGGGCCCCATCATGGGCCTGGACAACCAGTACCACTCCATGGGCGGCGCGGACTTCCACATCGCGATGACCGACATGCTCCTCACGGGCTTCCCCGTCGCGGGCAACGCCGACCGCTTCTTCCCCGCCCTGCGCGCCGACCAGATCGCCATCGGCCTCCCCGCCTCCACCCAGGCGGGCAACGGCCACACCACCCCGGCCGAGGTCAACAAGGCCCTCGACTGCCTCACCAAGAAGACCAACTGCGGCTCCTACCAGACCCACGGCACCTGGCCCGCCCTGCGCGGCCTGATGACCTGGTCGATCAACTGGGACCGCTTCAACCAGTGGCAGTTCTCGAACAACTTCGACGCGTACAACTGGAGCTGACCCCCAGGACCAGCAGGCTCAGACAGAGACTGGCCAGCACGTCCAGGGGCCAGTGGTAGCCGCGCAGCACCAGACCGGTCCCCGTCACCGCCGTCAGCACGGCGGCGACGGGGACCAGCCGGTTCGAGACCAGGAGCGCCGCACCGAAATAGGCCACCGCGGCCGTCGCCGTATGACCCGAGGGGTAGTAGCCCTGCGCCCACGGCTCCAGCGGTCCGGGCCGGGCCGTCCACTCCTTCAGCGGAACCACCAGGAGGGGCACCGCCGCCATCGCCAGCCCCGCGTACAGGGCGGCGGCCCGACGGCCGCGCCACACCGCGTACGCCATCGCGCAGCCGAGGACGGGCAGGGCCACGGTCATGTTCCCGAGGTCGGAGGCCAGTTCCGAGAGGGGCCGGGGGACCGTGTCCACCAGGGCCCGGGAGACCCGCTCGTCGAGCCCGGTCAACGGGCCGCGGACGAGCACCTGCCAGGTCATGAGGGCGAGGGCGACGAGCGCCGAGAAGAGAGCCGGCCGCCCTGGAACAGGGGGGGTGGTTCCAGGACGGCCGTGAGGATCGGGCCGCCGCACGCCCCGGGGGGTGTGGGGCGGGCGGCCATCCGATCGGTGAGGAGTTCCGGGACCCGAAGTCCCGGTGGTGTGCGTGACCGCACGGTGTGGGCGGGGCTGGGGAGGCTCCGCCCGGGGCGTTTCTCTCATCTGCGGAAACCGTACGGCAGAGAAGAGGGGACCGACAGCGGGAAACGCATCCCGCCATCGGCCCCCCACAGAGTCTTCACACGGACCGACGGTACGCGATCAGATCCCGGCGAACGCGTTCTCGATGATGTCGAGACCCTCGTTCAGCAGGTCCTCGCCGATCACCAGCGGCGGCAGGAACCGCAGCACGTTGCCGTAGGTGCCGCAGGTCAGGACCAGGAGGCCCTCCGCGTGGCAGGCCTTCGCCAGCGCACCGGCGGCCTCCGCGTACGGCTCCTTGGTCGCCGGGTCCTTCACCAGCTCGATGGCGATCATCGCGCCACGGCCACGGATGTCACCGATGACGGGGAACTTCTCCTGCATCGCCGTGAGACGGGCCTTCATGACCTCCTCGATGCGCCGGGCCCGCGCGTTGAGGTCCAGCTCCTTCATCGTCTCGATGGAGCCGAGCGCGGCGGCGCAGGCCACCGGGTTGCCGCCGTAGGTGCCGCCCAGACCGCCGCCGTGGACGGAGTCCATGATCTCGGCGCGGCCGGTCACGGCGGCCAGCGGCAGACCGCCCGCGATGCCCTTGGCGGTGGTGATCAGGTCCGGGACGACGCCCTCGTCCTCACACGCGAACCACTGGCCGGTGCGGCAGAAGCCCGACTGGATCTCGTCGGCGACGAAGACGATGCCGTTGTCCCGGGCGAACTCCACGATCGCCGGGAGGAAGCCCTTGGCCGGCTCGATGAAGCCGCCCTCGCCGAGCAGCGGCTCGATGATGATCGCGGCGACGTTGTCCGCGCCGATCTGCTTGCTGATCTGGTCGATCGCCTGGGCGGCGGCCTCGGGACCGCAGTTCTCGGCACCCGTCGGCCAGCGGTAGCCGTACGCCACCGGCACCCGGTAGACCTCGGGCGCGAACGGACCGAAGCCCTGCTTGTACGGCATGTTCTTCGACGTCAGCGCCATCGTCAGGTTCGTCCGGCCGTGGTAGCCGTGGTCGAAGACGACGACGGCCTGGCGCTTGGTGTACGAACGGGCGATCTTGACCGCGTTCTCGACCGCCTCGGCGCCCGAGTTGAACAGCGCGGACTTCTTCGCGTGGTCGCCCGGGGTCAGCTCGGCCAGCGCCTCGCAGACCTCCACGTACCCCTCGTACGGCGTCACCATGAAGCAGGTGTGCGTGAAGTCCTGGAGCTGCGCGGCGGCCCGGCGCACCACGGCCTCGGCGGAGGCGCCGACCGAGGTCACGGCGATGCCCGAGCCGAAGTCGATCAGACGGTTGCCGTCGACGTCCTCGATGATGCCCCCGCCGGCCCGCTTCGTGAACACGGGGAGCGTGGAGCCGACGCCACCGGCGACCGTGTCGAGACGGCGGGCCTGAAGCTCCTGCGACTTCGGACCGGGGATGGCGGTGACGACGCGCCGCTCCTGCGGGACAGCGTTCATGCGGGGCTCCTGGGATGTTCTGGACGCACGTGCGGGTTCCTCCGCAGGCTAGGCGCGGGGGACGGCCCGGGGCATGTACCGATCGGGAGTGGTGGGAGGTGTGTCGTTGTCCGGGATGGACATGACGGTTCCGCTTCCGCCCCCGCCGCACGGGCCCCCGAAACCCCTCCGGGAAGCCCCGCGCCCACTAGATTGACGAAGGCACAGACGCGGCGACCTGGCTGGTCAGGGGGCAGGGGTAGATGGAGACCGACGGCACGTACGAGTCACGCGACACGAAGGGGGGCGGGGTGCCGCGACCCGGAGGGCCGCCCGGAGGCCCCTCGGGCGACGGACGGACCCCGGCCCGCCCCGCGCCCCGCGCCGGAGCGCCCATCGACCCCCCGGCGGCCGGTGCGGTGCCCGCCCCCGCGCCGCCCGTCACCCCGCCCCTCCCCGCCCGCGCCCCGGCCGCGCCGCCGAGGCCCCTCCGGGCGCCCGGCGCCCGCCCGCCCGCCGCCGACTGGCTGGACGCCCCGCGCCCCGAGGCGGGCCCCGGCATCTGGCGGTTCCGCCACGTCCCGCCGCCGCCCGCCACCACCCGGCGGCTCTCCCCCGTCACCGTCGTCGGGATGCTCGTCCCGGTCGCCGTCGGACTGCTCATCTGGTCGGCCTTCCGCCGCGGCACCCTCCCCTACATGTGGGCCGTGCTCAAGACCCTCACGCCCGGGGACTGGTGGTACTCCCTCGGCACCACCCCGCGCGACTGGCACGGACAGGCGGCCCACGCGGTCTTCGGCGGCGCCGTATTCGTCGGACTCGTCTGCGCCGTCGCCGCCGTCGGCTCCTGGGGCCGGATCGTCCGCTTCTACCTCGACCGGTTCAGCCCGCCCGTCCGCGCGGCCGTCGCCGCTGGCGGGGCCCTGATCACCCTGACGTTCGTCTGGCCCGAGTTCTTCGGCCTCGGCTGGGACCCGCTGCCCGTCGCCACCCCGGTCCTCTCCCTCGCCGCCCTCGTCGCGGGCGGCTACGACGCCCTCAGCTCCCCCTTCCTCGTCTATCCGCTCTACGCGGCCGTCACCGCGCTCGTCGTCCTGCCCTTCGCCCGCGTCGGCGCCTGGCTCCCCCTCCTGCGCGCCCGCCGAGCCGCCGCCGCCCCGCCCACGGCGCCCGCCCCCGCGCCGGACACGGCCCGCTCCCGATGGCCGGAACTGCGCGAGGCGGGCGCCCACCACGCCGCCGACCTCCTCGCCGGAGAACTGCTCACCGGACGCATGAACGACGTCGACTGCGCCCGCGTCCAGCGCCTCTGGCACGAAGCGGGCCGCGACCCCGCCCGCCGCGCCGCCGTCAACGACACGCTCCTCAGGGAAGGCGCCGCGGCCGCCGCGCACCCCTCCGGCGCCCGCGACCTGCCCGGCCGCCGCGCCACCCACGACCTGCTCCTCGGCCAGGTCCGCGTCGGCCGGTACGCGCCCGCCGAGCGGACCCCGGACGCCTACCACGGCGCCGGACTCGCCCTCGACCCCGGCCTCCTCGGCACCTCCCTCCTCGCCGTCGGCCCCTCCGGCGCGGGCAAGACCCGGCACCTCGTCGCCCCCGTCGTCGAGACGCTGACCCTCCAGGCCCTCACCGGTGCCTGCTCCGTCGTCGCCGTCGGCCCGGCCGCCGCCCCGCTCGGCCCCGACGAGGCGTACGACGTCGTCGTCCGCCTCGGCGACCCCGCCTCCCGCTACGACCTGGACCTGTACGCCGGGGCCACCGACCCGGACGAGGCCGCCGCCTTCCTCGCCGAGGGACTCGTCGGGGACATGGAGGGCGTCGAGACCCGGCGCGCCGCCACCGTCCTCGCCCAGCTCATCGGCCCCCACCGGGCCGCGTACGGCGGCTTCCCGACCGTCCCGGTCCTCCGCGAACTGCTCGAAGCCCGCCCCGAGACCCTCCGGGCCCTGCTCGACCTCCTCCCCGAGGACCGGCACCCGGCCATGCGCCGCGAACTGGACTCCCGCATCCGCCAGACCGGCACCGTCACCGACGTCGGCCCCCTGCTCGCCGACCGGCTCGCCGCCCTCGACCGGCCGGTCTTCGCCGCCTTCTTCGGCGGCGGACGCGAGACCCGGCCCTTCTCGCTGCGGGCCGTCGCCCAGCACCCCATGCGGGTCAGGATCACCCTCCCCGGGGGCGGCCACGAGGAGGCCGCCCGGCTCCTCAACCGGCTGCTGCTCGCCCAGTTCCAGTCCGTCACCCGCGACCGGCCGGGCCGGGGCCACTTCGCCTGCCTGGTCCTCGACGACGCGGCCGGGGCCCTGACCGCCGGGACCGTCCGGGGCCTCCAGCGGCTCCGCCCGCAGAACGCGGGCGTCCTCCTCGCCCTCCGCACCCTCGCGGAGGTCCCCGAGCCGCTGCACGGCCCGCTGCTCGCGGGCGTCGGCTGCCGGATGGCCTTCGCCGGGCTGCCCACCTGGGACGGCCGGGCCTTCGCCGAGGCCTGGGGCACCGAACGGGTGGAGACCACCGAGACCGCCCACCACACCGTCTTCGCCGACCAGCCCATGACCCGCGCCTTCCACGCCCTGCGCAAACTCGTCACCGGCAAGGCCGTCACCACCGAGGCCGTCACCGTCCGGGAGGTGGAGCGGCAGCGGTGGTCCGCGTCCGACCTCGCCCACGCCGTGCCGCCCGGCCACGCCGTCCTCTCGCTCACCCACGTACGCGGCGGGCACACCCCGCCGCTGCTCGTGGAGCTGCACGACTGAACCGGCGGCCGTACGCCCGGCGGGATCCGCGTCCGGCGGGGCCCGCGTCCGGCGGGGCCCGCGTCCGCCCGCTCGGCTGAGCGGGCGGCCGTCGGCCCTGGCACAATCGAGGGCGCCGCTCGGTTGAGCGGCGACCCCCTCCCAAAGGTCCGACGGTCCCCAATGCCGCCCACCCTCGCCTCGCTGGTCCAGCACTCCTCGCTCAAGCTCGTCGTCCGGGCCGGTGCGGACCGTCTCGACACCCCCGTCCGCTGGGCGCACGTCAGCGAGCTGGCCGACCCCGTCCCGTACATGGAGGGCGGCGAACTCCTCCTCACCACCGCGCTCACCCTCGACGCGGAGGACCTGGAGGCGATGCGCCGCTATGTGCGCAGGCTGATCGGCGCGGGCGTCGTCGGACTCGGCTTCGCCGTGGGCGTCAACTACGAGGAGATCCCGCCCGCCCTCCTCGACGCGGCCCGCGAGGAGCACCTGCCGCTGCTCGAAGTGCCCCGCAGGACCCCGTTCCTCGCCATCAGCAAGGCCGTCTCCGCGGCCATCTCCGCCGACCAGTACCGGGACGTCACGGCCGGTTTCGAGGTGCAGCGCGAGCTGACCAGGGCCGCCCTCGCCGAGGGGCCCGAGGCCGTCGTCGCCCGGCTCGCCGCGCACCTCGACGGCTGGGCCGCGCTCTACGACACCTCCGGCACCGTCGTCGCCGTCTCACCCGACTGGGCCGCCCGCAGGGCCGCCCGGCTCACCCCCGACGTGGAACGGCTCCGGGACCGCCCGGCGCCCGCGAGCGCCGTCGTCGGCGGCACGGACGACCGCGTCGAACTCCAGTCGCTCGGCACCGGCCGCCGCGTCCGGGGCGCCCTCGCCGTCGGCACCGGCGCCCCCCTCGGCACCGGCGAGCGGTACGCCGTGCACTCGGCCATCGCCCTGCTCACCCTCACGACGGAACGCTCCCGCTCCCTCCAGGCGGCCGAGCAGCGCCTCGGCGCGGCGATCCTGCGGATGCTGCTCGCGGGCCAGCCGGACCACGCCCGCGCGGTCGCGGGCGATGTCTACGGCGGACTCCTCGACGCCCCCTTCCGGCTGCTCGTCGCCGAGTCCGCCGGGCCCGAACCCGCCGGGGAGCCCCCGCTCCCGCTGCTCGCCGAGAACCTGGAGGCCGCCGCCGCCCGCGCCGGGGAGGCGGTCCTCACCGTGCCGGAGAGCGCCCAGCGGCTCGTCGTCCTCGCTGGGGACGGGGGCGCGGTCGTCACCGCCTGCCAGGGGTACGCGGAACGGGAGGCGGAGGACGCCGGTGTCGTCGTCGGGCTGTCGGCGCCCGCCGGGCCCGCCCTGGCGGCAGCCGCGTACAAGCAGGCCGAGCAGGCGCTGTCGGTGGCCCGGCGGCGGGGCCGCGCGCTCGTCGAACACGAGGACCTGGCGGCCGGTTCGGTGCTCCCGCTGCTCGCCGACGACGCCGTGCGCGCCTTCGCCGACGGGATGCTCCGCGCGCTCCGCGACCATGACGCGACGGGCCGGGGCGACCTGGTCGCCTCGCTGCGGGCGTGGCTCTCCCGGCACGGCCAGTGGGACGCGGCGGCGGCCGACCTCGGCGTCCACCGGCACACCCTCCGCTACCGGATGCGCCGGGTCGAGGAGATCCTCGGCCGCTCGCTGGACGACCCGGACGTACGGATGGAACTCTGGCTGGCCCTGAAGGCGACGGGCGGCGGCACGGACTGACCGGGGCCCCCGCCCCTCCACGGGACCGGACCCGCACGGACCGGAGTGCGTTTGTACGCGGACGAGTACGGGCCGGAGCGCGTCGGTACGCGTACCAGTACGGGCCGGGGCCCGGCGGTACGAGCACGGGCCCGAGGTCTGCCCGCAGGCACACGGGCCGGGGTTCCGCCGGTACGCGTACGGGCGGAACCCCGGTACGAGGTCGGCGGCGTCCGGGCCCGGGTCTGCCCGCAGACGTACGGCCGGAGTTCTGTCCGTACGCATACGGACCGGAGCCCCCCGTACGAGGTCGGCGGTGTCCGGGGGACCCGGGTGTTCCGCGCCCGCCCCCGGCCGTCCGCCCCCGACCGCCCTCAGTTCGAGCCGCCGTCGTTCCCGCCGCCGCCGTCGCCGAGGGCCGCGGTGTCGTTGCCGCTTCCGCCGTTCGTGCCCCGGAACCGGCGGGAGCGGACCAGCTGCCCGGCGGCCAGGGTCACGGCGGACACCCCCTGTACCCAGCGGGGGCCGCCCCGCGCGGCCCACACCACGCAGACGCAGCCCGCGACGGCGAGCAGCAGGACACCGGTCAGTGCCAGCAGGATCATGAGGTTCCCCCTAGGTGTGTCGGTCGTTCTCCCTCACGGGTCCGGACATCCTGTCACCGCCCGGCGGAAACCGATGAGTCGCCGTGCCCCCGACCGGTCCCCGCTCCCGGGCCCACCGGAGCGCCTCGCCCACGTGGTCTCCCCGGGTCGCGCACCCGACGGAGGAGGAATCCCGGTGGCGCCGGGTCCTCCCGGTGAGGGCCGGGGGCAGGGGCCGGGCGGCGGAGGACAGCCCCTGGCGTCCTCGTACCTCTCCACCTCTCCGGTTTCCGGTGCGCGGGGAGCGTGCGGAGCCGTGGTCCGACGGGCGGGACTTCGACCGCGCCGAGCCACGGCCGGTCACCGGCTTCGGCCCTCGTCCCCTGTCCCGGGCGTCCGGTCTGCCCGGAGGCGGGCAGATTTCTTGGCCGTCGGACCCGCGTTCCTTACTCTCTGTCCATGACAAGCCCCGCCGTCGATCCGGCCCCCGAGACGCCCCGGACCGCACCCGCACCCGCACCCGCACCCCGCGTCCCCGCCACCCCCTCGGCCCCCGTCCGCCGGATCACCGGCGCCGTGTGGGTCGCCCTCGGCATCGTCTACGTCGTCTGGGGCTCGACCTACCTCGGCATCCGGATCGTCGTCGAGACGATGCCGCCCTTCCTCTCCGCGGGCACCCGCTTCGTCACGGCGGGACTGCTGCTCGCCGGGATCATCGCCTGGCGCCGGGGTCCTGAGGCCCTCAAGGTCACCCGGCGGGAGCTCGGCTCCGCCGTCCTCGTCGGCCTGCTCCTGATCCTCGGCGGCAACGGCCTCGTCGTCCTGGCCGAGACCTCGATCCCGTCCGGTCTCGCCGCCCTGCTGATCTCCGTCGTCCCGGCATGGGTCGTCCTCCTGAAGGCGACTTCCGGCCAACGGCCGACCGCGGGCGGCCTCGCGGGCGTGCTCCTGGGGCTCGCCGGACTCGCCGTGCTGACCCTGCCGGGGCTCAGCGGAGAGGTGCGGACGAGCGGTGTCCTCCTCGTCGTCGTGGCGACCCTGCTGTGGTCCGTCGGCTCCTTCTCCTCCGCGCGCCTGCCGATGCCCAAGGACCCGTTCACGGCCAGCGCGTACGAGATGATCGCGGGCGGCCTCGGCGGTCTGCTCGTCGGACTGGTCCGGGGCGAGCAGCGAGGGCTCGATCTGGCCGCGATATCGGGGCGCTCGTGGGTGGCCCTGGCCGGTCTGATCGTCTTCGGCTCGCTGATCGCGTTCACCGCGTACGCCTGGCTGCTCCAGGCCGCCCCGCTCTCGCTGGTCGCCACCTACGCGTACGTGAACCCCGTCGTCGCCGTGGCCCTCGGCGCCCTCGTCCTGAACGAGGCCCTGACCTGGTCCATCGTCCTCGGTGGCGCGATCGTCGTCGGAGGGGTCTGGCTGATCGTCTCCACGGAGCGGCGCGGCTGACGGACGGGCCGGGGAGGCCGGTGCGCCCGGCGCGGCGCCCGTACCGGGCAGGGGACGGCGTCCCCTCGGCGGATGTCCGGAATCCGTTCGGCCAATTCGGACAGAGGTCTGGACCCATCACTCCACAGCGGACAAGCCCATGCCCGCCGCCCCGGCCCTAACGTGTCACGAGAGCAATCGCTCGCTCCCCGAAACGGAAAGGGCCGGGACGCAATGACGACCACCCACGCCTTCTGGCTCGCCGGCCGCGAGGCCACCGGCGAGGCCACCTTCGACGTCACGAACTCGTACGACGGACGTCTGGTCGGCAAGGTCAGCGTGCCCACCGAGGCCCAGGTCGAGGAGGCCGTCGCCGCCGCGCACGCCGTCGTCGACGAGTTCGCCGCCACCCCGGCGCACGTCCGCGCCGCCGCCCTCGACCACGTGTCGAAGCGGCTCGCCGAGCGCACCGAGGAGATCGCCCAGGTCATCTCCGCCGAGAACGGCAAGCCCGTCAAGTGGGCCCGCGGCGAGGTCGGCCGTGCCGTCTCCGTCTTCCGCTTCGCCGCCGAGGAGGCCCGCCGCTGGAACGCGGGCGAGGCCCAGCGCCTGGACACCGAGGCGGGCGGCGCGGGCCGCCTCGCCCTCACCCGCCGGATGCCCAAGGGCGTCGTCCTCGGCATCGCGCCGTTCAACTTCCCGCTGAACCTCAGCGCCCACAAGGTCGCCCCGGCCATCGCCGTCGGCGCCCCGATCATCCTCAAGCCGGCCCCGTCGACCCCGATCTCCTCCCTGATCCTGGGCGAGATCCTGGCCGAGACCGACCTCCCGGCCGGCTCCTGGTCGATCCTGACCGTGCCGAACGACCGGATGCCCGCCCTGGTCCAGGACGAGCGCCTGCCCGTCATCTCCTTCACCGGCTCCGACAAGGTCGGCTACGCCATCCAGCGGTCGGTGCCGCACAAGCACTGCACCCTGGAGCTGGGCGGCAACGCCGCCGCCGTCGTCCTCCCCGACTGGTCCTCCGAGGAGGACCTGGACTGGGCGGCCAGCCGGATCGCGACCTTCTCCAACTACCAGGGCGGCCAGTCCTGCATCTCCGTCCAGCGCGTGATCGTCGACTCCTCCGTCCACGACCGCCTGCTGCCGAAGATCGTCGCCGCCGTCGAGGCCCAGGTCACCGGTGACCCGTCCGACGCCGCCACCGACGTCGGCCCGCTGGTCGACGAGGCCGCCGCCGTGCGCGTCGAGTCCTGGGTGGACGAGGCCGTCGCGGCCGGTGCCAAGCTCCTCACCGGAGGCAAGCGCGAGGGCGCGACCTACGCGCCGACCGTCCTCACCGACCTCCCGGCGGACGTCACCCTGGCCCGCTCCGAGGTCTTCGGACCGGTCCTGACGATCGCGAAGGCGGACGGCGAGGCCGAGGCCTTCGCCGCGGTCAACGACTCCGACTTCGGCCTCCAGGCCGGTGTCTTCACCCGGGACCTCCAGGCCGCCTTCCGCGCCCACCGGGTCCTCGAAGTCGGCGGCGTGATCATCGGTGACGTGCCCTCGTACCGCGCCGACCAGATGCCGTACGGCGGTGCCAAGCGGTCCGGCGTGGGCCGCGAGGGCGTCAAGTTCGCGATGGACGACTACACCTACGAGCGCGTCCTCGTCCTGACGGGCCTGGCCCTCTAGGCGCTCCCAGGGGCGCCCCACCCGGGGCACACGCCCCACCCGGGGCACACGCCCCACCCGGGGCACACGCCCCACCAGACCAGGCGGTCCGGACCCACTGTGCGGGGGCCCGGACCGCCTTTCGCCGCACCGGGACCACCGGAGTCCGGGGAACCTCCAGGTGTGCCCGGGACCCCGCGTGCCCGGGGAACCTGGCGCCCCGCGCGCCCGGGAACCCCATGTGTCCGGGGCCGCCCGGCCCCACCCGTACGGCCGCTCCTCCGTTCCGTCATGCGGAACACCCCACCTTCCGGCGGGTCCACCCGGCAGGATGAGGGGCGTGACCGTCATAGACATCCCCGGCTCCAAGTCCGTCACCGCCCGCGCGCTGTTCCTCGCCGCGGCGGCCGAGGGCACCACGACCCTCCTGCGGCCCCTCGTCTCCGACGACACCGAAGGCTTCGCCGAAGGGCTCACCGCCCTCGGCTACGCCGTCCGTCGGGAGCCCGGCGCCTGGCACATCGAGGGCTGCCCCGCGGGCCCCGGCGCCGACAGCGCCGACGTCTACTGCCGCGACGGCGCCACCACCGCCCGCTTCCTGCCCACCCTCGCCGCCGCGGGCCACGGCACCTACCGCTTCGACGCCTCCGCCCAGATGCGCCGCCGCCCCCTCGGCCCGCTCACCGAGGCCCTGCGCACCCTCGGCGTCGACCTGCGGCACGGCGAGAAGGAGGGCCACCACCCGCTCGCCGTCCACGCCCACGGAGTGAAGGGCGGCGCGCTCACCCTCGACGCCGGACAGTCCTCCCAGTACCTGACGGCCCTCCTGATGCTGGGCCCGCTCACCACCGAGGGCCTCGACATCACCGTCACCGACCTGGTCTCGGAGCCGTACGTCGAGATCACCCTCGCCATGATGCGGAGCTTCGGCGCCGACGTCCGCCAGGAGGGACGCACCTACCGGGTCGCCCCGACCGGCTACCGCGCCCGGACCTACGGCATCGAGCCCGACGCCTCCACGGCCAGCTACTTCTTCGCCGCCGCCGCGCTCCTGCCCGGCCGCTCCGTCACCGTCCCCGGGCTCGGCACCGGCGCCCTCCAGGGCGACCTCGCCTTCGTCGACGTGCTGCGCCGGATGGGCGCCGACGTCGAGACCACCGACGCGGGCACCACCGTCCGCTCCACCGGCACCCTGCGCGGACTCACCGTCAACATGCGGGACATCTCCGACACCATGCCCACCCTGGCCGCCCTCGCGCCCTTCGCCGACGGACCGGTCCGCATCGAGGACGTCGCCAACACCCGGGTCAAGGAGTGCGACCGCCTCGACGCCTGCGCCGAGAACCTGCGCCGCCTCGGCATCACCGTGCGCACCGGCCCCGACTGGATCGAGATCCACCCCGGCACGCCCACCGGACCTGCCGGGATCGCCACCCACGGCGACCACCGGATCGTCATGTCCTTCGCGGTCACCGCCCTGCGCACCCCCGGCATCGGCTACGACGACCCCGGCTGTGTGAAGAAGACGTTCCCCGACTTCCACCGGGCGTTCGAGGCGTTCGTCCGCACCCCGTGAAGAGCGCGCGGGGTTTGGGGCAAGAATGGGGGGCATGAGCGACCGCCCCTCTCCTCTCGCCGACCCCCATATCGCCTTCGACGTGTCCGAAGGACGCCGGGACCTCGTCGTCCTCGGTTCCACGGGGTCCATCGGCACCCAGGCCATCGACCTGGTCCTGCGCAACCCCGACCGCTTCCGGGTCACCGCCCTGGCCGCGTCCGGCGGCCGGGTCGGCCTCCTCGCCGAGCAGGCGCACCGGCTGAAGGTCGACGCGGTCGCCGTGGCCCGCGAGGAGGCGCTGCCCGAACTGCGCGAGGCGCTGAAGGCCCGGTACGGCTCCGAGCCGCTGCCCGAACTGCTCGCGGGGCCCGACGCGGCCACGCGGCTGGCCGCCTCCCCGTGCCACACCGTCCTCAACGGCATCACCGGCTCCATCGGTCTCGCGCCGACCCTCGCCGCCCTCGAAGCCGGCCGCACCCTCGCCCTCGCCAACAAGGAGTCGCTGATCGTCGGCGGCCCCCTGGTGAAGGCGCTCGCGAAGCCCGGCCAGATCATCCCGGTCGACTCCGAGCACGCGGCCCTCTTCCAGGCGCTGGCCGCGGGCACCCGCGCCGACGTCCGCAAGCTGGTCGTCACCGCCTCCGGCGGCCCCTTCCGGGGACGTACACGCGCCCAGCTCGCCGACGTCACCCGCGAGGAGGCGCTCGCCCACCCCACCTGGGCGATGGGCCCGGTGATCACGGTGAACAGCGCGACCCTGGTCAACAAGGGCCTGGAGGTCATCGAGGCCCATCTGCTCTACGACATCCCGTTCGACCGCATCGAGGTCGTCGTCCACCCGCAGTCGTACGTCCACTCGATGGTCGAGTTCACCGACGGCTCGACCCTCGCCCAGGCCACCCCGCCGGACATGCGCGGCCCGATCGCCATCGGCGTCGGCTGGCCCGAGCGGGTCCCGGACGCGGCCCCCGCCTTCGACTGGACCAAGGCCTCCACCTGGGAGTTCTTCCCGCTGGACACCGAGGCCTTCCCGTCCGTGGGCCTCGCCCGGCACGTCGGCGCACTGGGCGGCACCGCCCCCGCCGTCTTCAACGCCGCCAACGAGGAGTGCGTGGCGGCGTTCCTGGCCGGACGGCTGCCGTTCAACGGCATCATGGACACGGTCACCGCGGTCGTGTCGGAACACGGCACCCCTCGTACGGGAACCTCCCTCACCCTCCCGGACGTCCTCGAAGCGGAGACCTGGGCCCGTGCTCGGGCCCGAGAGCTCGCAGCGAAGGCAACAGCGGAGGCCCGCGCATGAACGAAACGCTCCTGTACGTCCTGGGCATCGTCCTGTTCGCGTTCGGGCTGCTCGTCTCGATCGCCTGGCACGAACTGGGACACCTCTCCACCGCCAAGCTCTTCGGCATCCGCGTCCCGCAGTACATGGTCGGCTTCGGCCCCACCATCTGGTCCCGGAAGCGCGGCGAGACCGAGTACGGCATCAAGGCCATCCCCGCCGGCGGCTACATCCGCATGATCGGCATGTTCCCGCCGGGCGACGACGGACGGATCGAGGCCCGCTCCACCTCGCCCTGGCGCTCCATGATCGAGGACGCCCGCGAAGCCTCGTACGAGGAACTCGAACCCGGCGACGAGACCCGCCTCTTCTACACGCGCAAGCCGTGGAAGCGCGTCATCGTCATGTTCGCCGGACCCTTCATGAACCTGGTCCTGGCCGCCGCGCTGTTCTTCGGCTCGATGATGACGCTCGGCACGGAAGGCCAGACCACCCAGGTCGCGGGCGTCCAGAAGTGCGTCATCAAGCAGAGCGAGAAGCGCGAGAAGTGCGAGACGGGCGACCCCGTCTCCCCGGCGTACCGGGCGGGTCTGAAGGACGGCGACAGGATCGTCGCCTTCGACGGCGCCCCGGTCAACGACTGGGACACCCTCTCCGACCGCATCCGCGACACCACGGGCCCCGCGACCGTCACCGTCGAACGGGCCGGACAGCGGATCGACCTGCACCCCACCCTGGTCTCCAACAAGGTGCCGAAGAAGGACGCCGACGGCAGGATCGTCCAGCCGCTGACCTACATCGACGCCGGATACCTCGGCTTCGCCTCCAAGACCGAGGTCGCGCCCCTCACCTTCGGCGAGACCAGCGACCGCATGGTCGACCTCATGCAGAACGGCGTCCACTCGGTCATCGCCCTCCCCGGCAAGATCCCCGGCCTGTGGGACGCCACCTTCGGGAACGGCGAACGCGCCGACGACTCCCCGGTCGGCGTGGTCGGCGCCGCCCGGCTCACCGGCGAACTCATGACCGTCGAAGCCCCGCCCGAGCGGATCCTCGTCTGGTTCATGAACATCCTGGTGATGTTCAACGTCTCGCTGTTCCTGTTCAACATGCTTCCGCTGCTCCCGCTCGACGGCGGCCACATCGCGGGCGCCCTCTGGGAGTCCCTGCGCCGCCGGACGGCCCGGATCTTCAAGCGCCCCGACCCCGGCCCCTTCGACGTGGCGAAGCTGATGCCCGTCGCGTACGTGGTGGCGGGGGTCTTCGTCTGCTTCACGCTGCTCGTGCTCGCCGCCGACCTCGTCAACCCGGTGAAGATCACGTAACCCCCAGGGGGGCCGGACCCGTACGTGTCAGGCCCCCCACGCCCGGGGCGGTAACCTCGATTACCTGAGCCCGCCGACGCACAACCCTGAGGTTGCACAGAAGATGACCGCGATTTCTCTCGGTATCCCGACCGTCCCGACCCGGCTCGCCGAGCGGCGCAAGAGCCGCCAGATCCAGGTCGGCACCGTGGCCGTCGGCGGTGACGCACCCGTATCGGTGCAGTCGATGACGACCACCCGCACGTCCGACATCGGCGCCACCCTCCAGCAGATCGCCGAGCTGACCGCCTCCGGCTGCCAGATCGTGCGCGTGGCCTGCCCGACCCAGGACGACGCCGACGCCCTCGCGGTCATCGCGCGGAAGTCGCAGATCCCCGTCATCGCCGACATCCACTTCCAGCCCAAGTACGTCTTCGCCGCGATCGACGCGGGCTGCGCCGCCGTCCGCGTCAACCCGGGCAACATCAAGCAGTTCGACGACAAGGTCAAGGAGATCGCCAAGGCGGCCTCCGACGCCCGCACCCCCATCCGCATCGGCGTCAACGCGGGCTCGCTCGACGCCCGGCTGCTGAAG
Organism: Streptomyces sp. NPDC059247; assembly: GCF_042754005.1. Lineage (NCBI taxonomy): Bacteria > Bacillati > Actinomycetota > Actinomycetes > Kitasatosporales > Streptomycetaceae > Streptomyces > Streptomyces sp. NPDC059247. Next base: position 118,976 of record NZ_JBHYZW010000015.1, read on the forward strand.
AAGTACGGCAAGGCCACCCCCGAGGCGCTCGTCGAGTCCGCCCTCTGGGAAGCCTCCCTCTTCGAGGAGCACGGCTTCCGCGACATCAAGATCTCGGTCAAGCACAACGACCCGGTCATCATGGTCGAGGCCTACCGCCAGCTCGCCGCCCAGTGCGACTACCCGCTGCACCTCGGCGTCACCGAGGCGGGCCCCGCCTTCCAGGGCACCATCAAGTCGGCCGTCGCCTTCGGCGCCCTGCTCTCCCAGGGCATCGGCGACACCATCCGGGTCTCCCTCTCCGCCCCCCCGGCCGAGGAGATCAAGGTCGGTATGCAGATCCTGGAGTCGCTGAACCTGCGCCAGCGCCGTCTGGAGATCGTCTCCTGCCCGTCCTGCGGCCGAGCCCAGGTCGACGTCTACAAGCTCGCCGAGGAGGTCACCGCCGGACTCGACGGCATGACCGTCCCGCTGCGCGTCGCCGTCATGGGCTGTGTCGTCAACGGCCCCGGCGAGGCCCGCGAGGCCGACCTCGGCGTCGCCTCCGGCAACGGCAAGGGCCAGATCTTCGTCAAGGGCGAGGTCATCAAGACCGTCCCCGAGTCGAAGATCGTCGAGACCCTCATCGAGGAAGCGCTGAAGATCGCCGAGCAGATGGAGAAGGACGGCGTCGCCAGCGGCGAACCCACCATCGCCGTCGCGGGCTGAGCACGCCTTTTCCCACGGCTTGCTTCGCCTCAGGGGCGCTTCAGCCGGTGGACCGGCCCCGACCGTGCTCGCCTCCCTCGTTCCTCGGGAGGCTCCGCGCGCTCGGGACCGGTCCACCGGCGCGCCCCTTCGGCTCAGCCGCCGTGCGGGCCCGTCCCTTCGGGTCGGCCGCCGGGACGGGGCGGCGAGGTGCCGCCGCCGGGAGCAGCCCCGGGTCGGCCCCGGGCCGTCCGGGCTCCCCGGTCCTCGGGCCCGCCGCGCGGGCCGATCGGCCGAGCCCGCACTCGGCCCACCGGCTGCCCGGCGCGCCGCGCCGCCACCGCCCCGTCGCCCCCGGCGGCGGGGCTCCGTGCTGCCAAGGGCAGGTCCGGGGCCCGCCGGGTAGAGTGCGCAGACCAGCAGAACCGTACGGTGAGGGCCCCTCGTGTTGACACAACCCGCCACCCGGGTCCTCGAACCCGCCGATCTCGGCGCCGCACTCGCCGTCCTGGAGAGCGCCCCCGTCGAGAACGCCTTCGTGACCGCCCGCGTCCAGATCGCCGGGCTCGACCCCTGGCGCCTCGGCGGCGAGATGTGGGGCTGGTACCAGGAGGGCAGGCTCCGCTCGCTCTGCTACTCGGGCGCCAACCTGGTGCCCCTCTGCGCCACCCCCGAGGCCGTCCGCGCCTTCGCCGACCGGGCCCGCAGGACCGGCCGCCGCTGCTCCTCCATCGTCGGCCCCGCCGAGCCCACCGCCGAACTCTGGCGGCTCCTGGAACCCAGCTGGGGACCCGCCAGGGACGTGCGCGCCCGCCAGCCGCTGATGGTCGCCGAGGAGCCCTCCACCACCGTCGCCGCCGACCCGCTGGTCCGCCGCGTCCGCAAGGACGAGATGGACGTGATCATGCCCGCCTGCGTGGCCATGTTCACCGAGGAGGTCGGCGTCTCTCCGCTCGCCAACGACGGCGGACTGCTCTACCAGGCCAGGGTCGCCGAACTCGTCGGCTCCGGCCGGTCGTTCGCCCGCGTGGAGAACGGCAAGGTCGTCTTCAAGGCCGAGATCGGCGCCGCGACGAACCGCGCCTGCCAGATCCAGGGCGTCTGGGTCGCCCCCGAACACCGGGGCAAGGGCCTGTCCGAGACCGGCATGGCCGCCGTCCTCCGGTACGCCCTGGCCGACATCGCCCCCGTCGTCAGCCTCTACGTCAACGACTACAACACCCCCGCGCGGGCCGCGTACCGCCGGGTGGGCTTCCGCGAGACCGGCGCCTTCATGAGCGTGCTGTTCTGAGACCCGGCCCGCTTGTAGGGTGCGCCGCATGGATGACGCAGACGTCGTGGTCGGACCGGTCAATCTCGCCGCCCGGGTGGACGAGGCCCTCGCCGTGCAGGCGCTCGCCTTCGGTCTGGGCCGCGACGAGGTCGCCGTCCGCCGCCACATCGTGCTGCGCCACCTGCTGTGCACCGGCGCCCGCGCCTACGGCGCCACCACCCCCGACGGGACGCTCGTCGGCTTCGTGTACGGGATGCCCAACGACCGCTCCCACTGGTGGTCCACCGTCGTCGAGTCGTATCTGCGGATCACCGGCGCCAACGACTGGCTCGACGACTCCTTCGTCATCACCGAGCTGCACGTCCACCCCGCCCACCAGGGGAAGGGCGTCGGCCGGAAGCTGATCACCACCATCACCGACGGAGCCGCCGAACCCCGCTCGATCCTCTCCGCGATCGACACCGAGAGCCCCGCCCGGGGCCTCTACCGCTCCCTCGGCTACCAGGACCTCGCCCGCCAGGTGCACTTCCCGAGCGCCGCCCGCCCGTACGCCGTGATGGGCGCGCCGCTGCCGCTCCCGCACCGGAACTGATTTCTCCGACCAGGGGCGGCCCGGCTAACCTCCTAGCCATCACCCCCCCTTCCCGGCCCCGTCCGGACCGGGGGACCATCCGCCCGGCAGGAGTACGAGAACCATGGCCAACGCACCGGTCCAGCGCATGTCCCAGTTGATGGCGAAGACGCTGCGCGACGACCCGGCCGACGCCGAGGTCCTCAGCCACAAGCTCCTCGTGCGCGCCGGATACGTGCGCCGCACCGCCGCCGGCATCTGGAGCTGGCTGCCCCTCGGCAAGAAGGTCCTCTCCAACGTCGAGCGGATCGTCCGCGAGGAGATGGACGCCATCGGCGCGCAGGAGGTCTCCCTGCCCGCGCTGCTGCCCCGCGAGCCCTACGAGGCCACCGGCCGCTGGGACGAGTACGGCGCCGAGCTGTTCCGCCTCCAGGACCGCAGGGGCGGCGACTACCTCCTCGGCCCGACGCACGAGGAGATCTTCACCCTCCTGGTCAAGGACCAGTGCTCGTCCTACAAGGACCTGCCCGTGATCCTCTACCAGATCCAGACCAAGTTCCGCGACGAGGCCCGCCCCCGCGCCGGCATCCTGCGCGGTCGCGAGTTCCTGATGAAGGACTCGTACTCCTTCGACACCGAGGACGAGGGCCTGGCCAAGTCCTACGCCCTGCACCGCCAGGCCTACCAGCGGGTCTTCGAGCGCCTCGGCCTCGACTACCGCATCGTCGCCGCCACCGCCGGTGCCATGGGCGGCTCCAAGTCCGAGGAGTTCCTCGCCCCGGCCGAGGCGGGCGAGGACACCTTCGCCGACTGCCCGAACTGCGACTTCGCCGCCAACACGGAGGCCATCTCCTACGAGCTGGTGTCCGTCGACGGCTCCGCGGTCCCGGCCGCCGAGGAGATCCCCACCCCCGACACCCCGACCATCGAGACCCTCGCCGCCTCGCTCGGCGTCCCCGCCTCCGCGACCCTGAAGAACCTCCTGGTGAAGGTCGACGGCGAGATCGTCGCCGTGGGCGTCCCCGGCGACCGCGAGGTGGACCTCGGCAAGGTCGAGGAGCACTTCGCCCCGGCGACCGTCGAGATGGTCACCGAGGCCGACTTCGCGGACCGCGCGGACCTCGTGCGCGGCTACGTCGGCCCGCAGGGCCTGGAGAAGGTCACCTACATCGCCGACCCGCGCGTGGCGCCGGGCACCGCGTGGATCACGGGTGCCAACAAGGAGCACACCCACGCGAAGAACGTCGTCGCGGGCCGTGACTTCGAGGTCGACGCGTACGTCGACGTGGTCGTCGTGCAGGAGGGCGACCCGTGCCCGAAGTGCGGCACCGGCCTGAAGCTGGACCGCGCCATCGAGATCGGCCACATCTTCCAGCTCGGCCGCAAGTACGCCGACGCCCTCAAGCTCGACGTCCTCGGCCAGCAGGGCAAGCCGGTCCGCGTGACCATGGGCTCGTACGGCATCGGAGTCTCGCGCGCGGTCGCCGCCCTCGCCGAGCAGACCGCCGACGACAAGGGCCTGTGCTGGCCCGCCGAGGTCGCCCCGGCCGATGTGCACGTCGTCGCCGCGGGCAAGGCCCTGCAGACGGAGCTGGCCCTGGAGGTCGCCGACAAGCTGTCCGCCGCCGGGCTCCGCGTCCTGGTCGACGACCGCGCGGGCGTCTCCCCGGGCGTCAAGTTCACCGACGCGGAGCTGATGGGCGTCCCGAAGATCCTGGTGGCCGGGCGCCGCTCGGGCGAGGGCGTCGTGGAGCTGAAGGACCGCCGCACGGGCGAGCGCGAGGAGCTGACCGTCGACGAGGCGCTCGCCCGCCTCACCGCCTGAGCCGTCCCCCGGCCCCTGCGGCCGGGGGCCCGGGGCCTCCCCTCGTCCGTCCGCCGGTCCGGAAGGGGCGGGGCCCGCAGGCCGCACCCGTCCGCCGTGCCCGCCCGCTCCACCGGGCGGGCACGGCGGACGTCGTCGCCCTTCCGGGCCGTCCGCGCGCCGTCAGGCCGTGTCCTCCCGGGGCGCCGGTTCCACCGAGGGCCCGGTCAGGTCCTCCACCGCCTCCCCCGCGTCCACCGGATCCGCCGACGCGGGAGCGTCCGGCGGCAGGGAGGGAGGTGGGGGTACGGGCGTGGGCCGGGGCGCGGGCCCGGCCGGATCGGCCCCGCCGCCCGGGGTCGCCCGCTCCAGGAACCGGAGCAGTTCCACCGGGATCGGCAGGACCAGCGTCGAGTTCTTCTCCGCCGACACCGCCATCACCGTCTGCAGCAGCCGCAGCTGGAGCGCCGCGGGCTGCTCGGACATCACGGCCGCCGCCTGCGCCAGCTTCTTCGATGCCTGGAGCTCCGCGTCCGCGTTGATCACCCGGGCGCGCCGCTCCCGGTCCGCCTCCGCCTGCCGGGCCATCGACCGCTTCATGGTCTCCGGCAGGGACACGTCCTTGATCTCGACCCGGTCGATCTGCACGCCCCAGCCGATCGCGGGGGAGTCCAGCATCAGTTCGAGGCCCTGGTTGAGCTTCTCGCGGTTCGACAGCAGGTCGTCGAGGTCGCTCTTGCCGATGATCGACCGCAGGGACGTCTGGGCCATCTGGGAGACCGCGAACCGGTAGTCCTCGACCCGGACGATCGCCTCCGCCGGGTCGACGACCCGGAAGTAGACCACCGCGTCGACCCGGACCGTGACGTTGTCCCGGGTGATGCCCTCCTGCGCGGGCACCGGCATCGTGACGATCTGCATGTTGACCTTGCGGAGCCGGTCCACGGCCGGGACGACCATGGTGAAGCCCGGCCCCCTGATGCCCTCGCGCAGCCGTCCGAAGCGGAAGACGAGCCCGCGCTCGTACTGCTTCACGACCCGCGCCGCGGCACTCGTGTACACGGCGACCGCGGCTCCCGCGCCCGCCACGGCGAACAGCAGTTCTTCGATCATCACGGCTCCTCGCATCGAGCCGGACCATATACATCCGAACCGTACGAAAAGGGTATTCCCTTAAAGCCAGCCCGCGAACTCGAGGAGCAGCTCGGCGTCCTGCCGCCGTCCCGCCGTCAGCGCCCGCGTCCCCGACTCGACCGCGCGGAACAGGGTCCAGCCGCGCAGCCGCTCCCGGTCCACCTCCAGGGAGTCCGCCAGCCTGTTGACCCGCCGCCGGGCCGCCGAGGCGCCGGAGGAGGCGGCCACCAGGTCCTCCACCCGGTCCCTGACCAGCCGGGCCAGGTCGTAGGCCCGCTCGCCGACCAGCGGCTCGGGCCCGACGACCAGCCAGGGCGCCCGGTCCCCGGCGAGCACCTTGCCCTGCCGGAAGTTCCCGTGCAGCAGCATCGTCTCGGCCGCGCCCGCGAGCAGCTCCTCGCGCGCGTCGAGCGCCGCCGAGGCCAGTGCCCCGGCCGTCGCGTCGGCGCGGTGGTGCTCCATCGCCGAGGACTGCCGGGCGGTCCGCTCGGCCACCGACTCGAAGCCGTGCCCCGCCGGGGGCTCGACCCACAGCTTCCGTACGGTCCCGGCCGCCTCCAGGAGCGCCTTCGCCTCCGGGAGGGAGCGCAGGGACACCTCGGGGTGCAGCCGTTCGAGGAGGAGCGCGTCCCCCGGGGCGCCGTCGAGCGGCCGGACCGCGCCCCAGCCGTTCCAGTGCGCCAGCGCGTCCCGCTCCCGGTCGGGCCGGGCGAACGGCGGCGCGACCTTCAGGGCGGCGGGGGAGCCGTCGGACCGCCGGACGAGCACCACCAGGCTGCTCCGGCCACCGGGCGCCACCACCCGTTCGGCGGCCAGGGAGGCACGGCCGACCAGGTGGCCGGTGAGCTCGGGCAGCTTCCCCAGCCACTCGGCCGCGACGGTGTCCCCGTACGTCTCACCGAGCGTCCTGGTCAGGCGCTGCGGCGGTTCGAAAGCCATGGGTACGTCGATCCTTCGGTCGGGGAGCGGGCTCACACCCGCTCGGCGAGCCCAGGAAAGGTTACGTCGCCGCCGCGCCAGCGCACGGCCCGTACCGCCGCCTCGGTGAGTGCCGCTGCGGCCTCCCGCCGGTCCGCGCCCGTGGTGGCCCTGACCAGGTCGGAGTACACCCCGGCCACCCGGTCCTCCAGGACGGCGGCGAGCCGGACGGCCCCGGCCGGGCCGGTCACCGGGAACGGCAGCGCGTACGCGGCCTCCGCCACCACCGGGGCGCCGCCGAGGTCGCGCACGGCCCGGCGCAGCGCGTCCCGGCGCGCCCGGTGCGCCTCGTGGGCGGCGGTGGCCTCGGCGCGGCGGTCCGGGGCGACCCGGGCGCCGACCACTCCGTACCCGTACACGGCCGCGTGCTCGGCGGCCAGCGCCGCCCGGGTGGCGTCGAGGGCGCTCACGCGCGGGCTCCTTCGGTCAGCAGGAAGGCGTGGGCGGCGCCCGCGGCGGCCACGGAGGCCAGCAGCCGGGCGTACTCGGGCGGCGCGGTGAGCAGGGCGGCGGTGTGCGCGGCGGAGGCGGTGCGGGCCGCCCGCGCGAGGTCGGTGAGCGCGGTCCGGGGGTCGGCGGCCACGGGCGCGGCGGGGGGCCGGGGACGCCCGGACGGCGCCCGGGTCCCGGCGGCGGTGGGGGAGGGGCCGGTGGTCGCGCCGCCGTCGGCCGGGGCCGTCACCGGGGCGGTCGTCGCACCGCCCTCGGCGAGGGCGGCGGTGTGCGCCGCCGCCGAGCGGCGCAGCGGGGCCAGCCGGTCGGCGAGCGCCGGATGGGCGGCGAGGGTCGTGTCGTAACGTTCCAGCAGGGTCCGGGAGACGGCCACGGAGCGCCCCCGGAGGGCGGTCTCGGCGCGGGCCGCCCGTGCGGCCTCCGCCTCGGCCGGGCTCGGCCGCCGGGGCGCCGGGTCCCCGGAGACGCAGCCCGTCAGGGCCGTCGCGGCGGCGGCGGAGAGCCCCGCCACCAGGAGCGCGCGCCTGTCCGTCGTCGTCACGTTCTCTCCCTCGGCCGTGGCGGGTCGTCGAAGATCTTCGGGATCACCGCAGGCGAGCGTACCCGTGGCCCCCGGGCGGGTGGACGGCAACACCCTCCGGGACCGGATACCCTTTGGTCTGACACGCGACGAACCCCACAACAGCACACGCGGCCGAGGAGTCACCCGGATGAGCACCACCCAGAGCGACAGGCTGCGCGGACTCGTGGAGCCGCTCGTCCACGCGAAGGACCTGGATCTGGAAGAGATCGAGGTGTCCCGGGCGGGTCGGCGCGGACTGGTGAGGATCGTCGTCGACTCGGACGAGGGCGTGGAGCTGGACGCCTGTGCCGAGCTGAGCCGCGCGATCTCCGAGAAGCTCGACGAGACCGACGTGATGGGCGAGGGCGAGTACGTCCTCGAAGTCAGCTCCCCCGGCGCCGACCGCCCCCTCACCGAGCACCGCCACTACGTGCGGGCCACCGGCCGGCTGGTGAAGCTCCAGCTCGCCGAGGACGGGGAGCTGGTCGCGCGGATCCTCGCGGTGGACGAGGACGGTCTCGACCTCGAAGTGCCGGGCGTGAAGGGGCGCAAGCCCACCGCCCGCCGGGTCGGGTTCGCCGATGTCGTCAGGGCGCGTGTCGAGATCGAGTTCAACCGCAAGGACAAGAAGGAAGAGGAGGCGTAGCCGTGGACATCGACGTGAAGCTGCTCAAGGGCTTGGCGCAGGAGAAGGAGATCTCCTTCGAACTGCTGGTCGAGGCGATCGAGTCGGCCCTCCTCATCGCCTACCACCGCACCCCCGACGCCCGCCGCCACGCGCGCGCGGAGCTGAACCGGCAGACCGGTCACGTGACGGTGTGGGCGAAGGAAGACCCCTCCGATCTGGAGGAGGGCCAGGAGCCCAAGGACTTCGACGACACCCCGTCCGACTTCGGACGGATCGCCGCGAGCACCGCCCGCCAGGTGATCCAGCAGCGGCTGCGGGACGCCGAGAACGACGTGACGTTCGGCGAGTACGCGCGCCGCGAGGGCGATGTCGTCGCCGGTGTGGTGCAGCAGGGCAAGGACCCGAAGAACGTCCTCGTCCGGCTGGACGACAAGCTGGAGGCCATCCTCCCGGTGCAGGAGCAGGTGCCGGGCGAGGAGTACACGCACGGTCTGCGGCTGCGCACGTACGTCGTCCGGGTGGCGAGGGGCGTGCGCGGTCCGTCCGTGACGCTCTCGCGGACGCACCCCAACCTGGTGAAGAAGCTGTTCGCCCTGGAGGTGCCGGAGATCGCGGACGGTTCGGTCGAGATCTCGGCCATCGCCCGTGAGGCCGGTCACCGCACCAAGATGGCGGTCCGTTCCACCCGTTCGGGTCTCAACCCCAAGGGCGCCTGCATCGGCCCGATGGGCAGCCGGGTCCGCAACGTGATGGCGGAGCTGCTCGGCGAGAAGATCGACATCGTCGACTGGTCGGACGACCCGGCCGAGATGGTGGCGAACGCGCTCTCCCCGGCCCGGGTCACCAAGGTCGAGATCGTCGACATGGCGGCCCGCTCTGCCCGGGTCACCGTGCCGGACTACCAGCTGTCGCTGGCCATCGGCAAGGAGGGGCAGAACGCCCGCCTGGCCGCGCGCCTGACCGGCTGGCGGATCGACATCCGGCCGGACACGGAGCCGGACGGTCCCCAGGACTGAGACCGTTTTCAGGCCAACAAGTGTTCGAATCTTGCCCCAAACAGGTGAGGTCGGTACGGGGAGGTAGACTTAATCGTGTCTGGCCGGACGCATACCCGCACGTGCCCTGAGCGAACCTGCGTGGGATGCCGGGAGCGAGCGGCCAAGAGCGAACTGCTGCGCATCGTGATGACAAAGGACGAGTGCGTTCCCGATCATCGCGGTACGCTGCCCGGCCGGGGTGCGTATCTGCACCCCGCCGTGGCTTGTCTCGATCTGGCGGTCCGCCGCCGAGCGTTTCCGAGAGCCTTCAGGTTTCAGGGTCCGCTCGACACCGCGGCACTCCGCCACCACGTCGAGCGGTCGGCACAGCAGTGAAGGAGTACGGCACTGGGGACACCCCGTGCGGTCAGGTACCTCGCGAGTTGGAAGTAGGTCGAGATTGCGATGAGCACCACTCGATGAGTACGCGATGAGTACGCCCATGAAGTAGCGACGGTCCGGCGGTAACCCGGACCTCAAAGGAGCGAAGTGGCTAAGGTCCGGGTATACGAACTCGCCAAGGAGTTCGGTGTGGAGAGCAAGGTCGTCATGGCCAAGCTCCAAGAACTCGGTGAGTTCGTCCGTTCGGCGTCCTCGACGATCGAGGCGCCGGTCGTGCGCAAGTTGACTGACGCTTTGCAGGGTCCCGGTGGCAACGCCGGCAAGACCGCTGCCAAGCCCGGCGCGCCCCGCAAGGCGACGCCCACCCCCGCCGCGCCGAAGCCGGCGTCGGCCACCCCCGCGCCGTCCCCGGCGCAGGCGGCACGTCCCGCTGCCCCCAAGCCTGGCGCGCCCACCCCGGCGCCCAAGCCCGCGGCGGCGGAGAAGCCCGCGGCGCAGGCTCCGGCCTCGCGTCCGACCCCGGGTCCGAAGCCCCCGGCCGCGCCGAAGCCGGCGCCCGCCTCCCCGGCTCCGACGACTCCGGAGTTCACCGCGCCTCCGGCGGCTCCGGCCGCCCAGCGCCCCGCCGGTGCGACCCCGGGCCCCCGCCCGGCCGCCGCCCGTCCGGGCCAGGCGTCCCGCCCGCAGGGCCAGGGCGCGCCGCGCCCCGGCGGCCAGCAGGCCCCCCGTCCGGGCGGCAACCGTCCGGCCGGTCCCCGTCCGGGCAACAACCCGTTCACCTCGGGCGGCTCCACCGGCATGGCGCGTCCGCAGACGCCCCGTCCCGGTGGCGGCGCCCCGCGTCCCGGCGGCCCCGGTGCCGCTCCGGGCGCCCCGCGCCCGCAGGGCGGCCCCGGCGGCGCCCCGCGTCCGCAGGGTCAGGGCGGTCAGCGCCCCACCCCCGGTGGGATGCCCCGTCCGCAGGCTCCCCGTCCGGGCGGCGCGCCCGGCGGCAACCGTCCGAACCCGGGCATGATGCCGCAGCGTCCCGCTGCCGGTCCGCGTCCCGGTCCCGGCGGTCGTGGCCCCGGTGGTCCCGGTGGTCGTCCGGCCGGTCCCGGTGGCGGTGGCGGCGGCGGTCGTCCCGGCTTCGCCGGTCGTCCGGCCGGTCCCGGCGGTGGCGGCGGCGGCTTCGCCGGTCGTCCCGGCGGTCCCGGTGGTGGCGGCGGCGGTCGTCCGGGTGGTCCCGGCGGCGGTGGCGGCGGCTTCGGCGGTCGTCCCGGCGGCTTCGGTGGCCGTCCCGGCGGTCCTGGTGCCCGTGGTGGCACGCAGGGCGCCTTCGGCCGCCCCGGCGGTCCCGCGCGTCGTGGTCGCAAGTCGAAGCGTCAGAGGCGCCAGGAGTACGAGGCCATGCAGGCCCCGTCCGTGGGCGGCGTGATGCTTCCCCGCGGTGGCGGCGAGGTCATCCGCCTGTCGCGCGGTGCCTCCCTCACCGACTTCGCCGAGAAGATCGGCGCCAACCCGGCGTCGCTCGTCGCGGTGATGATGAACCTCGGCGAGATGGTCACGGCGACGCAGTCGGTCTCCGACGACACGCTGACGATGCTCGGCGAGGAGATGAACTACACCGTTCAGATCGTCTCGCCCGAGGAGGAGGACCGCGAGCTGCTCGAGTCCTTCGACATCGAGTTCGGCGAGGACGAGGGCGGCGAAGAGGCCCTGGTCTCCCGTCCGCCGGTCGTCACCGTCATGGGTCACGTCGACCACGGAAAGACCCGACTGCTCGACGCGATCCGCAAGACGAACGTCGTCGCGGGCGAAGCCGGTGGCATCACCCAGCACATCGGTGCCTACCAGGTGGGTACCGAGGTCAACGGCGAAGAGCGTCGCATCACCTTCATCGACACCCCGGGTCACGAGGCGTTCACCGCCATGCGTGCCCGTGGTGCGAAGTCGACCGACATCGCGATCCTCGTGGTCGCGGCCAACGACGGCGTCATGCCGCAGACGATCGAGGCGCTCAACCACGCCAAGGCCGCCGGCGTCCCGATCGTCGTCGCGGTCAACAAGATCGACGTCGAGGGCGCGGACCCGGTCAAGGTCCGTGGCCAGCTGACCGAGTTCGGTCTGGTGGCCGAGGAGTACGGCGGCGACACCATGTTCGTCGACATCTCCGCCAAGCAGGGTCTGCACATCGACTCCCTGCTGGAGGCCGTCGTCCTCACCGCCGACGCCTCGCTCGACCTGCGGGCCAACCCGAACCAGGACGCGCAGGGCATCGCGATCGAGTCCCACCTCGACCGCGGTCGCGGTGCGGTCTCGACCGTCCTGGTCCAGCGCGGAACGCTGCGCATCGGCGACACCGTGGTGGTCGGCGACGCGTACGGCCGTGTCCGGGCGATGCTCGACGACAAGGGCAACAACGTCGAGGAGGCGACCCCGTCGACTCCCGTCCTGGTGCTCGGTCTCACCAACGTGCCGGGTGCCGGCGACAACCTCCTGGTCGTCGACGAGGACCGTACGGCGCGTCAGATCGCCGAGAAGCGCGCGGCGCGTGAGCGCAACGCCGCCTTCGCCAAGCGCGTCCGCCGGGTGTCCCTCGAGGACCTCGACAAGGTGCTCAAGGCCGGTCTCGTCCAGGAACTCAACCTCATCATCAAGGGCGACGCGTCCGGTGCGGTCGAGGCCCTGGAAGCCTCGCTGCTCCAGCTCGACGTCGGCGAAGAGGTCGACATCCGCGTCCTGCACCGTGGTGTGGGTGCGGTCACCGAGTCGGACATCGACCTGGCCATGGGCTCCGACGCCATCGTCATCGGCTACAACGTCCGTGCGGCCGGCCGTGCCGCGCAGATGGCGGAGCGCGAGGGCGTCGACGTCCGGTACTACTCGGTCATCTACCAGGCGATCGAGGAGATCGAGGCGGCCCTGAAGGGTCTCCTCAAGCCGGAGTACGAAGAGGTCGAGCTGGGTACGGCGGAGATCCGCGAGGTCTTCCGCTCGTCCAAGCTGGGCAACATCGCCGGTGTCCTCATCCGCTCCGGCGAGGTCAAGCGCAACACCAAGGCGCGCCTCGTCCGCGACGGCAAGGTCATCGCCGAGGACCTCACGATCCACGGTCTGCGCCGCTTCAAGGACGACGTCACCGAGATCCGCGAAGGCTTCGAGGGCGGTATCAACCTCGGAAACTTCAACGACATCAAGATCGACGACGTCATCGCGACGTACGAGATGCGCGAGAAGCCGCGCGCCTGACGCGTCCGCTCGCAGCACTGAGCCGGGGCCGGTCGGCGGAAAGTATTCCGTCGATCGGCCCCGGCCGTTGCGTGTACGGTTTCGGATGTCCCCGCCGGTTCGTCGGCGGGGCACCGAACCCGAACCGGCGGGACATCCGGACACACATGTACGTGGGGACCCTGTCCTTCGATCTCCTCCTCGGCGACATACGTTCGTTGAAGGAGAAACGCTCCGTCGTCAGGCCGATCGTCGCCGAACTGCACCGGAAGTTCGCGGTGAGCGTGGCGGAGACCGGCGACCAGGACCTCCACCGGCGGGCCGAGATCGGCGTCGCGATGGTGTCCGGGGACCCGGGACACCTCAGCGACGTGCTGGACCGGTGCGAGCGGCTCGTCGCCGCCCGCCCCGAGGTGGAGCTGCTGTCGGTGCGCCGCAGGCTCCACACTGATGAAGACTGATCTGAGCAAGGCGAAGAAGGAGAAGGACCAGTGGCCGACAACGCGCGGGCGAAGAAGCTGGCGGACCTCATCCGGGAGGTGGTCGCCGAGAAGCTGCAGCGCGGCGTCAAGGACCCCCGACTGGGTACGCACGTGACCATCACGGACACCCGTGTCACCGGTGATCTGCGGGAGGCCACGGTCTTCTACACGGTCTACGGCGACGACGAGGAGCGGGCGAGCGCCGCCGCCGGACTGGAGAGCGCCAAGGGCGTCCTCCGTTCGGCCGTGGGCCGCGCCGCGGGGACCAAGTTCACCCCGACGCTGACCTTCGTGGCGGACGCCCTTCCGGAGAACGCCAAGACGATCGAGAACCTCCTCGACAGGGCGCGGGCCTCGGACGCCCAGGTGCGGGAGGCGTCCTCGGGCGCCGCCTTCGCGGGCGAGGCCGACCCCTACAAGAAGCCGGGCGAGGACGAAGCCGCCGAATGAGCAACGCAGCAGCCACGCCCGACGGCCTCGTCATCGTCGACAAGCCGTCGGGCTTCACCTCGCACGACGTCGTGGCCAAGATGCGGGGGATCGCGAAGACCCGCCGCGTCGGCCACGCGGGCACGCTCGACCCGATGGCGACCGGAGTCCTCGTCCTCGGCGTGGAGCGGGCCACCAAGCTGCTCGGTCACCTCGCGCTGACCGAGAAGGAGTACCTGGGCACCGTCCGGCTGGGCCAGAGCACGGTCACCGACGACGCCGAGGGCGAGATCACCGCCTCCGTGGACGCCTCCAAGGTGACCCGCGAGGGCATCGACGCGGGCGTCGCCGAGCTGACCGGCGCCATCATGCAGGTCCCGTCGAAGGTCTCCGCGATCAAGATCGACGGCAAGCGGTCGTACGCGCGGGTGCGCGGCGGCGAGGAGTTCGAGATCCCTGCCCGCCCAGTCACCGTCTCGTCCTTCCAGGTGTACGACGTGCGCGAGGCGACCGCGGAGGACGGCACCCCCGTCCTCGACCTGGTCGTCTCCGTCGTCTGCTCCTCCGGTACGTACATCCGGGCGCTCGCCCGGGACCTCGGCGCGGGCCTCGGCGTGGGCGGTCATCTGACCGCGCTGCGGCGCACCCGGGTCGGCCCGTACAAGCTGGACTCCGCCAGGACGCTGGATCAGCTCCAGGAGGAGCTGACGGTCATGCCGGTCGCCGACGCGGCCTCGGCGGCGTTCCCCCGGTGGGACGTCGACGAGAAGCGGGCCGGACTGCTGCTCAACGGGGTCCGGCTCGACATGCCGGAGTACCCGGCGGGTCCCGTCGCGGTCTACGGTCCCGCGGGGAACCTGCTCGCGCTCGTCGAGGCCCAGCGGGGCAAGGCCAAGAGCCTGGCCGTCTTCGGCTGAGACCGGGCCCGGTCCGGCCGGACCGGGGGCCCCGGACGTTCACGGTGGGGCGGGCACACGCGCGTGCCCGCCCCACCGTGTTCCCCCCTTTTCCCTCCCCCTGCGCGATTCTGTCCGGAACACGCCGGAGTATCACCCGAACAGGCAGGCGTCCGGAGTGAAAGGGGGCGTGAAGAGGGGCGTGTTCGCCTCCGTGGTTCTTGGCGTGATCGGCGGCGGCCTACCGTCGACGCCATGGGACGCGAGGACCTGGCGACGCTGGTGAGGATCTGCGATCCGGCGGGGCGGCCACGCGGCGCCGGATTCCTCGCCGACCACCACGGAACGGTCGTCACCAGTCACGAAGCCGTCGAAGGGCTCAGCCATGTCCTTCTCCGCGCCCCCGGCGACCGGAGCTGGCTCGCCGAGCCGGAGGCCGTCACCCGGCTGCCCGAGAGCGGCCTCGCCCTCGTCCGCACCCGGGGCCTCGGCGTACGGCCCCTGCCGCTGGCCACCCGGGACGGGGTCGAACCCGGCACCTACGTACGGATCGCCGCCCACGGCTGGCGCGAGGCCCGCGTCCTCGGCCCCGCCGCCGTCACCTACACCGCCGCCGACCGCTCCCACCCCCTCGGCGACGCCCTCGAACTCGCCATCGGCACCGACGGGGCCGAAGCCCTCAGGCCTGGCGGACAGGCCGCCGGAGGCCCCGTCCTCGACACCGCCACCGGCACCGTCCTCGCGGTCCTCGGCACCGCCCTGCACGGCGGGCGCCCGGCCGCCGGATACGCCGTGCCGATCCGCCCCGGCGGCGCCCTCACCGCCCTGCTCCGGCGCAACGCCGCCACCGTCCCCGCCTACGGCCCCGACCTCAACCTCGCCGCCGTCCTCGAACTCACCGCCACCGGCCCCGCCCGCGACCCCGACCCCTGGCCCGAGCCCGTCGAACGCGCCGGATGCGCCCGCGAGTTCGCCCGCTTCACCGCCGGGGACGTCCCCGTCCTCGCCCTCGTCGGAGCCCCCGGCACCGGTCGCACCACCGCCCTCGGGGCCCTCTGCGCCCGCCGCGCCCGGGGCGTCGCCCCCGCCCCCACCGTCCGGCTGCGCGGCGCCGACCTGCGCGCCGACGACCGCTCCCTCGCCGACGCCGTCGGCCGCGCCCTGCGGCAGGCCGGACGGATCGTCACCGCCTCCGGGGCCACCGGGGACACCGGCACCGCCACCCCCGAACGGGCCGCCGCCCTCGCCCGCGACGCGGGCCGGCCGCTCCTCGTCCTCCTCGACGGCCCCGAGGAGATGCCCCCGCTCCTCGCCCACCGGCTCGCCGACTGGACCTCGGCCACCGAGCACTGGCTCCGCGCCCATCAGGTCCACCTCGTCACCGCCTGCCGCCCCGAGCACTGGGAGCAGGCCGGTGCCCTCTACACCCCCGGCGCGCTGCACCGGCCCGTGACCGGCCCCGGCGGAGGGCTGCCCGCCGCCGTCGCCCTCGGGCCGTACTCCGCGTCCGAGGCACGGGCCGTCCGCGAGGGGTACGGGCTCGCCGCGACCGACCTCGCCGAGGCCGACGCCCACCACCCGCTCGCCCTGCGGCTGCTCGCGGAGGTCCGCGCGGCCCTGCCCGGGGAGGTGCCGGGACGGCCCGGCCGCGAGGAGATCTTCACCGCCCATCTGGACCTGATGTGCCTGCGGATCGCCGTCCGGATCGCGGCGGGCACCCGGCCCCTGCCCGGCGGCGGCGCCGTCCGCCGTCTCGCCGCCCGCGTCACCGGCCAGGTCCACGAGGCGGCCCGCCGCTGCCTCGGCCCCGGACACGGCGTCCTCGACCGCACCTCCTTCGAGCAGCTCTTCCCCTGGCGGGAGGGCTGGGCCCCGGCCGTCCTCACCGAAGGACTCCTCACCCCGGCGGGCACCGGCTACCGCTTCGCCCACGAGGAACTCGGCGACTGGCTCCAGGCCGCCCACCTGGACGTGGACGGCGCCCTGACCGCCCTCCTCCGCCCCCGCCCCCCGACGGTCCCCGCCGCGCCCGCCCCGGCCCCTTCCGGCCCGGAGACACCCGAGTCCTCCACGGGAGCGGCGGGAGCGGCGGGAGCGGCGGGAGTGGCGGGAGTGGCCGGGGCGGCGGGAGCGACCGGAGCAGCCGGGCCGGTGGGGGCCGCGAGGTCGGCTGGGCCTGGCGGGTCCGCCGCGCCCGTGTTCCCCGACGGCTCAGGGCACCTCACCGTCCCTGCCGCTCTCGCCCCGCCCTCTCCCTCGGGAGGACTTCCCCCTGGGTTCGCGGCCCCTGGGTTCGCGGCCCCTGGCCTCGCGGCCGGGTCCGCAGTGGCGCTGTCTGGGTCGTACTCCGGTCCGGTGGCTCCCGTCTCCGGGCCGTACTCCGGTCCCGAAGCTCCCACTTCTGGGCCGCGTTCCGGTCCGGCCGCCCCGGCCTCCGGGCCGTACTCCGGTCCCGAAGCCCCCGCCTCCGGGACGCGTTCCGCCCCGGCCGCCACCGCCTCCGGGCCGTACGCCCGTCCCGTAGTCCCGGCCTCGGGGCCGTACGCCCGTCCCGAAGCCCCCGCCCCCGGGCCGTACGCCCGTCCCGCCGGGGCCGGAAGCGTCACCCACCCCGGCGTTTCTGTTCCTTGCGTCGTCCCGGGGGCGGACGCCCCCGGCCCCGCGTCCGGCGCGCCCGCCCCCGGGGTCCTCTCCGGGGCCACGGAGTCCGCGTTCCCCGCCGGGGCCGGGCGCTTCACCGTCCCCGGCGCTCCCGTGCCCCACGTCGTCCCGGGGGCGGTCGCCCCGGGCCCCGCTCCCGGCGCGCCCGCCCCCTGGCCCTCCGCCGGAGCCGCGCACCTCACCGGCCCCTCCGCTCCCGGCGTGGGCACCCCCGGGCTCCCGGCCGGGGACTCCGGGGCCGGGCCCCAGGGCCTCTCCGGCCCCTCCGCGCCGGGCGCGCCCGCCCTGTGCCGGTCCTTCGCCGACGCCGTCCCCGGCGTCCCCCGGCAGCGCACCCCCGCCGGGGCCGCCCCGCCGCCCGTGCCGCGCCATCGCATCGGGCCGGTGCTCCAGGCCCTGCTGCTGCTCCACCGGGAGCACGGTCCCGAGGCCCTCGCGCCCCGGCTGACCACCCTCGCCGAGGCCCTGCACCGCTTCGCCGACCACGGGTCCCCCGCCGCCGGGGACGGGCCCTGGTGGGCCGCGCGGCTGTTCGGGGAGGCCGTGCGCGGGATGCGGGACCCCCGCCCCTACCTGCCCGTGCTGCGCCTCCTCGCCGACCGGATCGGGGCGCGGCCCGGCCGCCCCGCCGCGTACGCCCCCTTCGGCCCCGGCTTCTGGCTCGGTCTGCCCCTCGGCGAGGACGAACGCATCGATCTGCTGCGCCGCCTCGTCCCCGCCGACCCGCCGCCCGGCGGACCCGTGGAGGACGGCCCGGCGCCCGCCGCCGGACCCCGCGCCCTCGATGCCGTCGCCGGGCTGCTCGCCCGTGACCCGAGGGGCGTCCAGCCCCTCCTGTGCCGCTGGTTCGGCGACGAACGGCCCCTGCCCGCCACCCCGCACGCGACCGTCGCCACCGCCGCGCAGGCCCTGCTGCACACCCACCGGGCGCTCGCCGCCGACGACCTGTGCGAGGCGCTCGTCGCCACCGCCCATCCGCTCGCCGAGGACCTCCTCGCCGCGCTCGCCGAGGACGAGCCCGGCGTCGTCTGCCGGGCCGTCGACCGCTGGGCCCACGACGACGGACGCCCCGAACGGCGCACCGCCGCCCTCGCGTACGGACAGCTCGTCGTCGGGCACGCCACCGCCCCCGCCGACCGGGAACTCCTCCGCTACGCGGCCCTCGCGCTGCTCGCCCGCCCCGCCGACCGGGCCCTGCACGGCCCCGCCCTCGGACTCCTCGTCCGCGACCCGCTCACCCGCGCCCGCCACCTGCCCCGCGCCCTCACCGAACCCCGGGTGCCCGCGAGCGCCCTCGCCGCCGCGATGACGGCCGACCCCGGGCCGGTGCTCGCCGCCTTCCGCATCCGGCTGCACGGCACCGGCGAGGCGCCCGCCGCCGCCCTGCGGGCCCTCGCCGAGGTCGAGGCGCCCGCCCTCGCCCGCCGCGCCGCCGCCCTCGTCCGCGACTACGCCGTCCGCCACCCCGAGGGCGCCGGGCTCGTGGCCGCCTTCGTCGACCGGCGCCTCGAAGACGGCCCGGCGGCCAGGGCGGTGCTCTTCCCGCTGACCGTCGACCTCATCCGGAGCCGCCCCGCCGCCCGCCGCGCCCTCGCGCCGGTCCTCGCCGCCCCCGGCACCGGCGCCTCCCGCCATCTGCGGGCCGAACTGCTCGACGTACTCCTGGAGCACGAGCGGTACGGGACCGGCGACGACACCGTCCTCGACGCCCTCCTGACGGCCGCCGCAGAGGACGCCGGGCGGCGCAGCGGGCCCCGCACGCGGGAGCTCGTGCGGCGGGTCGGCGCGCTGTCGAGCCGTACCGCCGAGGGCGCCGCACGGTTCGAACGGGCCCTCGCGGGTCTCGTGCGGGAGCGGCCCGCGTTCGCCGCCGTCCTGGCCGCTCCGGCGGACGACGGGCCCCCCGACCGGGTGCCGGAGCCGGTCCGGGAGGCCGGGAGCCCCGGCACTTCCATGCCGATGCGGACCGACGGCCGTGGACATGGCAGTCTTAGACCTGCGTAATCGGCGAACAGGCGGACGAGGAGCGGTCACAGTGCAGCGCTGGCGTGGCTTGGAGGACATCCCCCAGGACTGGGGGCGCAGCGTCGTCACCATCGGCTCCTACGACGGGGTGCACCGAGGACACCAGCTGATCATCGGGCGGGCCGTCGAGCGCGCCCGGCAGCTCGGGGTGCCCGCCGTGGTGGTCACCTTCGACCCGCACCCCTCCGAGGTCGTACGGCCCGGCAGCCATCCGCCGCTGCTGTCCCCGCACCACCGGCGCGCGGAGCTGATGGCGGGCCTGGGCGTGGACGCGGTGCTCGTCCTGCCGTTCACGGCGGACTTCTCCCAGCTGTCCCCCGCGGACTTCATCGTGAAGGTGCTCGTCGACAAGCTGCACGCGAAGGCCGTCATCGAGGGCCCCAACTTCCGCTTCGGACACCGGGCGGCGGGCAACGTGGCCTTCCTGTCCGAGCTGGGCGGCACCTACGACTACGAGGTCGAGGTCGTCGACCTGTACGTCACCGGGGCGGCGGGCGGCGGCGACCCCTTCTCCTCCACCCTCACCCGCAGGCTGGTCGCCGAGGGCGACATGACCGGAGCGGCGGAGATCCTGGGCCGCCCGCACCGGGTCGAGGGCATCGTGGTCCGGGGCGCCCAGCGGGGGCGCGAACTGGGCTTCCCGACGGCCAACGTCGAGACGCTGCCGCACACGGCGGTCCCGGCGGACGGCGTGTACGCGGGCTGGCTGACGGCGGCGGGGGAGCGGATGCCCGCGGCGATCTCGGTCGGCACGAACCCGCAGTTCGACGCCACGGAGCGGACCGTGGAGGCGTACGCGATCGACCGCGAGGGCCTGGACCTGTACGGACTGCACGTGGCCGTCGACTTCCTCGCGTACGTCCGGGGGATGTCGAAGTTCGACACCCTGGACGATCTGCTCCAGGCCATGGCCGCCGATGTGAAGCGGTGCCGTGAGCTGACGGAGGAGTACGACCGGGAGCACCCCACGGCCTCCTGAGCCGCCGGGCCGCTCCACCGGCCCGGGTGTTCTCCCGGACCGCCGCGCCCGGAGCGGTTCCGCCGACGACCGGGCCCACCCCGCGCACCCGGCGGTCCCGGTGTCCTCCCCGGCCGTCCTGCCGCCCGCCGGAGGTCCCCTCGCACCGGGTCGAGGACCTCGGAGCCGTACACCGCCTCACCCGCCCGGATCAGCGCCCCGCCGGCCTCGGCGTCCTCGGTCGCGACCTGGGACAGGCACACACCGTCGCGGTGCGCGATCCGGCGCGGCGACTCGTCGACGGACCCCGGCGGCGGCTCCGGCCCGGCTCTGGCGGGTCCGGCCGGGCGAGCAGAACGCACCCCCCTGTCGAGACCGGGGCGCCGGGCGGGACGGACACGCGCCCGGCGCGCGCCGAGGGGCCGGGGGCGCCACCATGCCCCCCGGCGCGCGCCAGGGGCTCCGCCGTCACTTCGGGGCGCGTTCGTACCGTCGTCACTTCGGGGGATGTTCCGGGCGGGGTTCGGGGGGTCGCGGGGGTCGCGGGGCGGCTGTTCCCGGCGTCGGCCGACCGCGACACGCCGGGCCTGGACAGCCCCCCGGACGGAGCATCGGACCCCCGTTCGACCCGTCACCCTCCGTAGGTGAACGGCCGTACGCGCGGTTGCGGGGTTGCGATCATCGGGCGAGTCTTGCGGATGTTGACGCGAACCGTACGAAGGAGCGAGCGTCGTGGTGACTTTGTGCAAGCCCGCAGTGTCCGTGCCCGAGCACGTGATCACGATGGAGGAAACCCTCGACCTCGCCCGCTCACACCATGAGGGCCACCCCCAGTTGGCCCTGGCGCTGCGGCTGATCGGCAACACCGGCGTCAACCGCCGTCACCTCGTGCAGCCCATCGAGGAGACCCTCAGGCACCCCGGCTTCGAGGAGCGCAACAAGCGGTACGAGACCGAGGCCAAGGCCCGGGTGCCCGCGGTCGTCCGGGAGGCCCTGGAGAACGCGTCCCTGCGCCCCGCCGACATCGACATGATCGTCTACGTGTCCTGCACGGGCTTCATGATGCCCTCGCTGACCGCCTGGATGATCAACACCATGGGCTTCCCCAGCCACACCCGGCAGGTCCCCATCGCCCAGCTCGGCTGCGCCGCGGGCGGCGCGGCGATCAACCGCGCGCACGACTTCTGCACCGCCTACCCCGACGCGAACGTCCTCATCGTGGCCTGCGAGTTCTGCTCGCTCTGCTACCAGCCGACCGACCTCGGCGTGGGATCGCTGCTCTCCAACGGCCTGTTCGGCGACGCGGTCGCCGCCGCCGTGGTGCGCGGCCGGGGCGGCACCGGCATCGCCCTGGAGCGCAACAGCGCCTATCTGGTGCCGGACACCGAGGACTGGATCGCCTACAGCGTCCGCGCCACCGGATTCCACTTCCTCCTCGACAAGCGGGTGCCCACCACCATGGAGCCGCTCGCCCCCGCCCTCCGCGAGATCGCGGGCGCCCACGGCTGGGACGCCGGGGACCTGGACTTCTACATCATCCACGCGGGCGGTCCGCGCATCCTCGACGATCTGAGCCGCTTCCTCGAAGTGCCCCCGGAGGCCTTCCGGTTCAGCCGCGCCACGCTCACCGAGTACGGCAACATCGCCAGCGCCGTCGTCCTGGACGCGGTCCGGCGGCTCTTCGAGGAGGGCGGGCAGGCCGAGGGCGCGCGGGGCATCCTCGCCGGGTTCGGGCCCGGCATCACCGCCGAGATGTGCCTCGGACGGTGGACGACCGCCCGGTCCTCTCCTGAGCCACAGCTCGGCACGCGCCGCATCGTGGGCTACTCGCCCCCGTTCCGCCCGGCCCGCACCTCCGCCTGACGGGCGCGACGGCGGGACGGGAGGGGAGAGCAGGCCGGACGGGCGGAACCGGAGGACCGGGCTGGACGGGCGATGCGGGCCGGACGGGCGGTGCGGGCCGGGTGGTGCGGTGCGGGCCGGGGCGCGTGTCGTCCCGGCCCGCCACCCCTTCCCGGCCCGCCGCCCTTGCCCGCCCGCCGTACCCGCCCCGCCGCCCGCCGTACCCGCCCCGCCGTCGTCCGCGCCGACAGCCCGCTCCGTCGGCCGTACTGTCGGCCCCCCGTCCCGTCAGTCCGTCTCCGGCGGCTCCGCCGTCGCCCAGTGGCAGGCCACCGCCCGGCTCCCGCCGCCGGTCAGGACCGGCAGGTCCTCGCCCCGGCAGCGGTCCTCCACCGCCGCCGCCCGGCCCGAGGCGAGGACCTGGCAGCGGGCGTGGAAACGGCACCCGGACGGCACCCGGGACGGGTCCGGCGCCTCCCCGCTCAGCACCACCGGGGCGCCGCCGGACTCCGGGAGCACCGAGAGCAGCGCCTGGGTGTACGGGTGCCGGGGCCGGGTCAGTACGGACTCCACCGGGCCGGACTCCACCACCCGGCCCAGGTACATCACCGCCACCCGGTCCGCGATGTTCCACGCGAGCCCCAGATCGTGGGTCACCACGAGGGCGGAGAGCCCGAGCTCGTCCCGCAGCCGCAGCAGCAGCGCGAGGATCTCGCCGCGCACCGACGCGTCGAGGGAGGCCACCGGCTCGTCGGCGACGAGGAGTTCGGGCCCCAGGACCAGGGCGCCCGCGATGACGACCCGCTGCCGCTGCCCGCCGGACAGCTCGTGCGGGTAGCGCAGGAAGAACCGCTCCGGCGGACGCAGCCCGGCCCGCGCGAGGGCCCCGGCGACCGCCTCCCGCTCGTCGCCCGGGTACCCGTGGACGCGCAGCCCCTCCGCCACCGCGTCGTACACGGTGTGCCGGGGGTTCAGCGAGCCGCTGGGGTCCTGGAGGACGAGCTGCGCCCGCTTGCGGTACGCCTTGAGGGCCGGGGCGGAGCGGCCGAGCGGCTGCCCGTCGAAGGAGACCGTCCCTGCGGTCGGCCGGACGAGCCCGAGCAGCGACCGGGCCAGGGTCGTCTTGCCGCAGCCCGACTCCCCGACGAGGGCCACGATCTCGCCCGCGCCGATGTCGAGGTCCACCCCGTCGACCGCGCGGGCGGGTGCCGCGCCGCGCCGTCCGGGGAAGACGACGCGCAGCCCGCGCGCCGAGAGCAGCGGGCGGTCGCCCGTGGCCGTGGTCATGCGGTGCTCCCCACGTGGACGCAGGCGGCCAGGTGCCCGGGGCCCGCCTCCCGCAGTTCCTGGTCGTCCCCGCAGGGGTCCACCGCCACCGGGCAGCGCGGGCGGAAGGCGCAGCCCGGCGGCAGGTCCGCCGGGTCCGGCGGGTCACCCGGCAGACCGCGCGGTGCCCGCCGGGAGGCGGGGTCCCCGACGCGCGGGAACGCCGAGGACAGCGCCCGCCCGTAGGGGTGCTCGGAGGCTTCGTACACCGCCCGCGCGGGTCCCTCCTCGACGACCCGGCCCGCGTACATCACGGCGAGCCGGTCGCAGGTGTCGGCGAGGACCGCCAGATCGTGGCTGATCATCAGGAGGCTGATGGACTGCTCCGCGACGAGCCCCTGGATCAGGCGCAGGATCTGCGCCTGGATCATCACGTCGAGCGCGGTCGTCGGCTCGTCGGCGACGATCAGCCGGGGGTCGCAGGCGAGGGCCATCGCGATCATCACCCGCTGCCGCTGTCCGCCGGAGAGCTCGTGCGGGTAGGCGGCGGCGCGGGCGGCGGGCAGCCCGACGTGTTCGAGGAGTTCGCCGCCGCGGCGGCGGGCCGCCGCCGGGGTGGCCCGGCCGTGCACGAGGAGCGGTTCGGCGATCTGGTCCCCGATCCGGTGCACCGCGTTCAGCGAGTGCATCGCGCCCTGGAAGACGATCGACGCGCCCGCCCAGCGGACCGCCCGCAGCCGCCCCCACGACATGGTGAGGACGTCGTCGCCGTCCAGGAGGACGCTCCCCGAGATCCGCGCCGAGGCCGGGAGGAGCCGTAGCAGCGCGAGCGCCAGGGTGGACTTGCCGCAGCCGGACTCGCCCGCGACCCCCAGTTTGCTGCTGCTCTCCAGGGTCAGGTCGACCCCGCGCACGGCGGGCACGGCGTCCGCGCCCGTCCCGTAGGTCACGCGCAGGTCCCGCACTTCCAGGAGGCTCATCGCCCCACCCCCAGCTTCGGGTTGAGCACGGACTCGACGGCCCGGCCGCACAGCGTGAACGCGAGCGCGACCAGGGCGATGGCGATGCCGGGCGGGGCCAGGTACCACCAGTGCCCCGAGGAGACCGCCCCCGCCTCGCGGGCGTCCTGGAGCATCCCGCCCCAGGAGACGACCGTCGGGTCGCCGAGCCCGAGGAAGGCGAGGGTGGCCTCGGTGAGGATGGCGGCGGAGATGCCGAGGGTGGTCTGGGCGAGCACCAGGGGCATCACGTTCGGCAGCACGTGCCGGGTCATGACGTGCCGGTGGCCGCCGCCCAGCGCGGTCGCCCGCTCGATGTACGGGCGGGACTCCACCGCGATCGTCTGCGCCCGGACGAGGCGGGCGGTGGTCGGCCAGGACGTCACGCCGATGGCCAGGACCACCGTCCACACCGACCGGGACATGACGGTGGCGAGGACGATCGCCAGGACCAGCGTCGGCATCACCAGGAACCAGTCGGTGATCCGCATGACGACCGTGGAGAACCAGCCGCCGTAGTGCCCGGCGACGATCCCCACCACGGTCCCGATGGCGACGGAGAGGGCCGCCGCGAGCAGCCCGACGAGCAGCGAGATCCGCGCCCCCCAGACCAGCAGGCCGAGCAGCGAGCGCCCGAACCGGTCGGTGCCGAGCGGGAACCGGGCGCTGGGCGGTTCCAGGGCGGTGCCGGTGGCCCCGGTCACCGACTGGACGTCGGCGCCGACCAGCAGGGGGGCGGCGAGCGCGAGCAGGGCGATCAGGGCCAGGGCGGCGAGCCCGTACAGCCCGGCGCGGTGGGCGCGGTAGCCGCGCCAGAAGCGGACGGCGGTCTCCCGGCGGCGCCGCCGGGTCAGCGAGGTCATCGGCCCACCCGGGGGTCGAGCAGCGGGAGGAGCAGGTCGGCGATCAGGTTCATCAGGATCATCGCTCCGGCGAAGACCACGAAGAGCCCCTGGACCAGCGGCAGGTCGGGCACGCTGAGGGCCTGGTAGAAGAGCCCGCCGAGCCCCGGCCAGGAGAACACCGTCTCCACCAGGATCGACCCGGCCGCCACATGGCCGAGGTTGATGAAGACCATGGTGACGGTCGGCAGCAGCGCGTTGGGCACGGCGTGCCTGCGGCGCACGTCGTCGTCGCGCAGCCCCTTGGCCCGCGCGGTCGTCAGATAGTCCCCGCCCATCTCGTCGAGGAGCGAGGACCGCATCACGAGGAGCGTCTGCGCGTAGCCGACCGCGACCAGGGTGACGACGGGCAGGACGAGGTGGTGGGCGACGTCGAGGACGTACGCGAAACCGGTCTCGCCGGTGCCCGACTCCATGCCGCCGGTGGGGAACAGCCCCGGGACCGGGCCCGCGCCGACGGAGAACACGATGATCAGGAGCAGTCCGAGCCAGAACGAGGGCACCGACCAGAGCGTCAGCGCGATCCCGGTGTTCAGCCGGTCGCCGAGCCTGCCGTGCCGCCAGGCCGAACGGGTGCCGAGCCAGAGCCCGAGCGCCGAGTACAGCACCACCGCGACCCCGGTGAGCAGCAGGGTCGCGGGCAGTCTCGCCGCGATCAGCTCCCCGACGGGGGCACGGAACTGGAAGGAGGTGCCGAGGTCACCGCCCAGCGCCTCGGCGCAGTAGTCGGCGAACTGCTGCCACAGCGGCAGATCCAGTCCGAACTGGCGCCTCAGTGTGGCGAGTTGCTCGGCCGAGGTGGGAACGCCGTGGGTCATCGCCCGGACCGGGTCGCCCGGGATGATCCGGAACAGGAAGAAGCTGGTGACGAGCACGGCGAAGAGGGAGACGAGCGCGCCGCCCAGCTTCCCCGCCGCGTGGCGGAGATAGCCGGTGGCCGCACCGGTGCGGGGGGCGCCGTCCGTGGCGCGGGCCTCCTCGGCCCGTGCCACGTCGGCGGGGGTGCTTGCCGTCGTCACCGGTCACTCGCGGTCGTCGGCGGAGGCGCGGCGGCGCAGCCTGAGGAGGACCACGGCGGCGGGCACGCCCACGACCAGGGCGATCCCGGTCCCGAGCACGGCCCCGGAGACGCCCCCCGAACCGGCGGAGCCGGACGCGGACGCGGCGGGCACGGCGGACCACCAGCTCCAGTAGCCGTCCTGCCCCCACAGGTTCCCGGCGGCCTCGGGCATGGTCGTGATGGAGGCGATCTGGTCCGTGCGGTACGCCTCCAGGGCGTTCGGGTAGGCCATGACGTTCATGTACCCCGTGTCGTACAGCCGGGACTGCATCCGCTTCACCAGATCCGCCCGCTCGGCGGTGTCGTACTCGGCCGACTGCCGCGCGTAGAGCCCGTCGAACTCCTTGTCGCAGATGAAGTTGTCGGTGGCGCCGGAGTCCTTCGGTGTCCTCGGGAGGGCGCCGCAGGTGTGGATGGACAGGACGTAGTCCGGGTCGGGATTGACCGACCAGCCGTCGAACGCGAGGTCGTAGTCGCCCTTGACCCAGGGGTCGGAGACGCTGTCCAGGCACTCGACCTCCAGGCCGATGCCCAGCTCGCCCCACCACTCCTGGAGGTACTTGCCGACCGCCTTGTCGTTCGGGTCGGTGGCGTGGCAGAGGATCCGGAAGTCCAGCGGCCGTCCGTCCTTGCCCACCCGTCTGCCGTCGGCGTTCTTCCGGTATCCGGCGGCGTCCAGGACCCGCGCCGCCGCGGCGGGGTCGTACGCCCGTCTCTGCGCGCCCCGCGGCTTCCAGAAGTACGAGGCGAAGCGGGGCGGGATGTAGCCCTCGCCCTCGACGGCGTGCCCCTGGAAGACCTTGTCGACGATCGCCGTCCGGTCGACCGCGAGGAACAGCGCCCTGCGGACCTCCGGGTCGAGCAGCGCCTTGTGTCCGTTGCCGAAGGTGCCGCCGTCCTGCGCCCGCGCGCCCGGATTGGTGGCGAGGGCGTAGAAGCGGCGGCCGGGGGCGTCGTTGACCTCGATGTCCTTCTGGGTGGCCAGTGCGGCGGCCTGGGCGGGCGTCAGGTTCGGGACGAACGACACCTCGCCCTTCTGGAGGGCGGCGACGGCCGCGTCCCCGTCCTTGTAGTACTTGAAGACCAGTTCGTCGAACTTGGGCGCGCCCCGCCAGAAGGTCTTGTTCGGCTTGAGCCTGAGGTACTGGTCGACCTTGAAGTCCGTGATGACGAAGGGTCCGTTGCCCACGATCGGGAAGCTCTGGTCGTTGTTGAACTTCGAGAAGTCGCCGACCTTCTCCCAGACGTGCTTGGGCACGATCGGCACGTCGAGCGCGGTCATCGTCGCCTGGGGCTTCTTCAGCCGGATGACGAGGGTGCGCGGGTCGGGGGCGGTGACCCGGGCGAAGTTGGCGGTGAAGCTGCCGTTGGCGGTGGCCGCGTCCGGGTCCGTCATCATCTTGGTGAAGGTCCAGGCCGCGTCCTCGGCGGTGGCCGGGCGGCCGTCGGACCACCGGGAGTCGTCGCGGATCGTGTACGTCCACGTCAGCTTGTCCGCCGAGGAGGTCCACGCGGTCGCCAGGCCCGGGACCGGGTGGGCGTCCTTCACGTCGTAGTTGGTGAGGTACTCGTAGGCCAGCCGCTGGACGCTGGTCGAGGTGAGCTTCTGCGCCAGGAACGGGCTCAGCGAGTCGATGCTCTGGGAGACGGCGACGGTGAGCGTGGTGCCGCCGGACCTGTCGTCCCCCGTCGCGGCACCGGCCGTGGCGCTGGGGGCGACGGCCCCGAGAGGGACGGCGGTGAGTCCGCAGGCGACCAGCAGACGGACGGCTCGGCGGGCGGTGGAGGAGGGGCGGGATGGAGCCTTCGTGACCATGACCATGTGACGTGACCTCGTGTCGGGGTGCTGTCCGGATCCTGGGCTGACGTGCGGTGGAGCGAAGATGTACCAGCGGTGGTCTGCCGTCGTCAACGACCCCTCAAACCCCTTGTGGGCTGCGGGAACGCCGAGAGGCCCCGTACCGGGGGACCGGTACGGGGCCTCAATGGTCTACTCCTGTGCCGCCTTACTGATGAGGGGCCGGCGGCGCCTGCGGCGGCCCCTGCGGGGTCCACCCGGGCGGTGCGACCTGCGCCTCGTCACCCTGGGTGTCGGACTGCGGGGGCAACGGCTGCGGGTACCCTCCGGGCGCGCCGGGCTGCCCCGGGGGCGTCCCGTAGGGCTGTCCGGGCGCGGGCTGGGCGCCGTACGGCTGCCCCGGTACGGGCTGACCGGGCTGACCGGGCTGTCCCGGCGGGAACTGCCCCGGCGGCGGCTGCTGCCCGGGGAAGGGCTGTCCGGGCGCCGCCCCGTACGGCTGTCCGGGCGCGGGCGGCCCGGCGTACGGCTGTCCCGGGAACGGCTGGCCCGGCTGTCCCGGCAGCGGGCCGGGGGGCTGGGGCGGATACGGCTGTCCGGGCGCGGGCTGTCCGGGGAAGGGCTGGCCGGGGAAGGGCTGACCGGGCGGGGGCTGGGCTCCGTAGGGCTGACCGGGGGCGGGCTGTCCGCCGTATGGCTGTCCCGGTACGGGCTGTCCCGGTACGGGCTGTCCGGGTACGGGCTGTCCGGGCTGTCCCGGCGGGAACTGCCCCGGGGCCGCCTGCTGTCCGGGGAAGGGCTGGCCCGGGGGCGTCCCGTACGGCTGACCGGGCGCGGGCTGGGCGCCGTACGGGGCACCCTGCGGCGGGGGTCCGCCGTACGGCTGGCCCGGGACCGGCTGGCCCGGCATCGGCGGGGCCATGTGCGGGGGCATCGCGCCCTGGCCGTCGCCCGTCCACAGTCCCTGCGCCTGCTGCGCGCGGACGAAGTCCTCGGCCACCATCGCCGACAGGTGGAAGTACGCCTCCCGGGTCTTCGGCCGCATCATGTCGAGGTCCACCTCGGCACCGGCCGACAGGTGCTCGTCGAAGGGCACCACCACGACGCCCCGGCAACGGGTCTCGAAGTGCTGCACGATGTCCTCGACCTTGATCATCTTTCCGGTCTCGCGGACCCCGGAGATGACCGTGATCGAGCGCTGCACCAGGTTCGCGTACCCGTGCGCGGAGAGCCAGTCCAGGGTCGTCGAGGCGCTGGAGGCCCCGTCCACCGAGGGCGTCGAGATGATGATCAGCTGATCGGCGAGGTCGAGCACCCCGCGCATCGCGCTGTACAGCAGACCCGTGCCCGAGTCCGTGAGGATGATCGGGTACTGCTTGCCCAGGACGTCTATCGCCCGCCGGTAGTCCTCGTCGTTGAAGGTCGTCGAGACGGCCGGGTCCACGTCGTTGGCGAGGATCTCCAGACCGGACGGCGCCTGCGAGGTGAACCGGCGGATGTCCATGTACGAGTGGAGGTACGGGATCGCCTGCACCAGGTCGCGGATGGTCGCCCCGGTCTCGCGCCGCACCCGGCGGCCCAGCGTGCCCGCGTCCGGGTTGGCGTCGATCGCGAGGATCTTGTCCTGCCGCTCGGTCGCCAGGGTCGCGCCCAGCGCCGTGGTCGTCGTGGTCTTGCCGACACCGCCCTTGAGCGAGATGACCGCGATCCGGTAGCAGGAGAGGACCGGGGTACGGATCAGCTCCAGCTTGCGCTGCCGCTCCGCCTCCTCCTTCCTGCCGCCGAGCTTGAAGCGCGCGGAGCCGCCGGGCGTCCGGCTCGACCGGGGCTTCTGCTTGTTGTTCCGCAGCAGCCGGTCGGAGGAGAGCTCCACCGCCGCGTTGTACCCGAGCGGGGCGCCCGGCACGGACCGCTCCCGCTGGTCGTGCGTCACGGGCGAGGGCCAGGCGGCCCCGGTCCTGGGGTCGACGGGCGGCTGCGCCTCCTGCGGCGGCGCGGCGGCGGGGTGCGGATAGCCGTACCCGCCCTGCGCCTGCGGCGGCACACCACCGGGCTGCTGCGGGTACCCGTACCCGTCGGGCCGCGGCGGGGTCCCGGGGTGGGGGAAGCCGTACCCGCCCTGGGGCGCGGGAGGCTGCGGGGCCTGGGGAGGCTGCGGGGCCACGGGAGCCTGCGGGGCCTGGGGCGGCTGGGGGTAGCCGTAGGCGTCCGGCGCCTGCGGATAGCCGTACGTCCCCGGGGGCTGGGGCTGTGCCCGCGGCGGTACGGGCCCTGCCGCGGCGGGCGGCAGCGGTACGGCCGGGGGCACCGGCTGGACCCCGGGCGCGGGCTGCGCGGGCCACTGCGGTGCGGGGCCGGGCGCGGCGGGCTGGAAGGCGGGCGGCAGCGGCGGCAGCCCCGGTCCGGCACCCGGTCCGGCGGGGGCGAACGGGGGCTGTGGGGCGCCGGGGAACGGTCCGGGCGCGGGCGGCTGCGGGACGTCGGCGCTCGGGAAGGGCGCGGGAGGTGCCATCGGGGCGGCGGGACCGGTGGTCCCACTGGTCCCGGCGGGGTCGGTCGTCCCGGCCGGGTGGGCCTGGTCGGCCGGGGGAACGGCATCGGCGACCGGCACCGCGTCCGGCACGGCGGCGGTCGCGGCGGCGGGAGGGGCGTCCGCCGGGGTGTCGGCGGACGGCTGCGGCAGGGCGTCCCTTACGTCCTCCGGCACCGCGTCGGGCGCGGGGGCGGCGGCGGTGTCCGGCGCGGGGACGAGCGCGGGGGCGTCGGTGCTCTCGACGGCCTCGGCGCCCCCGGCGGCCTCGGCGGTATCCGTGGCGGTGCCGGAGCGGTCGGCGTGCTCCGTGGAGTCGGCCGCCGGGTCGGCGTTCCGGTCGTCCGCCGTCGTTCCGGTCGCCACCGGGGCGCCCGTGGTGTGCGGCTCCCCGGTGGTGCCGGACTCCCCGGTGGTCACGGGCGCGGAGCGGTCGGTGTCGTGCTCCCCGCTCCGTCCGGCGGGGGCGGACGCGGGGGAGGCCGCTACGTCCTCGGTGGCCTCGGGGACCGCCGTACCGGCGGAGGCACTGGGCGCGCGGTCCGTGGCCTCACGCTGGATCGAGACGGGGGAGAAGCGCATGGTCGCGCCGCTCTCGATGTCCCCGCCGCCGAACGGCACGGACGCCCCCGGCAGCGGCGTGGGCGGCGGGAAGGCCATGGGCGCGGGCGCACCGGTCGCACCAGCCGCACCAGTCGCGCCGGGCGTCCCGGGCGCGCCCGGCGTGGGCACCCCTGCGGACGGCGTCGGCGGGGTCGCGGGAATCCCGGGGGTGCCGGGGGCCGGGGGAGTGCCGGGGGCACCCGGCATGGAGGACGCGCCCGGCACTGCGGGAGCGCCCGACAACGCAGGCGCACCCGACACCACAGGCGCACCCGGTGCACCAGAAGTCACCGGCGCACCAGGGAAATCAGGAGTCACAGGAACAGGCGCCTGGGCACCAGAAGCCATCGGATCACCAGGAATCCCAGGAGCCGCAGGAGTCACAGGAGCCCCATGACCACCAGAAACCCCCGGCACCACAGGAGGAACAGCAGGCGCAGACCCACCCGGAGTACCGAAAGGCACCGGCGCTCCCGGGCCGGGCGTCCCGCCCGGCTGCGGGGCCACCGGCGGCAGTCCCTGCCCCGCACCGGCCGGAGGGGCCGGGGGCGCCACCGGGCCCGTGCTCCAGCCCGGCTCGAAGCCGCTGCCCGCCGGGAGGCCCGGCACCGGCACGGGCGTCCCGTGCGGCGGCGGGGGAGTGGCGCCGCCGCCCGCCCCCGTACCGCCCGACGCGTTCTGCGTGTACCAGGCGGGCGGGGTGTAGTCGATGGTGAACTCACCCGTCATCTCGACGGAATCCGCGTCGGACTGATCGTCGGCGGGCGGATTCCAACCCCCGTGGATCTCGTCGCGATCGCCGTTCACTTTGCCTCCTGGAGTGGTCGAGCACCCTTGTGCCGTGGTGGGCCGGGCCCTTCCACCCTAATCGGCGCGGGCAACCCCGGGCAGGCCCGCCGAGCCCTCCGCGCGGCCCGCCCGGGAGCACGGCCGGACCCCCAAGTGGCCTGTCCGCGCGGCAAGGTGAGGAGGCCGCCCGTTCAAAACAATTCAAAAGGGGACGTACGCGGTCGACTTGGTCGCGCTCAGTCCATCCGGCGCGCGGCGCCCAGCAGTCCGGTCTCGGCGTCCGTCGCCCGCGTCATCACGAACTGGCGGTCGTCCGGAGTGCACCAGAGGGTCACCCCGTCCGCGAGCGTGGACAGGGCGTCCCGCTCGTGGTCCGGTAGACCCATCACCCGGCCGATCTGGACGGCCTCGTCGGGCGACACCCGCTGGACGCCGACCAGCGACGACTTCTCCAGGAGCCGGGGCGCGACCGGGCTCAGATAGGGGAGCAGCGTCACCACCGACTGCCAGGGCGCCGAGACGACCCGGCCGCGCGGCGGACGCATACCGCAGTCGCGGACCACGACCACCGGGCTGCCCGCCGACGCGCCCTGCGGCGGCACCCGCCCCACGTCGTGCAGCGTGACGCACGGCTGTCCGCCGCCCGCGGCCCGCGCCAGCGCGGTCCAGGACTGCGCCCGGCCCGTCTCGACGGCCACCCGGGCACCGGTCGCCGCCGCCCGCAGCGCCATCACCTGCGCGGTCCACAGCCCGCCGATGAGGGTGACGTCGTACGGGACGGGCCGGTTGATGCCGAGCACGGCGGGCCGGTTCTCGGCGTCGACGCCGATGACCATGCCGTCGTCGCCGACCGGCAGGGCCAGCGCGTCGAGCTGGTCGAGCGGGACGGAGTGCCGGTCGCGGCGCGGCCCGACGAGCCCGAAGCCGAACCGGGGCCGGGCGCCCCGCCCCGGGCGCCGGGAACCGGACCCCCGGCCGGTGGACCCACCGGTCGTGGCAGGGCCGTCCGGGGAACCGTAGGGGGAAGGCACGGACATCAGCGGGCACCTCCCAGCGGAAGCGTCGCCAGCATCCCCGGCACCTGTTCGCGGTCCAGCCGCACGAGCCCCGTCCTCACCCCGCGCGCCGCGCGCTCCAGTTCGTGCCGGGCGGTCACCAGCTCCTCGTCGCTGCGCCCGGTGATCCGTACGTGCCCGGTCACCGTGACCTCCTGCCGGTCGCCGCCGCTCAGCGTCAGACTGAACGTCGTCGCGAGCGCGGGCAGCGAGGTCAGCAGGGCCACCAACTGCGGCATCGACGCCCCCGCGCCACCGCCCCGGCCGCCCAACTGCGGCCAGCGCCCCACCCAGTACGTCGTGTGCCGCCGGTCGTCCACCCGCCAGGTGCGGGCCGTCTCCTGCGTCCGCCGGGTCCGGGTCCGGCCCCGTCCCGCCTGCGCTATCGCCATCGGGCTCGCACAGGTCGAGGTGGCGAGCGCCGAGGTCAGCTCCTGCTCGGTCAGCACGCTCGCGGTGAACCCGGCCCCCGCCAGACGGCTCGCCAACTGGTCCGCCGCGCGCACCACGCACTTCTGCGCACCCGTCAGACCGCCGCCGCGCGCGGCCACCGCCTCCGGGCACAGCTCGGGGTCGAGCTTGAGCGCGATCCAGGTGATCCGGACCGCGGGCGATCCCGTCTGCGCCTGGAGCGGCGCGTAGTTGCGGGCGGCCATCGACTGCTCGGGCAGGTGCGGGGCGGGCGCGGGCTGGGTGTGCTGCACGATCTGCGCCGACTCCAGCCGTACGCCGTCCACGCTCAGCACGTCACGGACCAGCCCCACGGGCAGCGGCCGGGCCGCCCGGTCGGGGCGCAGCGCGGTGCCGTCCGACTCGACCCGCAGCACGGCGGTGAGGAAGGTGCCGTCGCCGACCATGCCGACCGGCCGCCGGTCACGGTCGCCGTACGCGTAGGTCCGCAGCGCCGGATCGCACTCCACGACCGGCGCGAACCCCGGCTCCGTGCCCTCCGGCACGGTGAAGGAGGCGGCCCGGCGGCCCCGGGCCCGCAGCGTCAGGAAGGTTCCCAGCCACTCGGGCAGGGAGCGCCGGTGGCGGCGGACGACCGCCAGCAGGACGAGCACGACGGCGACCACGCCCGCGGGCACCAGGAGCACCGGCTCGACGACCCAGGCGACGAGCAGCAGGGCCGCCGCCACCTCTATCAGTACGAGCTGTTGCAATCGGAACGAACCGAAGTGTCCGGGACGGGCCTGGAGCCTCGGTGACACCGAGGAGGCGGGTCCCGTGGACGGGGGTGCGGAGGCGGTGGCCGCGGCGGGCCGCGTCCGCGTCGCGGAAACCATGATGGAGAATCCCCCTCAATTCATCCCGATCACCCTGGCCCGCCAGCGCTTTGGGGGCCGGATCACCCTACCCGCCCCCCGCGCCCCGGGGGACAGCAGGCATAGTAGGGGGCCGGTCCGGCGGCCGGGGTCCGGGTGTCATCTCCACGGGCCCCGCGCGAAGATCGCGCGTGACGAGAATGGGGACTCATGACATCGCGGCGGGACGAACTCAACGCGTACACCTTTGCGAAGAAGCGCACGGTGGCGGCTTTCCTCCAGCCCTCGCCCTCCGGCACGGAGGAGGGGGCGCCGAAGCCGCTGCGCGCGATCCTCCCCGGACTGATCGTCGCCGCGCTGATCGTCGCCGGGTTCGGCGCCTTCGGCATGTTCAAGCCGCAGGCTCCCAAGGGCTGGGACACCCCCGGCACCCGGGTCGTCGTCGGCAAGCAGTCGACCACCCGGTACGTGGTCCTGCGGACCGGTGAGGGCGAGGCCGCCAAGACCCTGCTGCACCCGGTCCTCAACCTCGCCTCCGCCCGGCTCCTCCTGGACCCGGACCAGTTCCAGGTCGTGCAGGTCGCCGACAAGACCCTCGACAAGGGCGAGCCGCCGCGCGGCCCGATCCTCGGCATCCCCTACGCCCCCGACCGGCTGCCCAGCGCCGAGGAGGCGGGCAAGGCCAAGCGGTGGGCGGTCTGCGAGCAGCCCGGCGGAGGCGCGGGCGCCAGCGTCCAGAAGGCCGCCTTCCTCTTCGCCGAGCGGGACCTGAAGCGCACCGAGGGCGACGGACGGCTCAAGGACGGACAGATCCTGTACGTCAAGGGGCAGAAGGACGCCGCCCGGTTCCTCGTGGACCACACCGGCACCAAGTACCCGGTGAAGGCCGGGTCCCCCGGTCTGCTCACCGCCCTCGTCGGCCTCGGCAAGGAGCCGCAGCCCGTCACCGACGACTGGCTGGCCACCCTGAAGACCGGTGACGAGGTGGATTTCCCCCGGATCGACGGCCGCGTCGGCGACCCCGCGGGCGTCCCCGGCGGCGCTCTCGACGAGACCGAGAACCGGATCGGCATGGTCCTGCTCGCCGAGACCGGTTCCGGACCCCAGCACTACGTCGTCCTCGCGGGCAGGGTCCAGCCGGTCAGCCCCTTCACCGCCTGGCTCGTCATCAGCTCGCCGCAGACCGGCGTCCTCGACATGGACGGCAGGCCCATCCCCGTCGACGCCTCCTCCGTCGACCCCGACCCCACTCCCTTCCACGCCCAGGTCCGCTGGCCCCGGCTGAAGTCCGCCCAGGTCAACGCCACCACCGGGGCGGGCGCCCGGGACACCGTCTGCAGCGTCCTCACCGGCGTCGACGACAAGGGCGGCGCGACCCTCACCACCTGGGCCGGGACCGAGTACCCCGCCGACATCGCCACCGGCGGCACCAGCACGTACGTCACCCCGGGCACCGGCCTCCTCTACACCCAGGTCCAGGGCGCCGGACGGCAGGCCCCCGACGGCTCGCTGTTCCTCGTCACCGACACCGGACTGCGGTACGCGGTCCAGGCCAACGGCGACAGCGACTCCGCCCGCTCCGACATCGGCACCGGGGACAAGGAGAAGCCGACCGACGGACGCCCGGAACCCAGCGACGCCCAGAAGCGTCTGGGGTACGGGAAGGTCACGCCGGCCCTCGTCCCGATCGCCTGGTCGGAGTTCCTGTCGAAGGGTCCACGGCTCGACACCAACAGCGCGCGTCAGCCGCAGGGTTCCTAGGGGGTGGCACCGGTGACGACGAACCGCACGACGGCCGCCCTGCTCGCCGCCGCGCTCACCGGCCTCCTCGCGGCCCCGGCGGCGGCCGTGACCGCCCCGCCGACGACCGGAGCGACCGGCACGCCCGGTGCGACCGGAGCAGGTTCCGCGCCGGGGTCCGCGTCCGGGCCCGGCGGCTGGGCGCTCGACGGCGGCGGCGAATGCACCTTCCCGATGAAGAAGCAGATCGAGGGCACCCCCTGGCCCCTCCAGCGGGTGCTCCTCGACGCGCTGTGGCAGGACACCCGGGGCAAGGGCGTCCGGGTCGCCGTCATCGACACCGGCGTCGACGACGTCAACCCCCAGCTGCGGACCGCCGTCGACGCCAAGGCGGGCAAGGACTACCTGAAGCCCGACAAGAAGAACCCCGGCTTCGGCGACGAGAAGCGCGGCAGGACGGACGGCACCGTCGACGACGTCGGCCACGGCACCAAGGTCGCGGGCATCATCGCCGCCCGCCCTCGCACGGGCACCGGCTTCGTCGGCATCGCCCCCGAGGCGACGATCATCCCCATCCGGCAGAACGACGAGAAGAACAGCGGCAAGTCCGACACGATGGCCCAGGCCATCGCCTGGGCCGTCCGGCAGAAGGCCGACGTCATCAACATCTCCCAGGACACCACCCAGCCGCTGCGCCCGGACTCGGCCATGGGCAGGGCCGTCGCCGCCGCGATCGGGGCGGGCGTCGTCGTCGTCGCCTCCGCGGGCAACGACGGGATGAGCGGCGCCCGGAAGAACACCTACCCGGCCGCCTTCCCCGGCGTCCTCGCCGTCGCCTCCTCCGACCGCAACAACGAACGCGCCGCGTTCTCCCAGCCCGGCGACTTCGTGGGCGTCGCCGCACCGGGCGTCGACATCGTGTCCACCGTCCCCGGCGGCGGTCAGTGCGTCGACAACGGCACCAGCTTCTCCGCCCCCTACGTCGCCGGGGTCGCCGCACTGCTGCGCGCCAAGCATCCCGACTGGTCCGTCGCCCAGATCGTCACCCGCATCGAGCAGACCGCCGTCCGCTCGGTCAACGGACGGGACCCCTACGTCGGCTGGGGAGTCGTCGACCCGGTACGGGCCCTCGCCGACACACCCGGCACACCCCCCTCCTCACCCACGCCCGACCCCGGACCGCCCCGGCCCCCCGCCCCCGAACCGGCCGCGCTCGCACGGTCGGAGACCCCGCAGGAACGCTCCGAACGCCTCGCCACGTACACCCTGGGGATCGGCGCGGTCCTGGTGGCGGTGGTCGCCGGAACAGCCGTCGTGATCCGCGACAGCCGCCGTGGAAAGGGGGCCCGTTGACCCGTGCGCGAGCCAAGTGTCCGGTCCCTCCTTTGCAGTTGGAACTGCCGCCGCCAATGGCTACAGTGACCGCGGGACGCACGGCAGTGCGAGCCCGACACGGGGGCGGCATCAGAAGATTCCCGTCCGCATCACGACCGGAAGGCCCGACGGCCCGGCCGTCGACGCCACCGAAGGAAGAAGGGGCAAGATGTCGAAAGACCTGAACGTCACCAGTGCCGAACAAGTCAAGCTCGCCGGCCGGATCCAGGACTTCCACGACGAGCTCCAGGCCCGTGTCACCTCCCTCAACGGCGTGGTGGACCGTATCCAGGCGGGCTGGCAGGGCGCCGCGAGCAAGGAGTACGACCGGGTCCAGAACGACCTGAACCAGCGGCTGCGCACCATGCGCGTCGAGCTCGTGAAGCTCGAGGAGATCATGCGCATGAGCGCCGACGGGTTCACCCAGGAGGAAGAGGAGCGCGTGCGGACCTTCCGCACCATGGACAACACCTCCGCGGGCCAGAGCGCCATCCTCGGCATGGCCTGAGCCGTCCGGTCCGACCAGTCCTCCGCGCCACTCTCACCCCAGGAGTCATCACCATGACGACCGCGGTCAATTACGACACCGTGACCCAGGCGGCGGCCGACGTCCGCCTCACCTCCAGCACCCTCTCCCAGAAGCTCGAAGACCTCATGACCGAGGTCAACCGCGTCGCCTCCACCTGGGAGGGCGAGACGAAGATCGCGTACCGGGAGATCCAGGACCGCCTGACCCGTGACATGGGCGGCATGAACCAGGACCTGGCCAGCATCGCCCGGCTCCTCGACGACTCCGTCATCGGCTACCGGGACACCGACAAGGGCAACGCAGCCCGGTTCCGCATGATGATGTGAGCACCGCCGTCCTCCCGACGGAGACACGCGAGGGGGTGGCCCGCAGGACGGGCCACCCCCTCACGCGTGCCACGGTCTCACCGCAGGTCGAACTCGCCGTCCCGGGCGCCCAGGACGAACGCGTCCCACTCCGCCTTCGTGTAGCGCAGCACCGTGTCCTTGTCGAGCGACGAACGCATCGCCACCGCGCCCTCGGGCAGCCGCGCGATCTCCACCCGCTCCTCGTCCGGGCTGGTCCCCGGGGCGCCCTCCCACTCCGCGCCCGAGATGTCGAGCGCGTACAACTCGTCCTTCTGCCGCTGCTTCTCGGCCGCCCTCGCGGCCTCCTCGGCACTCCCCGCAGAACCGCCGACGGTCCCCTCGGCACTGCCCGTGCTGTTGTCTGCCTCGCTCATCGGCGCGTTCCCTTCGCGGTGGTACGGCGGTCCCTCCCACACTAGTGGGACCGCCCCGCCCGAGCGGCGGGAAATCCCCCGCCCGCCCCCGCCCGCCCCCGTCCCGTCAGTGCCGCTCCGGCAGCCAGCCCAACTGCACCAGCGGATTACCCCGCTTGCGCGACACGAACGTGCCCCGGCCCGGCGGCATCGGACGCGCCCGTACGTTGCCCAGGATGTCGCCCTCGCCCGGATCGCCGGACAGCAGCACGCCCTGCGCGCCCAACTCCTTCATCCGCTGCATGAACGGCTCGTACATCGCCCGCGAAGCACCGGCCGCACTGCGCGCCACGACGAACCGGATGCCCACGTCCCGCGCGAACGGCAGGTTCTCCACCAGCACCGACAGCGGATTGCCCGAGTTCGTCGCCACCAGCTCGAAGTCGTCGATCAGCACGAACAGTTGCGGCCCCGACCACCAGCTGCGGTCCCGCAGCTGCTGCGGAGTGATGTCCGGCTTCGGCGCCCGCTTCGTCATCACCGTGTTGATGGCGTCCATGTGCATCTGCATGGCCGACGCCATCGGCGCGTACTCGAGCAGGTGCGAGGGCGCGACCGCCTCCAGCATCGTCCGCCGGTAGTCACCCACCACGATCCGCGCCTGCTCCGGCGTGTACCGCTCGGACAACTGCTTCGCGATCAGCCGCAGCAGCGCCGTCTTCCCCGACTCGCTCTCGCCGAACACCAGGAAGAACGGGTCCGACTCGAAGTCGACGAACACCGGCTCCAGAGCGGTCTCGTCGATACCGATCGCGATGCCGTGCTGCGGGTACTCGAAGCCCTTCGGGAGCCGCTCGGCGGGCAGCTTGCGCGGCAGCAGCCGCACCGCGGGCGCGGGCGCCCCGGTCCAGCCCTCCTTCACCGCCCGGACGAACGCCGCCGTGCCGTCCGACAGATCGGCCCCCGCACTCGACCCGTCGATCCTCGGCAGCGCCCCCATGAAGTGCAGCTTCTCCGGCACCTGACCGCGCCCCGGCACCCCCGCCGGCACGTTCGCCGCCACCTTGCGGTCGAACTCGGAGTCCATCACGTCACCGAGCCGCAGCTCCAGACGGCCCAGCATCTGGTCCTTGAGCGCCGCCCGCACCTCCATGTAGCGCGAGGCGGTGATCACCACATGGACGCCGTACCCCAGCCCGCGCGCCGCGATGTCGGAGACGACCGGCTCCAGCACGTCGTAGTCGTTGCGGAAACCGCCCCAGCCGTCCACGACCAGGAAGACGTCCCCCCACGCCTCGCCCGGTAGCTCGCCCGCCGCCCGCTTGCGCCGGTAGGTCGCCATCGAGTCGATCGCGTGCGCGCGGAAGAACTCCTCCCGCCGGTTCAGGACCCCCATCACCTCCGCGACCGTCCGCCGCACCCGCTCGGGGTCCAGGCGCGAGGCGACCCCGCCGACGTGCGGCAGGTCCGCCAGCGACACCATGCCGCCGCCACCGAAGTCCAGACAGTAGAACTGCACCTCGGCCGGAGTGTGGGTGAGCGCGAACGACGAGACCAGCGTCCGCATGACCGTCGACTTCCCGGACTGCGGACCGCCCACCACCATCATGTGGCCCGCCGCGCCGGAGAAGTCCCGGTACAGCACCTCGCGCCGCTGCTCGAACGGCTTGTCGATGAGACCCAGCGGCACCGTGAGCGCGCCCTGCCGGGTGTACTCCGTCGCCGTCAGACCCCGCTCCGCCGTCCGCGCGAGCCCCGGCAGCAACTGGTCGAGCGACGGCGCCTGGTCCAGCGGCGGCAGCCACACCTGGTGCGCCGGCACCCCCTGACCCTCCAGCCTGCGCACGACCACATCGAGGACGGTGTCCGCGAGCGCGTCGTCCTCCCGCGCGCGCAGCTCCGTCAGATACGCCGGGTCCGGCGCCGCGTACACCACCGGCACCGGCGCCGCCGTGAACAGCGCGGGCCGCCGCTCCACCGGCAGCTGACCGATCTCCAGACGCGGCCCGCCCGTCCGGTACGTCCCCGACACGTACGCCGCCTTGAAACGGGTCATCTCGTCCGTACCGAACTTCAGATAGCCCGACCCCGGCACCGACGGCAGGTGATAGGCGTCCGGGACCCCGATCGCCGCCCGCGACTCCGCCGCCGAGAAGGTCCGCAGCCCGATCCGGTACGACAGATACGTGTCCAGCCCCCGCAGCCTGCCCTCCTCGAGGCGCTGCGAGGCCAGCAGCAGATGCACCCCCAGCGAGCGCCCGATCCGGCCGATCTGGATGAACATGTCGATGAAGTCCGGCTTGGCGGTGAGGAGTTCGGAGAACTCGTCGATCACCAGGACCAGCGAGGCCAGCGGTTCGAGCGGAGCGCCCGCCGCCCGCGCCTTCTCGTAGTCGTGGATGTTCGCGTAGTTGCCCGCCGACCGCAGCAGCTCCTGCCGCCGCTGGAGTTCGCCCCGGATCGCGTCACCCATGCGGTCCACCAGCGTCAGATCGTCCGACAGATTGGTGATGACCGCCGCCACGTGCGGCATCTGCGACATCCCCGCGAAGGTCGCACCGCCCTTGAAGTCCGCCAGGACGAAGTTCAGCGTCTCCGAGGAGTGCGTCACCGCGAGCCCGAGCACCAGCGTCCGCAGCAGCTCCGACTTGCCGGAACCGGTCGCGCCCACACACAGACCGTGCGGGCCCATGCCCTCCTGCGCCGCCTCCTTCAGGTCCAGCATGACCGGCTGCCCGTCCTCGCCGACCCCGATCGGCACCCGCAGCCGCTCGGCCACCGACCTGGGCCGCCAGGTCCGCGCCACGTCCACCGACGCCGCGTCCCCCAGACCCAGCAGATCCGTGAAGTCCAGATTGGCCAGCAGCGGCTCGTCGTCGTCCCCGCCACCCATCCGCAGCGGCGCCAACTGCCGGGCCAGCGCCTCCGCGGCGGGCAGCGAGATCCCGTCCGGCTGCCCCTCGTACGCGAAACCGCCCCCCGACTCCAGACGCAGCCGCCCCGGCCGCACCACCACCGAGAGACCGCCGCGCGGCTCGTCGAGATCGCCGGAGACCACCTCCACGATCGTCACGCCCTGCAGCCCCTCGGCCGCCGCCAGCAGCGAGTCCGGCGGCACCAGACCGCCACGGGTGGAATCGGAGTCCAGGACCACCACCACGTGCGGCTGGTCGAGCACCGGCTGGTTCTCCCGGGAGAACCGGGGCCGCCCGTCCAGCCGCGACCGCACCAACTGCTCCAGCTCACCCAGGTCGTCACCGAACAAGCGCTTCGTACCGGCCCCGTCGACCTGCCCCGGAACCTGCGTGTGCGGCAGCCACTTCGTCCAGTCCCACCGCCCCTGCGCGGGCCGCGCCGCCACCACGGCCAGCATCAGGTCGTCGGGGGAGTGCAGCGTCACCAACTGGGCCACCAGCGCCCGCGCCGCCGCCTGCGCCGACTCCGGCTCACCCGACACCGTCACGTGGTAGAAGGCCCGCATCGACACCGCCATCGGCAGCCCGTCCAACGTGCCGTGCACCGCGAGGAACTGCTGCATCGCGCCCGCGCACAACGGCTCCAGCTCGTCCACCGGCGCGGTGTCCGGCGCCACCAGCGGCGTCGCCAGCTGCTGCGCGCCGAGCCCGATCCTGGCCTGCCCGAAGTCATGGTCGCCGACCCGCCGCTCCCACAGCCGCGAACCCTCGGCCACCACCGACCACAACTGCTCCGGAGCCGGGTGCAGATACCACTGCGCGTCCCGCTGCCGCCGCGCCGTGCGCCGGACCGTACGCCGGGTCTGCGCGAGGTATTTGAGGTAGTCGCGGCGGACATCGGCCATTTGCCCCTGCGTACCGCGACGGAATCTGACGAACTGCGCGACGGCCATGGCGACCGTCGACGCCAGCATCAGCACACCCATGATCCGCATGATCGGAGACGGCGTCATGAAGAAGAAGACCACCGAGGAACCCATGCCGAGCATCGGCAGGAGCTGCATCAGAGCCGACTCCTGCTGCCCCCTCGGCAGTTCCGGCGGAGACTCCAGGACCAGTTCCTCACCGGGCACTTCCGGCGGAAGAGACCTCGGCGGGCGTTTGACGACGATCTGGCTCACCGGCGCATCAATCCCTCGTTGGAGACGGGCTCGTGGCGGGCGCGTCCGGGCGCCACCCCTGTCGGCGGCCGGGCGCACGGACTTCCCCCATGGGACGGCGATCCTACGTGCAGCCCCCGCGGACCGTCCCCGGTAGGGTGACGCGCGCATCGTGCGCAACCGCGAATCAGGGGGTCCAGACACGTG
Source organism: Streptomyces sp. NPDC059247 (assembly GCF_042754005.1). NCBI lineage: Bacteria > Bacillati > Actinomycetota > Actinomycetes > Kitasatosporales > Streptomycetaceae > Streptomyces > Streptomyces sp. NPDC059247. Next base: position 161,818 of record NZ_JBHYZW010000015.1, read on the forward strand.
AGTACGACCGCAGCGACCGGCTTCTGCCGCGTCACCGTCGTGGCGCCGGACAGCCGCATCGACGTCGCGCTCCCCGAGGACATCGCCGTCGCCGACGTCTACCCGGAGATCCTGCGGCTCACCGGCCAGACCCAGGCCGCGGGCACCCCCACCGGCTACCACCTGGTCCGCCGCGACGGCTCCGTCCTCGACGGCGCCCGCACCCTCGCCGCCCAGCGCGTCCTCGACGGCGAGGTCCTCTCGCTCCGCCCCTTCGCCCAGTCCCTGCCCCCGGCCGTCTACGACGACGTGTCCGACGCCGTCGCCTCCGCCGTCACCCGCGACCGGCACCTGTGGAGCGACGAGCTGCTGCGCGGCGCCGGACTCCTCGGCGGGATCCTCCTCCTCGTCCTCATGGGCTTCGTCCTCTGGTTCGCCGACCCCGTCCGCCACGACATGCACAGCCTGCCCGGCGTCATCGCGGGCGGCGCCGGACTCCTCCTCACCGCCTTCGCCGGGGTCCGCGCCCGCGTGTACGCCGACCGCGCCACCGCCGTCGCCCTCGGCCTCGGCGCCCTGCCCCTGCTCCTCATCGCCGGTTCCGGCATCGTCGCCGCCGACCCCGGCCAGGGCCCCGGCCGCCTCCAGTTCCTCCTCGGCTGCGTCACCGTCCTCGTCGCCTCCGTGACCCTCGTCGCCCTCACCCCCAGCGGCGACGCCCCCTTCGTCGCCACCACCTTCCTCGCCACCGTCGGCACCCTCGCCACCTTCCTGGCGATCCTCACCGACACCCCCGCCACCGAGACCGCCGCCGTCTGCGCCCCCGTCGCCATCGGCCTCGTCGCCTTCCTGCCCGGCCTCTCCGCCCGCTTCGCCCGGCTCCCCATCGGCTACGCCGCCCCGCGCAGCGCCGCCGACGACGAGTTCCTCGGCGAGCAGCAGCAGGGCGAGCCGCAGCCCGTCGACGGCGAGCGCATCGCCCTCCAGGCCCGCCGCGGCCACGAGATGCTCCTCGGCCTGGTCGGCGGCTGCGCGGCCGTCGTCGTCGGCTCCGCCGCCGTCCTGGGCTTCGCCGGAAACGTCTGGGGCCAGCTCCTCGCCCTCGCCGCCGGTCTGGCGATGCTGCTGCGCGCCCGCCTCTTCCGCTACACCTCGCAGGTCGTCTGCGTCCTCGCCTCCGGCCTCGCCGCCATCGCCCTCCTCGTCCTCGGCCTCTCCCTCGATCCGCCCGCCGACCTCGTCAAGGAGTTCCTCCTCCACGGGGACCGCGGCGGCCTGGACATCCGTACGATCTGGCTCACCGCGGCCGTCGCCGCGGGCGCCGCCCTGATCACCGCGATCGGCCTGGTCATCCCGAAGAAGGGACTCTCCCCCTTCTGGGGCAGGCTCCTCGACCTCACCGAGGGCTTCGTCCTGCTCTCCCTCGTCCCGCTCTGCCTCGCCGTCCTCGACGTCTTCACCACCGTGAGGTCCCTCACCAGCAGATGACCGGGCGGCCCCGGCCCCGCTCCGGCGAGCTGGTACGCTGTGTGACGGCCGTTTGTGTACGCGCTCCCGGAAAGCACCGAATCCGTTCGGAAAGCCTCTGGAAGCTGCGCCCATCGGACCTTCGCCCGTGGAGTCACGGAAGCTTCCCCTGAGACCTAGACCAGGGGCACCCGCGGGCGCACGAACCAAGAGGAGACCACGTGGCTCTCGACGCCGCCGTCAAGAAGCAGCTCATGACCGAGTTCGGCACCAAGGAGGGCGACACCGGCTCCCCCGAGGTCCAGGTCGCCATGCTGTCCCGTCGCATCTCGGACCTGACCGAGCACCTCAAGCGCCACAAGCACGACCACCACTCCCGTCGTGGTCTGCTGATCCTGGTCGGCCAGCGCCGCCGCCTGCTCCAGTACCTGGCCAAGAAGGACATCCAGCGCTTCCGCGCGCTGGTCGACCGCCTGGGCATCCGTCGCGGTGCGGCCGGCGGCGCCAAGTAATCCGTTCCATGGAGAACGCTGCGGAGGGAGCGGTTCCCACTTTCAGGGGGCCGCTCCCTTTGCCGTACGTGCACAAAGTGTGCGCACCGGCTTAGTCTGGTCGCACAACCCCATACGACGGGCGAGGAACCGCCGGCCAGCCGCCGGTCCTCGGTAGTGGCCCCCGGGAACGAATCCCCGGGTGCTTCGATCGAAGACCGGCCCGCACCCGAGGCGCTCCTCCGCCACCGTCGCCACCGTTCCCGGCCACACGGGCCGAAGGACGCAAAGACGAACACGTAGGAGAAACCACTAGTGGAGAACGAGACCCACTACGCCGAGGCCGTCATCGACAACGGCACCTTCGGCACCCGCACCATCCGCTTCGAGACCGGCCGCCTCGCCAAGCAGGCCGCCGGTTCCGCCGTCGCCTACCTGGACGACGAGACGATGGTCCTTTCCGCGACCACCGCCTCGAAGCGCCCCAAGGACCAGCTCGACTTCTTCCCCCTCACGGTGGACGTCGAGGAGCGGATGTACGCGGCCGGCAAGATCCCCGGCTCCTTCTTCCGCCGGGAGGGCCGCCCCTCCGAGGACGCGATCCTCACCTGCCGTCTGATCGACCGGCCGCTGCGCCCCTCCTTCAAGAAGGGCCTGCGCAACGAGATCCAGATCGTCGAGACGATCATGGCGCTCAACCCCGACCACCTGTACGACGTGGTCGCGATCAACGCCGCCTCCTGCTCCACGCAGCTGGCCGGCCTGCCCTTCTCCGGCCCGATCGGCGGCACCCGTGTCGCCCTGATCAAGGGCCAGTGGGTCGCGTTCCCGACGCACACCGAGCTCGAGGACGCCGTCTTCGACATGGTCGTCGCCGGTCGCGTCCTGGACGACGGCGACGTCGCGATCATGATGGTCGAGGCCGAGGCCACCGAGAAGACCATCGAGCTCGTCAAGGGCGGTGCCGAGGCGCCGACCGAGGAGGTCGTCGCCGCCGGTCTCGAAGCCGCGAAGCCCTTCATCAAGGCCCTCTGCAAGGCCCAGTCGGACCTCGCCGCCAAGGCCGCCAAGCCCACCGGCGAGTTCCCGGTCTTCCTGGAGTACCAGGACGACGTCCTGGAGGCGCTCACCGCCGCCGTCAAGGGCGAGCTGACCAAGGCGCTCACCATCGCGGGCAAGCAGGAGCGCGAGACCGAGCTCGACCGCGTCAAGGAGCTCGCCGCCGAGAAGCTCCTCCCGGCCTTCGAGGGCCGCGAGAAGGAGATCTCCGGCGCGTACCGTGCGCTGACCAAGAAGCTGGTCCGCGAGCGGATCATCAAGGACAAGGTCCGCATCGACGGCCGTGGCCTCACGGACATCCGTACGCTCGCGGCCGAGGTCGAGGCCATCCCGCGCGTGCACGGCTCGGCGCTGTTCGAGCGTGGCGAGACCCAGATCCTGGGCGTCACCACCCTCAACATGCTCCGCATGGAGCAGCAGCTGGACACCCTCTCCCCGGTGACCCGCAAGCGCTACATGCACAACTACAACTTCCCGCCGTACTCCGTCGGCGAGACCGGCCGCGTGGGCTCGCCCAAGCGCCGTGAGATCGGCCACGGCGCGCTCGCCGAGCGCGCCATCGTGCCGGTCCTCCCGACCCGCGAGGAGTTCCCCTACGCGATCCGCCAGGTGTCCGAGGCCCTCGGCTCCAACGGCTCGACGTCCATGGGCTCGGTCTGCGCCTCCACCATGTCGCTGCTGAACGCCGGTGTGCCGCTGAAGGCCGCCGTCGCCGGTATCGCCATGGGTCTGATCTCCGAGGAGATCGACGGCCAGACGCACTACGTCGCCCTCACCGACATCCTCGGTGCCGAGGACGCGTTCGGCGACATGGACTTCAAGGTCGCCGGCACGAAGCAGTTCGTGACCGCCCTCCAGCTCGACACCAAGCTCGACGGCATCCCCGCCTCGGTCCTGGCCGCCGCGCTGAAGCAGGCCCGCGACGCGCGTCTGCACATCCTCGACGTGATGAACGAAGCGATCGACGTTCCGGACGAGATGTCCCCGAACGCCCCGCGGATCATCACCGTCAAGATCCCGGTGGACAAGATCGGTGAGGTCATCGGCCCCAAGGGCAAGATGATCAACCAGATCCAGGAGGACACCGGCGCCGACATCACGATCGAGGACGACGGCACCATCTACATCGGTGCCCAGCAGGGCTCGCAGGCCGAGGCCGCCCGCGCCACGATCAACGCGATCGCCAACCCGACCATGCCGGAGGTCGGCGAGCGCTACCTGGGTACGGTCGTCAAGACCACCACCTTCGGTGCCTTCGTCTCCCTGATGCCCGGCAAGGACGGTCTGCTGCACATCTCGCAGATCCGCAAGCTCGCCGGTGGCAAGCGCGTGGAGAACGTCGAGGACGTGCTCGCGATCGGCTCCAAGGTCCAGGTCGAGATCGCCGAGATCGACCAGCGCGGCAAGCTCTCCCTGATCCCCGTGATCGCGGACGAGGACGCCGCCGAGGGTGACAAGGACGACGCTGCCAAGTGACGTCCCGTAGTTCCCGCGCGACGGCCCGCCCCTCTTCGGAGGGGCGGGCCGTCGCCCGTACCCAAACGCTTCTCCCGGGCAAGGACGGCATCGGCACGGTCCGGCGCACCACCCTCCCCGGGGGCCTCCGGATCGTCACCGAGACCCTTCCCTCGGTCCGCTCCGCCACCTTCGGCATCTGGGCGCACGTCGGCTCCCGCGACGAGACCCCGGCGCTCGGCGGTGCCACCCACTACCTGGAGCACCTCCTCTTCAAGGGCACCCACAAGCGGTCCGCCCTCGACATCTCCGCCGCGATCGACGCGGTCGGCGGCGAGATGAACGCCTTCACGGCGAAGGAGTACACCTGCTACTACGCCCGGGTCCTCGACACCGACCTGCCGCTGGCGATCGACGTCGTCTGCGACATGCTCACGGACTCGCTCATCCTCGAAGAGGACGTGGACGCCGAGCGCGGTGTCATCCTCGAAGAGATCGCGATGACCGAGGACGACCCCGGTGACGTGGTGCACGAGCTGTTCGCGCAGACCATGTTCGGCGACACCCCGCTGGGCCGCCCGGTCCTCGGCACCGTCGACACGGTCAACGCCCTCAGCCGGGGCCAGATCGCCCGCTTCTACAAGAAGCACTACGACCCCACCCATCTGGTCGTCGCCGCCGCGGGCAACGTCGACCACGCCACGGTCGTGCGCCAGGTCCGCCGCGCCTTCGAGAAGGCCGGCGCCCTCAGCCGTACGGACGCCGTCCCGGTGGCCCCCAGGACCGGCAGCCGCGCCCTGCGCACGGCGGGCCGCGTCGAGCTCCTGAACCGGAAGACCGAGCAGGCCCACGTGGTCCTCGGGATGCCGGGTCTGGCCCGCACCGACGAGCGCCGCTGGGCCCTCGGCGTGCTGAACACCGCCCTCGGCGGCGGCATGTCCTCCCGGCTCTTCCAGGAGGTCCGCGAGAAGCGCGGCCTGGCCTACAGCGTGTACTCGTACACCTCGGGCTTCGCCGACTGCGGTCTCTTCGGGGTGTACGCGGGCTGCCGCCCCGGCCAGGTCCACGACGTCCTCCAGATCTGCCGCGACGAGCTGCACAAGGCCGCCACCGAGGGCCTCACCGACGACGAGATCGCCCGCGCCGTCGGCCAGCTGTCCGGCTCGACCGTCCTGGGTCTCGAAGACACCGGCGCGCTGATGAACCGCATCGGCAAGAGCGAGCTGTGCTGGGGCACCCAGATGTCGGTCGACGACATGCTGGACCGGATCGCGGCCGTGACCCCGGACGAGGTCCGCGAGGTCGCCCGCGATGTACTGGACCAGCGGCCCTCGCTCTCGGTGATCGGCCCGCTGAAGGACAAGCAGGCGGACCGCCTCCACCACGCGGTCTCCTGACCCCGAGCCCCTAAGGAATTCAGAGCAATGAGCAAGCTGCGCGTGGCGGTCCTCGGTGCCCGGGGCCGCATCGGCTCCGAGGCCGTCCGGGCCGTCGAGGCCGCCGAGGACATGGAGCTGGTCGCGGCCCTGGGCCGTGGCGACGACCCGGAGCGCCTCGTCGAGGCGGGCGCCCAGGTGGCCGTCGAGCTGACCACCCCCGACTCGGTCATGGACAACCTCGACTTCTGCGTGCGCCACGGCATCCACGCGGTCGTCGGGACCACCGGCTGGACCGAGGAGCGCCTCGCGCGGCTGGAGGGCCTGCTCGCCGGTTCCCCGGGGACCGGCGTCCTCATCGCTCCGAACTTCTCCATCGGCGCGGTCCTCACCATGCGGTTCGCCCAGCTCGCGGCCCCGTACTTCGAGTCCGTCGAGGTCGTCGAGCTGCACCACCCGAACAAGGTGGACGCCCCTTCCGGCACCGCGACCCGGACGGCCCAGCTGATCGCCGCCGCCCGTGCCGGGGCCGGTCTGGGCGCCCAGCCGGACGCGACCGCGACCGGCCCGGCGGGCGCGCGCGGCGCGGACGTGGACGGCGTACGGGTCCACTCGGTACGGCTCCGGGGCCTGCTGGCCCACCAGGAGGTGCTGCTCGGCGGCGAGGGCGAGACCCTCACGGTCCGCCACGACTCGCTGCACCACTCCAGCTTCATGCCGGGCATCCTGCTCGGCGTCCGCCGGGTGACCGGTGCTCCGGGCCTCACCTTCGGCCTGGAACACTTCCTGGACCTGGGCTGATCATGGGCGGAAAGATCACGTACGTCTTCCTTGCCACCGTCCTCGTGCTGGTCTTCGGGGTGGTGGCGATGGAGGGCGTCCTGCTGATTCTCACCGGGGAGCCGGTCGCCGTCGGACTGGGCGCGGTGGCGTTCCTGCTGCCGGGCGTCGGCGGCTGGTTCCTCTGGAAGAACACCCGTTTCGCCCGTGGTGCGAACCGGCTCGCCGCCGAGCTGGAGGCCGAGGGCGGGCTGCCCGTCGACGAGCTGAGGCGCACCCAGGGCGGCCGGATCGACCGGGACTCGGCCGACGAGGTCTTCGCCCGGCGCAAGGCCGAGACGGAGGACTCGCCGGACGACTGGCGCTGCTGGTTCCGGCTCGCGGTCGCCTATCACGACGCCCGCGACACCCCCCGGGCCCGCAAGGCGATGCAGCGTGCCATCGCCCTCCACGAGGGGCGCCCGGCGGGCGTCTGAGCGACGGCGCGGGCCGTCGCGCGCGGCTGAGGTCAGCGCGTGGCGGCCGGGGCCGTACCGTACTCGGCGTTCCAGGCCTCGACCGTGTCGGCCGCCCGGTCGAAGGCCTCGATCCGGGAGAGGAAGTCGGCGTCGTGGTCGCTGAGCAGCAGCAGCCGCTCACCGGCCGGGCGGTCGAGCACCAGGGCCTGGCCCTGGACCGTCCGGGGGAGTCCCAGCCAGCGCACCGGCTGCTGGACGGTCCGCAGGGAGGTCACCTTGGTCCACGGCACGGTCCTGGTCGAGAAGAAGGAGACCCGGCGGACACCCGCACGGCTCACCCAGGCGCCCATACGGAGCATCCGCAGGGCGCCCACGATGACGAGCGCGGCGACACCGAGGGTGGCGACCGCGCCGCCGAAGGTTCCGGCGGCGGCGATGATCACGGCGGCCAGCAGCACGAAGGAAGCGAGCAGCAGCGCGAGCGCCGCCGCCCCGACCCGCCAGGACCCGGGCCGGTACGGACGGCGCCACTCGTCGTGGTCGTCGAACGGAAGGGCGACGGGGTCGGTCGTGTCAAAAGCACGGTCGGCCGTCAGAAAGGGCAGGGGCACGACAGGTCCTCACTCACAAGCACGCTCGAAGGGGCGGTGCCCGGTGAGGCTACCTCAGCGGTTGTCGGAGGCTTCGGACTGCTGCTGGTGAGTGGCGGACTCGCCCGACTGCAGGGACGGCATCCCGAAGATCACCGATCCGACGAGGCCGGCCGCGACGGTCAGACCGAGCAGGGCGCGGCCCACGATCTGCGAGGCGCCGAGACGTTCACGGGGTGGCGGAGCGACGTTGCTGCGGAAGTGGTCGGCCTCCGCGACGAACGCGAACGGTACGGCCTCTTTCCGGCGGAACATCAGAGCCACTCTCCTCGGGTTGTCGTCGTCCTTACACAGGGAGAGACGACGGAACCGGGGTTTTGGTGCCCTATTTCACCGAAGTGGCCGCATCTCATCCTCCGGTAGGACGTCGTTAGAGTGGTCGACTGCACCCCTGAACGGAAGGACCGCTGGTGAGCGACAGCCCCACCGAGAACATGAAGATCGACTTCCGGAGCGATGTCACCGTCGATCTGGTCAGGAGCGCGGCGACCGACTCCGACGTGTTGTGGGCGGCCCGGGTCTCCACGGCGGGCGAGCAGTCCCTCGAAGAGCTGCACAAGGACCCCGAGCGATCGAAGGGCCTGATCAACTATCTGATGCGGGACCGCCACGGCAGCCCGTTCGAGCACAACTCGATGACCTTCTTCATCAGCGCCCCGATCTTCGTGTTCCGCGAGTTCATGCGGCACCGCGTCGGCTGGTCGTACAACGAGGAGTCGGGCCGCTACAGGGAGCTGCAGCCGGTCTTCTACGTCCCCGACACCGAGCGCAGGCTGGTCCAGGAGGGCCGCCCCGGCAAGTACGTCTTCGTCGAGGGCACCCAGGAGCAACACGATCTGGTGAGCCGGACGATGGAGGAGTCCTACCGGACGGCCTACGCGACCTACCAGGAGATGCTGGCCGGCGGTGTCGCCCGCGAGGTCGCCCGCTCGGTCCTCCCGGTCGGTCTCTTCTCCTCGATGTACGCCACCTGCAACGCGCGCTCGCTGATGCACTTCCTCGGCCTGCGCACCCAGCACGAGCTGGCCGCGGTCCCGTCCTTCCCGCAGCGGGAGATCGAGATGGTCGGCGAGAAGATGGAGGAGCACTGGGCCCGGCTGATGCCGCTGACCCACGCGGCCTTCAACAAGAACGGCCGTGTGGCCCCATAGGGCACAGATGTCCGAACGCTCGACGCGAAGTGTCCGTATTGCGACGTTTCACGAAGTTCATCTAGGCTGATCAAACGGACCCGGCGCTGCCTGAACCCCCGAGCAGGCAGCGCCGGGCTCCCTTTCTCCCGTCCCCCGAGGGGACACCCGGCGCTGAGCAGCGAGTAGCGTGTTACCCATGGCTCCGATCTCCACTCCGCAGACCCCCTTCGGGCGGGTCCTCACCGCCATGGTCACGCCCTTCACGGCGGACGGCGCACTCGACCTCGACGGCGCCCAGCGACTCGCCACCCACCTGGTGGACGCGGGCAACGACGGCCTCGTCATCAACGGCACCACCGGCGAGTCCCCCACCACCAGCGACGCGGAGAAATCGGAGCTGGTACGAGCGGTCCTGGCGGCGGTCGGAGACCGCGCCCATGTCGTCGCGGGCATCGGCACCAACGACACCCACCACTCCCTGGAGCTCGCCCGCACCGCCGAGCGCGACGGCGCACACGGCCTCCTCGCCGTCACCCCGTACTACAACAAGCCCCCGCAGGAGGGCCTGTACCGGCACTTCTCGGCCATCGCCGACGCCACCGGCCTGCCCGTGATGCTCTACGACATCCCCGGCCGCAGCGGCGTCCCCATCGAGACCGAGACCCTCGTCCGGCTCGCCGAGCACCCCCGCATCGTCGCCAACAAGGACGCCAAGGGCGACCTCGGCCGCGCCAGCTGGGCCATCGCCCGCTCCGGCCTCGCCTGGTACTCCGGCGACGACATGCTCAACCTGCCCCTGCTCTCGGTCGGCGCCTGCGGCTTCGTCTCCGTCGTCGGCCACGTCGCCACCCCGGAACTCCGCGCCCTCCTCGACGCCCACCTGGGCGGCGAGGTCCAGAAGGCCACCGAGATCCACCAGAAGCTGCTCCCCGTCTACACGGGCATGTTCCGCACCCAGGGCGTCATGACCACCAAGGCGGCGCTCACCCTCCAGGGCCTCCCCGCAGGACCGCTGCGACCGCCGCTCGTCGAGCTCTCCGCACAGGAGACCGAACAGCTCAAGGTCGACCTCGCGGCCGGCGGGGTAGAACTCTGACATCAGACTTCACAATTGAATACAGACAACAGCAAGTGCACGAATGTCATGCGCGCCACGTGCCGGGAAGGTACGTGGCGCGCATGGTGAGGAGAGTCTTTTGAGTCATCCGCATCCTGAACTCGGCGCCCCGCCGAAGCTGCCGAAGGGCGCCCTGCGCGTCATCCCGCTCGGCGGGCTCGGCGAGATCGGCCGGAACATGACGGTCTTCGAGTTCGACGGCCGTCTGCTCATCGTCGACTGCGGCGTCCTCTTCCCCGAAGAGGAGCAGCCGGGCGTCGACCTGATCCTCCCGGACTTCACCATCATCCGGGACCGTCTCGACGACATCGAAGGCATCGTGCTCACGCACGGCCACGAGGACCACATCGGTGCCGTCCCCTATCTGCTCCGCCTGAAGCCGGACATCCCGCTGATCGGCTCCAAGCTGACCCTGGCGCTGATCGAGGCCAAGCTCCAGGAGCACCGCATCCGCCCCTACACCCTTGAGGTGAAGGAGGGCGACCGGGAGGTCCTGGGGTCGTTCGACTGCGAGTTCATCGCGGTCAACCACTCCATCCCGGACGCGCTGGCGGTCGCCGTCCGCACCCCCGCGGGCATGGTCGTCGCCACCGGCGACTTCAAGATGGACCAGCTCCCGCTGGACGGGCGCCTCACCGACCTGCACGCGTTCGCGCGGCTCAGCGAGGAGGGCATCGACCTTCTGCTGTCCGACTCGACGAACGCCGAGGTCCCGGGCTTCGTCCCGCCGGAGAAGGACATCTCCAACGTCCTGCGCACGGTCTTCGCGAACGCCCAGAAGCGCATCATCGTGGCGAGCTTCGCCAGCCATGTGCACCGCATCCAGCAGATCCTCGACGCCGCCCACGAGTACGGCCGCCGGGTCGCCTTCGTCGGCCGCTCGATGGTCCGCAACATGGGCATCGCCCGTGACCTGGGCTATCTGCGGGTCCCGGCCGGTCTCGTCGTGGACGTGAAGACCCTCGACGACCTCCCGGACGACGAGGTCGTGCTGGTCTGCACGGGTTCCCAGGGCGAGCCGATGGCGGCCCTGTCCCGCATGGCCAACCGCGACCACCAGATCCGGATCGTCCCCGGCGACACCGTGATCCTGGCGTCGTCCCTGATCCCGGGCAACGAGAACGCGGTCTACCGCGTGATCAACGGCCTGACCCGCTGGGGCGCGCACGTCGTCCACAAGGGCAACGCCAAGGTCCACGTCTCGGGCCACGCCTCGGCCGGCGAGCTGCTGTACTTCTACAACATCTGCCGCCCGAAGAACCTCATGCCGGTCCACGGTGAATGGCGCCATCTGCGCGCCAACGCCGAGCTCGGCGCGATGACCGGTATCCCCAAGGACCACATCGTCATCGCCGAGGACGGCGTCGTCGTCGACCTGGTCGACGGCCGCGCCCGGATCACCGGCAAGGTCCAGGCGGGTTACGTGTACGTCGACGGCCTCTCGGTCGGCGACGTCACCGAGACCCACCTCAAGGACCGCCGCATCCTCGGCGAGGAGGGCATCATCTCGGTCTTCGTGGTGGTCGACTCCTCGACCGGCAAGATCGTGGGCGGCCCGCACGTCCACGCCCGGGGCTCGGGCATCGAGGACTCCGCGTTCGACGCGGTGCTCCCGAAGATCGACCAGGCCCTGAACAAGTCGGCCCAGGACGGCGTCGTCGAACCCCACCAGCTCCAGCAGCTGATCCGCCGCAGCGTCGGCAAGTGGGTCTCGGACACCTACCGCCGCCGCCCGATGATCCTTCCGGTCGTCGTAGAGGTCTGACCAGCACGGTTCCGGAGCGGGGCGCCTCGATTTGCATCGGGGCGCCCCGCTCCAGTACGTTTACGGCTCCGCCAGATCGGGAACCACCCGGCGCCACTGTGCGCAGGAACGGTTCCAGGGAAGGCGGGAAATCCGACTCAGATCTTCTGATAAAGTCGGAAACGCCGAAAGGCCCCCGGAGTGAAAACAAAAGGGACCGGAAAGCACCGAGGAAATCGGATCGGAAAGATCTGATAGAGTCGGAAACGAAGGAAGCGCCCGGAGGGCCTGGAAACAGGAACGAAGGAAGCGTCCGCACCTTGAGAACTCAACAGCGTGCCAAAAATCAACGCCAGATTAGTTGATACCCCGTCCATCTTCGGATGGT
>NZ_JBHYZW010000016.1:0-3839 GCF_042754005.1 Streptomyces sp. NPDC059247
AACGCCCGGTTACATTCCGAACCCGGAAGCTAAGCCTTTCAGCGCCGATGGTACTGCAGGGGGGACCCTGTGGGAGAGTAGGACACCGCCGAACATATGCCCTTTTAGCTCAGTCGGTAGAGCGTCTCCATGGTAAGGAGAAGGTCAACGGTTCGATTCCGTTAAAGGGCTCCAAAGAAAAGGCCCCCGCCTTGTGGCGGGGGCCTTTTCGCGTTCCCGTACAGAGGACATGAGCCGGGTGTTTCCCTGATGAGGGGAAACACCCGGCTCCGGCTGTCAGCGGTCGTGCGGTTCGCGCAGGCGCATCGCCAGGATGGCCATGTCGTCGGAGGCGGGAGCCTGGGCGAAGCGCTCCACCGCCCGCAGGATACGGGCGGCGACCGCGCCGGCCGTGAGGCCCGTACACGTGCTGAGGACTTCCGCGAGACCGTCGTCGCCCAGCATCCGGGTGCCCTCGCGGCGCTCCGTCACACCGTCCGTGACACAGAGGAGGACATCGCCCGGGTCGAGCGTCACCGTCTGCTCGTACAGCTCCAGATCGTCCATGACGCCGAGCAGCGGCTGCGGTTCGGCCGCCGGGCTGACCGTGCCGTCCGGGCGGAGGCGCAGGGGCAGCGGATGGCCCGCGCAGACGACCTTCAGGACCGCGGAACCGTCCTCCCGCGGATGCATCTCGCCGTACAGCAGGGTGAGGAAGCGGCTGCGGGGGCCCTCGTCGAGGATCGCCGCGTTCAGCCGCTCCAGGACCGCCGGGCCGCCGAAGCCCTCGCGGGCCAGGAGACGCAGGGCGTGCCGGGCCAGACCGGTGACGGCAGCCGCCTCCGGTCCCGTACCGCAGACGTCGCCGATGGCGAAGCCGTAGACGCCGTCCCTGATGGGGAAGACGTCGTAGAAGTCGCCGCCCACCTCGTTGCCCTCGCCCGCCGCGCGGTAGATGACGTCCACCTCGACACCGGGGATGTCCGGGGTGCGGGGCGGCAGGAGGCTGCGCTGGAGGGACTGGCTGATCGCCACGCGCTCCGAGTACAGACGGGCGTTGTCCAGGGCCAGGGCGGCCCGGCGCGAGAGGTCCTCGGCGAGCTCCAGGATCTCCTGGCGGAAATGGTCCTCGGAGGGCCGGCCGAGGGTCAACATGCCGATCACCCTGTTGCGGGCCACCAGCGGCAGGACGACCGTCTCGCCCGCGACCGTGCTCGCGGTCGTCAGCGTGGCGTCGATGCCGGAGGACAGCGGGCCCGCCGGACGGTCGAGGGAGTGCACCGAGGCGGTCAGGGCGGCCCGGTGGGCGGCTTCGCCGGGGGCGGTCCAGACGCGGGCGCCCGGGGTCGGCACCGGGTCCGGCGGGGCGATCGACGTCAGCAGGTCCTTCAGCCCGTCGATGCGGTCCTCGTCCTCGTGGAGCACGTACGACAGATACGGGTCGGAGGCGTGGTCGGCGATCGTGTAGACCGCGCACCAGGTGGCGAGGGTCGGGACCGTCATCTGGGCCATCAGGGCCAGGGTCTGGTCGCGGTCGAGCGTGCCCGCGAGGAGGTCGGACGCCTCCACCAGGAAGCTGAGGGAGCCGCGGCGCAACCGCTCCAGCTCGCCCAGGCGGGCGGACTCGACGGCCAGCGCGATGCGGTCGGCGGCGAACTGGAGGCGCAGGGCCTCCTCGTTGGAGTAGCGGTTGGCGGCCTCGGCGGCCACGCCCAGGGAGCCGGTGAGCCGGCCCTCGACCTTGAGCGGGACCGTGACCACCGAGCGCATACCGGTCGCTTCGAGGAGCGGGACGGCGCCCGGCACCGCGGCGAGGTCCTCGTGGACGGCGGGCATCCGGGCGGAGCCGTACCGGCTGGCGCCGGTCTCGACGGGGACGCGGGCGAAGCGCTGGCGGGCGGCGGGGAGGCCGGTGGTCGCCCGTACCTCCAGTTCCGTCTCGTCGTCGGTGGCCAGCAGGAGGAAGGCGGCGTCGCCGTCGAGCATGTCGCGGGCGCGTTCGACGGTCCGCTGGAGCAGGCCGTCCAGGTCGTCGGGGGCGGGCGAGCCGATGAAGACCTCGAAGGGGTCGACGGCCGTGCGGCTCTCGGTGCCCGGGTCGGCCGCCGGGCGCTGCGGGGTCTGCAGGACGGCCCGCTCGTGCTCGCGGACCAGGAGGCAGACCGTGGACGGTTCGCCCTGGGTGTCGCGGACCCGGAGGTGGGAGGAGTAGACGGGGATGACGCGGCCGTCGGAGCAGCGGATGCCGTAGCTGCCCTCCCAGCGGGAGAGGCGCAGGGCCTCGGCGAGGCCGGTGCCGGTGCCGGGGGTGTGGGGCCAGGCGGCGAGGTCGCCGAGGGGTTTGCCGACGACCTGCCCGGCCTCGTACCCGAAGAGTTCCTCGGCGTCCTCGTTCCAGGAGGTGATGGTGCCGCCCCGGTCGATCTGGGTGACGGCGACCCGGACGCGGCTGTCGGCGACCGGGAGGAGCGCGTCGGGGACGACGGGGCCCGCGGAGCGGGTGCCGACCGCGCGCTGCGGGAGGTCGAGGCGGAACCACACGTGCTTGCTGGTGGGGGAGTAGTCGACGCCCCAGCGGTGGGCGAGGGCGGCGCAGAGCAGCAGACCCCGGCCGTTCTCGCGGTCGGGGTTGCCGAGCGTACGGCCGCTCTGGACGGGGATCTCGCGCTCGGGATAGCGGTCGGCGACCTCGATGCGGATGCCGTCGTCCGAGCGGAGGCAGAGGACTTCGGCGGAGGTGCCCGCGTGGATGACGGCGTTGGTGACGAGTTCGCTGGTCAGGACGACGGCGTCGTCGACGAGCTCGGGGTGTCCCCAGCCCTGGAGGGTGTCCCGGACGAACGCGCGGGCGGCCGCGACGGACCGCCCGACGGGCTCGAAGCCGGCAGTCGCCCGCGCGGTGATCACAGAACTCCTCGTACGCGTCTCGACGCCCGGCTCTGCCATGCTCGGTCTGTCCTCCCGCTTGCCCGGTGGTCGTACGCGTGCCGTACCGCCCCCGCCGGGCGGACCGGGGCGGATGGACAGCCGGGAGCCAGGTTACTTTCCTTCACCGTGCGCGCGGATGCCGGTCGCGCTGATTGCGTCCCCGCCGGGGTAGGGACGCTTGTGCGAAGCTGCCGAACTGTTATCGCCTGGTTGGCCGACGGTGAAACACTGGGCAGGCTACCGGCGGGAGCCGGAACGGAACGTTCGACCCCTTTCGGGAGGGACACGGTGGAAGCTGGCACGGCGGCGCGACGCGGCGGAGGCGGCGGTACGCGCGCGAGGGGCGGGCGTTCCCGTGGGGGGACGGTCCAGGTGGACGCGGCGGCGCTGGAGCGGTTGCTCGGCGCCCTGCTCTCCATGCGGGACGGGAATCTGCGCAGGCGTCTGACGATCTCCGGCGACGGGGTGATGGCGGAGATCTCCACCGTCTTCAACGAGGTCGCCGAGCGGCAGTCGCACGTGACGGGGGAGCTGTCGCGGGTCCGCCGGGTGGTGGGCCGCGAGGGCAAGCTGTCGGAGCGGCTGGAGGTCGGGTCGGGCGAGGGCGCGTGGGCGGTGGCGATCGAAGCCGCGAACGCGCTCGTCGACGATCTGGCGCGGCCGGTGTCCGAGGTGGGCCGGGTCCTGTCGTCGGTGGCCGAGGGCGATCTCGAACAGCGGATGGACCTGCGTTCGGAGGGGGCGGACGGGACGGTCCGGCCGCTGCGCGGGGAGTTCCTGAAGGTCGCGCGTACCGTCAACAACCTCGTCGACCAGCTGTCGCTGTTCGCGTCCGAGGTGACCCGGGTCGCCGTCGAGGTGGGTACCGACGGAAAGCTGGGCGGGCAGGCGCACGTGCGGGGGGTGTCCGGTTCGTGGAAGGACCTCACGGA
>NZ_JBHYZW010000016.1:3936-137572 GCF_042754005.1 Streptomyces sp. NPDC059247
GCGGTGACCCGGGTCGCCGTCGAGGTGGGTACCGACGGAAAGCTGGGCGGGCAGGCGCACGTGCGGGGGGTGTCCGGTTCGTGGAAGGACCTCACGGACTCGGTCAACACGATGGCGAACCGGCTGACGGCGCAGGTGCGGGACATCGCCCTGGTGACGACGGCGGTCGCCAACGGCGATCTGTCCCAGAAGGTCACGGCGAACGTGGCCGGGGAGATGCTGGAGCTGAAGAACACCGTCAACCGGATGGTGGACCAGCTGTCGTCGTTCTCCTCCGAGGTGACCCGGGTGGCCCGCGAGGTGGGCACGGAGGGCGAACTGGGCGGTCAGGCGGAGGTGGCAGGGGTGTCCGGGGTCTGGAAGGACCTCACGGACTCGGTCAACACCATGGCCGGGAACCTGACCAACCAGGTGCGGGACATCGCCCTGGTGACGACGGCGGTCGCCAACGGCGATCTGTCGCAGAAGGTGCGGGTGTCGGCGCGCGGGGAGATCGCGCAGCTCGCGGACACCATCAACCAGATGACGAAGACGCTGCGGATCTTCGCCGACGAGGTGACCCGGGTGTCGGGCGAGGTCGGCGCGCAGGGGCTGCTCGGCGGTCAGGCGCAGGTGCCGGGCGCGGCGGGGACGTGGAAGGACCTGACCGACTCGGTCAACACCGTCTTCCGGAACATCACCACGCAGGTGCGGGACATCGCCCAGGTGACGACGGCCGTGGCCAGTGGTGATCTGTCGCAGAAGGTCACGGTGGACGTGGCCGGGGAGATGCTGGAACTGAAGAACACCGTGAACACGATGGTGGACCAGCTGTCCGCCTTCGGTTCGGAGGTGACCCGGGTGGCCCGGGAGGTCGGTGTCGAGGGTCTGCTCGGGGGGCAGGCGGAGGTGCCCGGGGCGGCGGGGACGTGGAAGGACCTCACCGACTCGGTGAACACGGCCTTCCGGAACCTGACCAACCAGGTGCGGGACATCGCCCTGGTGACCACGGCGGTCGCGAACGGCGATCTGTCGCAGAAGGTCACGGTGGACGTGGCCGGGGAGATGCTGGAACTCAAGAACACCGTGAACACCATGGTGTCGCAGCTGTCGTCGTTCGCGGACCAGGTCACCAGGATGGCGCGGGACGTGGGCACCGAGGGCAGGCTGGGCGGGCAGGCACGGGTGGACGGCGTCTCCGGGCGCTGGCGGGAGCTCACCGACTCGGTCAACTTCATGGCGGGGAACCTGACCTCGCAGGTGCGGCAGATCGCCCAGGTGACGACGGCCGTGGCGCGCGGTGATCTGTCGCAGAAGATCGACGTGGACGCGCGCGGCGAGATCCTGGAGCTGAAGAACACCATCAACACGATGGTCGACCAGCTCTCCGCCTTCGCCGACCAGGTGACGCGGGTGGCCCGTGAGGTGGGCACCGACGGACGCCTCGGCGGTCAGGCGCAGGTGCCGGGCGTGGCCGGGGTGTGGCGCGATCTGACGGACTCGGTGAACGGCATGGCCGGGAACCTGACCACCCAGGTCCGCAACATCGCGCAGGTCGCCACGGCGGTCGCGCGCGGCGATCTGTCGCAGAAGATCGACGTGGACGCGCGCGGCGAGATCCTGGAGCTGAAGAACACCCTCAACACGATGGTGGACCAGCTGTCGAACTTCGCCGAGCAGGTGACCCGGGTGGCCCGTGAGGTGGGCACCGAGGGGATGCTCGGCGGTCAGGCCGAGGTGCAGGGGGTCTCCGGCACCTGGAAGGACCTGACCCAGTCGGTGAACTTCATGGCGAACAACCTCACCATCCAGGTGCGGCAGATCGCCGAGGTGACGACGGCGGTCGCCAAGGGCGACCTGTCGAAGAAGATCACGGTCGACGCCCGGGGCGAGATCCTGGAACTGGTGACGACCGTGAACACGATGGTCGACCAGCTGTCGAACTTCGCGGACGAGGTCACGCGGGTGGCCCGCGAGGTGGGCACGGAAGGCATCCTGGGCGGTCAGGCGCGGGTGCGCGGGGTCACCGGCACCTGGAAGGACCTCAGCGACAACGTCAACCTGATGGCCAACAACCTGACGAGCCAGGTGCGGAACATCGCCCGGGTCTCGGCGGCGGTGGCCAACGGCGACCTGACGAAGAAGGTGACGGTGGAGGCGCGCGGCGAGGTCGCCGAGCTGGCCGAGACCGTCAACACGATGGTGACGACCCTGTCGTCGTTCGCGGACGAGGTGACCCGGGTCGCCCGCGAGGTGGGCACCGAGGGCGAACTCGGCGGCCAGGCGAGGGTCCCGGGCGTCGCGGGCACCTGGAAGGACCTCACCGAGTCGGTGAACTCGATGGCGTCCAACCTGACCGGTCAGGTGCGGCAGATCGCCGCCGTGACCACCGCCATCGCCAAGGGCGACCTCACCAAGAAGATCGACATCGACGCGCGCGGTGAGATCGAGGAGCTGAAGAACACCATCAACACGATGGTCGACCAGCTGTCGAACTTCGCCGAGGAGGTCACCCGGGTGGCCCGTGAGGTGGGCGTCGAGGGCATCCTCGGCGGTCAGGCGCACGTGCGGGACGTGGACGGCACCTGGAGCGATCTGACCGAGTCCGTCAACGAGATGGCCGGGAACCTGACCCGTCAGGTGCGGGCCATCGCGGCGGTCGCCACGGCGGTCACCCGGGGCGACCTCAACCTGAAGATCAACGGGGTCGACGCGGCGGGCGAGATCCAGGCCCTCCAGGACAACATCAACACGATGATCACCAACCTGCGCGACACCACCCTCGCCAACGAGGAGCAGGACTGGCTGAAGGGCAACCTGGCCCGTATCTCCGGTCTCATGCAGGGCCGCCGGGACCTGGACGACGTGGCCTCGCTCATCATGAGCGAGCTGACGCCGGTGGTGTCGGCGCAGCACGGGGCGTTCTTCGTGGCGATGCCGACCGGTTCCGCGCACAGCGACGCGGAACTCGTCGGTGAGGGCGACGGCTCGTACGAGCTGCGGATGCGCGGGAGTTACGGGTACTCCACCGGTTCCATGCCGACCTCGTTCCGGCCGGGCGAGACCCTCATCGGTACGGCCGCCGAGGAGAAGCGGACCATCCAGGTCAATGTGCCGCCGGGGTATCTGAAGATCTCCTCGGGGCTCGGCGAGGCGGCTCCCGCGCACGTGATCGTGCTGCCGGTGCTCTTCGAGGGCAAGGTCCTCGGGGTGATCGAGCTGGCGTCCTTCCAGCCGTTCACCCAGATCCAGCGGGACTTCCTCAACCAGCTGGCCGAGCTGATCGCGACGACCGTCAACACGATCAGCGTCAACACCAAGACCGAGGTGCTGCTCCAGCAGTCGCAGCGGCTCACCGAGCAGCTCAAGGAGCGGTCGGCGGAGCTGGAGCACCGGCAGAAGGAGCTCCAGGGCTCCAACGCCGAACTGGAGGAGAAGGCCGAGCTGCTGGCCCGGCAGAACCGTGACATCGAGGTGAAGAACACCGAGATCGAGGAGGCGCGGCAGGTGCTGGAGGAGCGGGCCGAACAGCTCGCCGTCTCCATGCGGTACAAGTCCGAGTTCCTGGCGAACATGTCGCACGAGCTGCGCACCCCGCTCAACTCGCTTCTGATCCTGGCCAAGTTGCTCGCGGACAACGCCGAGACCAATCTGACGCCGAAGCAGGTCGAGTTCGCCGAGACCATCCACGGCGCCGGTTCCGACCTGCTCCAGCTGATCAACGACATCCTCGACCTGTCCAAGGTGGAGGCGGGCAAGATGGACGTGTCGCCGACCCGGATCGCGCTCGTCCAGCTCGTCGACTACGTGGAGGCCACGTTCCGGCCGCTCACGGCGGAGAAGGGCCTGGACTTCTCGGTGCGGGTCTCGCCCGAGCTGCCCGCCACGCTCCACACCGACGAGCAGCGGCTGCTCCAGGTGCTGCGCAACCTGCTGTCCAACGCGGTGAAGTTCACCGACACGGGCGCGGTGGAGCTGGTCATCCGGCCGGCCGGGGCGGACGTGCCGCAGTCGATCCGCGAACAGCTCCTGGAGGCCGGTTCGCTGCGCGATCCGGAGGCCGATCTGATCGCGTTCTCGGTCACCGACACCGGAATCGGGATCGCCGCGAGCAAGATGCGGGTCATCTTCGAGGCGTTCAAGCAGGCGGACGGGACGACCAGCCGGAAGTACGGCGGTACGGGTCTGGGGCTCTCGATCAGCCGGGAGATCGCTCGGCTGCTCGGCGGTGAGATCTACGCGGCGAGCGAGACGGGCCGCGGTTCGACGTTCACGCTGTATCTGCCGCTGAGTCCGATCGAGTCCCCGTCGCCCGGTCACGGGCAGGGGGCGCAGGACGCCGACGAGCCGCAGGGCGGCGGGGCGGCGGGCCTCCAGTCGTTCCCGTACTTCCCGCCGCCGTCCGGGCGCTCGGAGGACCGGTCGGGCGCCGGGGCGCTGTTCCGGCACCGGCGGAAGGCCGCGGCGGAGGCGACCGGGGCGGGCACCGTCGTGCCGCAGGGGTCCGGCCGGGCGGAGGCGCGGGAGCGGGCGGAGCGGGAGCCGGAGCCCGAGAAGCGCCGGGGCTACGGCTTCTCGGGCGAGCGGGTGCTCATCGTCGACGACGACATCCGCAACGTGTTCGCGCTCACCAGCGTCCTGGAGCAGCACGGGCTCGCGGTGCTCTACGCGGAGAACGGCCGGGAGGGCATCGAGGTCCTGGAGCAGCACGACGACGTGGCGCTGGTCCTGATGGACATCATGATGCCGGAGATGGACGGGTACGCGACGACGACCGCGATCCGGCGGATGCCGCAGTTCGCGGGGCTGCCGATCATCGCGCTCACGGCGAAGGCGATGAAGGGCGACCGGGAGAAGGCGATCGAGTCGGGCGCCTCGGACTATGTGACGAAGCCGGTGGAGTCCGACTACCTGCTGTCCGTGATGGAGCAGTGGATGCGGGGCGAGTGACCCCGTGCGGGGGCCCGTGGCGAGGGGAGGACACCGCGCGCCACGGGCCCCCGCACGCACCCGGGGAGGCCGTCGGACGGCTTCGGTGAGAAGGGTGTGAGAAGGCCGCGCACGGGGAACCTTCTGATCTCCCACCGCGTTTCAGGTACGTGCGCAGTGACATCGCGGTGACAGGGTGTGGCGACGGGCGGGGTGCGGCTACGATGACCGGCACAAGGACGGACGGCGTCAGAGAGTCGTCCCCTGGGGCGGCGCCCGGTGCCACCCCCGGTTCGGGGAGCCGGGGAGAGCCGTTGCCGGGGCGAGGAGGACGGGGCATGGTGCAGAAGGCCAAGATCCTCCTGGTCGATGACCGGCCGGAGAATCTGCTGGCGCTGGAGGCCATTCTCTCCGCGCTCGATCAGACGCTGGTGCGGGCATCGTCAGGGGAGGAAGCGCTCAAGGCGCTGTTGACGGACGACTTCGCGGTCATCCTGCTGGACGTCCAGATGCCGGGGATGGACGGTTTCGAGACCGCCGCGCACATCAAGCGGCGTGAGCGGACCCGCGACATCCCGATCATCTTCCTCACCGCCATCAACCACGGTCCCCACCACACCTTCCGGGGATACGCGGCCGGCGCGGTCGACTACATCTCGAAGCCGTTCGACCCGTGGGTGCTGCGCGCCAAGGTCTCCGTCTTCGTCGAGCTGTACATGAAGAACTGCAAGCTGCGGGAGCAGGCGGCTCTGCTGCGGCTCCAGTTGGAGGGCGGCGAGGGCGGTCACGGCAAGGAGTCCGCCGGGCTCCTCGCCGAACTCTCCGCCCGGCTCGCGGCCGTCGAGGAGCAGGCGGAGGCGCTGTCCAAGCAGCTCGACGACGACTCCGCCGACGCCGCCGCGGTCGCCACCGCCGCGCACCTGGAGCGGAAGCTGACCGGACTGCGCCGCGCCCTGGACGCGCTCGAACCGGGCACGGGAGCCGCGCCGACGCTGCCCGCCCAGGGCTGACGTACCGTCACGGCCGGTTCTGACGGCCGTCGTCCGGGGCGGGACGGCGTCACCTTCGTGCCCCGGCGGGGCGACACGTTCGGGTGAGGCGGACAGCGGCTGCTCACACCGGTAACCTCGGCACCATGGCTTCACGTACGTCCGGCAAGGGTTCCCAGGGCACGGCGGGCACCGCCAAGCCGCGCGCCGGCCGTACGGCGGGCGCCGCGAAGAAAGCGGCCCCCGCGAAGTCCCCCGCCAAGCCGCCCGCGAAGAAGGCGCCCGCGAAGAAGGCCGCGCCCGCCAAGCGCGCGCCCGCGCGGAAGACCGCGGCGAAGAGGGCCCCGGCCCGGCCCGCGCCGTCCCCGACCGGGGGCGTGTACCGGCTCGCGCGGGGCGCGTGGCTGGGGGTCGCGCACGGCGTGGGGGCGATGCTGCGGGGGATGGGGCGGGGCGCCAAGGGCCTCGATCCGGCCCACCGCAAGGACGGTCTCGCGCTGCTCCTCCTCGGGCTCGCGCTGATCGTCGCCGCCGGTACCTGGTCCAATCTGCGGGGTCCGGTCGGCGACCTCGTCGAGATGCTGGTCACCGGCGCCTTCGGCCGGCTCGACCTGCTCGTCCCGCTGCTGCTCGGCGCGATCGGCGTACGGCTGGTCCTCTATCCGGAGAAGCCGGAGGCCAACGGGAGGATCAGCATCGGCCTCTCCGCCCTCGTCATCGGTGTCCTCGGCCAGGTCCACATCGCGTGCGGCTCGCCGGGGCGCGGCGACGGCAGCGCCGCCATGCAGGACGCGGGCGGGCTGATCGGCTGGGCCGCTTCCCAGCCGCTGGTCTTCATGATGGGCGAGGTCCTCGCCGTACCGATGCTGGTGCTGCTCACGGTCTTCGGGCTGCTGGTGGTCACCGCCACCCCGGTCAACGCGATCCCGCAGCGACTGCGCGCCCTCGGCGCCCGGCTCGGCATCGTCGAACCCGCGTACGACCCGGTGCGGGCCGAGGGGTACGAGGGGCACGAGGGGTACGACGAGGACTGGCGCGAGGCCCGTTCGGGGCCCCGCGCGGCCGGTCCGGTGCGGCGGCGCGGCCCCGCCGAGCCGTACGACGTGGACCGGGCCGAGGAGGAGATGCTGGAGCGGCGCAAGGGCGCGGCCCGGCGTCCGGCCGAGCGGCCCGCCTTCGACGACGGCCCGGACCCGGTGGACATCGCGGCGGCGGCCGCCGCCGCGCTCGACGGCGCGGTCCTCAACGGGATGCCGCCGTCCCCGATCGTCGCCGATCTGACCAGGGACGTCACCGCCGACCGGAAGGCCGCCGCGCAGGCCGCCGCCGGGGGTGGGCGGGGGCGGGGGGGAACGGGGGTCGGAGGTGCGCCCGTGCCGCCTGCTCGTGGGAGTGACCAGCGGCCCGGCGGAGGCGTACCGGATCTGACCAAGCCCGCTCCCGAGCCGACGGATCTGCCGCCCCGGGCGGAGCAGCTCCAACTGGCCGGGGACATCACCTACGCGCTGCCGTCGCTGGACCTGCTGGAGCGGGGCGGGCCCGGCAAGACGCGCAGCGCCGCCAACGACGCCGTGGTGGACGCGCTCTCCAACGTCTTCACCGAGTTCAAGGTGGACGCCGCCGTCACCGGTTTCACCCGGGGGCCGACGGTCACGCGGTACGAGGTCGAGCTCGGGCCCGCCGTGAAGGTCGAGAAGATCACCGCCCTGACGAAGAACATCGCCTACGCGGTGGCCTCCCCGGACGTCCGGATCATCTCACCGATCCCCGGCAAGTCCGCGGTCGGCATCGAGATCCCGAACAGCGACCGCGAGATGGTGAACCTCGGTGACGTGCTGCGGCTCGCCGCCGCCGCCGAGGACGACCACCCGATGCTGGTGGCGCTCGGCAAGAACGTCGAGGGCGGCTACGAGATGGCCAACCTGGCGAAGATGCCGCACGTCCTGGTCGCCGGGGCCACCGGCTCCGGAAAGTCCTCGTGCATCAACTGCCTGATCACCTCGATCATGATAAGGGCGACCCCCGAGGACGTCCGGATGGTCCTCGTCGACCCCAAGCGGGTCGAGCTCACCGCGTACGAGGGCATCCCGCACCTGATCACCCCGATCATCACCAACCCCAAGCGGGCCGCCGAGGCCCTCCAGTGGGTGGTGAAGGAGATGGACCTCCGCTACGACGACCTGGCGGCCTTCGGCTTCCGGCACATCGACGACTTCAACCAGGCCATCCGGGACGGCAAGATCAAACTGCCGGAGGGCAGCGAGCGCGAGCTCAACCCCTATCCGTACCTGCTGGTCATCGTCGACGAGCTGGCCGACCTGATGATGGTCGCGCCCCGGGACGTCGAGGACTCGATCGTCCGCATCACCCAGCTCGCGCGCGCCGCCGGAATCCATCTGGTCCTCGCCACACAGCGGCCGTCCGTGGACGTCGTCACCGGTCTCATCAAGGCCAACGTGCCGTCCCGGCTGGCCTTCGCGACCTCCTCGCTCGCCGACAGCCGGGTCATCCTCGACCAGCCCGGCGCCGAGAAGCTCATCGGAAAGGGTGACGGACTGTTCCTGCCGATGGGCGCCAACAAGCCCGTCCGCCTCCAGGGCGCCTTCGTCACCGAGCACGAGGTCGCGGCCGTCGTGCAGCACTGCAAGGACCAGATGACCCCGGTCTTCCGGGAGGACGTCACCGTCGGCACCCGGCAGAAGAAGGAGATCGACGAGGACATCGGCGACGACCTCGACCTGCTGTGCCAGGCGGCGGAACTCGTCGTCTCCACCCAGTTCGGCTCCACGTCGATGCTCCAGCGCAAGCTGCGCGTCGGCTTCGCCAAGGCGGGCCGGCTGATGGACCTGATGGAGTCGCGGAACATCGTCGGGCCGAGCGAGGGATCGAAGGCGCGGGACGTGCTCGTGAAGCCCGACGAGCTGGACGGGGTGCTCGCCGTGATCCGAGGCGAGTCGGGGGCGTGAGGGCGGGGCCGCGAGGGTGCGGGGACGCCGGGGCGCGCGGGGACGTCGGTGTGCGTGGGTGCGTGGGCAGCGGGTGCGGGGGGCGTGAAGACGGGGTGGCGTGGCGGGTGGGGCGGGTGTGGTGCCCACCGGGCGGGGTACCCGGTCGGGACCGGGCCGAGACTCACTCGTAAGGGAACGGCGGGCAACCGTTTCCCCTGGCCGTACGTCAAGTTGGACGGAGGGACAGCAGGATGTCCCAGCCTCATGGCGTACAAACAGCACCCGCCCGGTTGCCCCACCCTTTCGTACCACCCATAGACTGAACGTCCAGCAGGTGGCTACACGCTCGAAAGGCGCTCTCGTGTCCATCGGCAACTCCCCCGAAGACGACCGGACCTTCCCGGCAGACGACCGGGACTCGATCGGTCGCGCTCTCCAGCAGACCCGCATCGCCGCCGGTCTCACCGTCGAAGAGGTCAGTGCCTCCACCCGTGTCCGGATTCCGATCGTGCACGCGATCGAGGAGGACGACTTCTCGCGCTGCGGCGGCGACGTCTACGCCCGTGGGCACATCCGTACCCTCGCGCGCGCCGTCGGTCTCGATCCGGCACCGCTGATCGAGCAGTACGACGCCGAGCACGGAGGCCGCCCCGCGCCCACCCCCGCCGCCCCGCTCTTCGAGGCGGAACGCATCCGCCCCGAGCCCCGGCGGCCCAACTGGACCGCCGCGATGGTCGCGGCCATCGTCGCCGTCGTCGGCTTCGTCGGCTTCACGATGTTCAACGGGAACGACGACACGAAGGGCGCCACCACCGCCGCCGAGGGCGGCCCGGCGCCCGCCCCCGACAAGGCCACCTCCGCCGCCAAGCCCAAGCCGGTCAAGCCCGTCGCCCCGAAGCCCACCGAGAGCGCCATCGCCGCCGTCCCCCAGGACAAGGTCACGGTCAAGCTCTCCGCCCTCGACGACAAGAGCTGGATCTCGGCCAAGGGCCACGACGGCAAGGTGCTCTTCGACGGGCTCCTCCTCAAGGGCGAGTCCAAGACCTTCCAGGACGACGAGCGCGTCGACCTCGTCCTCGGCAACGCCGGAGCGATCGAGCTCTACGTGAACGGCAAGAAGCTCGCGGACAAGTTCGAATCCGGTCAGGTGGAGCGGCTGACCTACACCAAGGGCGACCCCGAGGCCGGCTGAGCCCCGCCGGAAACGGCGCCGGATGTGACCCCCGTCGCTCAGGTGAACCCTGCGCGACGGGGGAACGGCCGGGACGAAGTAGTCTTGAGTCCATGCCCGAACGCCGTACCGTCGCCCTTGTCACTCTTGGCTGCGCCCGTAACGAGGTGGACTCGGAGGAGCTCGCAGGCCGCTTGGCAGCGGACGGCTGGGAGCTCGTCGAGAACGCCGAGGACGCGGATGTCGCCGTCGTCAACACCTGTGGGTTCGTCGAAGCCGCCAAGAAGGACTCCGTCGACGCCCTGCTCGAAGCCAATGATCTGAAGGACCACGGCAAGACCCAGGCCGTGGTCGCCGTCGGCTGCATGGCCGAGCGGTACGGCAAGGAACTCGCCGAGGCCCTCCCGGAGGCCGACGGCGTCCTCGGCTTCGACGACTACGCCGACATCTCCAACCGCCTCCAGACCATCCTCAACGGTGGCAGCGTCGAGGCCCACACCCCCCGCGACCGGCGCAAGCTGCTGCCCCTGTCGCCCGTCGAGCGGCAGCAGGCCGCCGCCGCGGTGGCCCTGCCGGGCCACGGCACCGTGGCGGCCCCCGAAGCCCCCGAGGACGTACCGAGCGACCTGCCCGACGGGCTCGCGCCCGCCTCCGGGCCCCGGGCCCCGCTCCGCCGCCGCCTCGACACCAGCCCCGTCGCCTCCGTGAAGCTGGCCTCCGGCTGCGACCGCCGCTGCTCCTTCTGCGCCATCCCCTCCTTCCGGGGCTCCTTCGTCTCGCGCCGTCCCTCCGACGTGCTGAACGAGACGCGCTGGCTCGCCGAGCAGGGCGTCAAGGAGGTCATGCTGGTCTCCGAGAACAACACCTCGTACGGCAAGGACCTCGGCGACATCCGCCTCCTGGAGAGCCTGCTGCCCGAGCTGGCGGCCGTGGACGGCATCGAGCGCGTCCGCGTCAGCTACCTCCAGCCCGCCGAGATGCGCCCCGGCCTGATCGACGTCCTCACCTCCACCGAGAAGGTCGCGCCCTACTTCGACCTCTCCTTCCAGCACAGCGCCCCCGACGTGCTGCGGGCCATGCGCCGCTTCGGCGACACCGACCGCTTCCTGGAGCTCCTGGAGACCATCCGCTCCAAGGCCCCGACCGCCGGTGCCCGCTCCAACTTCATCGTCGGCTTCCCCGGCGAGACCGAGGCGGACTTCGCCGAGCTGGAACGCTTCGTCACCCACGCCCGCCTCGACGCCATCGGCGTCTTCGGCTACTCCGACGAGGACGGCACCGAAGCCGCCACGTACGAGCACAAGCTCGACCAGGACGTCGTCGACGCACGGCTCGCCCACCTCTCCCGGCTCGCCGAGGAGCTCACCGCGCAGCGCGCGGAGGAGCGCATCGGCGAGATGCTGGAAGTGATGGTCGAATCCGTGGACGACGAGGACGGTGTGATCGGCCGCGCCGCCCACCAGGCGCCCGAGACCGACGGACAGGTCCTGCTCACCACGGCCGACGGCGCGAGCCCCGACCTGGCCCCGGGCCGTATGGTCAGGGCGAAGGTCGTCGGCACGGAGGGTGTCGACCTGGTGGCCGAGTGTCTTTTCGAGGAGGCGGGCAGATGACCGGAGTCCCGGCATCCGCGACGGGCGGGACCGGAAGGCCGACGCCCCGAGGCAAGCTGGGCACGGCGGCCGTCAACCAGGCCAGTCTGTGGAACATCGCCAACATCCTGACCATGATCCGGCTCGTCCTCGTACCGGGCTTCGTGCTGCTGCTGCTCCAGGACGGCGGTCACGACCCGGTCTGGCGCGCCTGGGCCTGGGCCGCGTTCGCCGTCGCCATGATCACGGACATCTTCGACGGGCACCTGGCCCGTACCTACAACCTGGTCACCGACTTCGGTAAGATCGCCGACCCGATCGCCGACAAGGCGATCATGGCGGCCGGGCTCATCTCGCTCTCGATGCTCGGGGACCTGCCCTGGTGGGTCACCGGGGTCGTCCTGGCGCGGGAACTGGGGATCACCCTGATGCGCTTCTGGGTGATCCGGCACGCGGTCATCCCCGCCAGCCGCGGCGGCAAGATGAAGACGCTGGCCCAGGGCACGGCCGTCGGCATGTACGTGCTGGTGCTCACCGGGCCCCTGGCCACCCTGCGCTTCTGGGTGATGGCGCTGGCCGTCGTCCTGACGGTCGTCACGGGCCTGGACTACGTCCGGCAGGCCGTCGTGCTGCGCCGTGAGGGGCTCGCCGCCGAGCGGGCGAACCGGCCGGAGACGGCGGCACGGTGACCGAGGCCGCCCGGGTGCTGGCGCTGCTCGCGGAGCGTGGTCACACGCTGGCCGTGGCGGAGTCGCTCACGGGTGGTCTGGTGGCCGCCGAACTCACCTCGGTGCCCGGCGCCTCCGCCGTCTTCCGGGGCTCCGTCACCGCCTACGCCACGCCCCTCAAGCACGAGCTGCTCGGCGTCGACCCGGACCTCCTCGCGGCGCGCGGAGCGGTCGACCCCGAGGTCGCGCTGCAGATGGCGGCGGGTGTGCGGGACCGGCTCGGCGCCGACTGGGGGATCGCGACGACCGGGGTCGCGGGCCCCGACCTCCAGGACGGACAGCCCGTCGGAACCGTCTACGTGGCCGTCGCCGGACCCGCCGCGACGGACGCCCGCGCCGGGAAAGTGGCCGCTCTGCGATTGAACGGCGACCGCGCGGAAATCCGTAGAGAGAGCGTACGGAGCGTGCTGGAGCTGCTCCGTGGGGAACTCCCGGCGAATGCGCGGGCACAGGATACGGAACACGACGGGGAGAATGGATGTTTGCAGCCCTGAGTGAACACGACATCGCTCCCCGCACGGCTGCGGCGCGAGGCGGTACGGTGGGGCGTGAAGGATGCGGCTACGCGGTCCGAGGAGGGAGCCACCGATGATTCTGCTCCGTCGCCTGCTGGGTGACGTGCTGCGTCGGCAGCGCCAGCGCCAGGGCCGTACTCTGCGCGAAGTCTCCTCGTCCGCCCGAGTCTCGCTCGGCTATCTCTCCGAGGTGGAGCGGGGGCAGAAGGAGGCTTCCTCCGAGCTGCTCTCCGCGATCTGCGACGCGCTGGACGTACGGATGTCCGAGCTGATGCGTGAAGTGAGCGACGAGCTGTCCTTGGCCGAACTGGCCCAGTCGGCAGCGGCGAGCCAGCCGGTGCCGACGCCGGTCCGCCCGATGCTCAATTCGGTGTCGGTGACGTCGGTGGGCAGTGTGCCCACCGAGCGGGTGACCATCAAGGCACCCGCGGAAGCGGTCGACGTCGTCGCCGCCTGAACCGAAACCGGACGGAACCCCGGTCGGCACCCTCCAGAGGGCGCCGACCGGGGTTCCGTCTTCGTGCGTCTTCGCGGGGTCCTTCCACGGGCGGGGTGTTCCCGTGATCTTCCGTGCGGGGCGTTCCGCGGTCCTCCCGCGAGGACGTCCTGTGGTTGCCGTGTGCGGGAGTCCCGTGGTCGTCGTGTGCGGCGGTGCGGTGGTCCGCTCTTCGTTTTGTGGCGAGATGCCTGAGATGCCGGGTTCTGGTCGGGCTGCCATGGTGGGGGGAACGTGCGACCGGGCCGTGTGCGCCGGGTCTGCCTCCGGTGCGCCCTCCCGCGGGGTGATCCCGCCGGTCTAGCGTCGACGGCAGGAGGCGGCCATGGTACGGCGACGGGTGCCGCCGGCGACGCTCGCGCTGGTCGCGGTGGGGCTGGTGGCCGGGGGGCTCTGGTGGTGGGCGGTGCTGCGCCTGCTGCTGGTGCCCGGCGAGGCCGGACCGGTCGAGGGGGCGGTGGCGGCGGGGGGCTGGGGGCTGAGCCTGCTGCCGGTGCACGCGGCGGCGGCATCGGTCCGGGCCGGGAGGGTCGGGGGGGCAGGGGGATCCGGAGGGTCAGGAGGGTTGTGGTTCGGCCGGGCCCGGGGGTCGGGCGATGCGGGGGCGGGTGGTTCCGGGGCGGGTTGTTCGGGGCCGGGTGGTGACTCGGCGCGGGCTCCCGACTCCGGTGGTGCGGGTGGTGCGGGGCGTTTCCGGGTGCGGGGGATCACCAGGGCATGGCCACGCCGCCGTTCGGGCGGAGGATCTGGCCGGTCGTGAAGGCGGAGGCGTCGCACGCGAGGTGCAGGACCGCGTGCGCCACGTCCTCGGCCTCCCCGACCCGCCCCAGCGGTGAGTGGCGGACCATCGCCGCCTCCGCCTGTTCCTGGGCCGCCGGGTCGTGCCGGTCGGTCATCGGGGTGCGGATCCAGCCCGGGGCGACCGCGTTGACCCGGATGCCGTAGCGGCCCGCCTCCACCGCCAGGGTCTTCGTCAACTGGACGACGGCTGCCTTGGCGACGCTGTAGCAGAGCAGCCCCGGGCTCGCGGTGTCCATCGCGCCCGACGCCATCGTGACGATCGAGCCGGGCACGCCCGCGTCGATCATCGAGCGGGCCGCCTCCTGGCAGGCGTGGAGGACGCCCTTGAAGTTGACCGCGAGGACGCGGTCCAGATCCTCGTCCCGGGTCTCCAGGACCGTGCTCGTGTGCATGATCCCCGCGACCGCCGCCATCACGTGCAGCGGTCCGGCCGCGCGGACGGCGGCGGCCAGTGCGGCGCGGTCCGTGACGTCCAGGACGTGCGCGTACGCGATGCCCCCCGCCCGGGTGATCAGCGCGGCGGTCTCCTCGGCGCCCCGCGCGTCGAGGTCCGCGCCGTGCACGGTGGCGCCGGACCGGGCGAGGAGGAGCGCCGTCGCCCGCCCGATGCCGCTCGCCGCGCCGGTGACGAACGCGGTGCGGCCGGTGAGGTCGTACGCGGGGAGAGCCGTCATGACCGGACCGTACGGGCAGATCTGACGGATCGTCAATTGGTGCGCGTGGGTGGGATGGACGGGATGGACGGGGTGGGCGGGGCAGTGAGGTTGTCTGGAGCTGGTGGAGCTGGTGGAGCTGGTGGAGCTGGTGGAGCTGGTGGAGCTGGTGGAGCTGGTGGAGCTGGTGGAGCTATGGGGACTTGGGGGCTTGGCGGGCTTCGGGGGCGGGGCCGTGCTGGCAGCCGGGGCACCAGTACGTCACCCGGTCGTTCAGCTCCGCCTCGCGGATCGGGGTGCCGCAGCGCAGGCAGGGGCGGCCCGCCCGGCCGTAGACGTACAGCGGTGTCCCCGGGTGGCGGGTCGTGGTGGTGCGGCGCTCCGGGTGGGCCTTGTTCGCCTCCAGGAGGCGGTGGGCGGTGGCGGCCAGCCGGTCGGGGACGTCGGGGGCCAGTTCGCCCATCGGGAGCCAGGGGGTGACGCCCGCGAGGAAGGCCAGCTCCGACTTGTACACGTTGCCGATGCCCGCCAGGTTCCGCTGGTCGAGCAGGGCCTCGCCGAGCGGTCGGCCAGGGTCGGCCCCCAGGCGGCGCGCGGCCTCCGCCGGGTCCCAGTCGGGACCCAGCAGATCCGGACCGAGACGGCCCACCGCGCGGGACTCCTCGGCCGTGCGGATGAGTTCGAGCACGGGGAGCCGGTAGCCGTACGCGGTCCACTCCGCGTTTCCGAGGACGGCCCGGATCTGGTGGTCGGGGCCACCGCCCGGGCGCCGCCCGGTGACGTACACCCGCCAGGCACCGTCCATCCGCAGATGGGAGTGGAGGGTCAGTCCGCCCTCGATCCGGGTGAGCAGGTGTTTGCCGCGCGGGGTGACGTCCAGGACCGTGCGGCCGGTCAGGTCGGCGGTGGCGAACCGGGGCACCCGGAGGTCCGAGCGGGTCAGCACCCGCCCGGCGAGCGCGATGTGCAGGCGCCGGGCGGCCTGCCAGACGGTGTCTCCCTCGGGCACGGTTCCATTGTGCCGGGCGGGCGAGATCCGTAACGGGTGGACCGGTGACCCGGGGCGGAAGCTCCTCGGCGGCTCCTCCGCCGGACCGACCGGTGGCCGTGCCCGCCTCCGGTCATGGTGCGGCTCGACCCGGCATCGTGTGCGGCGGCGCCGGGGGCCGTACGCGATGCCGGTCGAGGACCTCTGGCCCGGGTCACCCCGCGCGCAGGCGCAGACCTCTGGGGGTGGCCACGAAGCCCGCCGTCTCCAGGGGGCGGGCCAGCGGGGACGTCAGGGCCGTCGCGCCGTTGATCCGCTCCACCGTGACCGTGCCGAGCGTGCCCGTCCGCGCCGCCTCCGCCAGGGCGCCCGCCGCCGCCGTCAGGACCGGGTCGTCCGGCTCGGCGGGCCAGCACAGGAGCGTCTTGCCGCCCCGCTCCATGTACAGCGTCAGCTCGCCGTCGACCAGGACCACCAGCGCGCCCGCCTTCCGGCCCGGCTTGTGCCCGGCGTCGGTGGGCGGCTCGGGCCAGGACAGGGCGGCCCCGTACGCGTTCGCCGGATCGGCCGCCGCGAGGACCAGCGCGCGCGGGCCCGCCGCCGCCTCCACGCCCCGGTCGCGCGCGGTGGCCGCCGCCCGCAGCCGGTCCACCGCCCCGTCCACCGCGAACTGCGCCGCGCCGAGCCCCTCCACCACGTATCCGCGCCGGGCCTGCCCGCTGTCCTCGAAGGCCGCGAGGACCCGGTACACCGCCGAGAAGCCGCCCGCCACGCCCTCGGCGGCCACCGCGCCCCGGGTGACCACACCGTGCCGGTCCAGCAGGGTCCTGGCCAGGGCGTGAGCCCGGTGCGTCGGCTCCGGTTCCGGCGGGGGCAGCAGCGACCAGCGGCCGGAGACCGTCGGCGGGCCCGTCCGGGACGCGGGACGGGCGGCGCCCGTCAGCGAGCCGTACCGGCCGCGAGGGACCGTGCGGCGCGCCCGGTGGGCGGTCGCCCCCGCCGTACGGCCCGAGCCGAGGACCGAGCGCAGCGGGGCGAGGGTGTCGTTGGTCAGCCGCCCCGACCAGGCCAGGTCCCAGACCGCGTCGGCGAGCTGCGGATCGGTCGCGTCCGGATGGGTGGTGGCCCGGATCTGGTCGGCGATCTGCCGGAAGAACAGGCCGTACCCGCCGGACAGCACGGTCAGCACCGACTCGTGCAGCGCGGACAGCTCCAGGGGCTGCGGCGGCGGCAGCAGCAGCGGGGCCGCGTCCGCGAGGTACAGCGAGACCCAGCCGTCCTTGCCGGGCAGCGAGCCCGCCCCGGCCCACAGCACTTCGCCGGTGGTCGTCAGCTCGTCCAGGAGCCCGGGGGAGTAGTCCCGCACCCGGGACGGCAGCACCAGCTTCTCCAGGGCCGAGGCGGGCACCGGCGCGCCCTGGAGCTGTTCGACCGCGCGGGCGAGGCCGTCGATCCCGCGCAGCCCGCCGCCCCCCAGGTGCTGCCACTGCGGCAGGAACGTGGCGAGGGCCGCCGGGGGCACCGGCTCCAGCTCGTGGCGCAGGGCCGCGAGGGAACGGCGGCGCAGTCGCCGCAGCACCGTCGCGTCGCACCACTCCTGGCCGATGCCGGAGGGGTGGAACTCGCCCTGGACGACCCGGCCGGACGCGGCGAGCCGCTGGAGCGCGCCGTCGGTGACGGCCGCCCCCAGCCCGAACCGGTCGGCGGCCGACGAGGACGTGAACGGGCCGTGGGTACGGGCGAACCGCGAGAGGAGGTCCCCCAGCGGATCCTTGACCGGCTCGGTGAAGGCCTCGGGAACCCCCACCGGCAAGGCCGTGCCCAGGGCGTCCCGGAGACGGCCCGCGTCCTCGATCGCGGCCCAGTGCTCCCGGCCCCCGATCCGCACCCGGATCGCCCGCCGGGCCGCCCCCAGCTCCGGCGCCCAGACCGCCTCCGCACCGCGCTCGGCCAGCTCCGCTTCGGTGAGCGGCCCCAGCACCCGCAGCAGGTCGGCGACGCCCTCCACGTCCTTGATCCGCCGGTCGTCCGTCAGCCACTGGAGCTCCCGCTCCAGCTCCGTCAGGACCTCCGGGTCGAGCAGCTCGCGCAGCTCCGCCCGGCCGAGCAGCTCCGCGAGCAGCCGGGAGTCCAGGGACAGCGCCGCCGCCCGCCGCTCGGCGAGCGGCGAGTCGCCCTCGTACAGGAACTGCGCCACGTAGCCGAAGAGCAGCGAGCGGGCGAAGGGCGAGGGCTCGGGGGTGGTGACCTCGACCAGACGGACCCGGCGGGCCTCGACGTCCCCCATCAGCTCCACGAGTCCCGGCAGGTCGAAGACGTCCTGGAGGCATTCGCGGACCGCTTCGAGGACGATCGGGAAGGAGCCGAACTCGCTCGCCACCTGGAGCAGTTGGGAAGCGCGCTGGCGCTGCTGCCAGAGCGGGGTGCGCTTGCCCGGGTTCCGCTTCGGCAGCAGCAGGGCGCGCGCCGCGCACTCGCGGAAGCGGGACGCGAACAGCGCCGAGGCGCCCACCTGGTCGGTGACGATCTGCTCGATCTCGCCCCGGTCGAAGAGGGTGTCGGCCGCGCCGACCGGCGCCGTGTCGGCGTCGTACGTCGTGTCGAGGTGCCGCCCGGGATCGACCGGCTCGTGGTCGAGCAGGTCGAGGCCCATGTCCAGGCCCATCAGATCGGCGTCGGGCAGCCGCAGCACGATGCCGTCGTCCGCGTGCATCACCTGCGCGTCCATGCCGTACCGCTCGGCGAGCCGCGCCCCGAGGGCCAGCGCCCACGGGGCGTGCACCTGTGCCCCGAACGGGGAGTGGATGACGACCCGCCAGTCCCCGAGCTCGTCCCGGAACCGCTCGACGAGGATCGTCCGGTCGTCCGGCACGTGCCCGCAGGCCTCGCGCTGCTCCCCGAGGTAGGCGATCACGTTGTCCGCCGCCCAGGCGTCGAGCCCCGCGGCCAGCAGCCGCAGCCGGGCGTCCTCCTCCGGGAGGGCGCCGACCTCGCGCAGGAACGCGCCCACGGCCCGGCCCAGCTCCAGCGGGCGGCCCAACTGGTCGCCCTTCCAGAACGGCAGCCTGCCCGGCACCCCGGGCGCGGGGGAGACCAGGACCCGGTCACGGGTGATGTCCTCGATCCGCCAGGAGGTGGTGCCGAGCGTGAACACGTCGCCGACCCGGGACTCGTACACCATCTCCTCGTCGAGCTCCCCGACCCGTCCCCCGCCCTTCTTGGGGTCCGAACCCGCCAGGAACACGCCGAACAGACCCCGGTCGGGGATCGTGCCGCCGGAGGTGACGGCGAGCCGCTGGGCGCCCGGCCGTCCGGTCACGGTCCCGGCGACCCGGTCCCAGACCACGCGCGGGCGCAGCTCCGCGAAGGCGTCCGACGGATAGCGGCCCGCGAGCATGTCGAGCACGCCCGTGAACGCCGACTCGGGCAGGGACGAGAACGGCGCCGCCCGGCGGACCAGCGCCAGCAGGTCGTCCACCTGCCAGGTGTCGAGGGCTACGGTCGCCACCAACTGCTGCGCCAGTACGTCCAGGGGATTGGCGGGGATCCGCATCGACTCGATCGCCCCGGCGCGCATCCGCTCGGTGACCACCGCCGCCTGCACCAGATCGCCCCGGTACTTGGGGAAGACCACGCCCGTCGACACCGCGCCGACCTGGTGCCCCGCGCGGCCCACGCGCTGGAGCCCGGAGGCCACCGAGGGCGGTGACTCGACCTGCACGACCAGGTCGACCGCGCCCATGTCGATGCCCAGCTCCAGGCTGGAGGTGGCCACCACGGCGGGCAGCCGGCCCGCCTTCAGGTCCTCCTCGACCTGGGCGCGCTGCTCCTTCGAGACCGAGCCGTGGTGGGCGCGGGCGAGCAGCGCGGGGGCGCCCCTGGCGGCCCCCGACTGGGCCATGACCTCGGCCGGGGGAGCCCCCTCGGGCAGCGGTTCGCCGGTCGCCCGCTCGTACGCGATCTCGTTGAGCCGGTTGCACAGGCGCTCGGCGAGGCGGCGGGAGTTGGCGAAGACGATGGTGGAGCGGTGGGCCTGGACGAGGTCCGCGATCCGCTCCTCGACGTGCGGCCAGATCGACGGCCGGTCGCCGCCGTCCTTGCCCTCGGACGCGGGCGAGCCGCCCAGCTCGCCCATGTCCTCGACGGGGACGACGACCGACAGGTCGAACTCCTTGCCCGACGCGGGCTGGACGATCTCCACGGCCCGCCCCGGCGACAGATAGCGCGCGACCTCGTCCACCGGGCGGACCGTCGCGGACAGGCCGATCCGGCGCGCCGGGCGGGGCAGCAGCTCGTCCAGCCGCTCCAGGGAGAGCGCAAGGTGGGCGCCGCGCTTCGTGCCCGCGACCGCGTGCACCTCGTCGAGGATGACCGTCTCCACTCCGGAGAGCGCCTCGCGGGCGGCGGAGGTCAGCATCAGGAACAGCGACTCGGGGGTGGTGATCAGGATGTCCGGCGGGCGGGTGGCGAGGGCCCGGCGCTCGGCCGGGGGAGTGTCGCCGGAGCGGATGCCGACCCTGACGTCCGGCTCGGGCAGGCCCAGCCGCACCGACTCCTGGCGGATGCCGGTCAGCGGCGAGCGCAGGTTCCGCTCGACGTCCACGGCGAGGGCCTTCAGCGGGGACACGTACAGCACGCGGCAGCGCTTCCTCGGCTCGGCGGGCGGGGGCGAGGAGGCCAGCCGGTCCAGGGAGGCGAGGAAAGCGGCCAGGGTCTTGCCCGAGCCCGTGGGGGCGACGACGAGGACGTCGGAGCCCGCGCCGATGGCGGTCCAGGCGCCCTCCTGCGCCGCCGTGGGCGCGGTGAAGGCCCCGGCGAACCAACCACGGGTCGCGGGGGAGAACGAGTCGAGCGCGGACCTGACCATGCCCTCCATCGTGCACCCGCCCACTGACAACCGCCCGGACCTGGGGAAACCCGTTCGCGCCCCGGTGGGTCGGCTGCCGCAGAATGGAGGCATGACGAGCGGGGAGCGGGCCCGGTACTGGCAGTACCCCGAGCTGCCCGGGGTGGACCTGCTGCACGCCCGCTACGTCCGCAAGGTCTTCGCCCGGCACACCCACGAGACCTTCGTCTTCGCGGCGGTCA
Organism: Streptomyces sp. NPDC059247; assembly: GCF_042754005.1. Lineage (NCBI taxonomy): Bacteria > Bacillati > Actinomycetota > Actinomycetes > Kitasatosporales > Streptomycetaceae > Streptomyces > Streptomyces sp. NPDC059247. The sequence goes on from NZ_JBHYZW010000016.1 coordinate 24,814, forward strand.
CCGAGGGCGTCGAGGCCTTCCACTACCGCGACGACCTGGTCCGCACGGGCCCGGGGCAGGTCGCCCTGGTGAACCCCGACACCCCGCACACCGGGCACGCGGGCGTGCCCGAGGGCTGGACGTACCGGACGATCTACCCCGACGCGGAGATCGTCCGGTCCATCGCCGCCGACGTCCTCGCGCTGCGCGGCTCGGTCGGCTTCACGCTTCCCGTCGTCGACGACCCGGCCGCCGCCCGGCTCGTCGTCGGTGTCCACCGGGCCGCCGAGGAGGGCAACGCGCTGGCGGCCGACACCATGCTCCGGCTGGTCACCGCCCGGCTGCTGCGCGGCCACGGCGGGCTGATCAGTCCGCTGCCCCCGCGTACGGCGGGCGGGCGGAACGCGGCACGCGCGCGTGCCGTCCTGGAGGACCGCATGGTGGCGCCGCCGACCCTGGAGCGTCTCGCCACCGACCTGGGCACCAGCCCCTTCGCGCTGCTCCGGGCCTTCCGGGACGCGTACGGGATGCCGCCGCACACCTGGCTCACCGACGCGCGCGTGCGGCGGGCGCGGCGGCTGCTGGACGCGGGCACGCCACCGGCTGCTGCCGCCGCCGCCGTCGGCTTCACCGACCAGTCGCACCTCAGCCGCCACTTCACCCGCAGCGTCGGGGTGCCGCCGGGCGCCTACCAACGCGCACGTGGCACCGGAGGCCGGGCGTCCTAGCGGCGGCCCGGCCCGGCCACCACGTACGCGGTGGGCATCGTTCCGTCGGGAACGGAAGGGCGCCCGCCTCGACCGGCCGGGGTACGCGCGCGCGGGGAGGGCCGTGCGCGGTGCCCCGTACGGTTCCGGCGTCCACCGGCCCGGGTACGCGCGCGGGGAGGGCCGACGGTGGGGCCGCACGTCTCCGTTCGGCCCGAGTACGCGCGCGGGGGTTCCCCGGCCCCTGTCCGGGGGTGTGTACGCGCCCGTCCGGCCGGGGTACGCGCGCGGGAGTCCGTTCCGGGGGCCGTCCCCGCTCCACGACCTGGGCACGCGCGCGAGGAACCCCCTCGGGCACCCGCCGCAAGAACGTACAAGACCCGGTCGACGACACTGCCGTACCGTCCCTGACGTGGCAGAACAGACAGCACCTCCCGTCATACGCGACGGAGCACCCGACGAGACATCCCGAGCGGCGTCCGGCGAGACGCCCGAAGCGGCGCAGGGCACACCCGGCGCGGCACCGGCCGGGCCCGGCGCGGCACCCGCCAAGCCCGAGGCGGCCGTCGTCCGCGACGCGCTCGGTGTCGGAGTGGCCGTCGGCCTCTCCGGCTTCGCCTTCGGCGTGACCTCCGCGGGCTCCGGCCTCAGCGTCCTGCAGACCTGCGTCCTCAGTCTCCTCGTCTTCACCGGGGCCTCGCAGTTCGCGCTCGTCGGCGCCCTCGCCGCGGGCGGCAACCCCTTCACGGCCGCCGCCGGGGCCTTCTTCCTCGGCACCCGCAACGCCTTCTACGGTCTGCGGCTCTCCCAGCTCCTCGCCGTGCCCAGGGCCGTCAGGCCGTTCGCCGCGCACTGGGTGATCGACGAGACCACGGCCGTCGCGCTCGCGCAGCCGTCCCGCAGGGCCGCCCGGATCGGCTTCACCGTCACCGGCCTCACCCTGTACGTCCTGTGGAACGCGACCACCCTGCTCGGCGCCCTCGGCGCGGAGGCGATCGGCGACACCGCCGCCTGGGGGCTCGACGCGGCCGGTCCCGCCGTCTTCCTCGCCCTGCTCGCCCCCATGCTGAAGTCCGCGACCGAACGGACCACCGCCGGGATCGCCGTCCTGCTCGGCCTCGGGCTGCTGCCCTTCCTGCCCGCCGGGGTCCCGGTCCTCGCGGCGGCCCTCGCCGCGCCCCTGGTGCTGTGGTTCCACGGCCGCCGCACCGGCCCGCCCGCCGGGACGGAGGGCCCCCGATGAACGTCTGGATCGCCATCGCCCTGACCGCCGGCGGGTGCTACCTGCTCAAACTGCTCGGGCTGCTGGTCCCCGCCGGAGCCCTGGAACGGCCGCTCGTACGGCGGCTCGCCGCGCTCCTCCCCGTCGCGCTGCTCGCCGCGCTCACCGCCCAGCAGACCTTCGGCGCGGGCCACGCCCTGGTCCTCGACGCCCGCGCCGCCGGAGTCGCCGCGGCGGCCGTCGCCCTGGTCCTGCGGGCCCCCTTCCTGGTGGTCGTGGGCGCCGCCGTACTCGTCACGGCGGGGGTACGGGCCCTGGGCGGGTGACGGAGGGGCCGGGCGGCGGCGGGCCCTTCCGGGGGCGGCTGTGCCCGCGCGGCTGGAGCCCGCCGCCCGGCCCCTTCCGTCAGCCGATGGCCCGGCCGTGCGCCCGCAGGACGCGCAGGGCCTCGACCGTGACGATCGGACGCCACTCCAGGGCCGAGCCGGGGGCCCAGGCGCGCCAGCGGATCGGCCAGCCCCCGTCCGGCCGCTGGTCGGCCGCGAGCCGGTCGAGCGAGCGGGCCATCTCCGCGTCGGTGAACCAGCGGGCCGCCAGCGAGTCGGGCACGCGCGCGTAGTCGTGCGGATGGTGGAGCTCGCCGGGCGCGTACCCCTCGGGGACCGGGTGGTCGGCCTCCCGGTCCGGGTCAAGGACGACGAGCCGCTGCTCGCGCACGAGCCGCCCGAGACGGGCGGCGGCGGCCTCCGCGCGCGCGTGGTCCGGTGCCCCGTCCAGGAAGGCGACCGCGGCCTCGATCTCGTACGGATGCGACTTCTCCAGCGATTCCACGGCCGCCCAGCAGTACTCGGTGGCCCGGAACAGCCACGCGTGCCAGACCTGGTTGCGGTGCAGCAGGCCGACCACCGGGCCCGTGGTGAGCAGCGCGCTCGGTGGGGACTCGACGACCGGGACGAAGGGCGCCGACGGGTAGGGGCGCTGGGACGGGTGGACGGCGGGCAGCGCGCCGTCGGGGGTGGACACGGCGGTGAGGTAGCGGCAGATCCGCTCCGCGCGCAGCCCGCCGCAGCGGCCGATCGAGTCGAGGACGCGCAGCGCGTGCGCGGTGTGCAGCGGCTGGCTGACCGGGCCGCGCAGGTCGGGTTCGAGCGCGTGCCCGTAGCCGCCGTCCTCGTTGAGGTACGAGGAGAGGGCCGTCTCGACCTGGTCCGCGCCACCGTGCAGGAAGTGGTGGGCGAATCTGCGCTGTTCGAGGACGCGGGCCGTCAGCCAGACGAAACGCTCGGCGCGGGCCAGGGGAGTCGCGGGCGGGGCGGGGAGTGGATTTTCGGCCATGCTCCGACCGTAGAGCGGAACGCCGTGGTGACAAGGCTCACGGAGCGGGCTGCACTCTTGGGAGCGGGATACTGGCGTCATGCGGTTGACGATTTTCTGGGAGCGGATGGCCGACCACTTCGGTGCGTCGTACGCCGAGTCCTTCGCGCGTGACCATGTGATGGCGGAGCTGGGCGGCCGGACGGTGCGCGAGGCGCTGGACTCGGGCTGGGAGGCGAAGGACGTGTGGCGGGCCGTCTGCGCGGCCGTCGGCGTACCGGCCGACAAGCGCTGACGGCCGCCGGGGCCCCGCGGAAGCCCCCGGGGAACCCCGTCCCGCGAGCGGGGACCTCGGGGTGACCGGGGTGATGTGAGGGGGCCCGGGTGGAATGTCCGTGCGGTGCGCGAGACTGGCGGGGTGGCTCCGACTGACGAATCCGACGTGACACGACCGAACACATCCCGCGACCCGGACACATCCCGTGAACCGGGCGAATCTCCCGGACCGGCCGCCTTCCCGGCTCCGGCCTACGCAGGCGCCGACGGCGGTGCGACCCCCGCGCCCGCCGGCACGACGACGGCGGTCACCGGCGGCGGGGGCGTCGCCACGAAGACCGCGCCGGTCGGCGAGGGGACCCCCAGAGACGTACCGGACGGGCCCGACGGCGCCGGGGCCGGGGCCGACACGGCCCGGACCGCCGGTGCCGGGCCCGCCGGGAGCCTGCCCGTCGAGCGGGGCGGGTCCGTCGAGCGGGCCGGGTCCGTCGACGAGCGCGGTGTGCCCGCCGGGCAGGCCGCGCGGATGCCGCGCTGGCTGCCCCGCGCGCTCGTCCTCGCCCTGGCGCTCTACTCCTGCTTCCTCCTCGGCAACTGGGCCTTCCACCAGCTCGTCGGTCTCCTCGTCAACATCCTGCTCGCGTTCTTCCTCGCCCTGGCCATCGAACCGGCGGTCGGGCGGATGGCGGCCCGGGGGATGCGGCGGGGACTCGCCACCTTCCTCGTCTTCCTCGCCGTCATGGTCAGCAGCGTCGGCTTCGTCGTGCTCCTGGGGTCGATGCTCGCCGGGCAGATCGTGGACATGGTCGAGAACTTCCCCAAGTACCTCGACTCACTGATCAACTGGATCAACCAGAACTTCCACACGGACCTGTCCCGGGTCGAGGTCCAGGACAGCGTCCTGAGCTCCGACTGGCTGCAGAAGTACGTGCAGAACAGCGCCTCCGGCGTCCTCGACGTCTCCACCACCGTCCTCGGCGGCCTGTTCCGGCTGCTGACGATCTTCCTGTTCTCGTTCTACTTCGCGGCCGACGGACCCCGGCTGCGGCGCGCCCTCTGCTCCGTCCTGCCGCCCGCCCGGCAGACCGAGGTGCTGCGCGCCTGGGAGATCGCCGTCGACAAGACCGGCGGCTATCTGTACTCGCGCGGGCTCATGGCCCTCATCTCGGGCGTCGCGCACTTCGTGCTCTTCGAGATCCTCTCCGTGCCGTACGCGCCCGCGCTCGCCGTGTGGGTCGGTCTGGTGTCGCAGTTCATCCCGACCATCGGCACCTATCTGGCCGGTGCCCTGCCGATGCTGATCGCGTTCACCGTCAACCCCTGGTACGCGCTGTGGGTGCTCGGCTTCGTGGTCGTCTACCAGCAGTTCGAGAACTACGTCCTCCAGCCGAAGCTCACCTCCAAGACGGTGGACATCCACCCGGCGGTGGCGTTCGGCTCCGTCATCGCGGGCACGGCCCTGCTCGGCGCCGTCGGCGCCCTGATCGCGATCCCGGCGGTGGCGACCCTCCAGGCCTTCCTGGGCGCGTACGTGAAGCGGTACGACGTGACCGACGACCCGCGCGTCCACGGCCACCGGCGGTACGGCGAGGCCGTCGTCGCCCGGTTGCAGAAGGCCCTCCAGCACAAGAAGGAGCCGACGCCGGAGGAACCGGCCAGAGAGGGGTGACCGGTGCCCTCCGCGACGCGGGCGCGGACGGGTCCCGCGCGGGGACCGCTCCCCGCGCGCGTGGAGCGGCCGTTCCGGGGCCGTACGGGCGATGGCGGCCGAGCTACGCGCGCGTGCTGCCGACCGGGTCGTCCACGAGCGGGTTCGGGACCGGGAGGTAGTGCGGGGCGGTGCCCTCCGCCCCGATCCAGCGGGAGAGCAGGTTCGCCTTGCCGGGGAGGGTGGGCGCGGCGAGCAGCCCGGCGACGTCGGGCGCCCCGGGCGGTCGGCCGTCGCGCTCGAACTCGTCGCGGGCCCGTGCCCACAGGGCGGGCGCCGATCCCGGGAAGCGGTCGTCGAGGGCCCCGGCGATCTCGGAGAGGTTGTTGACCACCAGGCAGTAGACGAGCCGCCGCCAGGCCGCCTCGCGGGGCGTCTCGGGCACGGTCTTGGCGCCCTCCGCGTCACGGAACACCGACTGCACGGGGACGCCCAGGGAGTCCACGGCGATCAGGGTGTTCTGCAGATGGCACTCCACGACCACCCCGAAGCGGGCGAACACCTCCAGGACCGGTCCGACGACCCGGCGCAGATACGCCGACCACCACGCCAGGGGATCGGTGACCCGGTCGAGGGGATTGCCGGGGAAGCCCTCCACGAGCGCCGCCGCGAGCACCGCCGTCGTACCGGGCGCCAGATGCCGGTCCAGACCGTCCCTGACGAGCACGGCGCAGGTCTCGAAGAGCCCGTCCACCGTGCGGTAGCCCCGGTCGCTGAGCCAGGCCGACGGCCCGCCCACGGCGGCGAAGGCGGCGGTGACCCGGGGGTCGGTCCGGCGGACGTGCAGCAGCTCGTGACGGCGCATCCGGCGGATGTCGTTGGTGATCCGCACATCGAGGCTGAACTTCAGGAGCAGGTCGCCGCGCGCGCGGGAGCCGTCGCCGGGGACGTACAGGGTGCGCACCGACGAGGTCGGCCGGGCGTTCCCGCGCGTGGTGCCCAGCCGGACGAGACGGCCCTCGGCGAAGGCGGCGCGCAGCCGGGGGGTACGGGCCGAGAGCTCCAGCTGCCAGGGGTGGGCGGGGAGCAGGCGGTAGCCGGGCGGGGCCTCGCCGAGGGCGTCCAGGGCCCCGGTGTCGCCGTCCTCGACCAGGGCGTCCTCGCGTACGCCGAGCAGCACCAGCGGGAACCCGGCGTACGCCTCGGGGGCGTACCGCAGCCACGAGGTGGACGGACCCCAGGAGGTACGGGCCTTGGGCGCCGGATGGTACGGGTGGCCCATGACCAGGGACTGCTCGGAGCGGAGCCAGGGGTCCTCGGGCGGCACGGCGCGGGCGCGGGCGGCGAGGAGGGCCCGTACGGCGTCGCGGCTGGCGGCCATCTCGGCGGCCAGGACCGGATTGGAACGGCCGGTGGTGGCGCGCATCTCCTGGACGGCGAGGTCGACCAGACCGGTGTGGTCCAGGGCCCGCCAGGACCGGCCCGTCCACAGCTCGGGGGCCGAGGGCCGGTGCCCGGGGCGCACCCGCAGGAGACGGCCGCTGGCGCGCAGGCGGTGGACGGTCTGCCACGGACCCCGGCCGAGCGGACCGGCGGACCGGCCGGGCCCCGGTTCGTCCCGCTCGCCGTCCGGGGCCGGAGCGGGGTCCGCCGCCTCCCGGAGGAGGCAGTTGAGCAGGGGCGTCACCGCCAGCGCGTCGGCGGCCCGCGTCAGTGTGTTCATCGTTCTCAGTATGTGCGGACCGGGTCATGTGTGGATCGGCTTCGGCCGCGATAGAACAGAACCATGTGCAGAACCGCCGCGGAGCGGGCCCTCGCCGCCGAGCTCGACGCCGTACGGCCCCGGCTGACCGCCGCGTACACCACGGGGCTCCCGGGGACGAGGAGCGCGGTGCTGACCCGGCTGTGGCGCGGTCTCGTCCACGAGCCGATCCCCTGGATCACGGCCAGGACGGCCGACCGCGAGGGCGTCACCCTGCTGCTCGCCGACGGGCGGCGGCTGCACGGCCCGCCCTCGGACCCCTGGGCGACGGCCATGACGGCGACCCGGCTCGACCTGGACGGACGCCCCTTCGACCACCCGGCCGAACTGGTGGCGGCCCTCGCCGTCCCGGGCGGCGGGCGGCTGGCCGCCGAACTCGACCGCAGCGTCGCCTCGATGGCACTGTCGCGGACCACGCCCCGGCGAGCCGTCACCGTGCCGCCCACGGCCCCCTGGGACGCGGAACAGACCGACACCGACGGGCACCCGTACCACCCCGGCTGCCGTTCCCGACCGGGTTTCTCGGCCGCCGAGGAACTGGCGTACGCGCCCGAACACCGGCCCGTCGTCCCGCTGCGCCTGGCCGCCGTCGAGGACGCCGCCGTGTCCGGCGCGTGGCCCGACGAACTCCGCGACGGCGCCGCCGTACTGATCCCCGTCCACCCCTGGCAGGCCGAGCACGTCCTGTCCGGGGTCCCGCTGCGCCCCGGCCCGGACGCCCACCCGCTCCTGTCCCTGCGCACCCTCGCCCTGGGGGAGGACGCGCCCTGGGGCACGTACGCGTACGGGGAGGGCGGCCAGGACGGGAGCACGCGCGCGTACGGGGAGGGCGGTCCGCACGGGAGCACGCGCGCGTACGGGGAGGGCGGTCCGCACGGGAGCACGCGCGCGTACGCGTACGCGCGCGGCGGTGTGCACGTGAAGACCTCGCTGAGCACACGGCTCACCTCGACCGTCCGGGACATCTCCGCGTACACGGTGACCCACGCCGTCGCCACCTCCGCGTTCCTCGAAGGACTGGCCGGGCGGTTCGAGGGCCGGTTCCACATCGCCCGTACGCTGGCGGCGGCCGGGGCGGGCACCGCCGACCTGGCGGTGCTCCTGCGGGAGGCGCCCCAGGTCCACGCGCGCGCGGCGGCGGGGGAGAGCGTCGTGCCGGTGGCCGCCCTGCCCGCGCTGTTCGCGTCCCGCACCCCCGCCGAACGGTTCGACCGGACCGTGGGGTTCGCCCGGCTGGCCCTCGGCGTCTGCCTGGAACTGCTCGACCTCGGGGTGGCCCTGGAGGCGCACGGCCAGAACCTCCTCGTGGTCGTCGACGCCGAAGGGCGTCCGCTGCGGCTCGTCTACCGGGACCTCGCCGACATCCGGATCAGCCCCGCCCGCCTCGCCCGGCACGGCGTCGCGGCCCCGCCGCTGACCGGCCGTCTCCTGGACGACGACCCGGACGCGCTGCGCCGCAAGGTCCTCGGCGGCCTGGTCACCGGTGCGCTCGGCCCGCTGGCCGGGGACGCGCCGACCCTCGGCACGGTCCTGGAGAAAGTCCTCCCGGACCTCGTCCCGACCCCGGACCTGCGCGCCCTGCGCACCGATCCGCTCCCGGCGAAGGCGCTCACCCTGATGCGGCTGGACCCGGAGGGACGGGAGCGGTGGACCGGGCTCCCCAACCCCTTGGGGACGGCCTCGGGCCACCGCGCGTGAGTGGGGGAGCAGGTGAGGGACCGGGCGGGTCCGGAGCGGGTTCCGCCGGGCCCGGACCGTGACGGCCGCCCCCTCGGCCGTGCTCAGACCGTCGTCGGCCCGTCCTCGGCGAGCGGGACGCCGAGGCGTTCGGCGACGGTGGCGAGGGCCTTTCCGAGGGGGAGGGCGATCCGGGCATCGGCGAACTTGTCGCCGCGCGTGGGGTCGCGGTTGACGATCACCACGGGCGTACCGGCGTCGCCCGCCTGACGGACGAACCGCAGCCCCGACATCACCGTCAGCGAGGAACCCAGCACCAGGACCGAGGAGGCGGCGCGCACCAGTTCCCGGCAGTGTTCGACCCGTTCCACGGGCACGGTCTCGCCGAAGAACACGACATCCGGTTTGAGGATCCCGCCGCACACCACGCACGGCACCACCCGGAAGTCCGCGACCTGCTCGTCGGTGAGATCGGCGTCCCCGTCCGGGTTGATCGCGGCGGGCACCGGATCGAAGCCCGGGTTGGCCTCGCCCAGACGTTCGGCCAGCGCGTGCCGGGCGCTCCTGTCGCCGCAGCGGAGGCAGACGACCCGGTCGAGGCTTCCGTGCAGCTCCACGACTCCGGCGCTGCCCGCCGCCTGGTGCAGCCCGTCGACGTTCTGGGTGACGACCCCGCCGAGCAGCCCCCGCCGTCCGAACGCGGCCACCGCCCGGTGCCCGTCGTTGGGCCGGGCCCGCGCGAAGGTGCGCCGCCCGAGATGGCTCCGGGCCCAGTACCGCCGCCGGGCCCCGGCGCTCGCGGTGAAGTCCTGGTACGTCATCGGCGTGTGCCTGCTCAGGCTCCCGCCCGCGCCACGGTAGTCGGGGATGCCCGACTCGGTCGAGATCCCGGCCCCGCTGAGCACCAGCACGCGGCCGGTGCGCAGGGCCCCGACGACCGGCTCCAGGTCCGTCGTGCCCGGCGGGAGGTCCCCGTCCGGGGTCCAGCTGAGCGTGGGGCGCGTACGCATGACGCCAGGGTACGGAACCTCCCGCCGTCACGGCCCGTCGCGGGCCCGGCCCCGCGCCCTTCAGACGCCCGTGGGGTCTCCGGCGGGCGACACGCGCGCGTGCCCGGCGGCCTCGGCTGGGGTGTGGGCGGAGGCGAAGGAGAACGCGCGCGGGGACGGCCCGTTCTCCCGCAGGTCCGTCAGCCGCTCCAGGGCCTCGGCGACGGTCGGACGGTGACCGGCGGGCACCCACCACAGCACCAGGTGCGCCGCCGCGTGCCGCTCGAACCAGTCGCGCCGCCGCCGCATCACCTCCAGGTGGCCGCTGCGGTAGGTGAAGTCCCACAGGGCCTCCTGGGTCTCCCACACCGACATGTTGACGATGACGTCCTCACCGGCCGGGCGCAGGGCGGTGGCGTCGGCGGACCCGTCCGCGACGAGGCGCCACACGAAGCCGGGCGCGGCGTCGGCGGCGGCGTTGACCGTGTCGAGCATCTCGACGAAGGGCGCGACACGAGGGTCGTCGAGGGGGTGGAGGAGGGTGGCGACATTGAGCTGGGCGAGGTGCGCGGCAGGCGGGGACGCAGTCATGGCCTCATCCCAGCACGGCGCCGATTTCTATGTCAATCTTGATTGTTTTTAGAATCTTCGACGACGACGCAGCATTCGCCCGGACGGGAGTCCATCCGGGCCCGGACGGCGCCGCCGGTGCCGAGCAGCCCCTCCAGGAGGGCGAGGTTCATGCCGCAGACGAGCGGCGGGAAGCGTTCGGCGACGGAGTGGAAGGGGCAGTTGCGCATCCGGACGACGGCCGGGGGTGCTTCCGGCATCGCCTTTGTCGTCTCCGCCGGTCCGGCCGCTCCCGGTGCGGTGGGTGCCGGTCCGGTCGCCTTCGGCGCCGTTCCGGTGGCCCCGCCGGTCCGGTCGCTCCCGGTGTCCTCCGTGCCGCTGGGGGTGTCGGCCGGTTCGAGGTGGGGTTCGTAGCCCCGTGCGGCCAGGGTCTCCATGGCCTCCGTCAGGCTCCCGCAGGGGGTGGCGGGGCCGCGCAGGGCCTCGCCCCTGCGGCGCGCGGCCGTACGGAGCTCCGTGTCCAGACCGGCCCGCTCGGCGGCCTCGGCCAGCAGGTCGGCGGCGGTGAGGTAGTCCCGGGAGGGCAGGGACACCGCGTGCTCGGCACGCGCGCGGGTGTAGACCTTGGCGGGTCGCCCGGCCCCGGGGCCCGAGCGGCCCGTCAGGCGTCGGCTGCCGCTCTCCAGCAGGCCCGCCCCGGTCAGTCTGTCCAGATGGTGCGCGGCGAGCGTGCGCGTCACCCCGGTGGCCTCGGCGGCCTCGTTCCGGCCGACCTCGCGGCCCTGGGCCGCCACGTACTCGTACAGGCGGCGCCGTACCGGGTCCTGGAGCGCCGCGATCGCGTCGATGTCCTTCACCCGTCCATTCTAGGAACAACGCGGGTTGTCGATAGAGCTTCGCCGGTCGCGCGCGCGATGTCCGTACGGGCGGAGGCGGCGAGAGGTGTGTCACTCGGCGCGGGGTCGGCCGCTCCCCGCCGAAAGTCACACAACGTGCTAGGGCGCACACGTTCGGTTGGTAGAAATGGGGGTCGCGCTCCCGTGCTCCGGGGAATCCCCGGGGTGGAGGTGCGTACGGGTGCCCGGCGTCCGCCGGGGAGCCCGCTTCCTCCCGAAAGGTCCTGCTTTCATGACTACCGTGACGTCGCCGCTGGCCGGTCGTGCCGTCGGGCTGGCCAATGTGCCCGACCCCGTCTTCGCCGGTGCGATGGTCGGACCGGGCACCGCCGTCGACCCTCTGCGCGAGCCCATCGAGGCCGTGGCCCCCGTGGACGGCCAGGTCGTCTCCATGCATCCGCACGCCTTTGTCGTGATGGACGAGAACGGGCACGGCGTCCTCGTCCACCTCGGCATCGACACCGTCCAGCTGAACGGCGAGGGCTTCGAGCTGTTGGTGAACAAGGGAGACCGGGTCAAGCGGGGCCAGCCGGTCGTCAAGTGGAACCCCGCAGCCGTCGAGGCGGCGGGCAAGTCGCCCATCTCCCCGGTCGTGGCCCTGGAGGCGTCGGCGGACCAGCTGAGCGGCGTGGTCGAGTCCGGCGAGATCGCCGTGGGTGGCGAGCTCTTCGTCTGGAACTGACCCGGCGGGTGCGGGGCGAGGGGCGGCCGTGGCGCTCCTCTGGGTCGAGGCTCGCGGGAGTCCGACCCGCCGGGGTCGTCCGCAGGGTTCTCGTGGACGGCTCCCGCTCGGCGCTCCGCTGCTCCGGTCGGCGGCTTCGGGGGCTCGGGCCGGTGGTTCCGGTGGCTCGGGTGAGTGGTGTCCACGGCCCGGGGTGAGTGATGTCCGGTGGGACGAATCATCACCGAACGGACTTCGGTGAAGGGGCTCGACCGGTCTCCGGTGGGGCCGCGTCACGCTTGACACTGAAATCGAACATCCATTCTCATGGAGGTCCGGCCCCTGGAATCGCGGGCTTGTCGGCAAGTTGTCCACAGGTCGGAGGGGACGTCGGAGCCCGTTGTCAGTGGCAGGGGTTAGCGTCTTTCCCATGAAGCGATCGACTCAAGTAAACCGGGTGGAACCCATGGCAGGAACCGACCGCGAGAAGGCGCTCGACGCCGCGCTCGCACAGATTGAACGCCAATTCGGCAAGGGCGCCGTGATGCGCATGGGTGACCGCGTCCAGGAGCCGATCGAGGTGATCTCCACCGGATCGACCGCGCTCGACATCGCGCTCGGCGTCGGTGGCCTGCCGCGCGGTCGCGTCGTGGAGGTCTACGGACCGGAGTCCTCCGGCAAGACGACCCTGACCCTGCACGCCGTCGCCAACGCCCAGAAGGCCGGCGGCCAGGTGGCCTTCGTGGACGCCGAGCACGCCCTCGACCCCGAGTACGCCAAGAAGCTCGGCGTCGACATCGACAACCTCATCCTGTCCCAGCCGGACAACGGCGAGCAGGCCCTCGAGATCGTCGACATGCTGATCCGCTCCGGCGCCCTCGACCTGATCGTCATCGACTCCGTCGCCGCGCTCGTCCCGCGCGCCGAGATCGAGGGCGAGATGGGCGACTCGCACGTCGGCCTCCAGGCCCGGCTGATGAGCCAGGCGCTCCGGAAGATCACCAGCGCGCTCAACCAGTCCAAGACCACCGCGATCTTCATCAACCAGCTCCGCGAGAAGATCGGCGTGATGTTCGGCTCGCCGGAGACCACGACCGGTGGCCGCGCCCTGAAGTTCTACGCCTCGGTGCGCCTCGACATCCGCCGTATCGAGACCCTCAAGGACGGCACGGACGCGGTCGGCAACCGCACCCGCGTCAAGGTCGTCAAGAACAAGGTCGCGCCCCCCTTCAAGCAGGCCGAGTTCGACATCCTCTACGGCCAGGGCATCAGCCGCGAAGGCGGCCTGATCGACATGGGCGTGGAGCACGGCTTCGTGCGCAAGGCCGGTGCCTGGTACACGTACGAGGGTGACCAGCTCGGCCAGGGCAAGGAGAACGCCCGCAACTTCCTGAAGGACAACCCCGACCTCGCCGACGAGATCGAGCGGAAGATCAAGGAGAAGCTCGGCGTCGGCGTCCGGCCCGAGGCCGGGAAGACCGACGCGGCGGACGCGACCGCGAGCACCGACGCGACCGGTGCGGACGACGCGGCCAAGAGCGCCCCGGCGGCGGGCAAGACCGTGAAGGCGGCCAAGGTCACCGCGGTCAAGAGCTGAACCGGTGACCGGTCGTACCGAATGGCCGGGTGACAGCCCCGACTCGTCGAGGGCCGAGAAGGAGCTGTCGCCCCAGGAACCGGCTGAGCGGGCGCGGGCGATCTGCCTGCGCCTGCTCACCGGGAGCCCGCGCACCCGCAAACAGCTCGCCGACGCGCTGCGCAAGCGGGAGATCCCCGACGAGGTGGCCGAAGAGGTCCTCTCCCGCTTCGAGGACGTCGGACTCATCGACGACGCCGCCTTCGCCGGGGCCTGGGTGGAGTCCCGTCACCACGGCCGGGGGCTCGCCCGCCGCGCCCTCGCCCGGGAGCTGCGGACCAAGGGCGTCGAACCGGCTCTCGTCCAGGAGGCGGTGGAGCGGCTCGACTCCGAGCAGGAGGAGGCCACGGCCCGCGCGCTGGTCGACCGCAAGCTGCGCTCCACCCGTGGCCTGGAGCGCGACCGGAGACTGCGCAGACTCGCCGGGATGCTCGCCCGCAAGGGCTACCCGGAGGGCATGGCCCTCAGAGTCGTCCGCCAGGCACTGGAGGCGGAGGGCGAGGACACGGACGGGCTCGACGAGTCCTTCTGATCCCCCGGGGGAGATCAGAAGGACCCGGAGAGCGCCCGGAAGGCCGGTGAGGACCGACGACCGGAACGGAAGGCCCGGGGCGCCGGGGCCTGTCCACCGGCTGTCGGCCGCAGGGCGTCGGCCGTCCGTCGGCCACCGGCCCCTCGGCCGTCCGTAGATCATCGGCCACCGGCTGTCCGTCCGCGGTCTCCCGTCGCCGTCCGTCTTCAGGCCGGCCACCTGCCCACCGCCCGCCAGCAGCTCACCCGGCGGTCCGGCGGTCGTTCCGCCGTCACCCGTCACCCGTCACCCGTCACCCGTCACCCGTCACCCGTCACCCGTCACCCGTCACCCTCGCCCGTCACCCTCGCCCGTGGCTCTCCGCTCGGCTTCGGGTGGTTCGGCGGGCTGCGGTCGGTGGCTGCGGGCTTGCTGACGGGCCGTCTTCTCCACCGTCCCGGCGGGGGCCGTCAGGGCGCGGGTTTGGGGAGGAGGACCGGGAGGCCCGCAGCCTTCCACGCCTGGAAGCCGCCGATCAGGTCCGTCGCCCGGTGCAGGCCCAGACGGCGCAGGGACTCCGCCGCGAGAGAGGAGGCGTAACCCTCGTTGCACAGGACCACCACCCGCAGGTCGTGGCTGTCCGCCTCCGCCGCGCGGTGACTGCCCAGGGGATCGAGCCGCCATTCCAGCTCGTTGCGTTCCACGACCAGGGCGCCCGGGATCAGGCCGTCCCGTTCGCGCAGGGCCGCGTAGCGCGTGTCCACCAGGAGCGCGTCACCCGCTTGGTACGCCTCGTACGCGGCCCGGGGCTCGATCCGGTCGATGCCCGCCCTGACCTGTTCCAGGAGTTCGTCGATGCCCACCCGTCCGGTGCTCACTGCCAGTCCTCCGGACGCTCGACCTGCTCGAGACGGAGCACCGCGCCGGTCCGGCTGAACCGCCGGATCAGGGGGAGCGGCGGATAGTAGGCGTGCACCGACACCGCGTGGGTGTCGGAGGACTCGTTGAGGACCTCGTGCACATGGTGGCGGCCGAAGGCGCGGCCACCGCCCTCCGCGAGACGACGGGAGCGGTCGAGGCCGTCAGCCAGTTCCAGGGTCTTCCAGCCGGTCGCGGGCAGCCGGACGGCGAGCGCGTTCTCGGTCAGAGTGCCGTGCGCGGTGGCGAAGGCGCCCAGCGATTCGGCGTGGTCGTGCCAGCCGGTGCCCGTGCCGGGCGGCCAGCCGATCAGCCACGCCTCGCTGCCGCCGGGCCCGTCGAGGCGCACCCACGTGCGGCCCTCGGGGTCGAGCGGCAGGGAGTCGACCAGTGCGCGATCGGCGGCGGTGCGCCGTACGAAATCGAGGAGGTCGGCCTCCGTCGGCCTGCCGGAAGCACCCGACGGGCCCACCGCGCCGGAAGCGGCGGCGGTGACGGCGGTGACCGGGGCGGGACTGGGGGAGGGAAGGGAGCCGGACGCGGGCGCGGCGGGGGCGCCGACCGTGTCCGGGAGGTGTGCGGGCGCGGTGGAAGACATGGGTGACCGTCCTGGGTTCGCCGAGGGCGCGCGGCGGCACGGCACACGGACGGGAGCCGGTGGCGGCGGGGCGCGCGGGGAAAGGAGAGCGAGATCAGCAGGACGGGCGACACACGCAGCCCGCGTAGCGGACGAGGTCCATATGGACCCTCCGCCACAGGCGCGCATAGGTGTCGGTCACGTTCCGGAGTACACCATGCGCGCCGGTGGGAATCAACGCGTGTCCGCTGTGCGGTCACTCCCCGTGGACACTCCGGCCTTCGCGTCGGCCTTAGCGTCGGCCTTCGCGTCGGCTTTCGTGCCGGTCTTCGTACTGGTCTTCGCTCCGGTCTTCACGCCGGACGGTGCTTCGGCCTTCGCTTCGCGCTTCGACGCCTTCCTCGGGCCGCTCCCGGTGCCGCTCCCGGTGTCCGACCCCGTCTCCGTGCCGGGCTCCGCCCCGGGCTCCGTCTCGGGGTGCGGGGAGCCGCCGCGGACCGCGTCGGCCGCCGCGTACAGCTCCTCGGGGCGGACCCCGGAGAAGGCGGCGACGAGGTGTCCGTCGGGCCGGACGAGCAGGACGGCGTGGGCCGGGGCGCCCGGGTACGCCTCGGTGACGAGGACCTCCGCCTTCGCGGGGAGCGCGCGTACCGCCTCTTCGAGCCGGGGCATCACCCCCGCGCCCCGCCAGTGCCGCCGGTCCCAGACCCCGGTGCCGGGGGCGACCAGGAGGACCAGGAGACGGCCGTGGCCGAGCCGGTCCCTGAGCCGTACGGTCGTGCCGTCCGGCGCGGTCACCCGCACGTCCTCGACGGGGGCGCCCGTGGGGGTGCCGACCGGGACGCGCCCCTCGGTGGGCTCCGGGGCGAGAGGGGAGTGGGGGTGCGCGGGGGGTGCGCCGAGCGGGCCGCGTCCCACGTGTCCGTCGGCGAGGAGGGCGTCGTGGCCCCGCCCCGCCCCGGGGAGGTAGGCGCGCAGTCCGCCGCCGCCGCGCAGGACGGGCAGCGACTGGTCCGCCGCGCGCAGCCGGTCGGCGACGGCCGAGCGGCGTTCGCTCTGGTAGCTGTCGAGGAGCCGTTCCGAGGCGCCGTGGTGCCAGGTGTGGGCGAGCTTCCAGGCCAGGTTGTGGACGTCCCGGAAGCCCTCGTCGAGGCTCTGGGTGCCGACCGCGCCCAGCAGATGGGCCGCGTCCCCGGCGAGGAAGACCCGGTCGACGCGCCAGCGGCGGGCCAGCCGGTGGTGCAGCGTGTACACGCCGGTGTCGATGAGCTCGTACGGCGGTGTCACCCCCTCGCACCACCCGGCCAGGGTCTCGCGGATGCGGGCGACCAGGGCGTCGGGGGTGACGAGGTCGCCGCGCGGCGGCAGCAGCCAGTCGATCCGCCACACCCCGTCGGGCAGCGGCCGGGCGGTGATCTCGTCGGGCGCGCCGCGCCACGGCGGCTGACGGTGCGACAGGGCCTCGCCGGGCCAGGGGAGTTCGGTGCGGAGGGCGGCGACGGCGTGCCGTTCGACGGCGGTGCGGCCGGGGAAGCGGATGCCGAGCAGCTTCCGTACGGTCGAGCGGGCGCCGTCGCAGCCGACGAGGTGGCTGCCGCGCCACCAGGTGCCCCCGGGGCCCCGGGTGTGGGCGATCACGCCGTCCCGGTCCTGCTCGACGCCGTCGAGCCCGGCCCCGGTGACCAGGGTGACGAGGTCCTGCCGGGAGAGGGCGTCGCGCAGTCCCCGGGCGAGGGCGTGCTGGGGGATGTGCAGCGGCGCGGCCGGTGCGGAGGGGGCCTCGGGGTCCTCGGACCACTCCTCCGTACCGCCGAGGCCCAGGTCGAGGGCGAGGTGGCGGACCAGTTGGCGGCGGCGCACACCGCGCCAGCCGACCCAGCGCAGGCCCTCGTCACGGAGGGTGGTGCAGCCGAGCCGTTCGACCATGGCGGCCGTGTCGGCGCGCAGCACGACGCTGCGGGCGGGGCGGGGCTCGTCCTTGCCGTCGCCCTCGTCGAGGACGACGCTGGGCACGCCCTGCGCGGCGAGCGCGAGGGCGAGCGCGAGGCCGACCGGCCCCGCGCCCACGATGATCACCGGGTCCACGGCGCGGCTCCTGAAGGCCGGACGGTCATGAGGGCAGCACAGTCGAGTGTGGCACGAGCCCGGTGGTTGATCACAGAACGTATGCAACCCACTGAGGGTGCTTGCGTCAAGCGCCGGGCTGGGCGCGGTGCGGCTGACCTCGGGTCAGTACCGTTCCGGCCCAGCTCCGTCGCTCCGGGGCCGGTCGGGTCAGGCGCCGCTGACGGCTTCCGACTTGGGTTCGGGCGCTCCGGCCTGGGCGGGAAGGACGACCGCGCCGGACTTCCCGCCGCGCCGCAGACGCTTCTCCAGATACCCGGCGAGGGTGGTGAGGAGCGCGTTGAGGGCGATGTAGATCAGGGCGATGACGGTGAAGGTGGCGATGGTGTTGGCGCCGTAGTTGGCGGTGATCTGCCGGTTCTGGCTGAGCAGTTCCGTGAAGCCGAGGAGGGCGCCGCCGAGCGCGGTGTCCTTGAGGATCACGACGAGCTGGCTGACCAGGGCGGGGAGCATCACGGTCACGGCCTGCGGCAGCAGCACGGACAGCATGGTCTGGCCCTTGCGCATCCCCAGCGCCACGGCCGCGTCGCTCTGGCCCCGGGGCAGTGACAGCACACCGGCCCGGACGACCTCGGCGATCACCGAGGCGTTGTAGAGGACCAGCCCGGTGACCACCGCGTACAGCGGGCGGAAGTCGGAGCTGATCGAGGTGAACTGGGTGTACAGGGCGCTGGCGAACATCATCAGGAGCAGCACCGGGATGGCGCGGAAGAACTCCACGACCGTGCCGACGGGCACCCGTACCCAGCGGTGGTCCGAGAGCCGGCCGATGCCCAGGGCGGCGCCGAGCGGCAGCGCGATGAGGATGGAGAGCCCGGCCGCCTTGAGGGTCTCGGTGAGACCGGGCAGCAGATACGTGGTCCAGACCCGGGAGTCGGTGACGAACGGGCTCCACTTGTCGGCCGCGAGCTGGTTCTTGTCGGCCAGGGCGGAGAGCACCCACCAGGCGATCACCGCGAGGACCGCGAGGAAGACGATCGTGAAGACCGTGTTGCGCCGCTTGGCGCGGGGCCCGGGAGTGTCGTAGAGGACGGAGCTCATCGCTTCACCGCCAGTCGCTTGGCCGCCCAGCCCAGGATGAGGCCGGTGGGGAGGGTGAGGATGAGGAAACCGAGGGCGAAGAGGCTGAAGACGGCGAAGAGCGAGTCGGCCTCGTTCTCGATCATCGCCTTCATCAGGAACGCCGCTTCGGCGGCGCTGATCGAGGCGGCCACGGTGGTGTTCTTGGTGAGGGCGATCAGGACGTTGGCGAGCGGGGTCACCGCGGCGCGGAAGGCCTGGGGGAGGACCACCAGGGTCAGCACCTGGACGAAGCTCATGCCCAGCGCGCGGGCGGCCTCGGCCTGGCCCGGCGGGACGGTGTTGATGCCGGAGCGGAGGGCTTCGCACACGAACGTGCCGGTGTACGCGACCAGTCCGAGGATCGCGAGCCGGAATCCGATGGTGGTCGAGTCGTTGGCCCCGAGCGTGATGCCGAGGGTCTGATCGAGCCCCAGGGAGCAGGCGACGATGACGACGGTCAGCGGTGTGTTGCGGACGAGGTTGACGTAACCGGTGCCGAAGGCCCGCATCAGCGGGACCGGGCTGACCCGCATGGCGACCAGGGCGGTACCCCAGACGAGCGAGCCGATGGCCGAGTAGAGGGCGAGCTGTGCCGTCACCCAGAAGGCGCCGAACAGGTCGTACTGCCCGGAATCAAGAAAGTCGAACACGATGCCCGCGCTCTCCCCTGGTGGTCGGTCGGTGTGGAGGCCGGTGCGTCGGCAGCGGCCGGTGCCGGTGCGACGGCCGCCCCGGGCGGGGGCGGCCGTCGCTGCCGGGGGTGCGTCGGATCAGTTCGCGACCTTCGGCGCGGGCTCGTACTTGTAGCCGGAGGGGCCGAAGTGCTGCTTGACGAGCTTCTCCCAGGTGCCGTCGGAGACCATCTTCTCCAGCGCCTTGTTGATCTTGCCGCGCAGCTCGTCGTCGCCCTTCTTGACGCCGATGCCGTAGTTCTCGTCGCTCATCCGGAGGCCGACGAGCTTGAACTTGCCCTGGTTCTCCTTCTGCGCGGCGTAGCCCGCGAGGATGGAGTCGTCGGTGGTCAGGGCGTCGACGCGCTTGTTCTCCAGGCCGGTCAGGCACTCGGAGTAGCCGCCGAGCTGACGCAGGTCGGCCTTCGGGGCCAGCTTGTCCCGGACGTTCTGCGCCGAGGTCGAGCCGGTGACCGAGCAGAGCTTCTTGGCGTTGAGGTCCTCGACCTTGGTGATCGAGTTGTCGTCGGCGCGCACGAGGAGGTCCTGGTGGGCCAGGAAGTACGGACCGGCGAAGTCGACCTCCTTCTTGCGCTTGTCGTTGATCGAGTAGCTGGCGACGATGAACTTGACGTCACCGTTCTTGATCATGATCTCGCGCTGGGCGCTGGGCGTCTGCTTGAAGTTGATCTTGTCCTCGGTGTAGCCGAGCTCCTTGGCCACGTAGCGGGCGACGTCCACGTCGAAGCCGGCGTACTTGCCGTCCGGGGTCTTCAGGCCCAGGCCGGGCTGGTCGAACTTGATGCCGACGTTGATCTTGTCGCCGTTGCTGCCGGAATCCGAGCCGGTGCCACAGGCGGAGGCGGTCAGGGCGAGGACGACGGCGGCCGCGGCGGCGGCGGAGGTGCGACGAAGCTTCATCGAGGAATGTCCCTTGGTCTGGAGGCGAGTGGGGAGAATGGGCCCGAACTCGCTCAGTGGTGAAGGATCTTGGAGAGGAAGTCCTTGGCCCGGTCGCTGCGCGGGTTGCTGAAGAACTCCTCGGGCGTCGCCTGTTCGACGACGCGGCCGTCCGCCATGAAGACGACCCGGTTGGCGGCGGAGCGCGCGAAGCCCATCTCGTGGGTCACGACCACCATGGTCATGCCGTCCCGGGCCAGCTGCTGCATGACCTCCAGGACCTCGTTGATCATCTCGGGGTCGAGCGCGGAGGTCGGCTCGTCGAACAGCATGACCTTGGGGTCCATCGCGAGCGCGCGGGCGATCGCCACGCGCTGCTGCTGACCGCCGGAGAGCTGCGCCGGGTACTTGTCCGCCTGGGTGCCGACGCCGACCCGTTCGAGCAGGGCGCGGGCCTTGGTCTCGGCGGCCTTCTTCTCCGTCCTGCGGACCTTGATCTGGCCCAGCATCACGTTCTCCAGCACCGTCTTGTGCGCGAAGAGGTTGAAGGACTGGAAGACCATGCCGACGTCGGAACGCAGCCGGGCCAGCTCCCTGCCCTCCGCGGGCAGCGGCTTGCCGTCGATGGTGATGGTGCCGGAGTCGGTGCTCTCCAGCCGGTTGATCGTGCGGCACAGCGTCGACTTGCCGGACCCGGAAGGCCCGATGACGACCACGACCTCGCCGCGGCCGATCGTCAGATCGATGTCCTGGAGGACATGCAGTGCGCCGAAGTGCTTGTTCACACCGGACAGTACGACCAGATCGTCCGCGGCACGCGGGGCGTCCTCCGGACCCTTGGACACTGACTCTCCGCTCATCGGCCTCGCCCTCCTCGGTTGGGGAGGACACTAGAGACCCGATGTGATGACCGTCATCACATCTGAGCGGAAATTGAGGATAACGATCGGGCCGCAACCGGACACTCTGTGTGAAGAGGGCGCTCCGGGGCGTACCGGGCCCGGAGCGGAAGCACCACCGTCACCGGGGGACACTTGACTGTCGTACCCGTGTTCGGTGTTCATGTCCCGGTGGCACCTGGTACACAGAGAGCCGCCATCAGGACATCTTCACGGAGGAGGTACGCATGAGACTGCTGCTCGTCGAGGACGACGACCACGTCGCCGCCGCCCTCTCCGCCATCCTCGCCAAGCACGGCTTCGCCGTCACCCACGCCCGCAGCGGCGAGGAGGCGCTCCAGGCCGTCCTGCCCACCGCGCAGGGCGAGCGCCCCTCCTTCGGCGTGATCCTGCTCGACCTCGGCCTCCCCGACCAGGACGGCTACCAGGTCTGCGGACGCATCCGGAAGCTCACCGCCACCCCGGTGATCATGGTGACCGCGCGCGGCGACGTGCGCTCCCGGATCCACGGGCTCAACCTCGGCGCCGACGACTACGTCGTCAAGCCCTACGACCCCGGCGAACTGCTCGCCCGCATCCACGCCGTCAGCAGGCGCAACGGCCCCGCCGAGGAGACCCCCGGCGGCGCGCCCACCGACGGGACGCTGCTGCGGCTGGGCCCCGTCACCATCGAACTGCCCACCCGGCGGGTCAGCGTCCACGGCGAGAGCGTCCCCCTCACCCGCAAGGAGTTCGACCTCCTCGCCCTCCTCGCCCAGCGCCCCGGAGTCGTCTTCCGCCGCGAACAGATCATCAGCGAGGTCTGGCGCACCAACTGGGAGGGGACCGGCCGCACCCTGGAGGTCCACGTCGCCTCCCTGCGCTCCAAACTGCGGATGCCCGCCCTCGTCGAGACCGTGCGGGGCGTCGGCTACCGTCTGGTCACCCCCGCCGCCTGACCGCAGAACGGCCCCTCCGTGCGCACCCGCCTCCTTCCGCTGCTCATCGTCCTGATGGCGGGCGTCCTGCTCGCCCTCGGCTTCCCGCTCGCGGCCAGCCTCGCCGCCGCCGAACAGCAGCGGGTCGTCGTCGACCGGCTCGACGACGCCGCCCGCTTCGCCGCGCTCGCCCAGTTCGTCAGCGAGACCAGCCCCGGCACCGACGAACGACGTACCACCCTGCGCGGCGAACTCGCCAGCTACCACGACGTGTACGACATCCGCACCGGGATCTTCTACCGCGACAACCGTGCCATGGCCGCCGCCCCCGAGGGCTGGGTCGTCCCGTACGAGGGGGAGGGCAGGCGCGCCTTCAACGAGTCGCTGCTCGGCCGTCGCAGCCACGACCCGCCCCAGGTCTGGCCCTGGCAGCGCGACGCCCGGCTCATCATCGCCTCGCCCGTCGTCCGCGACGGGGACGTCGTCGCCGTCGTCGTCACCGACTCGCCCACCGGACCGCTCCGCTCCCGCATCCTGCGCGGCTGGCTGCTGATCTTCGCCGGAGAGGCCGTCGCCATGCTCGTCGCCGTCGGCGCCGCCTTCCGGCTCACCGGCTGGGTTCTGCGGCCGGTCCGCGTCCTCGACTCCGTCACCCACGACATCGCCACCGGCCGGATGAACTCCCGGGTCGCCGCGACCGGCGGCCCGCCCGAACTGCGGCGCCTCGCCAGCTCGTTCAACGAGATGGCCGACAACGTCGAAGAAGCCCTCGAACAGCAGCGGGCCTTCGTCGCCGACGCCTCCCACCAGCTCCGCAACCCACTGGCCGCACTGCTCCTGCGGATCGAACTGCTCGCCCTCGAACTCCCCGAGGGCAACGAGGAGATCGCCTCCGTACGGACCGAGGGCAAGCGCCTCGCCCAGGTCCTCGACGACCTCCTCGACCTGGCGCTCGCCGAGCACACGGCCGCCGAGCTGCGGCTCATCGACGTCGGCGCGCTCACCGCCGAACGGATCGCGTCCTGGCGGCCGGTCGCCGACGACAAGGGGGTCGCCCTCACCGGGGCGTGCGGGGCGGTCACCGCCTGGGCCGATCCGGTCGCGCTCTCCAGCGCCCTCGACGCGGTCATCGACAACGCGCTGAAGTTCACGCCCCCGGGAGAAGAGGTCGCGGTGGCCGTCGCCCCGGGCCGTACGGACGTCTCCGTCGTCGTCGCCGACCACGGTCCCGGCCTCACCGACGAGGAGCTGAGCCGGGTCGGCGACCGCTTCTGGCGCTCGGGACGCCACCAGAACGTGAAGGGCTCCGGCCTGGGCCTCTCCATCACCCGGGTGCTGCTCACGGCGGGCGGCGGCGGCCTCGCCTTCGCGCCGAACGCGCCGCACGGACTGCGGGTCACCGTCACCGTCCCGCGCCACCCCCCGGCGGACGCCGGGGACGGGGAACGTCAGGGTTTCACCGAGCGGTAGTAGCGGCGGGCGCCGTCGTGCAGGGTGAGTGGCTCCGTGTAGACGGCGGTCCGCAGGTCCACCAACTGGGCCGGATGGACCCGGCGGCCGATCCCGTCCCTGCTCCTGATCACCGTCCGGGTGAAGCCCTCCACCAGGTCCTCCTCCGCCTCCACCGTGGTGACCAGGAGGTTCGCCACCGCCAGGGTCTCTATCGGCCGCCCGTCCTGCGCCTTGGCGTACGCGTCGGCCGGGATCACCGCCGAGCGGTAGTGGCGGGTCGATCCGCCCACGTCGTGCAGCCGGTCGACGAGCCCCGCGTCCAGCGGGACCAGCCGCACCGGAGTGCGCTCCGACAGCGCCTGCACCGCCTGCGTCGGCAGCCCGCCCGACCAGAAGAAGGCGTCCAGCTCACCGCGCTCCAGACGCTCCGGCATCGTGTCGATGCCCGCCGGGACCGGTTCGACATCGCGTACGGGGGCGAGTCCGGCCGCCGCGAGGACCCGGTCGGCGATCAGCCGCACCCCCGAACCGTCCTGGCCCACGCCCACCCGCAGACCCCGCAGGTCCCGCACGGTCCGCACCCCGGAGCCCTTGGGCACCACGAGCTGGACGTAGTCGTCGTAGAGCCGGGCGCAGCCGCGCAGCCGCTCGAAGCCGGGCCTGCGCTCCCGCTGGTACTGGGCCACCGCGTCGGCGGTCGCCACGGTGAAGTCCGCCTCGCCCCCGGCCACCCGGGCCAGGTTCTGCTGGGAGCCCTCGCTGTCGGTGAGACGTATCGAGACCTTCGGCAGGTCCTTGGCCAGGGCCTGCTGGAGCAGTTCCCCGTACCGCTGGTAGACGCCGGTGGGGACGCCGGTGCTGAAGGTCACCGTGCCGCTGGGCGCGGGCGGACCGAAGGGAGCCGTCCACCACACCAGCAGCCCGCACAGCGCCAGCAGCGCGGCGGAGACCGCCAGGGCGCGTCGGCGAACGGCACGGGAGAGCGAGGGGGGCATCCCGCGATAGTGTCAGCTCCCCGTCGCCCTGGCCAGGCTGGACCGGGTCCGTGGCATTTCAGGACCGGCCGGGCGGGGGCCGCCCCCGGGGTCACCCCCGGCGCCCGCCCTTGTGAGGCCCCGGCACCGCCCCCGTGAGGCCCGCCTCGAGCCCGTACGTCACCGGCCCCCGCCCCCGTACCGGCCGGAAGGGGCGTACGCGCTCCGCCGAACTGGTGAGCGGTCGCCGGGGCGGGGGCCGTCGCCGTGTGTCCTGCCGGGGCGCCGGGACCCCGGCGGCTAGCGTCGGAACACGCTCGGTGATCCTGAGGGCAGTCCCCGGCCCGCCCCTGGCCTCCCGCCGAGCCGACCGGCACACCCCCGTCCCCGGGGAGTCCCGTGTCCCCGCCCGCGCCCCGGGCCCCCGCCGTGCGGTGCGCCGGGCGCCGGGGCCCCGGGCACCGCCTCAGCCCGCCACGGCGCTCAGCCGGCGCACCACCTCGTCCCGGCCCAGCGCCGCCGCCACCGTGAACAGGTCCGGGCTGCGGGTGCAGCCCGTCAGCGCCACCCTGATCACCTGGGCGATGGCCCTCGGCGGCCCCGCCCAGCGCTCCGGCTCCCGCCGCCACGCGGCCGTGTCCGGGGCGTGACCGTGCAGGACCGTCAGCGCGCGGAGCCTGCCGTACCACTCCTCCGGGGTCGCCACCCCCTCCGTCTCCCGTACGAACCCGGCGGCGACGGCCCGCACCAGGTCCCCCGGAAGACCCCCGTACCGGTCGTCCCCGGGCGCCGGTGCCGGACCGAACAGCTCCGCGAAGAAGAAGCCGTACCGGTCCCGGAAGCAGGACCAGCGGTCCAGGTCCTTCCGGGCGGGCGCGCCCTCCGGCCGCCCGGCGGCCACCGCGGCCAGCGCCAGGTCCCGGTGCCGGGCGAGGACCGACGCCAGCTCGGGGTCGTACTCCCGCGCCCAGGCGAGCAACTGCGCGTACAGCTCCTCCGGCGCCAGCGAGGCGATGAACTCCCGGCTCAGGGAGTGCAGTTTGGGCAGGTCGAGCAGCGGCCCCGAGGGGCGCATCCCGTCGAGCCGGACGGGCGCGGCGAGCGCCTCGGCGGTGGGCACGTCCATCAGCCGGATGTTGGCGAGACCCCGCAGATAGTGCTGCACGGCCGCCGGGGGATACCCGGCCGTCAGGTAGTAGTCCACCGACGCCTCGGGGTCCTTGCGCTTGCTGAGCTTGCGGCGCGAGGGGCCCTCGGCCTTCATCAGCGGCGCCAGGTGCGCGTACGAGGGCGGCTCGAAACCGAGCGCCGTGTGCAGCTGCAGGTGGACCGGCGTCGACGACAGCCACTCCTCCCCGCGCACCACGAGCGACACCCGCATCAGATGGTCGTCCACGACGTGCGCGAAGTGGTAGGTCGGCAGCGGGAGTTCCTCCTGCGAGGACTTCAGCAGCACGATGTCGTTGCCGTTGTCCTGCATGGTCACGGAGGACCGGATCCGGTCACTGAACCGGACCCGCCCGGGGAACTCGTACGGGCAGCGGAACCGCACCACGTACGGCTCGCCCGCCCCGATCCGGCGCGCCGCCTCCGCCGGGCCGAGCGTCCGGCACGGCGCCCACCGCCCGTAGTAGCCCAGCGGGGAGCGCCCCGCGCGCTGCTCCTCCCCGCTGAGGGCCAGCCGGTCCCTGTCGCAGAAGCACGGATAGGCGCGGTCCTTGCGCAGCAGTTCGCGGACGTGGCTGAGATAGACGTCCCGGCGCTCCGACTGGAGATAGGGGCCCCAGGCGCCGTCCCCGGACACCCCGCCCTCGTCGGGCGCGAGCCCGAAGGCGCCGAGCAGCCGGGAGAACTCCTCGGCTGCGCCCGCGACCCGGCGCGAGCGGTCGGTGTCCTCGACGCGCAGCACGTGCGTGCCGCCGCTCTGATGGGCCAGGGCGCGCGACACGGCCGCCGTGTACAGACCGCCGATGTGCAGATGGCCGGTGGGACTGGGGGCGAAGCGCGTCACCTCGGCGCCCCGCGGCAGGGCGCGCGGCGCGAACAGCCGCTCCCAGTCGGCCGGTTCCGGGAGATCGGGCGGGAACATCGCGTTGATGACGGAAAGGTCGAGCACGGTGGACTCCCTCCTGGGGTTCCTCGATCGGTCCACGGTAGGCCGGTGACCGGCCGATTCGAGCCGGACGGCCGCGCGAGGCTGCGGAACTCCGAACCCACTTCGGCGTTGTGGGCCCCGAGGGGGGTGCACGGTCAGTAGCGTCCCCATGACCGTTCCGTACGACGTACCCGCCCGTACCCGTACGCACCGAACCACACGACACACGCACACAAGGGGGTGTGATGGGCGGCACGCGCGCGGTGGCCCTGCTCGCGCTCGGCTCCTTCGCCATGGGGACCGACGCCTACGCGATGGCGGGGCTCCTCCCCGGCATCGGCGCCGACCTGGAGGTCTCCGTCTCCCTGGCGGGACAGTCCGTCACCGTCTTCACCCTCTGCTACGCCCTGGCGGCGCCCCTGTTCTCGGCCGTTCTCGCGCGCTGGGGCACCCGGACCGTCCTGATCACCGCACTCGTCGTCTTCGTCCTCGCCAACGCCGGTACGGCACTGACCGGTTCGTACGCCGGACTCCTCGGCACCCGGGCCCTCGCGGGCGCGGGCGCGGGCCTCTTCACCCCGGCGGCGGCCACCGCCGCCGGAGCGCTCGTCCCGCCCGAGCGGCGCGGCCGGGCCCTCGGCCTCGTCCTCGGCGGCATGAGCGCCGGAACCGTCCTCGGCGTCCCCCTGGGACTGCTCGTCGCCGCCCACTCCGGCTGGCGCACCGCGCTGTGGCTGATCACCGGACTCGGGGTGCTCGCCCTGCTCGGCGTCGCCACCCGGCTGCCCGCCGTCACCGGCGCCGCCGCGCCGGACCTGCGGGCCCGGCTCGGCGCCCTCGCCCGGCCCCGGGTCGCCGTGGTCGTCGCCGTCACCTTCACCCAGACCGTCGCCAGCCTCGGCCTCTACACCTATCTCCAGCCGGTCCTCCGGCGGACCGCCGACATCGGGAGCGCGGTGCCCCACCTGTGGGTCTGGGGCATCGGCGGGGTCTGCGGCAGCTTCCTCGCGGGCGCCCTCGTCGACCGGACCGGGAGGCCCGCGTTCCTCGCCGTCAGCCTGCTCGGCACCCTCGCCACCGCCCTGGCCCTGCTGCCCTGGACCGGCGCCGTCCCCGGTCTCGTCCTGCTGCCCCTGTTCGTCTGGGGCCTGGTCGGCTGGGCGTTCGTCGTCCCCCAGCAGCACCGGCTGCTCGCCGGGGACGGCGCCGGGGGAGCCGCCGCCGTCGGCCTCAACAGCTCGGCCACCTACCTCGGCGGCGCCGTCGGCTCCGCGCTCGGCGGCCTCGCCCTCGCCGGCGGGCTCGACGCCCGCTGGCTCCCGCTCCCCGCCGCCGGGGTCGCGCTCGCGGGAGTCCTCTTCCACCTCGCCGCGGTCGGGGCGTTCGCCGGACGCGGCGCCAGGACCGGCCGGAGCACCACGGACCATGCCAACAGGACCCGGGCCGCGGACGCGACCGCGGACGGGGACCTGGAAAGGAACGCCCCATGAAGTTCGGCGTCAATCTGCCCAACTACGGCCCCGAGGCCACCCCCGACGCCCTCGCCGACTGGGCGCTGCGGGTCGAGTCGACGGGCTACCACTACGCGATGGTCTCCGACCACGTGGCGCTCACCCCCGATGTGCAGCACCTCTTCCCCGCCCCCTTCTACGACCCCTTCGCGACGCTCTCCTGGCTCGCCGGGGTCACCAGGACCGTGGGCCTCGGCACGACGGTTACGATCCTTCCGTACCGGCACCCCGTGCACACCGCCCGGGTCGTCGCCAACATCGACCGGTTCAGCGGCGGGCGGTTCGTCTTCGGGGCCGCCGCCGGGTGGGCGGCCCGCGAGTTCGCCGTCATCGACGTCCCGTACCGCAAGCGCGGTGCGATCAGCGACGAGTACCTGGCCGCGATCAAGGCCTGCTGGGCGGACGAGGTCGCCTCCTTCGACGGCGCCCACGTCTCCTTCCGGGAGGTGCACACCGGGCCGCTGCCCGTGCAGCGGCCCGGCCCGCCGGTGTGGGTCGGCGGACACAGTTACGGGGCGCTGCGCCGGGCCGTCCGCCTCGGCGACGCCTGGCACCCCACCTCCGTCTCCGGCGACTGGCTCCTCGGCGTGGGCGTGCCGACGCTCCGTCAGGTCGCCGAGGAGCACGAGCGGCCCGTCCCCGGCCTCTGCCCCCGGATCAAGCTCCGGGTCACCCCCCGGCCGCTGGGCCCGGGGCGGCTCCTCGGCGAGGGCACCCTGGGGCAGATCGCCGACGACCTCGGACTCCTCCAGGACCTGGGCGCCCAGGCGGTGGTCCTGGACCCGACCTACCCGGGCGACCGGCGCGAACCGGGCCGCACCGCGCGCGACCTGGACGTCCTGGAGACACTGGCCAAGGAGATCATCGACCTGGACGCGGGCTGCGTACGATGACCGGTCGGTGAGGGAGGGGTGCGCGAGATGGTCGATCCGGACCTGCGGAAGCTGCGGGTGCTGAGGGAACTCAGCGAGCGCGGCACGGTCAGCGCGGCGGCCCAGGCGCTCCACCTCACTCCGCAGGCCGTCTCGCAGCAGATCAGCGCCCTGGGGCGGGAGTTGGGCGTACAGCTCACCGAGCCGTCGGGGCGCCGACTGCGGCTCACGGAGGCCGCCCGGATCGTGCTGCGGCACGCGGACGCGGTCTTCACCCAGATCGAGCAGTTGCGCGCCGAGCTGGCCGCCCACCGGAGCGGCGAGCGGGGGCAGGTGGCGGTCGCCGGGTTCTCCACCACCCTCTCGGCCCTGATCCTGCCGGCCGTGGCGCGGCTGCGGCAGACCCGGCCGCTGCTGCGGACCTCGCTCGCCGAGGTCGATCCGCCGGAGAGCTTCTCCCTGCTGCACCGCGGCGAGACGGACGTCGTCATCTCCGCGGACACCACCCGCACGGCCGGGAGCGCGGGGGAGGACGGCCGCTCCGACGGCCGGTTCCACCGGGTCGCGCTCTGCGACGACCCCTTCGACATCGCCCTGCCGGAGGGGCACCGGCTCCTCGACCGGGAGCGGCTCGTCCTGGCCGACCTCGCCGAGGAGACCTGGATCTTCGCCACCACCGGCATGTGCCACGACATCGGCGTCGCCGCGTGCACGGCCGCCGGGTTCACCCCGCAGGCCGCGCACGCCATCGGCGACTGGGACGCGACCCTGTCGGCGGTACGGCTCGGCCTCGGGGTCGCGCTGGTGCCCCGGCTCGCCAAACCGGCGCCCCGGCCGGAGGTGACGATCCGGGCGTTCAGCGAACACGCGCCGTCCCGGACGGTCTTCGCGGCCGTCCGCGAGGGCAGCCAGACCTCGCCGGAGATCGCCGCGGTCCTGGACGCGCTGCGGACGGTGGCACGGGCGGCGGTGGCGACGGCCTGACGACCGGGTGCCTACCGGGGCGGGGCGGGTGCCGGGGGCCATGCGGGGCCCATCGGGGCCCCTTCGCGCCCGGAGCCTGAGGCCTCAGGCCTCAGGCCTGGGCCTCATCCGCCCGGACCCGCCCGGCCGCCCGGCCGTTCACCCCCGCCGGACGCACCCGCTGTGCGCGCTCGCCGCACACTCCCGTCGTACGCCCCCGTCGTACGTGCCCGCCGGGCACGACCGGTGCCGGATACGACCGTGCTCGCCGGTCGGCCCCGCCCCGTACCCCCCCCCGCCCGACCAGGGCGAACGCGCCCGCTCGTGAAGGCCGTCCGTGATTCGCCACGGCTGCTGGAAGGTACCGTCCACCAGCCGTTGCTGGACCCGGCCGGGCCCCGGTGCCAGGCTCGTGGTCGTACCGCGGAACGTACCGCGCGTCCCCTTCCCCCTTCCTTCCCTGACTCCTCCGGAGAGCGGAAACACCCATGTCCAAAGCCACGTACACACGGCTGGCCGCGCTGAGCCTCATCTGGGGCTCCGTCTTCCTGTGGATCAAGATCGCCGGGTACGGCTTCTCGCCCGTGCAGATGGTGCTGATCCGGCTCGCCCTCGGCGCCGTCGTCATCCTCGCGATCGGCTACGCGAAGGGGCTCCGGCTGCCCAAGGAGGCCGCCACCTGGGGGCATCTGTCGGTCGCCGCGCTGCTCGGCAACGCCATCCCCTGGACCCTCTACGCGGAGGGCGAGATCGACGGCTCCAGCAGCGTCGCCGCCGTCGTCAACGGCAGCGCCCCGATCTGGACCCTCGCCGCCGCCCTGCTGCTCGGCCAGGAGAAGCGGGTCTCCGGCTTCAAGGCGGGCGGCGTGCTGCTCGGTCTCGGCGGCACCGCGCTCATCGCCTCCCCGTGGAACTCCGCCTCCGCGGGCTCCGGCTGGAGCATCCTCTGCTTCGTCCTCGGCTCCATCAGCTTCGGCGCCAGCTTCGCGTACATGGGCAAGTTCCTGGTGGGCAGGGGCATCCCGCCGCTGATGCTCGCGGGCGGGCAGCTCGGCGTCGCCACCCTGATGCTCCTGGTCGCCTTCCCGTTCCTCGGCCTCCAGGCCGTCACCTGGCGGACCGACTCGGTGATCGCGGTCCTCGTCCTCGGCGTCGTCTGCACCGGCTTCGCCGCCCTGCTCAACTTCGAACTGATCATCAAGGACGGGGCCACGGTCGCCTCGACCGTCACCTATCTGATGACCGCGGTCGCCGTCGTCCTGGGCGCCGCCGTGCTCCAGGAGCCGCTCGGCTGGACCGTGTGGGTCGGCGCCGTCGCGGTGCTCGCGGCCACCGGGCTGCTGCGGCGCAAGCCCCGCCCGGCACCCGAGCCGGAGCCCGCGCCCGCCCCGACCCCCGTGGCGACCACGACGGCGGCCGATTAGCGACCGCCCGGGAAGCAGTGACGCGGGGCGACACCCGGCCGTTTCCGACGGCCGGGCGACCGCCATTCCCCCAGGAAATGCCGGGCCGCCGACCGCAACATTGTGTTCATTAATGGGGCCGGTGGTGGGTGGTAGCGTCACAAGTGGAAACACCCGGCCTTTGTGGGGGAGTCGTACGTGGCTTTTGTGGTCGAACTCGTTTTCCGTGGCAATGAGACGGACCGGCTGAGTTTCGGGGAGGCTCACCGGACCTACTGGAAAAGGATGGCCGCACGCGGCATCCTGCTCGGCGGCGGTCCCTGGCGGGACGGCACCGGGGAACTCCTCGTCTGTGACGCCCGTGACCGCCGGACGCTCCTGCGGGTCCTGTACGCCGACCCGTACGCGCAGGCCCAGGTCATCGGGGAACTGCGGGTCCGGGAGTGGAACGCGGTCATGGGACATGTCGTGCTCGCCGGTCTGGAACGGTCCACCGGAGGCGCCGGGACCCACGAACGAATACGCGGGGGCGTCCCGACGCCCGTCCCGCCGGCGCTCCGCGAGGAGACCGCCGTCCGCGAGGAGCTGACCGCCCACGAACGGCGCATCGCCACGATGATGCTCGACGGACTGACCAACAAGCAGATCGCCGAGTCCTTCACGGTGTCGACCCGCGCCGTGGAGCTGCACATCACCCGGATCTACCGGAAGCTCGACATCCGCCGCCGCGCCCAACTGGCCGCTGCCATCGACCGGTTCGAAGCCGCGCTGGCCTGCTGATCCTTCACCTCACCCGTATCCGCCCATCCATATCCGCGCACCCGTATCCGCGCGCACATCCGCTGGGAGTCGTCATGCCGCTGGTCGAGATAACCGTCCCCGAGGGCAGTGTCACCGGAGCCGCCGCGGAGGTCCTGCAGCAGCGGGTCGCCGCCTCCGTGCTGACCGCCATGCAACTGCCCCCCACCGACTTCTTCGCCTCCGCCACCTGGGTGTACGTCCGCGAGGCGCCCAAGGGCCTCGCGGTCACCGGCGCGGGCACTCCCCCCGGCGTCCTGGTGGTGCTCACCCCCCTGAAGGGCTTCCTGACCCCCGAGCGCAACGAGGCGCTGGGGGCCGAGGTGACCCGGCACGCGCGGGAGGCGACCGGGAGCGCCGACACGGTCGTCTGGCTCGTCGTCAACGAGATCCCGGAGGGGAACTGGGCCGTCAACGACGCCCTCACCCGTCGCGCGAAGATCGACGAATTCATCGCCGAGGCCGCCGCCGCGACCCGGGCCCAGTAATTCCGTTTCCGCTTTCCGGATGCCCCGCACGGGCATCTCGCATTCCGGATGGTCCGGGGGACCGCACGTCCCGCATTCCGGACCGTCCCGCATTACGGACGCCCACGGCGCCGCACCGTATTCATCGGTGCGGCGCCGTTCGCGTGCACGGAACGGATTCGGCCACGGGTGCGGAATCCCGTATCGATGTGCGGTGCTTTTCCCTCGTACGGTGATGTCAATGGCACCGACGGATCGGAGAGACTCGCTCATGGCTCTGCAATCGGCGCCCCGACTCGGTGTGGTGGTTCCTTCCGGAAACGCCGCGGCCGAACCCGAGATCGTGGGCCTCGTAAGCCCCGCACTGAATGTCCACACCGCGCGATTCCCGGTCCTTCCCGGAAATGACCTGCGCGGCCGTCTCGAGAAGTACAACGAAGTGCTCCCCGATGTCCTGGGGAATTTCGGCGGACTGCGTCCCGACGCCACCGTCGTCTCCTGCACGGGATCCCACTATCTGCTCACCCCGGACGGCGACCGCGCCCTCTGCGCGGAACTCTCCGAGCGGACCGGCGCGCCCGTGCGCTCCGCCGCCCTCGCCATCCTCGACACCGCGCGCGCCGTGGGCTCCGAGCGGCTCGTCCTCGTCTCCCCGTACGAGCCGTGGCTCACCGAACTGAGCCACGGCTACTGGGAAGCCGCCGGGCTCGCCGTCGACCGGGTCGTCAAGATCCGGGCCGGTGCCCGCTTCTCCCCGTACGACGTGACCACCGACGAACTCGTCGCCCAGGTCCGGGAGGCCGAACTGCCCGAGGACGCCACCCTGTTGTTCACCGGCACCGGCATGTTCACCTTCGACGCGCTCGCCGAACTGGGCCGCGACAGCGCGCGGACCCTGCTCACCTCCAACCTGGCGAGCGCCTGGTGGGCCCGGGACGTCCTCGGCGTCCCGGCCGACGGCCCCGACGCCCACCCGCTGCTGCGCAGGCTCGCCGAACGGACCGGCACCGCCCGGGGCGACCGGTCCGACGCCTCCGGCCGTACCGCCGTGACCGTGTCGTGAGCGGTCCCGCCGCCTCCCGGCGGGAACCCGTCGCCGTCGTCGGCGCCGGTCCCGTCGGACTCGCCGCCGCGCTCGTCCTCGCCCGGTCCGGCATCCCGGTCGCCCTCCTGGAGTCCCGTACGGAACTCGCCACCGAGTCCCGCGCCTCCACCTTCCACCCGTCCACCCTCGACCTCCTCGACGAACTCGGCGTCGCGGCGGCCCTGCGCCGCCAGGGCCGCGTCGTCGACCGCGTCCAGTGGCGCGACCTGGACGGCGGCGTCCACGCCGAGCTGGACTACGCCCTGCTCGCCGGGGCGACCGGCCACCCGTACCGGCTCCACGTCGAACAGTCCCGGCTCACCCCGCTGCTGCTCGCCGAACTCGCCGCGACCGGACTCGCCGACATCCGCTTCGGCGCCACCGTCACCGGCGCGGAGGACACCGGCGACGGGGTCCGGCTGCGCGCCGAGGACCCCGCCGGGCGGACCACCGCCACCCGGCACCCGTACGTCCTGGCGGCCGACGGCAGCCGCAGCGTCCTGCGGGACCTCGCCGGACTCCCCGGCACCGCCGAGGTCTACCCCGACTACGCGCTCCGCGTGGTCACCGAGACCCCGCTCGACGAACTGGTCCCCGGGCTCGCCGCGCTCAGCTACGTCCGCGACCCGCGGGGCTCGTACAGCGCGCTCGGCATGACCGACCACTGGCGGCTGATCTTCCGCGTCCCGCGCGGCACCGACCGGGACGAGATCCTCGCCCCCGACGCCGTACGGGCCAGGGTCGAGCGGGCGCTGCCGGGCGACGCGGGGCGCGCGGTCCGCGTCGGCGACGCCCACACCTACCGGCTCGCGCGGTTCCTGCTGCCCCGCTACCGGGCCGGACGGGTGCTGTTCGCCGGGGACGCGGCCCATCTGACGTCCACCGCGGGCGGCCTGAACATGAACTGCGGGCTGCACGACGCGGTGGAGACCGGCCGGGCCCTCGCCGCCGTGCTGCGCGGCGACCCGGCGGGGGAGAGCGTCCTCGACGCCGCCCTCGACCGGCGCAGGAGCGTCGTCGAGACGGCCGTCATCCCGCGCAGCGAGGCCCGCACGGCGGGCATCGGGGGACCGGCCGGACTCACCGAGGCCCTCGCCGCCGTGAAACGCACCGCCGCCGACCCCCGGTCGGCCGCCGACTACCTGTTCAAGGCGTCACTTCTCGACGTCGCACCACGACCCCTGAAAGGTGACGCACATGCGGATCTGGTTTCACAAGCACACCGTTGAGGGACGCCTGCCGCTGCTCGACCAGTGGTACCGCGAGCACCTCGACGCCATCGCCTCACCCGGCACCACCGTCGACATCAAGACCCTGCCGGCCGACACCTACCCCGACCGCACCCCCTTCGGCCTGGTCGGCCACCACTCCGCCCAGGTCCTCTTCAGCAGGCACTTCTCCGAGTCCGCGCTCGTCGCCGAACGGGAGGGCTACGACGCCTGGGTGATCGCCGCGGGCCAGGACCCCGGTCTGCGCGACGCCCGCCACCTCGCCTCCATCCCGACCCTCGGCTACGGCGAGACGGCCTTCTTCCTCTCGGCGCTCACCGGGCAG
This sequence comes from Streptomyces sp. NPDC059247, assembly GCF_042754005.1. NCBI lineage: Bacteria > Bacillati > Actinomycetota > Actinomycetes > Kitasatosporales > Streptomycetaceae > Streptomyces > Streptomyces sp. NPDC059247. Next base: position 59,903 of record NZ_JBHYZW010000016.1, read on the forward strand.
CGCTTCGGCGTCCTCGGCTTCATGCCGCCGCTCGAAGAGCCCATCAGGGCCAACATCCGCCAGTACCGCCTGGAGTCCTCGCTCAGCTCCTACGAGGTCGTCCCCGGCGGCTGGGACTCCGTACACCGCTCTCTGGAGGGCGACTTCGACGAGTTCGTCGAGGTGTACTCGGCCGCCGCGCTGCGCGCCGCCGAGGCCGGAGCGGAGGTCATCATCCCCGCCGAGGGCATCCCCAACGAGATCCTCTGGCACCTGGGCATCCACGAACTGCACGGCCTGCCCGTGATCGACCCGGCCGGACTCGCCGTCAAGCTCGCCGAGACCCTCGTCCAGCTGGGCGAGCTGAAGCTCTTCCAGCGCAGCGGCCACGGCTACTGGTTCAGCCGCCCCGACGAGCCCGTCTCCAAGCACCTGGAGCAGGTCTTCCTCGGCTCGGCGCTCTAGAGCGCGCCAGGAGATGCCGTGTACGCCGCCCGGCGCCGGTCCGGGCCCCCGGGGAACGTCCCGCCCACCCCACCGGACTCGCTCCGGCCGTCAGGACACCCCCCGCACCTCACCGCCCGACCCCAACCCCTCGCGCGACCGCACCTCACCGTGCGACCGCATCCCCTCGCGCGACCACGTCCCACCGTGCGACCGCACTCCACCGTGCGACCGCACCCCACCGCCACCGCCCCAGCCGGTACGCCTCCCGAGGAGTCACGCTCATGACGTACGACGCCTACGGCCGCAACACCGCGGCCACCGACCCCGCCGCCCCTTACTACCGCCCCCGCCGACTGCGCCGCACCCCCGCCCTGCGCCGGTTCGCCGCCGAGACCCGGGTCGGCCCCGCCAACCTCGTCCAGCCCCTCTTCCTCCGCGAGGGCCTGACCGAACCGCGCGAGATCCCGTCCATGCCGGGCGTCTTCCAGCACACCCGCGACAGCCTCCGCAAGGCCGCCGCCGAAGCGGTCGCCAACGGGGTCGGCGGACTCATCCTCTTCGGCATCCCCGAGCACAAGGACCCCACCGGCACCGGCGCCGTCGACCCCGAGGGCATCCTCCAGGTCGCCCTGCGGGACGTCACCGCCGAGGTCGGCGACTCCACCGTGATCATCGGCGACATCAACCTCGACGAGTACACCGACCACGGCCACACCGGGGTCCTCGACGCCGACGGCGACGTCGACAACGACGCCAGCATCGAGCTGTACGCGCAGGCGGCCGTCGTCCAGGCCGACGCGGGCGCCCACATCGTCGCCCCCAGCGGCATGATGGACGGCCAGGTCCGCCGCATCCGCGAAGCCCTCGACCAGGCCGGACACCAGTCCGTGGCCATCCTCGGCTACTCCGCCAAGTACGCCTCGCACTTCTACGGCCCCTTCCGGGACGCCGTCGAGTCCACCCTGCGCGGCGACCGCAAGGGCTACCAGCAGTTCCCCGGCAACATCCGCGAATCCCTCCTGGAGGTCTCGCTCGACGTGGCCGAGGGCGCCGACCTCGTCATGGTGAAGCCCGCCCTCGCCTACCTCGACATCGTCCGGCTCATCGCCGACCACGTCCAGGTGCCCGTCTCCGCCTACCAGGTCTCCGGCGAGTACTCCATGGTCGAGGCCGCCGCCGCCAAGGGCTGGATCGACCGCGACCAGGTCGTCCGCGAGAGCCTCGCGTCCATCCACCGCGCGGGCGCCACCCAGATCATCACCTACTGGGCCTCCGAGTTCGCCCAGACCCTGGACCGGTGACCCGGTGACCTCGTCCTCCTCCATGCTGGTCCTCGGCATCAGCCACGCCAGCGCCCCCCTCGACCTCCTGGAGAGACTCGCCGGCACCGACCGCCCCGCCGAGGACCTCGTCTCCGACGCGACCTCCGTGGACGGCATCGACGCCGCCGTCGTCGTCTCCACCTGCAACCGCCTGGAGATCTACGCCGAGACCCGGGGCCCGTCCGGCGGCCCCGGCGACCCCGGCGGACTGAGCGGCCTCGGCGAGCTGTTCGCCCAGCACACCGGCGTCGACCACGAGGAGATCGCCCCGCACCTCTACAGCCACCACGCCGACGGAGCCGTACGCCACCTGTTCGCCGTCGCCTCCGGCCTGGAGTCGGTCGTCGTCGGCGAGGACCAGATCCTCGGCCAGGTCAAGCTCGGCCTCGAACGGTCCCAGCGGCTCGACCGGACCGGCCGCGTCCTCGCCAAGGCCGTCCAGACCGCCCTGCGGGTCGGCAAGCGCGCCCGCAACGAGACCGGACTCAACGAGGCGGGCCGCTCCCTCGCCACCGCCGGACTCGGCTTCTTCGAACGCCGGGTCGGCTCCCTGCACGGCAAGACCGCCCTCGTCATCGGCGCCGGGGCCTTCGCCGGAGTCGTCGTCGCCGCGCTGCGCCGCTCCGGACTCGACCGGGTGCACGTCGCCAACCGCACCCCGGAGAAGGCCCAGCGCCTCGCCGAGACCACCGGGGGAGTGGGGTACGACCTCACGGACCTGCCCCGGCTGCTCACCGAGGTCGACGTGGTCGTCGGCGCCACCGCCGCCACCGGACACCTCGTCACCACCCGTGACGTGGAGGCCGCGCTGGCCGCCCGGGACGGCCGCGAGCTGTTCCTGCTCGACCTGTCACTGCCCCACAACATCGCCCCCGCCGCCGCCGAACTGCCCGGCGTCACCTTCGTCGACCTCCGCCGGATCGCCGAGGAGGGCCAGGAGGACGAGATCTCCGCGGCCAGCGTCCAGGCCGCGCACGAGCTGATCGACGCCGAGGTCGAGCAGTTCCGCACCGGCCTCCGGCTCGCCGGGGCCAAGCCCGTCCTCACCGCGCTGCGGGCCGCCGCCGCCGAGGCCGCCGAGGCCGAACTCGACCGGCTCGCCCGCCGCCTCGAAGGTCTCGACGGCACCGCGCGGCAGGAGATCGACCGCAGCGTCCGGCGCATCGTCGACAAGGCGCTGCACCAGCCGACCGTCCTGGTCCGCGAACTGGCGGCCGACCCCGACGGCGCCCGGCACATCGCCGCCTTCACCCGGCTCTTCGCGGCGGCGGAGACCGGCGGCGGCACCGGTGCGCACCCGGGCGCGGCGACCACGCCCGGCACCGGGGCCACCGCCGCCGCGGCCACTTCCGGAGCCGGAGCCACTTCCGGCACCGCGACGACCCCCGGCACCGCGACCACTTCCACCACCCCCACCACCCCCGGCACCGCGACCCTCCCCGGCGCGGGCACGAACGACCCGAACGAGAAGAAGATCGAGGCCATCGCATGAGTGACATCTCGGCCCTCTGGGAAGCCGAATCCATCGCCGTCATCGGGGCCAGCGAGCGCCCCGGCGCCCTGGGCCGCAAGCCGCTCGACTACCTCCTCCGGTACGGCTACAAGGGCCGCATCCTGCCGGTGAACCCGCGCTCCCCGGAGATCCTCGGCGTCCCCGCCTACCCCAGCGTCAAGGACGCCCCCGGCCCGGTCGACCTCGCGCTGATCATGGTCTCCGCCGAGCGGGTCCTCGGCGCCGTCGACGACTGCGTGGCCGCCGGGGTCAAGCTCGCCGTCATCGCCTCCTCCGGCTTCGCCGAGACCGGCGAGGAGGGCGCCCGCCTCCAGGCGGAGGTCGTCGCCAGGGCCCGCGCGGGCGGCCTGCGGATCATCGGCCCCAACTGCATCGGCGCCGTCGCCTACGAGAACCGCGTCCTCGCCACCTTCAGCCCCCTCTTCGGTGCCGAGTCCGTGCCCTTCGAGCCCGGCACCCTCGCCTTCGTCAGCCAGAGCGGCGCCCTCGGCTTCGGGGCCGCCAGCCTCGCCCTGGAGCGGGGACTGCGCCCCGGCTGGGTCGTCAGCACCGGCAACGACGCCGACGTCACCGCCCTCGAAGTCCTCCGCGAACTCGCCGCCGTGCCCGAGGTCACCGGCCTCCTCGGCTATCTGGAGGACACCCCCGACATCGGTACCCTGCGCGAACTCGCGGGCTCAGGGAAGCCCGTCGCCCTGCTCAAGTCCGGCCGCACCGAGGCCGGCGGCCGGGCCGCCGCCTCCCACACCGGCGCCCTCGCCACCGACGACCGGGTCCTCGACGCCGCCCTGCGCGGCCTCGGCATCGTCCGCGTCGACGACATCGACGAACTCCTCGACGTGGCACGGGTCTTCGAGTCCGAGCGGCGCCCCACCGGCAACCGCGTCGCCGTCGTCACCACCTCCGGCGGCTCCGGCATCCTCGCCGCCGACGCCGTCGAGGCGTACGGACTCGAACTCAGCGACCTGGAACCGCGCAGCAAGGAGGCGCTCGCCGAGATCGTCCCCGCCTTCGGGGCCATCGACAACCCCGTCGACATCACGGCCACGGTCCTCAGCGACCCGTCCCTCTTCGACCGCTCGCTCGACGTCCTCATCGCCGACGAGACCGTCGACATCATCGTCGCCGCGTTCTGCGTGATGGCGGGACCCGACGTCGAGAAGGCCGTCAACGCCCTCTCCCGGGCCGCCGTGAAGGGCGGCAAGCCGATCCTCGTCGCCCGCACCGGCGCCGACTTCCTCGCCCCCGACGCCCCGCGCGACCTGCGCGAGGCCGGACTCCCCGAGTACCCGACCCCGGCCCGCGCCCTGCGCGCCGCCGCCGCCCTGTGGGAGGTCAGCCGCCCCCGGGTGCTGCCCGAGGCCCCCCGCCCCGGCACCGTGCCCGGCCCCGGCGACGGCGTCGGCGAGCCGGAGCTGAAGGCCCTCCTCGCCGAGGCGGGGATCGCCGTGCCCGAGGGCCGGATCGCCGGGAGCCCCGAGGACGCGGTCGCCGCCGTGGCCGAAGTCGGCGGCACCGCCGTGTTCAAGGCCGTCGTCCCCGGTCTGCTCCACAAGACGGAGGCGGGCGGCGTCGAGGTCGGCGTCACCGCCGAAGCCGCACCCGGGGCCCACGCCAGGCTCGCCGCGCTCGGCGGCCGGGTCCTCGTCGAGGAACTCGTCGACGAGGGCGTCGAGTTGATCGTCGGCGTCCACACCACCGACCTGGGCCCGGTGCTCACCGCCGGTCTCGGCGGGATCTTCACCGAGGTCCTGGACGACGTCGGCCACCGGCTGCTGCCGCTGGCCCCGGGCGAGGGCGCCGAACTGCTCGCCGGACTGCGCGGCGCCAAGATACTCGCCGGGACCCGGGGCCGGGCCGCCGTGGACGTCGGGGCAGCCGCCGAACTCCTGCACAAGGTCGGCGAACTCGTCCAGGACTGGCCGCCCGGCTTCGCCCTCGACCTCAACCCGGTGCGCGTGCTGTCCACGGGCGCCGTCGTCCTGGACGCGGCACTGACCACCGAGGCCCCGGCCGCCGACGAGGCCCCCGCCACCACCGAGGAGACCGGCCGATGAGCGGCGGAGAGCACGCGAGCAAGGCCCTGTTCGAGCGGGCCCGCAAGGTCACCCCCGGCGGAGTCAACTCCCCGGTCCGTGCCTTCGGCGCCGTCGGCGGCACCCCCCGCTTCATCGCCTCGGCGCAGGGCCCGTACCTCACGGACAGCGACGGCAACGAGTACGTCGACCTGATCTGCTCCTGGGGCCCGATGATCCTGGGCCACCGGCACCCGGCCGTCGTCGAGGCCGTCACCCGGGCCCTGGACCACGGCACCTCCTTCGGCGCCCCCTCCACCGGGGAGGTCGAACTCGCAGAGGAGATCGTCGACCGGGTCGCACCGGTCGAGCAGGTCCGCCTCGTCAGCTCCGGCACCGAGGCCACCATGTCGGCGATCCGGCTGGCCCGGGGCTTCACCGGACGCGGCAAGATCGTGAAGTTCGCGGGCTGCTACCACGGCCATGTGGACGCGCTCCTCGCCTCGGCCGGTTCGGGCCTCGCCACCTTCGCGCTGCCCGACACCCCCGGCGTCACCGGCGCCCAGGCCTCCGACACGATCGTCCTGCCGTACAACGACCTGGTCTCCGTCGAGAAGGTCTTCGCGGAGATCGGCGACGAGATCGCCGCCGTGATCACCGAGGCCGCCCCCGGCAACATGGGCGCCGTCCCGCCGCTGCCCGGCTTCAACGCGGGCCTGAAGGAGATCACCGCCCGGCACGGCGCGCTCTTCATCTCCGACGAGGTCATGACCGGCTTCCGGGCCAGCCGCGCGGGCTGGTTCGGCCGCGACGGAGTCACCCCCGACCTGCTGACCTTCGGCAAGGTCATGGGCGGCGGCTTCCCGGCGGCGGCCTTCGGCGGCCGGGCCGACGTCATGGCCCACCTCGCCCCGGCGGGCCCCGTCTACCAGGCGGGCACCCTCTCCGGGAACCCGGTCGCCACCGCCGCGGGCCTCGCCACCCTCCGGCACAGCACCCCCGAGGTGTACGCACGGCTCGACGAGGTCTCCACGACCCTCGGCACCGAGGTGTCGGCGGCCCTGACGAAGGAGGGCGTGGCCCACCGGGTGCAGTACTCCGGCACCATGTTCTCGGTCTTCTTCACCGAGGACCAGGTGGTCGACTTCGACGACGTCCGCGCCACCGAGGCGTACCGCTACACGCCCTTCTTCCACGAACTGCTCCGCCAGGGCGTCTATCTGCCGCCCTCGCCCTTCGAGGCGTGGTTCATCTCCGCCGCCCACGACGACCGGGCCGTCTCCCGGGTCGTCGAGGCGCTCCCGGCGGCGGCGCGTGCCGCGGCGGCGGCGCGACCGTGACGGATGCGGCCGGTCCGCCGTGGCACGACCACGGCGGACCGGCCGCACGGGGGAAGGCCCCCGAACGGACCGGACACACGGGGAAGCCCCCGTGGCAGCTGCCACGGGGGCTTCCCCCTGCGTCCGGCGCGGCCGGTCCGGGCCGGGGCCCGTACCGGCCGGTGCCGGATCAGACGGTGACGTCCACCCGCACCTCGACATTGCCCAGGACCGCCTTGGAGTACGGGCAGCGGCCGTGCGCCGCCTCCGCGAGCCGCCGCGCCTCGGCGGGGGCCAGCCCCGGAAGCACGACGCCGAGCACCACCGACAGGTGGAAGCCGCTCTCCTCCTTGTGCAGGGCGACCTCGGCGGTGACCGTGTCGTCCGTGAGCGCCGTCCTCGACTCGCGCGCGGAGACCCGGAGCGCGCTGTGGAAGCAGGCGGCGTAGCCCGCCGCGAAGAGCTGCTCGGGATTGGTGGCGGTGCCGGAGCCCCCGACGGCCTTGGGGCTCGACAGGGGAAGGTCGAGGAGCCCGTCGGAGGAGTGCACGGCGCCGTTGCGCCCGTCTCCGGTGGAGGTGACCTCGGCGGTGTAGACGACGGCCATTCGCTTGCCTTTCGGAATCGGGGGACCGGCGGGCCGGAGAACCGGGAGCCGGGAAATCGGAGAACCGGAGAGACCGGAGGGCCGGAGGACCGGAGGGGTCCGGTCGGCTCGGTATTTCCCCCAGTCTCCGGCGCCGCCGAATTCCCGGCGCTACGGATCTCCGCAGTCCTTCCGCCTTCCCGCCGCAATACCGTGGAACGCGTCACCGAATCGAGAATTCAAGGGAGTTGGCCATGGCCGGACCGCTGACCGGAGTGCGCGTACTGGAATTCGCGGGCGCGGCGCCCACCGCGTACGTCGGCACCGTCCTCTCCGGTCTCGGCGCCGACGTCGTACGGATCGACCGGGCACCCGGCACCGTGCCCGGCCCCGACGCACCGCGCCCGGGGGAGAACCCGCTGTCCCGGGGCCGCCGTTCGGTCGCCCTCGACCTCAAGAGCCCGGAGGGCGTCGAGCAGGCCCTCGCGCTCGCCGAGCACGCCGACATCCTCGTCGAGGGCTTCCGCCCCGGCGTCGCCGACCGGCTCGGCATCGGCCCCGAGGCGGCCCTCGCCCGCAATCCGCGCCTGGTGTACGGACGGGTCAGCGGCTGGGGCCAGCAGGGCCCGTGGGCCGGCCGCGCCGCACACGACCTGGCGGTCCTGGCGCTGACCGGCGCCCTGGACACCGACGCGACGACCGGGGACCCGGTGCTGCCCCCGACCGCGTACCTCTCCAGCTTCGCGGGCGGCGCCAACGCCCATGTCCAGGGACTGCTCGCCGCCCTCCACGAGCGCGAGCGCTCCGGGCGCGGCCAGGTCGTCGACACCGCCCTCGCGGACGGCGCCGCCCTGATCGCCACCCTGGTCCACCAGTGGCGGCGGGCCCCCGGCATCCACACCGTCACCGACGCCCCGCACTACTCGCTCTACCGCGCCGCCGACGGGGGCCATCTCGCGGTCGCCGCCATCGAGCCGAAGCTGTACGGGAACCTCCTCGACCAACTGGGTCTGACCGGGGCCGAGGAGCTGCCGGACCGCGCCGACCCGGCCGCCTGGCCCGCCCTGCGCGCCCTGATCGCGGAGCGGTTCGCGGCCCGGGACCGCGACCACTGGGTGAAGGTCTTCGACGCCGTGGACGCGGGGGTGGCCCCGGTCCTCACCGCCGCCGAGGCGGCCGGTCACCACCAGCTCGCCGCGCGGGGCTCCTTCGTGCCCGTCGGCGACTCGGTCCAGCCCGCCCCCGCCTCGCGCTTCGGCCGCACTCCCGCCGAGGCGCCGGGCCGCGCCCCGCTCCCCGGCGAGCACACCGAGGAGGTCCTCGCGGAGTGGCGCGGCTGACCCGCGACGGCGGTCGGCCATGAGCCCCGGTGCCGCTTCGGCGTACGGGCCCGGCGCCGCGTACGGTGCCCGCGCGGGGCTCGGCGTACGTACGCGTCCGGGGCGGCGCACGGGCCCGCGCGCGGGCCCGGCCGGGTGTCCGGGACCGTCCGGTGCCGGGCGGGCGTCAGGAGACGCGGCGGTGCCTGCCCTCGCTGCGGCTGCGGAGCCGTACCGCCAGGAACGCGGCCAGGGCCAGCACGGCCAGGGCGAGGACCGCCTTCGACAGGATGCCCACATAGCCCTCGACCAGGTCCCAGCTGTCGCCGAGCCAGTACCCGGCCATCACGAGGACGGTGTTCCATATGAAGCTGCCGAGGGTGGTGAGCAGCAGGAAGACGGGCAGCGGCATCCGCTCGACTCCTGCGGGCACCGAGATCAGGCTGCGGAAGACCGGCACCATCCGGCCCAGGAGCACCGCCTTGGTGCCGTGCCGGGCGAACCACCGCTCGGTCCGTTCCAGGTCGCTCGCCTTCACCAGCGGCAGTTTCGCCCAGGCCGCGTGCATCCGTTCCCGTCCGAACAGCGCCCCGATCCAGTAGAGCGCCGCGGCTCCGGTCACCGAGCCCAGGGTCGTCCAGAACAGGGCGGAGGCCAGGGAGATCACGCCCTGTCCGGCGGCGAAGCCGGTCAGCGGCAGGATGACCTCGCTGGGCAGCGGGGGGAAGAGGTTCTCCAGGGCGATGGCGAGCCCGGCGCCGGGCCCGCCCATCGTGTCGACGAGCTCCGTGGCCCATCCGGCGACACCGCCCGCGGGCTGCTGGGCGGCGACGAGGGACGTGGTCGTGAAGGGCATGTGGGGGGAATCTCCGGGGCGTGGGGGACGGCCGCCGGGCGGCGCCCCGGCGTCCCTTCCGACACGGGAACCCGGGGGTGGTTCCCGGCACGCGGGCTCCCGTCCGGCCACCCTGCGGGAGAGGACAGGGTACGGGTTCGCGTGTAGGGGCGGCGTCAGGGCGCCGGAGCGCCCCGGCGCCGCTCCAGCGGGGTCGTGGTGGCGGAGTTCGTCACGCTGAAGGTGACGCTGCCGGGCCGGTAGCGGTCGTCCGTCCACTCGATCGGCCGCCCCGACTGGTCGCGGCTCACGTGCCGCTGCCGCAGCAGCGGGCTGCCCCGGCGTACGAGGAGCAGTTCCGCGTCCCGGGAGCCCGCCGCCACCGCGTCGATGAGGTGCTCGCCGTACTGGGCGACGATGCCCGACTCCCGGGCGATGCTCTCCATGATCGAGACGCAGTCCTCGGGGAGCGCCTCGACGGCGGGCGCCGCCCAGCCCGCGTACGCGGTCCGCTCGATCATCGCCGGTTCGCCCTCCAGACGGCGCAGCCGCAGCACGTGCAGGACCTCGCTCCCGGCCGGTACGGCGAGACGGCGGGCCTCCTCGGGCGTGGCGGCCCGCCGCGACCGCAGCAGGATGCGGCTGGTGACGCGCAGCCCCATGCCGTGCGCCCACTGGGCGAAGCTGTTGAGCTCGGCGAAGCTGTGGCGGCGCTCCTGGCGCAGCACGATGCGCCGGGCGCCCTGCCGGGAGCCGACGAGCCCCTCCGACTCCAGGACGGCGACCGCCTGACGGACCGTCCCCCGGGAGGCCGACCAGCGGGCCACGAGGTCCGCCTCGGAGGGGAGCTGGGAGCCCACGGCGTACTCGCCTTCGAGCACCGCCTGCCGGACGGCCTCGGCGATCTCCAGATAGCGTGCCGTGCCCACGTGCCCCCCTTCCGTCGATCGCTGTGCGCAGCCGGTCACTCCGCGTTCCGGTCCCGAGGCTCACTCTAACCCCGCCGCACGCCCCTGGGACCGCTTTCGGACACAGCCAACTGCCCGCAGTTCACCAGCGGTTCACGTGTTCCCGGTCTTCGCGCACTCCTCCCCGGCGGGCCATGTCCCGTTCATCTCCGCGTCGCGGGACCCGGGCGAACTGGAGCCCAACTTGTTCAGACAAGTGACAGCCCCTTCAAGTGACGCCCCCCGTCTCGTCCCAGGAGTGACCGTGCCCAGATCTTCCGGCCGTCGCGCCGCCGTCCTGCTCGGCGCCGCCGTCCTCACCACCCTCACCGCCGCCTGCGGCGCCGCTCCCGACGGCCCCGCCACGGGCCCCGCCGGGGCGGAGGCCGCCAAGGCCACCTCCGCGACCGCCTTCGGCGGCATGAAGGAGCTGGTCGCGGCGGCCGAGAAGGAGGGCGCCCTGCACGTCATCGCCCTCCCGCCGGACTGGGCCAACTACGGCGAGATCATCAAGGCCTTCCAGGCCAAGTACCCCAAGATCAAGATCCAGAGCGAGAACCCGGACGCCGCCAGCGCCGACGAGATCGCCGCCGTCAAGTCCCGCAAGGGCCAGGACCGCGCCCCCGACGTCCTCGACCTGGGCATCGCCTTCGCCCGCAGCGGCGCCGAGGAGGGCCTGTTCGCCCCGTACAAGGTCACGGCCTGGGACAAGATCCCCGACGCCCAGAAGGACGCCGACGGCCGCTGGTACAACGACTACGGCGGCTACGTCTCCATCGGCTGCGACGCCAAGCGCGTCCCGAACTGCCCGCGCACCTTCGCGGACCTGCTGAAGCCCGAGTACAAGGGCAAGGTCGCCCTCAACGGCAACCCCACCAAGTCCGGCTCCGCCTTCGGCGGCGTCTATGCGGCGGCCCTCGCCGCCAAGGGCTCCTTCTCCGACATCCAGCCCGGCATCGACTTCTTCGGGAAGCTGAGGAAGAGCGGCAACTTCATCCCCGTCGAGTCCACCCCGGCCACCGTCGAGAAGGGCGAGACGCCCATCTCCATCGACTGGGACTACCTCAACGCCGGTTACGCCGACCAGTTCGCCTCCAAGGGCGTCGACTGGAAGGTCACCGTCCCCGCCGACGGCGTCTACGCCCAGTTCTACTCGCAGGCCATCAACAAGGACGCCCCGCACCCGGCCGCCGCCCGCCTGTGGATGGAGTTCCTCTACAGCACCGAGGGACAGAACCTCTGGCTCAAGGGATACGCCCGCCCGGTCCTGCTGCCCGTGATGACCGCCGACGGCACCGCAGACAAGTCCTTCGTCGCCAAGCTCCCCCAGGTCGAGGGCACCCCCGCCTTCCCGGCCTCCGCCGAACTGGACAAGGCCAAGGCCACCCTCGCCGAGAAGTGGGACAAGGCCGTCTCCTGATGACCGCATCCGCCACACCCCACCGGGGCACGGACAACGCTCCCGCCGTGCCCCGCCGGGACACGGACCCCGTGCCCACCGCTCCCCACCCGGGGACGGACAGGCCATCCGCCTCCCCCCACCCGGGTACGGACACCACCGGCGGCCCCCGCCGCCGACGGCGCGGTCCGCGCACCTGGCTCGCCGTCCTCCCCCTCGTCCTCTTCGCCGGAGTCTTCTTCGGCCTCCCGCTCACCGCCCTCCTCCTCGGCGCGGTGACCCGCACGGACCCCGTGGGACCCGGCGCCCCCGAGGGCGCCACCACCACGTCCCTCACGGGTGACCACCTGGCGCTCTCGCTCCAGGGCCCGTACCTCGGCTCGCTCCTCGGCAGCGTCCAGCTCTCCGCGCTCACCGCGCTCCTCGGCGGCGTCCTCGGCGTCCTCGTCGCCCAGGCCGTCGTCACCTCCCGCTCGGGAGGCCTGCGCACGGCGGCCCTCACCGCCTCGGGCGTCCTCGCCAACTTCGGCGGCGTACCGCTGGCCTTCGCCTTCATCGCCACCCTCGGCATCTCGGGCGTCGTCACGCAGCTCGGCGACCTGGGCGCGCTCGGCTGGGACCTGTACTCCTTCACCGGACTGACCGTGGTCTACCTGTACTTCCTGATCCCGCTGATGGTCCTGGTCACCGTGCCCGCCCTCGACGGACTGCGCCCCCAGTGGCGCGAGGCCGCCCGCAACGCGGGCGCCACCCCCTGGCAGTTCTGGCGGCACGTCGGCCTGCCCGTGCTCGCCCCCTCCCTCCTCGGCGGCCTGGTCCTGCTCTTCGGCACGGCCTTCGCCGCCCACGCCACGGCCGCCGCCCTGGTCGGCGGCTCGGTCCCGCTGGTCACCCTGAAGATCGCCGACGCCCTCTCCGGCAACGTCCTCACCGGCCAGGAGAACGTGGCCCTCGCCCTGGGCCTCGACATGATCCTGGTCGCCGCCCTGGTGATGGCCGTCTACCTGCCCCTGACCCGACGGAGCGCCCGATGGCTGCGATGACACCGAGCACGACGGACGGCCCCACGGAGCCCCGCACGCCCTCCGGCCCCGCCACCGACTCCACGAGCCCGCGTCCGACGGCCGGACCTGCACCCGCGAGCCCGCGCACGGCAGACGGCCACGCGGAGCCGAGTACGGCCATCGGCCACACGGAGCCGAGTACGGCCGGTGGGGGTCCCCGCACGGCCGACCACCCTCCGGCACCGAGTCCGGCCACGGCCCCCGCGAGCCCGCTTACGGCCGCCGCCAGCCCCTCGGAGCCGCGCCCGGGGACTGCCTCTGCGGCACCGCGTTCCGCCACCGACCCCGCAGACCCGCGTACGCCCACCGGCCCTTCGGACCCGCGCCCGGCCGACCGCTCCACCGGCCCCCGTACCGCCGCCACCCCGGACACCGGCATTACCCCCGTCACCGGCACCGCCGACCGCGCGGCGGACACCCCGTGCGGTACCGAACCGGGCCGAGCCACCCACCCCGGCCCCGAGGCGGCCCCCGACCGGACGACCGGCCCTGGCCCCGAGGCGACCACCGACCCAGCGACCGGCCCCGGCCCCAGGGCGGCGGCCCCGGACCAGAGCGCCGCCGCCAGCCACAAGCCGGGCACCGGCCACCCGGCCGCCCCCCTCACCGTCCCCGCCGCGCCGCGCCGCCCCCGCCCCCGGATCTGGCGCGGTGCCGTCCTCACGCTCGCGGGCGCGTACTTCCTGCTCCCGCTGCTCGCGTCCTTCGTCTTCACCGTGCACGTGCCCGGCCAGGGCGTCTCCTTCGACGCCTACACCCAGCTCATCGGCGCCGACGGCTTCACCGAGAGCCTGCTGCTCTCCCTCGGCCTCGCCGCCGCCACGATCGCGCTCTCCCTGCTGCTCACCGTGCCCGCCCTCATCGCCGTCCGCATCGGCCCGCCCCGGCTGCGCCCCCTCGTCGAGGTGCTCTGCACCCTGCCCCTGGTCGTACCGCCGATCGCCCTGGTCACCGGCATCACCACGGTCCTGCGATGGGGCCCGGAACACCTCTCGCGCACCCCGTTCTACCGCACGTTCCTCGCCGTGCAGGACGAGTCCTTCCCGGTCGTCCTCGTCCTCGCGTACACGGTGCTCGCGCTGCCGTTCGTCCACCGCTCCCTCGACGCCGGACTCCGCGCGGTCGACGTGCCCACCCTGGTGGAGGCCTCCCGCAACTGCGGGGCGAGCTGGCCGTACACCGTCTTCCGGGTCATCCTGCCGAACCTGCGGACCTCCCTCGCCGGAGCCGCCTTCCTCACCCTCGCCCTCGTCCTCGGCGAGTTCACCATCGCCTCGCTGCTCGGCTTCCGGCCCTTCGCCGTCTGGATCGTCTCGATCTCCGGCTCCCACGCCCGGATGTCCGTCGCGGTCTCCCTCCTCAGCCTCGTCATCACCTGGGTGCTGCTCCTCGCGCTCTCCCGCGCCGGAACGGCCCACGCCGCCGCACCCGCCCGTAAGGAGTCCTGACATGTCATCGGCCACCGCGGAGCGCCCCGCGCGCCCCGCCACCGGAGCCCGCCTGGAGTTCCGCTCGCTGCGGCGCGCCTTCGGCCCCACCGTCGCCCTCGACGGACTCGACCTCACGGTGGAACCCGGCGAACTCATCGCCCTCCTCGGCCCCTCGGGCTGCGGCAAGACCACCGCCCTGCGCATGGTGGCCGGATTCGAACGCCCCGACTCCGGCGCCGTCCTCGTCGACGGCCGGGACATCACCGACGTCCCCGCCGACCGGCGCGACGCGGGCATGGTCTTCCAGTCGTACAGCCTCTTCCCCCACCTGACCGTCCGCGACAACGTCGCCTTCGGCCCGCGCGTCCGCAAGGTCCCCGCCGCCCGCCGCGCCGCACGCGCCGCCGAACTCCTCGACCTCGTCGGACTCCCCCGGCACGGCGACCGCTACCCGCACCAGCTCTCCGGCGGCCAGCAGCAGCGCGTCGCCCTCGCCCGCGCCCTCGCCCTCGAACCCCGGGTGCTGCTCCTCGACGAACCGCTCTCCGCGCTCGACGCGAAGGTACGGCTCAGCCTCCGCGAGGAGATCCGCAGGCTCCAGCTCTCCCTCGGCATCACCACCGTCTTCGTCACGCACGACCAGGAGGAGGCCCTCTCCATGGCCGACCGGGTCGCCGTCCTGAACGCGGGCCGCCTGGAGCAGTGCGCCGCCCCCGCCGAGCTGTACGCGCGCCCCGCCACCGCCTTCGTCGCCGAGTTCGTCGGCACCATGAACCGGCTCCCCGGCCGCCGCACCGGCCCGGACACCGTCGAGGTCGCGGGCCGCACCGTCCCCGTCGACCCGACCGCCGCACCGGAACCGGAGAACAGCACCGGGACCGGGACAGGGACACGGACCGGGACAGGGACACAGACCGGGACAGGGACCGACGTCGATGTCCTCGTCCGCCCGGAGAACGTCCTCGCCACCCCCGACCCCACCGGGGACGCCACCGTCGTCGGCACCTCCTTCTTCGGCGCCGTCACCCGGGTCCGCCTCCTCCTGCCCACCGGCACCGAGGTCAAGGCCGACCTGCCGTCCCGCGACGCCACCGGCCTCACCGTCGGCGCCCGCGCCCGGCTCGACCTCGCCCCGCAGCCCGTCCTCGTCCTCCCGGGAACCGCCGCGTGACCGCCCCCCGGACCACGGCCGCCACCCCCCGGCTCGGCGCCGTCCTCTTCGACATGGACGGCACCCTCGTCGAGACCGAGGGCCTCTGGTGGCAGGTCGCCGAAGAGGTCGCGGCGGGCCTCGGCCACCGCCTCACCCCCGCCGACGCGCCCCACGTCGTCGGCCGCGCCGTCGAGGACACCGCCGCCCACCTCGTCCGCGTCACCGGAACCGCCGACCCCGCCCGGGTCGCCGCCGACCTCGGCCGGGAGTTCCTCGCCCGCGTCGACGCGGGCGCCCCGCTGCGCCCCGGCGCCCAGCGGCTGCTCGACCGGCTGGACGCCGAAGGCATCCCGTACGCCCTGGTCAGCGCCTCCCCCCGGAGCGTCGTGGACAGCGTCGTCGGGGGCTCCCTCGCGCACGTCCCGTTCGCCTTCACGCTCTCCGCCGACGACACCCCGCGCACCAAACCGCACCCCGAGCCCTACCGGACCGCCGCCGCCCGCCTCGGCCTGCCGGCCGGAGCCTGCGTCGCCGTCGAGGACTCCCCGGACGGAACGGCCTCCGCCGACGCGGCGGGCTGCGCCGTCCTCGTCGTCCCGTCCCTGCTGCCCGTCCCCGCCTCGCCCCGCCGCACCTTCGCCGACACCCTGGAGGACGTCGACCCGGCCCGGCTCCGCGCCTGCCTGTCCCGCACGGCCGGGGCCGGGGAGCCGCCGGACGGAGGGTCTCCCGCGACCGCCTACCCTTGAGCCATGACCAGCAGCAGCGACCGGAGCAGCATCGTGGGCGAAGCCAAGACCTATGAGATCCGCACCTACGGGTGTCAGATGAACGTCCACGACTCCGAGCGGCTCTCCGGTCTGCTGGAGGAGGCCGGGTACGTCCGGGCCCCCAAGAGCGCGGACGGCGACGCCGACGTCGTCGTCTTCAACACCTGCGCGGTCCGCGAGAACGCCGACAACAAGCTGTACGGCAACCTCGGCCGCCTCGCCCCCATGAAGACCACCCGCCCCGGGATGCAGATCGCCGTCGGCGGCTGCCTCGCCCAGAAGGACCGCGAGACCATCGTCTCCAGGGCCCCCTGGGTCGACGTGGTCTTCGGCACCCACAACATCGGCAAGCTCCCCGTCCTGCTGGAGCGCGCCCGCGTCCAGGAAGAGGCGCAGATCGAGATCGCCGAATCCCTGGAGGCCTTCCCCTCCACGCTCCCGACCCGGCGCGAGTCGGCGTACGCGGCCTGGGTCTCGATCTCCGTCGGCTGCAACAACACCTGCACCTTCTGCATCGTCCCCGCGCTGCGCGGCAAGGAGGAGGACCGCCGTCCCGGCGACATCCTCGCCGAGATCGAGGCGCTGGTCGCCGAGGGCGTCTCCGAGATCACCCTGCTCGGCCAGAACGTCAACGCGTACGGCTCCGACCTCGGCGACCGCGAGGCCTTCTCCAAGCTGCTGCGCGCCTGCGGCCGGATCGAGG
Source organism: Streptomyces sp. NPDC059247 (assembly GCF_042754005.1). Lineage (NCBI taxonomy): Bacteria > Bacillati > Actinomycetota > Actinomycetes > Kitasatosporales > Streptomycetaceae > Streptomyces > Streptomyces sp. NPDC059247. Next base: position 76,704 of record NZ_JBHYZW010000016.1, read on the forward strand.
GCCTGGAGCGGGTCCGCTTCACCTCCCCGCACCCCCGCGACTTCACCGACGACGTGATCGCCGCGATGGCCGAGACCTCTAACGTCATGCCGCAGCTCCACATGCCGCTGCAGTCCGGCTCGGACGCGATCCTGCGCGCGATGCGCCGTTCGTACCGGCAGGAGCGTTTCCTCGGGATCATCGAGAAGGTCCGCGCGGCCATCCCGCACGCCGCCATCTCCACCGACATCATCGTGGGCTTCCCCGGCGAGACGGAGGAGGACTTCGAGCAGACCATGCACACCGTCCGCGAGGCCCGCTTCGCGAACGCCTTCACCTTCCAGTACTCCAAGCGCCCCGGGACCCCGGCCGCCGAGATGGACCACCAGATCCCCAAGGAGGTCGTCCAGGAGCGCTACATGCGGCTCGTCGCCCTCCAGGAGGAGATCTCCTGGGAGGAGAACAAGAAGCAGGTCGGCCGCACCCTCGACGTCATGGTCGCCGAGGGCGAGGGCCGCAAGGACGGCGCCACCGACCGCCTCTCCGGCCGCGCCCCCGACAACCGGCTCGTCCACTTCACCAAGCCGGACGGCGGGGTGCGCCCCGGCGACGTCGTGACCGTCGCGATCACCTACGCGGCCCCGCACCACCTGCTCGCCGAGGGCCCGGTCGAGGCGGTCCGCCGCACCCGCGCGGGCGACGCCTGGGAGAAGCGCCACACGACCGCGGCGAAGCCCGCGGGAGTCCTGCTCGGCCTGCCGCAGATCGGCGTCCCGGCCCCCCTCCCGGCCGCCACCGCCCCGGCCTGCGGAACCCACTGACACCGCTCCCGCCGGGCGGGACCCGCACGGCCCGTATCGGCACCGACGGGCGCCCGGAGGAGCACGGCACCGGGCACCCGAGCCCTGGCGCCCGGCCCGCGTGACAGCCGCTGGGCGGCGCGGGGCACGGTTCTGGGACCGGAGCGCCCGGCCCCTTCCGGCGTCCGGAACGCCCGCGCGACCGGGCCGGGGGAGCACCACTCACCGGGACCGGGCACGGCCCGCCACTCCCGTACGAGGGGCCAGGCGCGCCCGGCTCCCCTGGCCTCAGGGACGCCCGGCAGGCCCGTCCCGCCCACCCTGCGAGCCCCGCTGAGCCTCCTCGGGCCATGGCCGGGCTCCGGCGTGGGCGGACCGCACGGCCCGCCGCCGGACGCCCGCCGCCGGTCCCGCCCCCGGAGGCCGTACGGCGGCGTGCCGGGCCGAGGCACCGCCCGGCGCGGTCGGGCCTCGGTCGCGGTTCGGTCGCGGTCCGGCGCGGGGCCGCCCAGTAGGCTGCGGATCATGCTTGTCGCCGCCGCAGTCTGCCCCTGCCCCCCGCTCCTCGTGCCCGAGGTCGCGGCCGGTGCCGCCCCCGAGCTCGACACCGCGCGGACGGCCTGCGCCGACGTCCTCGGGCTGCTCGCCGCCGCCCGCCCGGACCGGCTGTACGTCGTCGGGCCCGCGGGCGAGGGCGCGGTGGGCGTCCACCCGGCCGGTTCGACGGGCTCCTTCGCCGGTTTCGGCGTGGACCTCTCCGTACGCCTGGGAGCCCCTGGGACACCGGCCGGCCGGGCCGACCCCGCGGCACCGGCCGGTGACCGGCCCCTGCCCGCCTCCCTCGCCGTCGGCGCCTGGCTCCTCGACCGGGCCGGGTGGGCCGACGCGCCGGTCGAGGGCCTGGCCGTCGACGAGGCCGCGACCCCGGACGTGTGCGCCGGGCTGGGCCGGGGCCTGGCCGCCTCCGCCGCGCGGGTCGCCCTGCTCGTCCTGGGCGACGGCAGCGCCTGCCGGACGGTGAAGGCCCCCGGCTACCTCGACGAGCGGGCCGAGGACTTCGACGCGACGGCCGCCCGCGCGCTCGGCGCGGCCGACGGCCCCGCCCTGCTGGCGCTCGACCCGGAGCTGGCGTACGAACTGAAGGTACCGGGCCGCGCCCCCTGGCAGGTCCTCGCGGGCGCCGCCGAGGGCGCGGGGCTCGACGGGCGGCTGCTCTTCGAGGACGCCCCCTACGGCGTCGGGTACTTCGTGGCCGCCTGGTCCTGAACCCCCGGGAACGACGGACAACCCCCGGCAACGACGACAGCCCCCGGGAACGACGAGAACACCCGGGAACGACGGGCGGTACTCGGGAACGACGAGAACACCCGGGAACGACGACGGCGGACGGCCGCGGAGCACGAGGCTCCGCGGCCGTCCGCCGTACGGAGGGGCCGCCGGTGTCAGGCGGCGGGCGGCGGGGTCGTCCCGCCGTTCCCGGGCGTGCCGTCGTCCTTCTGACCGATCCGGTCCAGCGCGTCCTTGGCCTTGTCCGTACCGGTGTGGATCTTGTCGCTGTACTTGCCCTTGGTCTTCTCGTCGACCAGCTTCGCGGCCTTGTCGAGGCCCTGGTCGATCTTGTCCCCGTGCTGCTGCGCGAGGTCGGCGACCTTGTCCTTCGCCGGGCCGAGCTTGGCCTTCAGCGAATCCAGGAGACCCATGGGGAACCTTCCCTCCGCGGACCCCGTGGGGCCCGTCCTTCGGTGTGCCGTCTGTGTGCCGTCTATGCGCCGGCGTCTTCACCGGTCCGGCCGTCGGCGGCTTCCGCCGACGACTGCTGCCTGGGGATGTCGACGGTCGCGGCCGTCGGGGGAGTCCCTTCCACGCCGTCCGGTCCGCTGCCGGACCCGGCTCCTCCCCGCGTCTCCTCCTCGGCCACCGGGACGACGGCGACCTGCTCCGACTCGGTCTCGGTCACCTTGCTCGTCCTGCGGCGAAACGCTGAAAAAACGCCCATTGCTCACTCCATAGCGTACTCGGACGGGACGGGTTCCGTGGCGAACGGGGCCGGAACCCCGCACCGCGCAACGAAGCCCGCGACGGCCCCGTCACGTAGCTCGTTCGGGGACGGGCCCGGAGGTTTGCGAGACTGGGGCGGTGAGAAGCGCAGCTCCCGCACCGCGGGTCATCGCCGTCGTCGGCCCCACGGCGGCCGGAAAGTCCGATCTGGGTGTGTTCCTGGCCCAGCAGCTCGGTGGAGAGGTCGTCAACGCCGACTCCATGCAGCTCTACCGGGGGATGGACATCGGCACCGCCAAGCTGACGCCGGAGGAACGCGGCGGCGTCCCCCACCACCTCCTCGACATCTGGGACGTGACCGAGGCGGCCAGCGTCGCCGAGTACCAGCGGCTGGCCCGCGCCGAGATCGACCGGCTGCTCGCCGCCGGACGCGTCCCCGTCCTGGTCGGCGGTTCCGGTCTGTACGTACGGGGGGCCGTCGACGCCCTGGAGTTCCCCGGCACCGACCCCGCCGTCCGGGCCCGTCTGGAGGCCGAACTGGAGGAGTACGGCTCCGGCGCCCTGCACGCCCGGCTCGCCGAGGCGGACCCCGCCGCGGCCCACGCGATCCTGCCCGGCAACGGACGCCGCATCGTCCGCGCCCTGGAAGTGATCGAGATCACCGGAAAGCCCTTCACGGCGAACCTGCCGGGCCCGGACTCCGTCTACGACACGGTGCAGATCGGCGTCGACGTGGCCCGTCCCGAACTGGACGAGCGGATCGCCACCCGGGTGGACCGGATGTGGGAGGCGGGGCTCGTCGACGAGGTCCGCGCCCTGGAGGCGCGCGGTCTGCGCGAGGGGCGCACCGCCTCCCGCGCCCTCGGCTACCAGCAGATCCTCACCGCGCTGGCCGGGGAGTGCACCGAGGACGAGGCCCGTGCCGAGACCGTGCGCGCCACCAAGCGCTTCGCCCGCCGCCAGGACTCCTGGTTCCGCCGCGACCCGCGCGTCCACTGGCTCAGCGGGGCCGTCGAGCACCGGGGGGAACTCCCGGGACAGGCGCTGTCGTTGGTCGAACGAGCGGTCACAGCCTGATCACGTGATGGCATCGGGACGCCCTGCCCGTCAATCCGGCGGCCGGGAGCGTGCCATCATCGAGCGACGATCGACCGAGTGAAGTCCGAGTGGGGAGGGCGCGTGGCGATGGAGGCCGGCCCTCGCGACAGAGAACAGCATGGAGCGGCCCTCGGCGACCCGGCGGGTGACGCCCCCGGTGTCCCGGCGGGCGCGGCGGACCTGGGTCCGGACCTCCCGGTCGGCGCCTCGGGCCTGACCCCGGACGGACCGGACGACGTGCTGGGCACCTCCGTCGAGGTGGACGCCGTCGAGGTCGAGGTCGAACTGCGGCCCCAGCGCAGGCTGCGGATCTGGCAGCTCGCCCCCATCGTGGCGCTCGCCGCCCTCGGCTCGCTGATGTTCGCGTTCCCGCTCGCCTTCGGTTCGGGGGACGGCGGCGCCGTCGTCGCGATGCTCGGACTCCTCATCAGTTCCTGCGCGGCGGGCTGGGGCGTGATGGCCGCCCGCAGGGTCGGCCACACCTGGCCGGGTCTGCGCAGCCGAGGTTCGGCCGAGCGCCCGAACTGGCGGGCGCTCCTGCTGTACGCGGTGACGATCACCGCCCTGGTGTCCCTCGCGGTCTGGCGCGTCGCCCGCCTCCGCTGACCCGGTCGCCCGCCCCGGGACCGGCTCCCGCGACCCCGGTCGCCCCCGGACCGACGCCCGCGCCGACGGTCGCCCGCTCCGACCGGTTCCCGCGCCGCCGGGCACCCGCCCGGACCCGCTTCTCCGCCCTCCGGTCACGGCCGGTGGCCCGCGGGGACCGGCCCGTGGACGGCCGGGCGGCGCCCGGGGCCACCCCGTACAGTTGATCGCGTGACCAACGCGCAGACCTCACCGCTCCCGTTCCTCAAGGGCCACGGCACCGAGAACGACTTCGTGATCGTCCCCGACGCGCAGAACGCCGTCGACCTGCCGCCCGCCCTCGTCGCACGGCTCTGCGACCGGCGGGCCGGGATCGGCGGCGACGGACTGCTGCACGTCGTGCGCAGCGCCGCCCACCCGGAGGCGCGGCACCTGGCCGACGAGGCCGAATGGTTCATGGACTACCGCAACGCGGACGGCTCGGTCGCCGAGATGTGCGGCAACGGGGTCCGGGTCTTCGCCCGGTACCTGGAGCACGCCGGGCACGTCACCGCCGGTGAGGTCGCCGTCGCCACCCGGGGCGGGGTCAAGCGCGTCCACCTCGACAAGGACGGTTCCGTCACCGTCGCCATGGGCCGGGCGGTCCTCCCCGGGGACGGGGTCACCGTCACCGTCGACGGCCGCCACTGGTCCGCGCGGAACGTGAACATGGGCAATCCGCACGCCGTCGCCTTCGTCGAGGACCTCGCCCACGCGGGCGACCTCTTCACCGAGCCGTCCTACGAGCCCGCGACGGTCTACCCGGACGGGGTGAACATCGAGTTCGTCGCCGACCTCGGCCCCCGGCACGTCGCCATGCGCGTCCATGAGCGCGGCGCCGCCGAGACCCGCTCCTGCGGCACCGGCGCGTGCGCCGTGGCCGTCGCCACCGCCCGCCGGGACGGTGCCGACCCCGCCGTGACCGGCACCCCCGTGACGTACACCGTGGAGGTGCCCGGCGGGACCCTGGTCATCACCGAGCACCCCGACGGCCGGATCGACATGACGGGCCCCGCGGTGATCGTCGCCGAGGGCGCGATCGACCCCGAGTGGCTGGGCTGAACCACCCACCGGACCCCGAACGGCCGGGCTGAGCCGCCGCACCGCACCGCCCGTGCCGGAGAGCGGCGGAATCGAAATCGTCAACGACTGATTTTTCGCTCGAATGGGTGATCCGGTTCACGCTGGGCGAGAGCGTGACGGTGCCGCGTGGTGGGGTCGGTAGCATCAAGCACCGGCCCCCCGGGCACGCCTGGCCCGCCCACCGCCGGTCGACGTCGCCGGAGGTGCCCATGAGCGCAGAGGCAGCCAACCCCGTGAGCGCGGCGGAATCCGCCGACACCGGGACGACCGCCCGCAGACGCGGGCGCGCCAGGATCGACCTGCGCCGCCTCGGCCGCGCCGCCCTGCTCGGCGCCACCGCGGGACCCGCCCCCCGCGACCGGCTACCGGACGCCATCAGCCATGTCGCCGAGGCGCACCGCGCCCACCATCCCGAGGCCGATCTGACGGTGCTGCGGCGGGCGTACGTGCTCGCCGAGCGCTCGCACCGGGGCCAGTTCCGCAAGAGCGGCGAGGCGTACATCACCCACCCGCTCGCGGTCACCCTCATCCTCGCCGAACTCGGCGCGGAGACCACGACCTTGACCGCCTCCCTGCTCCACGACACCGTCGAGGACACGGAGGTGACGCTCGATCAGGTGCGCCGCGAGTTCGGCGACGAGGTGGCCTATCTGGTCGACGGCGTCACCAAGGTGGAGAAGATCGACTACGGGGCCGCCGCCGAGCCCGAGACCTTCCGCAAGATGCTCGTCGCCACCGGTGACGACGTCCGGGTGATGTCGATCAAGCTCGCCGACCGGCTGCACAACATGCGCACCCTCGGGGTGATGCGGCCCGAGAAACAGGCCAGGATCGCCAAGGTCACGAGGGACGTCCTCATCCCGCTGGCCGAACGGCTCGGCGTCCAGGCGCTCAAGTCGGAGCTGGAGGACCTGGTCTTCGCCATCCTCCACCCCGAGGACTACGAGGTGACCCGCGCGCTCGTCGCGGGCGCCCCGCGCTCGGGGGACGCGCTCGGCGCCGTCGCCGAACAGGTGGCGTCGGTGCTCCGCGAGGCGGGCATCGGCGCCGAGGTCCACGTCCGCCCCCGGCACTTCGTCTCCCTCCACCGGACCCGGCTCAAGCGCGGCGAACTGCGCGGCTGCGACTTCGGACGGCTCCTGGTCCTGGTGGCGGAGGACGCCGACTGCTACGGGGTGCTCGGCGAGCTGCACACCTGCTTCACCCCGGTGATCTCCGAGTTCAAGGACTTCGTCGCCGCGCCCAAGTTCAACCTCTACCAGTCGCTGCACACCGCGATCGCCGCCCCCGACGGAGCGGTCGCCGAAGTCCTCATCCGCACCCACCGGATGCACAAGGTCGCGGAGGCGGGCGTCGTCGCCCTCGGCAACCCGTACGTGGGGCAGGACCCGGCCGCACAGCCCGGCGCGGAAGCCCCGGCGGGCACCGCACCGGCCCCCCGGGAAGCACACGCGGCCCCCACCGGCCCCGGGAGCCCCACCGGCCCGCAGAGCCGCCCGGGTCCCGCCGGAGCCGTCACTTCCGCGACTTCCGCCGCTGCCGCCCCTTCCGCCGCGTCCGCAGAAGTGGTGGACGCATCCGTGGAGGCGGAGGACGAGCGCGTCGACCCCACCCGTCCCGGCTGGCTCTCCCGCCTGCTGGACTGGCAGCAGGCGGCTCCCGACGCGGACACGTTCTGGTCCTCGCTCCGCGCCGACCTCGCCGAGGACGACGAGATCACCGTCTTCCACGCGGGCGGCGGCCTCCCCGGCACCATCAGCCTGCCCGCCGGGGCCAGTTGCGTCGACGCCGCCTACGCCCGGCACGGCGAGGCCGCCCACACCTGTCACGGCGCACGCGTCAACGGCCGTCTCGCCCCGCTGAGCACCGTCCTCGGCGCCGGGGACACCGTCCAACTGCTCCTCGACCCGGACACCGGGTCGGGCCCCTCGCCCGAGTGGCTGGACCACGCCCGCACCCCCGCCGCCCGGATCGCGATCACCGGCTGGCTCCGGGACCACCCCGAGAGCACCCCGCCACCCGCCGCCAGCACCGGCCCACGGCCCCCGGCGGGGCCCTTCGCCGACCGGTGTACCGGCGCGGAGCTGCACGCCGATCTGGCGGGAGAACCGGCCCCGGCCGTCCGCCCGGCGGGCTGCTGCACGCCCGTACCCCCCGACAAGATCACCGGCTTCCGGGTGCGCGGCGGATCGGTCACCGTCCACCGCTCGGGCTGCGCCGCCGTCGACACCATGCGCGGTCTCGGCCGCGAGCCGGTCGCGGTCCGCTGGGGCGACACCGCCCACGGCAGGGTCACCCTGGTCGCCGAGTCCTTCGGGCGGCCCGGTCTCCTGGCCGACCTCACCGAGGCCATCGCCGTCGCCGGGGCGGCCGTCGTCGCCGCGACCGTCGAACCGCCGAGCGAGCAGCGCGTCCGGCACACGTACACCCTCCACCTGCCCGACGTGGCCCGCCTCTCCGCCCTCATGCGGGCCATGCGGGACGTGCCCGGCGTGTACGACGTGACCCGGGCCCGCCACCGCCCGTCCCCGCGCCGCGCCTGACGACCCCGAGAGGCCCGGCCCGGCCGAACGCGTAACCACCCTCGCGGCCGGACCGGGGCGGGAGTTACGGGTCCGGGCCCCCGCGCGATCCGCACGAGGAACCCGTACGACGGGTCCGGAGCGTTTTCCTGTCGGGCCCGGAGAGGGCGGGACCCGCCGGGTCCGGGTGGGCTTCGCGCGGGGCCCGGTGAGGACCTGCCCGCCGGGTCCGGGGCGGGGAGCCCGTACGACCCCGGGCATGGGCTGGTGCCGCACCACACGACACGCGAGGTCCGGTGGGCCTCGTGCCGGGCCCGGCCCGGACCAGCCCGCTGGACCCGCACGCCCGGCCCGCACGCCCGGCCCGCACGCCCGGCCCGCACGTCCAGCCCGTGAGGCCGGGCCCCGAGCGGGTCCCGCGTCGGGTCTAAAGAGGGCGGGACCCGCCGGGCCCGGACGAGCCCGATGGGCATCCCGCCCGCCCGGATCGGGTACGGCCCCCGGACCGCCGCTCGCGGGTGAGTACCGCGGGCGGCCCGGCAAGGACACCACCAGGTCCGCGCCGGACCCTCGTACGGACCTCGTACGGCCCCCATACGACCCTCGTAAGGCCCTCCACCTGGTCGGGAACGACTCCGTACGGCCGGTGCCCGCGCCGGGCCCGGCGAAGGGCGGGCCGCCGGACCCCCCCTGGCCTCACGAGCCCCGGTCCGGCGAGGGCCCTCTCGCCGGTCCTGGTCCCGGTCCCGGTCTCCCGCCGACCGGGGCCAGCCGACGCCCCCCCGGACACTCCGGGGGCGGTACCCCGGACGGCCGGGCCCCGCGACCGTCCCGGCCGGGGCGGTCGGCCCGGCCCCCCTGGCCCGTCCCGCGTGAACCCCTTCGAGTGGCGGGCGGGCGCGTCGGCCGGGGCCCGGGGGAGCGTCCTGGTAGCCGTAGGGCCAGTCCTCAGGAAAGGCCCGGCCCATGCCGCTCCTCCGCACTCCCCCGTCCCGCGCGCGGTGGCTCCGCTCCGCCGTCCTGGTCGCCGCCTCGGCCGGGCTCGTGGCCGCCGCGCTGCCCGCCCCGCAACCCCTCGGCATCGGCGACCCGCTCTTCCCGGAGCTGGGGAACCCCGGCTACGACGTCCTCGCCTACGACCTCGACCTCACCTACACCGGCGTCAACACCGAGCCCCTGGCGGCGGTCACCCGGATCGACGCCCTCGTCACCGCCGACCTGGAGCGGATCAACCTCGACTTCACCCACGGCACGGTCTCCGCCGTCAGCGTCGACGGCCTGCCCGCCGCGTACGCCACCGTGGACGAGGACCTCGTCGTCACCCCGGCCGTACCGGTCGACGCGGGGGAGCGGGTGCACATCGTCGTCACCCACACCAGCGACCCCCGGGGACCGGCCTCGGCGGGCGGCTGGGTGCGCACCACCGACGGACTCGCCATGGCCAACCAGGCCAACGCCGCCCACCGGGTCTTCCCGTCCAACGACCACCCGGCGGACAAGGCGTACTTCACCTTCCGCGTCACCGCCCCCCAGACGCTCACCGTCGTCGCCAACGGCCTGCGCACCGGCCGCGTCCGGCACGGCGCCACCACCACCTGGACCTACCGCGTCACCCACCCCATGGCCACCGAACTCGCCCAGATCTCCATCGGCGACTCCACGGTCCTGCACCGCGAGGGCCCGCACGGCCTGCCCGTACGGGACGTGGTCCGCACCGTCGACCGGGAGCTGATGGAGCCCTGGCTGGCCCGGACCCCCGGACACCTGGAATGGATGGAGCGGCGGGTCGGCCCGTACCCCTTCGAGACGTACGGGGTCCTCGTCGCCGACGCCTCCACCGGCTTCGAGCTGGAGACCCAGACCCTCTCGCTCTTCGAACGCAGGCTGTTCGCCGACCCGAGGTACCCGCGCTGGTACGTCGACTCGGTCCTGGTCCACGAACTGGCCCACCAGTGGTTCGGCGACAGCGTCTCGCCCCGCACCTGGTCCGACCTGTGGCTCAACGAGGGCCACGCCACCTGGTACGAGGCGGTGTACGCCGAGGAGAACGGGGGCCCGACCCTGGAGCGCCGCATGAAGGCCGCCTACGCCGCCTCCGACGGCTGGCGGGCGGACGGCGGACCGCCCGCCGCGCCCGAGCCGCCCACCCCCTCCCACCAGATCAGCCTCTTCCGGCCCGTGGTCTACGACGGAGCCGCCCTCGCCCTCTACGCGCTCCGCGAGGAGATCGGCGACGACGCCTTCCGCCGCCTGGAACGCCGCTGGGTCGCCGACCACCGGGACTCCACCGCCACCACCACCGACTTCGTCGCCCTGGCGGGCGAGATCGCCGGACGCGACCTCACCGCCTTCTTCCACGGCTGGCTGTACGAGCGGAGGACCCCCGCCATGCCCGGCCACCCGGACTGGCGCAGCGACCCCGTCGAAACCGCCCCGGACACCGTGAAACCCGGGTGACGCGTCCGGCGGGGCCGTGTCACCATCATCGGGTCGGCGACGCGGCCGGGACCGGGAATCTTCCGGTGCCCGCGAGCGTTGTGCGGACATCAGACTCATCGCTCTCTCGACGTAAGGATCAAATGACCTCCTCTTCCTCCCCTTCCCCTGACGAGCAGAGCTCCGCGCAGACGAGCCGTACCGAGAGCCTTCGGGCCGATGCCCTGATGGAAGAGGACGTCGCCTGGAGCCACGAGATCGACGGAGAGCGGGACGGCGAGCAGTTCGACCGCTCCGAGCGGGCGGCGCTGCGCCGCGTGGCGGGCCTCTCCACCGAGCTCGAGGACGTCACCGAGGTCGAGTACCGCCAGCTGCGCCTGGAGCGCGTCGTGCTGGTCGGTGTCTGGACCTCCGGGACCGTCCAGGACGCGGAGAACTCCCTCGCGGAGCTGGCCGCCCTCGCCGAGACGGCGGGCGCGCTCGTCCTCGACGGCGTGATGCAGCGCCGTGACAAGCCGGACCCGGCGACCTTCATCGGTTCCGGCAAGGCCCGTGAGCTGCGGGACATCGTCGTCGAGACCGGTGCCGACACCGTGGTCTGCGACGGTGAGCTGAGCCCCGGCCAGCTCATCGCCCTCGAAGACGTCGTCAAGGTCAAGGTGGTCGACCGGACCGCGCTGATCCTCGACATCTTCGCCCAGCACGCCAAGTCCCGCGAGGGCAAGGCGCAGGTCGCGCTCGCGCAGATGCAGTACATGCTGCCGAGGCTGCGCGGCTGGGGCCAGTCGCTCTCCCGGCAGATGGGCGGCGGCGGCGGCGGTGGCGGCATGGCCACCCGTGGCCCCGGTGAGACCAAGATCGAGACCGACCGGCGCCGCATCCGCGAGAAGATGGCGAAGATGCGCCGGGAGATCGCGGAGATGAAGACCGGCCGTGACATCAAGCGGCAGGAGCGGCGCCGCAACAAGGTGCCGTCGGTCGCCATCGCCGGATACACCAACGCGGGCAAGTCCTCCCTGCTCAACCGGCTCACGGGCGCGGGCGTCCTGGTGGAGAACGCGCTGTTCGCCACCCTCGACCCGACCGTCCGCCGGGCCGAGACGCCCACCGGCCGGGTCTACACCCTGGCCGACACGGTCGGCTTCGTCCGGCACCTGCCGCACCACCTGGTCGAGGCGTTCCGCTCCACCATGGAGGAGGTCGGCGACTCCGACCTCATCCTGCACGTGGTGGACGGCTCGCACCCCGCCCCGGAGGAGCAACTGGCCGCCGTCCGCGAGGTGTTCCGGGAAGTCGGCGCGGTGAACGTGCCGGAGATCGTCGTCATCAACAAGGCGGACGCGGCCGACCCGCTGGTCATCCAGCGCCTGCGGCGGATGGAGAAGCACTCGATCGTGGTCTCGGCCCGTTCGGGCGCGGGCATCCCGGAGCTGCTCGCCCTGATCGACGCCGAACTGCCGCGCCCGCAGGTCGAGCTGGAGGTCCTCGTGCCGTACACGCAGGGCGGTCTGGTCTCACGGGCGCACGCCGAGGGCGAGGTCGAGTCCGAGGAGCACACCCCGGAGGGCACCCTGCTCAAGGTCCGGGTGCACGAGGAACTGGGCGCGCTGCTCACGCCGTACGTTCCGGCCGCGCACTGAACTGAACGGACGGTCCACGCCGTACGCGAAGGGCGCCGCCCGCCACCCCGGTCAGGGGAGGCGGGCGGCGCCCTTTGTCATGGACTTCGCCGACTTCGCTCATGGACTTCGGCCGTGGAAGCCGGGTGTCATGAAAACCGGGTGTCGTGGAAGCCGGGCGTCGTGAAAACCGGGTGTCATAGAAGCCGGGCGTCATGGAAGCCGGGCCGAGGGCCCCGGTCGGCTCACCGATGCCACCGGCCCCACCGGCCCCACCGACCCCCTCGGCTCAGCGGGCGAACTTCTTGCTGACCATGTCGTGGGCCGCCTTGGCACCCTGCCCGAGCTGCGGTCCCGCGAGCCAGCCGTTGCCGCCCGCCGGGCCGATCGAGGTGTTCGACACCAGGGCCGTCGTCCCGTTCGGCAGCACGCGGAACCAGCCGCCGCCGGAGGAGCCGCCGGTCATGGTGCAGCCGATCCGGTACATCACCGGTGTGGCCGGGGCGGTCGTGAGCCTGCTCGCCGGGCCCAGGCACTTGTGCATGATCATGCCGTTGTACGGCGGTGCCGCCGGGTAGCCCCAGGCGCCCACCGTCCCCGTCCGCGCGGGCGCGGGCGCCGAGAAGTCGACCGGCAGCGCCGCGCCGACGGTCTCCTCCAGGGACGTGGAGCCCCGCTGCGGCTTCACGTGCAGGACGGCGTAGTCGTACGGCCAGGACCGGCCGCTGCCACCGGACTTGATCCACTCGCCCGAGGTCACGGCCCAGTCGGCCCAGTACTGGCCGTAGGGCTGGACCTCGTGCGGCTGCGCGTCGTTCAGGGCGGCCGGGGACTTGCCCAGGTCGTTGAAGGCGGGGACGAAGGTGATGTTGCGGTACCAGCCGCCCTTCCCGCCCGCGTGCACACAGTGGCCCGCCGTCCAGACCAGGTTGGACTTCCCGGGCCTGCGCGGGTCCTTCACGACCGTGCCGGAACAGACCATGTGGCCCTGCGGCGAGTCGAAGAAGATCTTGCCGACCGGGGCCGCGTTGCGGTGGTACGGCGTCTTCTCGCGCTGCGCCCGCACCGGCGGCGGCGTCGGGTCGGTCCCGCCGCCTCCCGCCTGCGCGGTGATCGTCTGGTCCGGGTTCTTCGCCGACCGCATCCTGGCCGGGTCCCAGAGCCCCTCGATGACCGGATTGACGAAGTCCTCGGCCTCGCGCAGCCAGGTGCCCCTGTCCCAGTCCTTCCAGGCGCCGCCGCGCCACTGGTCCAGGTCGACGCCGTGCTTCTTGAGCTTGTCGGCGAGGTCCGCGGTGAGGCCGGAGCCGCTGTCGGCGGCGGGCGCGGAGCTGGCCCCGGCCGAGGGCTTGTCCGAGGCCGGGGTCCCGGTGGGCCCGCAGGCCGTGGCGGTCAGCGCGAGCGCGGTGACCAGGCCAAGGACGGCGGGCAGAAGTCTCGCGGAACGCATGTGGTGTATTCCCCCTGTGATGATTCCGCGTCCGGGAACGGGCACGACGTCGGCGGGTTCTCGCCTCGGCGTGGCCATGGACGCGTCACTTGTGGTGCACGGTGTGCCGGTCGGAACCGGCACGGCCACGGGCCGGTTCCGACCCGTACGGCGATGGGCGCGGACGGCCCGCACCGGACGTCCGTGGTCCGGGCGCGGAGGAGGCGGGACCCCGGGAACAGAACACCGGGACCCCGCCCCGCCGCCCGGCGAAGAGGCCGGGAAAGGACGACAGGTCCTAGCGGCTCGCGTACTTCGTGCTGACCTCGGAGAAGACGGCCTTGGCCTCGGGGCCGAACCTCGGCCCCGCGAGCCAGCCCGCCGTCGACGGGCCGATCGAGGTGTTCGACACCAGCGCGGGCTTCCCGTCGCGCCCCTGGGCGACCCAGCCGCCGCCCGACGAACCGCCGGTCATCGTGCAGCCGATCCGGTACATCGTCGGCTGGTCCGCCTTCAGGGACAGCCGCCCCGGCCTGTCCGCGCACTGGAACATCTTCTGGCCGTCGAACGGCGCCGCCGCCGGGTAACCCGTCGCCGTCAGACGCGCGACCTTCGGCACGGCCGGAGCGTTGAACTCCACCGGGAGCGCCGAACCGACCGTCTCCTCGAGGGACTTGCGCGAAGAACCCTTCTCCGGGGTCACCCGGATCACCGCGAAGTCGTACGGGGCGCCCGCGCCACCGGTCGAGGCGCCCTGGGCGATCCACTGGTCCGAGGTCTTGACCCAGTCCGCCCACCACACCCCGTACGGGGCGATCTGCTCCCGCGTGGCCTTCTCCAGGTCCGAGGTCGGCAGCGCCGCGTCGTTGTACGAGGGGACGAAGGCGATGTTGCGGTACCAGCCGCCCTTCTTGCCCTTGTGGACGCAGTGACCGGCCGTCCACACCATGTTGGACCTGCCGGGGTGCGCCGGGTCCTTCACGACCGTGGCCGAGCAGACCATCGAGCCCTCGGGCCCGTCGAAGAAGACCTTCCCGGACGCCGGGGCGCTGGCGTGGTACTTCGCCGGAACGCCCTTGGCCCGCACCGGGTCCGGCGTCGGGTCGGTCACGCCCTCGTCACCGGAGATGTCCTCCTCCTCGACCGGCTTGTCGGGGCGCTCGGCCTCCCGCATCCGGTCCGGGTCCCAGAGGTCCTCGATGATCGGGTTGACGAAGTCCTTGGCCTCGCGCAGCCACTTGTCGCGGTCCCAGTTCCGCCACTCGCCGCCGCGCCACTTGTCGATGTCGATCCCGTGGTCCTTCAGACGCTGCTTCAGGTCCTCCGGAATCTTGATCTTGTCGGCTATCCGGGTCGTGGACGCGCTGGGCTTGTCCCCGGCGTTCTCCTCGCTCGGGCCGCAGGCAGTGACGGTCAGCGTCAGCGCCGCGACGGCGGAAGCCGCCGTCAGCAGCGGACGAATCGATCGCATCTCGTGATCCCCCTGGAACTACGTCTACCGATGTCTTCTCGTGCACGGGTGAGCCGTGGCCACGTCCGTACGGACGGTGGCCGAAGGCCCCACTATGCCGGTGCCGGAGGGGACGGTACGCGCCGGGCGACCGGTTCCGGGAACCCTTCGGCCGTTGCCGTGCCGTGATCCGGGACACGCCAAGTTCCTTCCGCCGGGCCCGTGATCCCCGGCATCCCGCGTCGTTGGTACGTACGGGGGACACAACGGCGGCGCCCCGGACGGCTCTTGAGGCGGTCCCGCGCCACCCCGATGTGCAACGCAACCGTTACAGCGGGAGGACACCGAGCCGTGGCCGTGACCGAATCAGCTCCGGCCGTCCCACCGGCCGCGCGGGCGCAGAGCCGGACACCGGGAGACCCGGACACCGGGGCGCGCGACGAGGCGGAACGCGCGGGGGAGGGCCGGAGCCCCGCCCCGCCGACGGGACGGACGCACCCCCGGACCCCTCCGGCCCACGGACACCCGGAACCGGGACGGTCCGGGCCGGGCGAGCCGGAACCGGGACGACCGGAACCGGACCAGTTCCGGGCGGGGCAGCCGGAACCCGAACGGCCGGAGCCCGAAAAGGCCGAGCCCGAAAAGGGCGAGTCTGAAAAGGCCGAGCCAGGACGGCCGGGCCCCGTGGCCCAGGAGCGGGGCGGCGGCGGGTACGAGGGCATCCTGCGCCGCCAGTCCCTGCGCGAGTCCGCCGCCCGTACGTACGCCCGTTCCCTGCCGATCGTCCCCGTCCGGGCCCGGGGCCTGACCATCGAGGGCGCCGACGGCCGCCGCTACCTCGACTGCCTCTCCGGCGCCGGGACCCTGGCCCTCGGCCACAACCACCCCGTCGTCCTCGAAGCCGTCAGGAAGGTCCTGGACTCCGGTGCCCCCCTGCACGTCCTCGACCTCGCCACCCCCGTCAAGGACGCCTTCACCACCGAACTGTTCGCCACCCTGCCGCGCGGCCTCGCCGACGACGCCCGCATCCAGTTCTGCGGCCCCGCCGGTACGGACGCCGTCGAAGCGGCGCTCACCCTGGTCCGTACGGCCACCGGCCGCACCGGCCTCCTCGCCTTCACCGGCGCCTACCACGGCATGACGTCCGGCGCCCTCGACGCCTCCGGCGGAGCCGCCGACGTCCGCGTGACCCGGCTGCCGTACCCCCAGGACTACCGCTGCCCCTTCGGTGTCGGCGGCGCCCAGGGCGCCCGGCTGGCCGCCCGGTGGACCGAGAACCTCCTCGACGACCCCAAGAGCGGGGTCACCGCCCCCGCCGGAATGATCGTCGAGGCCGTCCAGGGCGAGGGCGGGGTCATCCCCGCCCCCGACGACTGGATGCGCGCCATGCGCCGCATCACCGCCGACCGCTCCGTCCCGCTCGTCGTCGACGAGGTGCAGACCGGCGTCGGCCGCACCGGCGCCTTCTGGGCCGTCGAGCACAGCGGGATCGTCCCCGACGTGATGGTCCTCTCCAAGGCCATCGGCGGCTCCCTGCCCCTCGCCGTCATCGTGTACCGCTCCGAGCTCGACGTCTGGGAGCCGGGCGCCCACGCGGGGACCTTCCGCGGCAACCAGCTCGCCATGGCGGCGGGCGCGGCCACCCTCGCGTACGTCCGCGAGAACGGACTCGCCGAACGGGCCGGCACCCTCGGCGCCCACATGCTCGAACGGCTCGGGGAACTGGCCGTCGCCCACCCCTGCGTGGGCGACGTCCGGGGCCGGGGCCTGATGATCGGCGTCGAACTCGTCGACCCCGAAGCGACCGGGCCGCATGACACCGTCCCGCCCGCCGCCCCCGCCCTGGCCCGCGCCGTCCAGCGGGAGTGCCTCGCCCGGGGGCTCATCGTCGAACTCGGCGGGCGCCACTCCGCGGTGGTCCGGCTGCTGCCCCCGCTCACCCTCACCGACGAGCAGGCCACCGCCGTCCTCGACCGCTTCGCCGACGCCCTCGCCGCGGCCGAGCGGGCCCACACCCCCCACCCGGCCGCCCCCCGACGGGCCCCGGCCCCCCGGACCGCCACCGGGCCGTCCCACTGAACCCGGACCGCCCCCGGCCCCACCCCAAGGAAGCCCCCGTGAACGCCACCCCCACCTCCCCGGCGCCCGCACCCACCACGGCACCGGGCACCCCCGCACCCGACACGGCCACACCCGAAGCCCTCACCGGCTCCACCGGACACGACGCCTCCGCCACCGTCATCGGCCCGCCCGCCACCTCCGCCGGACCGGCGGCCAGGACCGCCGCACCCGTCCCGAGCGCCACCGCCACCTCCGTACACGGCCCGCCCGCCGCCGTACTCGCCACGCACGGCCCGACCAGCCACGGCCCGACTACGCACGGCCCGACTACGCACGGACCGACTACGCACGGACCGACCGGTCACGGGTCCACCGGACACGGCCCGGCTGCCCACGGATCGACCGGATACGGGTCTGCCACCCATGGATCGACCGGCCATGGATCGACCGGCCACGGACCGACCGGTCACGGACCCGCCGCGCACGGACCCGTCGCCGCCGGACCGGCCGCCCCCGCGCCCCGCTCCTCCGCGTACGGCCCCGCGAGCGCCGCCGACCCCACCGTCCCGCGCCAGCACAGCGGGCCGTGGGACCTCCGGCCGCACCGCCCGGCCACCGCCGCCGACCCCCTGGACGACCCCGACCCGGCGCGCGCCGCCGACGCCGCCGCCGTCGAGAACCTGCTCCGCTGCTGGGTCAGGGAGACCGGCCGGTCCGCCCCCGCCTCCACCACCCTGCGCGTCCCCCTCGACGCCAGCGGCGCCGCCCTCCTCGTCCCGGTCCTCCACTGGTCGCCCACCGGCTGGCACCGCTTCGGCGCCCCCGTCCTCGAAGGACTCCCCGCCACCGCGCCCCCCGTCGACGCCGTGACCGTCGCCGCCCTCCTCGGCCGGGAGAGCGGCCGACCCGAAGGCACCGAACTCGTGGGCCGGGTCGCCGACTCCACCCGCCGCACCGCCGAGTTCCTGGCCGAGCGCCGCCGCGGCCCCCAGGCGCACCCGGCCGCCGATCCGTTCCTCGCCGCCGAGCAGTCCCTCGTCCTCGGACACCCGCTCCACCCCACCCCCAAGAGCCGCGAAGGACTCTCCGAGGCGGAGTCCCGGCTCTACTCGCCCGAACTCCACGGCTCCTTCCCGCTCCACTGGTTCGCCGTCGCCCGCTCGGTGCTGGCCGCCGACTCGGCATGGACCGAACAGGGCCGCCCCGTCAGCGCCGAACAGCTCGCCGGTGGCCTCGCCGAAGGGCTCGCCCTGCCCGCCGGGACCGTGCCCCTGCCCGTACACCCCTGGCAGGCCAGGGAACTCCGGCACCGCCCCGAGGTCCGCGCGCTCCTCGACGCCGGGCTCCTCCGGGACCTCGGCCCGTACGGCAGCCCCTGGCACCCCACCTCCTCCGTCCGCACCGTGCACCGGCCCGGCGCCCGCGCCATGCTCAAGCTCTCCCTGGGCCTGCGCATCACCAACTCCCGCCGCGAGAACCTCCGCAAGGAACTCCACCGGGGGGTGGAGGTCCACCGGCTGCTCCGCACCGGGCTCGTCGACGAGTGGCAGGCCGCCCACCCCGGCTTCGACATCGTCCGCGACCCCGCCTGGCTCGGCGTCGACACCCCCGACGGCGTCCCCGTCCCCGGGCTCGACGTGATGATCCGGCACAACCCCTTCGGGCCCGACGACGACGCCGTCTGCGTCGCCGCCCTCACCTCGCCGCGCCCCTGGCCCGGGTCCGCCGTCCTGCGCTCCCGGCTCGCCGACGTCGTCGACGGGCTCGCCGTCCGCACCGGCCGCCCCACCGCCGCCGTCTCAGCCGAATGGTTCCTTCGCTACCTCGACCAGGTGGTCCGGCCCGTGCTCTGGCTCGACGGACACGCGGGCATCGCCCTGGAGGCCCACCAGCAGAACACCCTGGTCCTGCTGGACCGCGACGGCTGGCCGGTCGGTGGCCGCTACCGCGACAACCAGGGCTACTACTTCCGCGAGTCCCGCCGCGGCGAGCTGGAGTCCCGCCTCCCCGGCATCGGGGACGGGAGCGACACGTTCGTCTCCGACCAGGTCACCGACGAACGCTTCGCCTACTACCTCGGCATCAACAACGTCCTCGGTCTGATCGGCGCGTTCGGCTCCCAGCGCCTCGCCGACGAGCGGGTCCTGCTCGCCGCCCTCCGCAGCTTCCTCACCGCCGCCGACGGCCTCGGCTCACCGCTGCCGCGCCTGCTCCTGGAAGCCCCGACCCTGCGCGCCAAGGCGAACCTCCTCACCCGCCTCCACGGTCTGGACGAACTCGTCGGCCCGGTCGACACCCAGTCCGTGTACGTCACCGTCACCAACCCCCTCCGCACCTGACCCCGCCCGTCCCGCCCGAGTCCCCGACGCCCGCCCGGGGCCGGACACCCCCGGCCACCGGACACCCGGTCCACCGGGCAGACGCGACCGCCCCACCCAGCCGGTACGGAACCCACCGCCCCGCCCCCACTCACCCCACCGACCCGCCCCGACCCCCTGACCAGGTCCGTCCCCGACCGAGCCGCCGCCAGCCCCGGCCCGTTCCCCAGACCGCCCCCACTGCCCCCACCGCCCTCGATCAGGCCGACCGGGACGCCCAACCCGTACGACCACCTGGCCGAGCCGCCCCCGATCGGTCACGGCCCCACCCGATCAGCCCGACCCGCCAGGCCCTGACCACTCCACCCCGGCCCGCCCCCCGGCCCCCCGACCGGTCACCGACCGCCCCGCCCCGCCCGTATCGCCGAAAGGAGAGCGACACCGTGTCACCCGCCCGCCCACCGGCCGACCCTCCCGGGGACGACACCCTCGACCTGAGGCTCGACGACCTCGCCGCCCTCCTGGAAGGCGGTCACCTGGGAGACGGTCACCTGGGAGACGGCCTCCTCGAAGACGGTCACTTGGAAAGCGGCCTTCTCGAAGGCGGCCACCTCGACGCGGGCCGACCCGGCGCCGGACTGCTCGACGGGGACCTGCTGGACTCCGTGGCCTCCTGGAACCCCGCCGTCACCCCCTTCGGCGGCTTCCGGCTCCTCCCCGTCCGTCTGGAACGGGACCTCCCGCTCCTGGTCCGCTGGATGAACGACCCCGCCGTCGCCGCCTTCTGGGAACTGTCGGGACCCGACTCGGTCACCGCCGACCACCTCCTCGCCCAGGTGGAGGGAGACGGCCGCAGCGTCCCCTGCCTCGGCGTCCTCGACGGCACGCCCATGAGCTACTTCGAGATCTACCGCGCCGATCTCGACCCGCTCGCCCGGTACTACCCCGCCCGCCCCCACGACACCGGCGTCCATCTGCTGATCGGCGGCGTCACCGACCGGGGGCGCGGTGTCGGCGCCACGCTCCTGCGGGCCGTCGCCGACCTCGTCCTCGACCACCGCCCCGACTGCACCCGGGTCGTCGCGGAACCCGACCTCCGCAACACGCCCTCCGTCGCCGCCTTCCTCGGCGGCGGCTTCCGGTACGCGGCGGAGATCGACCTGCCCGACAAACAGGCCGCGCTCATGCTGCGCGACCGGGCCCTCCGGCACGTGCTCTGACGACCCGACCCGACCCGACCCGACCCGACCCGGTACGGAACCCCAGCCCCCGGAAGCCCAGACCCCGGGCCCGCCCCGCCCGGATCTCCCGCCCGGACCTCCCACCCGGATCTCCGGCCCCGGACCCCCCCGGACCCCACCGCCCGTCCCCGACCTCGCCCTTCCGACACCGGACACGGACCGACTCCCGGTTCGCCCACCGGCCCCGTCCGTCCCCCACCTCGCTCCGCCCCCACCGGACACAGACCCACTCTCCGCCCACCGTGCTCGTCCCGCCCCACCCGTCCCGTCAGCTCCACCGCCCGACCCACGGCGGTCCCACTCCGAGGAGTCCTCGTGTCGACCTCCCCTGCACCACACGACTCCGCACGCCCCGTCCCCGCCCCCCGACCGGCCGCCCCCCTCCCCGCCCCGGCCCAGGAAGGCCCGGCCTCCACGGAACCGGCCTCGAAACGGCGGGCCTCCGCCCCCGCCACGCCCCCCGCCCCGGAAGAACCGGCCCCAGCCACCCCCGCCCGGACCCCGGAGCACCGGGCCACGGCCCCGGAAGAACCGGCCCCGGACGCCCCGAGGCCCCCGCGCCCCGCCCCCGAGCGCCCCTCCGCGCCCGTCCTGCTCGCGCCCCCCGAGCTGACCGCCGATGGCTGGACCCGGGCCTCCTCGCGGCTCCTCGCCAAGGCCCTAGCCGAGTTCTCGTACGAGGAGATCCTCGTCCCCGTACCCGACACGACACCCGGCGAGGGACCCACGCGGTACGCGCTGCCGCTCGACGACGGCAGCACCCTGTCCTTCCGCGCCCGCCGGGGCGCCTACGGCGGCTGGTACGTCGCCGCCGACTCGATCACCCACGAGGACCGGCCGCTGACCGACCCCCTCGACTTCCTGGTCCGCGCCCGAGACCTCCTCCGGCTCGACGGCGCCACCCTCGGACACCTCATCCGCGAACTCTCCGCGACCCTCGCCGCCGACGCCCGTCTCGACCACACGGCCCTCACCGCCGACCGGCTCGCCGACCTCCCGTACGCGGAACTCGAAGGCCACCAGACCGGCCACCCCTGGCTCGTCCTCAACAAGGGCCGCATCGGCTTCTCCGCGGGAGACGCCGCCCGCTGGGCCCCCGAGGCCCGCAACACCACCCGCCTCCCGTGGATCGCCGTCAGCAGGCGCATCGCCGCCTACCGGGGCGTCACCGGCCTCGACACCCCCGAGCGGCTCTACGCCCAGGAACTGGACCCCGAGGTCCACGCGGCCTTCCGCGCCGGACTCGCCGCCCGGGGCCACCGGCCCGACGACTACCTCCTGCTGCCCGTCCACCCCTGGCAGTGGGACGAGATCCTCCTCCCGCTGTACGCCCCGGCCGTCGCCGACGGCTCCGTCGTCCCGCTCTCCGCCGACCCCGACCTACGGCTGCCCCAGCAGTCCGTCCGCACCTTCCTCAACACCAGCCGCCCCGACCGGCACACCGTCAAGCTGCCCCTCTCGGTGCTCAACACCCTCGTCTGGCGCGGCCTGCCCACCGAGCGGACCCTCGCCGCACCCGCCGTCACCGCCTGGGTCCACGGACTGCGCGACACGGACCCCTTCCTGCGCGACGAGTGCCGGGTGATCCTGCTCGGCGAGGTCGCCTCCGTCACCGTCGAGCACCCGCTGTACGACCGGCTGCCCGAAGTCCCGTACCAGTACAAGGAACTCCTCGGCGCGATCTGGCGCGAACCGCTGCGCCTCCCGCCGGGCGAGCGCGCCCGCACCCTCGCCTCGCTGCTCCACACGGACCCCGAGGGGCGCGCCTTCGTCGCCGAGCTGGTCGCCCGCTCCGGCCTCGCCCCCACCGTCTGGCTCCAGCACCTCTTCGCCGCCCTGCTGCCCCCGCTGCTGCACTTCCTCTACCGCTACGGCACGGTCTTCTCCCCGCACGGCGAGAACGCCATCGTGATCCACGACGACCGGGACGTCCCCGTACGGCTGGCGATCAAGGACTTCGTCGACGACGTGAACATCAGCGCCCGTCCCCTCCCCGAGCACGACACGCTGCCCGACGACGTACGGGCCGTCCTCCTCACCGAGGAACCCGGCTTCCTCGTCCAGTTCATCCATTCGGGGCTCTTCGTCGGAGTCTTCCGCTACCTCGCTCCGCTCTGCGAGGAACAGCTCGACGTCCCCGAGAGCGACTTCTGGGCGCTCGTCCGCGCCGAGATCCTGCGCCACCAGGCCCGCTTCCCCGAGCTGAAGGAACGGTTCGAACTCTTCGACCTCCTCACGCCCCGGATCGCACGGCTCTGTCTCAACCGCAACCGTCTGCACCTGGACGGTTACCGGGACCGGCCGGACCGCCCCCACGCGGCCGTCCACGGAACCATCCCGAACCCGCTCGCGTGAGGCGCGCGCGTGCCCTCGCTGTCGGTGCCGCCCCGTAGGCTGGGTGGGCTATGACGAAGCCATCCCTCCCCGACCTCCTCCACGCCGCCGTCTCCGCCGTCGGCGGCACGGAGCGGCCCGGCCAGGTCACCATGGCCGAGGCCGTGGCCGAGGCCATCGACGACAATTCCCACCTGCTCGTCCAGGCGGGCACCGGCACCGGCAAGTCGCTCGGCTATCTGGTGCCCGCGCTGGCCCAGGGCGAGCGGGTGGTGGTGGCCACGGCCACCCTGGCGCTCCAGCGCCAGCTCGTCGAGCGCGACCTGCCGAGGACCGTGGACGCGCTGCACCCGCAGCTGCGCCGCCGTCCCCAGTTCGCCATGCTCAAGGGCCGGTCGAACTACCTCTGTCTGCACCGGCTCCACGAAGGGGTCCCGCAGGACGAGGAGGAGGGCCTGTTCGACCCCTTCGAGGCCGCCGCGCCCACCAGCAAGCTCGGCCAGGACCTCATCCGGCTCCGCGACTGGTCGGACGAGACGGAGACGGGCGACCGGGACGACCTGACGCCCGGCGTCTCCGACAAGGCCTGGGCCCAGGTCTCCGTCTCCTCCCGGGAGTGCCTCGGCGCCTCCAAATGCGCGTACGGCCCGGAGTGCTTCGCCGAGGCGGCCCGCGAGCGCGCCAAGCTCGCCGATGTCGTCGTCACCAACCACGCCCTGCTCGCGATCGACGCCATCGAGGGCGCCCCGGTGCTCCCGCAGCACGAGGTGCTGATCGTCGACGAGGCGCACGAACTGGTCTCCCGGGTGACCGGCGTCGCCACCGGCGAGCTGACCCCCGGGCAGGTCAACCGTGCGGTGCGCCGGTCCGCCAAACTCGTCGACGAGAAGGTCGCCGACCAGTTGCAGACCGCGGCCGAGGGCTTCGAGCGGGTGATGGAGCTGGCCCTGCCGGGACGTCTTGAGGAGGTCCCGGAGGACCTCACGTACGCGCTGATGGCGCTGCGGGACGCGGCCCGCGCGGTGATCACGGCCCTGGGCTCCACCCGGGACCGGTCCGTGCAGGACGAGGACGCGGTGCGCAAGCAGGCGCTGGCCTCGGTGGAGACCGTGCACGGCGTCGCGGAGCGGATCACGGCCGGCTCGGAGTACGACGTCGTCTGGTACGAGCGGCACGACCGCTTCGGAGCCTCCCTGCGGGTCGCGCCGCTCACCGTGTCGGGCCTGCTCAGGGAGAAGCTGTTCACCGAGCGGTCCGTGGTCCTGGCCTCGGCCACCCTCAAGCTGGGCGGCGACTTCAACGGGGTCGGGGCTTCGCTCGGCCTGGCCCCCGAGGGCACCACGGGCGACGACCTGCCGGTCTGGAAGGGCCTCGACGTCGGCTCCCCGTTCGACTACCCCAAGCAGGGCATCCTGTACGTCGCCAAGCACCTGTCCCGGCCCGCCCGGGACGGCGACCGGGGCGACATGCTCGACGAACTGACCGAACTGATGCAGGCGGCGGGCGGCCGGACCCTCGGCCTGTTCTCGTCGATGCGCGCGGCCCAGCAGGCGGCCGAGGAGCTGCGGAGCCGGATTCCCGAGCTGCCGATCCTGCTCCAGGGCGAGGACACGCTGGGCGAGCTGATCAAGAACTTCGCCGCCGATCCCCGGACCTGTCTCTTCGGCACGCTGTCGCTCTGGCAGGGCGTGGACGTCCCGGGGGCGAGCTGTCAGCTGGTCGTCATGGACAAGATCCCGTTCCCGCGCCCGGACGACCCGCTGATGAGCGCCCGGCAGAAGGCCGTGGAGGAGGCGGGGGGCAACGGCTTCATGGCGGTCGCGGCGACGCACGCGGCGCTGCTCATGGCACAGGGCGCGGGCCGGCTGGTCCGGGCGACCGGGGACCGGGGTGTCGTGGCGGTGCTCGATCCCCGGCTGGCCACCGCGCGGTACGGCGGTTATCTGAAGTCCTCGCTGCCGGACTTCTGGTACACGACGGACCGCAACCAGGTGCGGAAGTCCCTGGCGGCCATCGACGCGGTGTCGAAGGCCGCGGGTACCTGAGGTACTGGCCGCTGAGGTACCGGCCCCGCGACACGGCAGGGCCCCTGGACCGGCACAGTGGGTCCAGGGGCCCGGTTCGGAGCCGACGGGCGGGTCACACCCGTCGCAGCACCGCCACGACCTTGCCGAGGATGGTGGCCTCGTCACCGGGGATCGGCTGGTAGGCGGCGTTGTGCGGGAGCAGCCAGACGTGCCCGTCCTCGCGCTTGAAGCGCTTGACGGTGGCCTCGCCGTCCAGCATGGCGGCGACGATGTCGCCGTTCTCGGCGACGGGCTGACGGCGGACCGTGACCCAGTCGCCGTCGCAGATGGCCGCTTCGATCATCGAGTCGCCGACGACCTTGAGGACGAACAGCTCGCCGTCGCCGACCAACTGCCGGGGGAGGGGGAAGACGTCCTCGACGGACTCCTCGGCCAGGATGGGGCCACCGGCGGCGATGCGGCCGACCAGCGGGACGTACGACGCGGCGGGCTTGCCGGTGGTGTCCGTCGGCTGGGTGCTCGGCTGGTCGGAGCCGCGCACCTCGTAGGCGCGGGGCCGGTGCGGGTCGCGGCGGAGGAAGCCCTTGCGCTCCAGGGCCATCAGCTGGTGCGCCACGGAGGAGGTGCTGGAGAGGCCCACCGCCTGCCCGATCTCGCGCATCGACGGCGGATAGCCGCGCCGCTGGACCGAGTCACGGATGACCTCGATGACCCGGCGCTGCCGGTCGGTGAGGCCTGAACTGTCCGCCCTGATGCCAGGAGGTCGACCGGGGAGCGCGCGCGGGGGGCGCCCGGGATCATCGCCGGTCATGCCGATGTCGTTCATGCCATGCACCTGCTCGAGTCGGCCCTGGGAGCGGTCCTGGGCGGTGATGGTGGCACTGTCTGCGGTGGTGGTCACGTCGGCCCCTCTCGAATGGTCTCCCTGGCTGGCACAACGGTAGTAGCTTTCGAAAGGTTGCGCCAAACACACGTTCGAGTGAAAATTCGCAGATTGCCTTACGCCTGTCCGGGTGGAGGTGTATGAGCACTCTCACTCGGCTCCCGCTCGGTTCCCGCTCGGCCCTCGCTCCGCGGGGCCCCGCCGACTCAATTCGGTCATTACGGTAACCTCGCCGCTGGGCCGCAGGGCGTCGCACGAGGGCCGTGGGCCGGTGCGCGCCCCTCAGTGTCGCACCCGGAAGGCCCGGAATCCCGGAGTCGACGCGCCGCGACACGCGCAGGGTCCGGAATCGCCCACAACCCAAGATCTAGTGGTTGTATGTCATCGGCCACCCAGGGGTAGTGGTCCCCCGGTCCTCTGGGGGTGCCCGGATCACCTATGCTGGTGGTCGTTCCGCAGGGCCCACCGGCCCGCGGGATTCACCAGTCGTGCCGTGAGGGAGGGTCGGAACCAATGCACTGCCCCTTCTGCAGGCACCCCGACAGCCGTGTCGTCGACAGTCGCACCACCGACGACGGGACGTCGATCCGGCGTCGTCGCCAGTGCCCCGACTGCTCCCGTCGTTTCACGACGGTCGAGACGTGCTCGCTGATGGTGGTGAAGCGGTCCGGTGTCACCGAGCCCTTCAGCCGTACCAAGGTCATCTCCGGCGTCCGCAAGGCGTGCCAGGGACGGCCGGTCACCGAGGACGCCCTCGCCAAGCTCGGCCAGTGGGTCGAGGAGGCGGTGCGCGCCACCGGCAGCGCCGAGCTGACCACCCATGACGTGGGCCTGGCCATCCTCGGCCCGCTCCAGGAGCTGGATCTGGTCGCGTACCTGCGGTTCGCGTCCGTCTACAAGGCCTTCAACAGCCTGGAGGACTTCGAGGCGGCCATCGCGGAACTCCGCGTGCGGCCTCCCGCCGAGACCTCCGGGACCGGAGCGACCCCCGCGGTCCCCGTTCCCGCCACCGCCGCCGACTGATCGGCGGACCGGGCCGTCAGGGCCCGGCGACCGGCCGCCGTGCGGCCCGGCAGACGTGCCCCGGACGATCCCCCGTGACGTCCGTGGCAGCAGTACAGAACGAGTACAGAAGACGGTGCCCTGGGACTATCTGGGCGCCAAAGTGTGTTTTGCCCGTATATGGGAGGCGGCATGACAGAGACGGCGAGCGGCCCGGCACGTGGTTCCCGCACCAAGGGACCCAAGTCGGCGAGCAAGGGCCTGCGCATCGAGCGCATCCATTCCACCCCCGGCGTGCATCCGTACGACGAGGTGGTCTGGGAGCGTCGTGACGTCGTCATGACCAACTGGCGCGACGGCTCGATCAACTTCGAGCAGCGTGGCGTCGAGTTCCCCGACTTCTGGTCGGTGAACGCGGTCAACATCGTCACCAGCAAGTACTTCAGGGGCGCCGTCGGCACCCCGCAGCGCGAGACCGGTCTCAGGCAACTGATCGACCGCATCGTGAAGACGTACACGAAGGCGGGCGAGGAGTACGGCTACTTCGCCTCGCCCGCCGACGCGGAGATCTTCGAGCACGAGCTGGCGTACGCCCTCCTGCACCAGATCTTCAGCTTCAACTCGCCGGTCTGGTTCAACGTCGGCACGCCGCAGCCCCAGCAGGTCTCCGCCTGCTTCATCCTGTCCGTCGACGACTCCATGGAGTCCATCCTCGACTGGTACAAGGAAGAGGGCATGATCTTCAAGGGCGGCTCCGGCGCCGGCCTGAACCTCTCCCGCATCCGCTCCTCCAAGGAACTGCTCTCCTCCGGCGGCAACGCCTCCGGCCCGGTCTCCTTCATGCGCGGTGCCGACGCCTCGGCGGGAACCATCAAGTCGGGCGGCGCGACCCGCCGTGCGGCCAAGATGGTCATCCTCGACGTCGACCACCCCGACATCGAGAACTTCATCGAGACCAAGGTCAAGGAGGAGGAGAAGATCCGCGCCCTCCGCGACGCGGGCTTCGACATGGACCTGGGCGGCGACGACATCACGTCCGTCCAGTACCAGAACGCCAACAACTCGGTCCGCGTGAACGACACGTTCATGAAGGCGGTCGAGTCCGGCGGTACGTTCGGCCTCACCTCCCGGATGACCGGCGAGGTCATCGAGGAGGTCGACGCCAAGTCGCTCTTCCGCAAGATGGCCGAGGCCGCGTGGGCCTGCGCCGACCCGGGCATCCAGTACGACGACACGATCAACCAGTGGCACACCTGCCCCGAGTCCGGTCGTATCAACGGCTCGAACCCCTGCAGCGAGTACATGCACCTGGACAACACGTCCTGCAACCTCGCCTCGCTGAACCTGATGAAGTTCCTCAAGGACGACGGCAAGGGCCACCAGTCCTTCGACGTCGAGCGCTTCGCCAAGGTCGTCGAGCTCGTCATCACCGCGATGGACATCTCCATCTGCTTCGCCGACTTCCCCACCGAGAAGATCGGCGAGAACACCCGCGCCTTCCGCCAGCTCGGCATCGGCTACGCCAACCTCGGCGCCCTGCTGATGGCGACCGGTCACGCGTACGACTCCGACGGCGGCCGTGCCCTCGCCGGTGCCGTCACCTCCCTGATGACCGGCACCTCGTACAAGCGCTCCGCCGAGCTCGCCGCGGTCGTCGGCGCGTACGACGGCTACGCCCGCAACGCCGAGCCGCACCAGCAGGTCATGCGGCAGCACGCCGACGAGAACACCAAGGCCGTCCGCACGGGCGACCTGGACGCGCCGATCTGGGCCGCCGCCACGGAGGCCTGGCAGGACGTGATCCGCCTCGGCGCCAAGAACGGCTTCCGCAACGCCCAGGCCTCGGTCATCGCCCCGACCGGCACCATCGGTCTCGCGATGTCCTGCGACACCACCGGCCTGGAGCCCGACCTCGCCCTGGTCAAGTTCAAGAAGCTGGTCGGCGGCGGCTCGATGCAGATCGTCAACGGCACCGTCCCGCAGGCCCTGCGCCGCCTCGGCTACCCGGAGGAGCAGATCGAGGCGATCGTCGCCCACATCGCCGAGAACGGCAATGTGATCGACGCCCCCGGTCTGAAGACCGAGCACTACGAGGTCTTCGACTGCGCCATGGGCGAGCGTTCCATCTCCGCGATGGGCCACGTCCGCATGATGGCCGCCATCCAGCCGTGGATCTCCGGCGCCCTCTCCAAGACCGTGAACCTGCCGGAGACGGCCACGGTCGAGGACGTCGAGGAGGTCTACTTCGAGGCCTGGAAGATGGGCGTCAAGGCGCTCGCGATCTACCGCGACAACTGCAAGGTCGGCCAGCCGCTCTCCGCCAAGAAGAAGGAGAAGGAGAAGGACGAGGTCACCGCGAAGTCCGAGGCGACCATCCGCACGGCCGTCGAGAAGGTCGTCGAGTACCGTCCGGTCCGCAAGCGCCTGCCCAAGGGCCGCCCGGGGATCACCACCTCCTTCACCGTCGGTGGCGCCGAGGGCTACATGACCGCCAACTCCTACCCGGACGACGGTCTCGGCGAGGTCTTCCTGAAGATGTCCAAGCAGGGCTCGACGCTCGCGGGCATGATGGACGCCTTCTCCATCGCGGTCTCGGTCGGCCTCCAGTACGGCGTCCCCCTGGAGACGTACGTCTCGAAGTTCACCAACATGCGCTTCGAGCCCGCCGGCATGACGGACGACCCGGACGTGCGGATGGCGCAGTCGATCGTCGACTACATCTTCCGCCGCCTGGCGCTCGACTTCCTGCCCTTCGAGACCCGCTCCGCCCTCGGCATCCACTCCGCCGAGGAGCGTCAGCGTCACCTCGACACCGGCTCGTACGAGCAGTCCGAGGAGGACGAGGTCGACGTCGAGGCGCTGGCCCAGTCGGCCCCCCGCGCCCAGGAACTGAAGCCCGTCGCCGTCCCGGCGCCGAAGGCCGAGGTCCCGGCCCCGAAGCAGGCCCACACCTCCGCGGAGCTCGTCGAGATGCAGCTCGGCATCAGTGCCGACGCCCCGCTCTGCTTCTCCTGCGGCACCAAGATGCAGCGCGCCGGTTCCTGCTACATCTGCGAGGGCTGCGGCTCGACCAGCGGTTGCAGCTGACACCGAGCGCCTTGAAGGCGTGAAGTAGCTGTTCAGGGCGGTGGAGCCGGTATCGCGGCTCCACCGCCCTGACGCGTGTGACGCCTGGGTGACATCGCGCTCGTTCTGGACACGCATTTCGCGAGGACCTCTGCCCCGCCCGGCGCACCGGCCGACGTCTTCCACGACGTCCGTGTCCCGATCCGCCACAACGAGCACATCGCCGCCGCGGCTGCGCGGGTGGACACGGAACGCGCTCGTCGAACGGGCCGCTGGCTGGTCCGCTACGGCACCGATCGCCGCTCAGCCACCGTCGGGCTTGCCCTACTCGCCGTTGTGGGAACAGCCGACGACATCCCATCGAGAGCCGGACACCGAGGAACAGCGCACGTCGGCAATAAGTGATCTCCACCGGTACACCGGCCGGACCGCGCGGGACACGGCGTCCGACGTGGCCCGCGCGGCTGGCTGAGCGGTGGCTCATGAAGGGGACCGGCCCCGGGTCGGTCCCCTTCGTCGTGCGCGGAGTGCGCGGCGGCCCGTGGCCGAAGGCCCGGTGGCCGGGCCGAGGTCAGGGGCGGACGGAGCCGAGCAGTGCGGCGAAGGCCTGCGGGTCGGCGTCGAAGCCGTGGCTGAGGGGGTGGAACGACCAGTCGTCGGCGCCCTCGCGGACGAACTCCACGATCGTCGCCGACCGCGCGTCCGCGACGTCCGCGAAGTCGTGGACCAGGAGATCGGTGTAGCCCTCGCGGACCCGCACGCCCACATGCGCTATGTCGCCGAAGGCCAGCCGCCCCGCGCCCTGCTGGATCGCCACGCCCACCACCACGCGCGTGTAGCGCGGTGCCAGACGGTTCAGCTCCACGGTCATCGCCTCGTCGAAACCGAAGCCCTGCCCCGTACGGCTGTCGCGGTGGAGCGTGATCGTGCCGTCGGGGGAGCGGCTGCCGAAGTGCACCAACTGGGCCGGTGCCCCGTGCGGGTCGTCCGCCGTGAAGACGCCCGCGACCAGGTCGAGGTCGTGGGACGGCGCGCCGGACGGCGCGGGGTCCCATTTGAGCGCCACCTCGACCCGTCCGACCCCTTTGCTGAGTCCGCTCATGGTGCTTCCCCTCTCCGCGTACGTCCCCGCGCACGCCTCCGTCGTACCGTCCGACCCGTCCGAAGCCCGTAGTCGTGAGCCGATCACTCATGGTGTCATGCGGCGGTGACACCGGACCCGGGAGCGAGGAGGAGAGCACCGCGAAGGGGCTGTGAGGAGCCGGATCTCGCCCCACGAATGGCTCGAATTCGCGCACGTGGGCGGGGGGTCGATGAACTCGCCTTGAGCGGTGGGGGACTTGGCGCACGGCCTGCTGCGGGCCTCGACGGGGTCTGCCGGGGCGGTCGTCCGCCCCGTACGATGGCGCGGTGCTGGTCAAGTGGATTCGCTGCACCGTGATGGACCGTCGAGGGTTCGAGCGGGGGCAGCGGAAATGGGCGGGGCTGCTCGGTGAGCCGGGATTCCGGGGCCAGGGCGGCGGGTGGAGCCGGGCTCGTCCGGACGTCGCCCATGTCTTCGCGTTCTGGGAGAGCCGGGCGTTCTACGACTCCTTCATGGCGCGTTCCCACGACCGGCTCGCGGCGACGCAGGCGGGCACCTTCAAGAACGCCCAGGTCAAGCTGTTCGACCACCGTTTCGACGTGAAGACGGGGTTCGAGCCGAAGTTCGCCGACGCCGACGTGGCGCGCGTCGCCCACTGCCGTGTCCACGAGGAGCGCGCGGAACACTTCGCGCTCATGCAGGAGAAGGTCTGGAACCCGGCGATGGCCGGGTCCCCGGGTATGCTCCGGGGCCTGTTCGGGGAGGCGCCGGGCAGCGAGTTCATAGTGCTGTCCCTGTGGCAGTCCGCGGCGGAGCACGGCAAGTACCGCGTGGAACGCATCGAGCGGCTGGGCCTGCGGGCCCACACCGCCGCCGACGTGGCGGCACTCGACGGCGACGTGGTGCGGCTCGAAGGCGCCTGGACGGTCTGAGGGGCCGTCCGCCGGGTCGGCCACCGGGGCACGTTCGGCCCGTGACGGACGCGCCCCTCGCCTTCACCGCCCGGCCGACCGCCGGAGGGCCGCTCGCGAGGAGCCCTCGTGGTGGTCTCGTACGACCGGGCCCCGCGCCGCCGCTCCACCGGGGACATACGCCGGATGGACTCCGGACGCCTCCTCGGTCGAGCCTGCTCGAAGACGGCGATCTAGGGTCGGGGTATGGCACGACCGCGGCGCATCGTCCTCGTACGACACGGAGAGTCCGAAGGCAATGTCGATGACACGGTGTACGAACGGGAGCCCGATCACGCCCTGAGGCTCACCGGGACGGGACGGCGGCAGGCGGCGGAGACGGGGGAGCGGCTGAGGGAACTCTTCGGGGACGAGGCGGTCAGCGTGTACGTCTCCCCGTACCGCCGCACCCACGAGACGCTCAGCGCCTTCCGGCTGGCACCGGAGCGGGTGCGTGTGCGGGAGGAGCCACGGCTGCGCGAGCAGGACTGGGGCAACTGGCAGGAGCGGGAGGACGTACGCCTCCAGAAGGCCTACCGGGACGCCTACGGGCACTTCTTCTACCGCTTCGCCCAGGGCGAGTCGGGCGCGGACGTCTACGACCGCGTGGGGGCCTTCCTGGAAAGCCTCTACCGCAGCTTCGAGGCGCCCGACCATCCTCCCAACGTCCTCCTGGTCACCCATGGACTGACCATGCGCCTGTTCTGTATGCGCTGGTTCCACTGGACGGTCGCGGACTTCGAGTCCCTGTCGAACCCCGGCAACGCCGAGACCCGGGTCCTTCTGCTCGACGAGGACGGAAGGTACCGCCTGGACCGGCCGTTCGAGCGCTGGCGGACCCCGGAACCGTACGGTCCCACCGGCTAGGCACGTCGTGCCGCCGGTCCTACAGGTGGAGAGCGGCCAGGCGGGGGAGGCGGCGGGCTATCTCCTCGGAGTCGCCGAAGTCGAAGGCCCAAGTGGGGTCCAGCGGGGGGTAGCGGATGGCTGGAGCTCCCGCGGGAGGCTCGCCGGTCGCTGTGACGTGCGCGTGCCAGGCGATGCCCAGCATGTCCTCGCACTCCAGATCGAAGCCCTCTGTAGCGGACGTGTGAACGACGGGCAGGTCCGCGAGCGTGTCCGGATCAGCGACAGCGCGTTCGAATGCGTCGTGACCCTGAGCGATCAACCAGCCGCGGAAGTAATCGAAGCCGTCGTCGGAGCACCCGCCGTTGACGGTGTAGGCGGCGGCCCACAAGGGGCTGGTGTAGGACCTGGCCATCAGATCCCACAGCACCTGCTCGGCGCCGACGATCTCCTCGCCCGGCCGGTCGGCCAGCAGCGAGGTCGCCTCGCGCGCGACGGCTTCGCTGTCGTGCGGGTCGGCCACCCGGCCTCGGGCCGCCTCGACCAGTTCCCAGAACTGCTCCTTGTCCATGTGGCGGAGCATGTCACCCGGCACTGACAGAGCGGTTCCTCCCAGCGGGCCCTGGTGAGGAGCGAGGCGCTGCCGTGGGCGTTCATGGCGTGGGTGCGTGGGTGCGTGGGTGCGTGGGTGCGTGGGTGCGTGGGTGCGTGGGTGCGTGGGTGCGTGGGTGCCGGGGCGTCCGGCGTCAGGGGCGTCCGGGGCGTCCGGGTGGGCGGGTGGGCGGGTGGTGCTCGTGCGGCGGAGAACCGGGCAGGTCGGTCGGAGTGTGCTCATGGGTTCCGGGGTGTCGTGCTGTGGCGGAGGCGAGTCGTTCCTTTCCCGGGGTACGGGTGCCGGCGCCGGTCATGAGGAGCCGCAGGACAGGCGGCGGCCTGATTCCAGAGACAGGACGCGCGTCGGCAGGTCCGGAGGCTCGTGCCGGTCGCAGTGGCCACAGGCACCACGGTCGCTGTGATCGAACAGGCCAGGCAGCACCACCTGGGTGCCAGGTGGTGCTGGATCCACCGTGACGAATTAGAGTTGCCGACCGATGACCGCTGACTCCGCATTCGACCGGCGCTTCGACCGCGCCCTGGCCAGCCTGCGCGGGCTGTCCGTGGGAGATGCCCTGGGCTCCCAGTTCTTCGTTCCCGCCCACTACCCCCTGCTGAAGCGGCGCGAGCTGCCCGAAGGCCCCTGGCAGTGGACCGACGACACCGAGATGGCGTGCTCCGTCCTCGCCGTCCTCGTCGGCCACCACCGGATCGACCAGGACGCCCTGGCCCTGTCCTTCGCCCACCACCACGACTTCGACCGGGGCTACGGCCCGGCGGTCAACCGGATGCTCCGGCTCGTCCGGGAGGGCGGCGACTGGCGGGAGCTGGCCGCCGCCCTCTTCCAGGGCCAGGGGTCCTGGGGCAACGGCGCCGCCATGCGGATCGCGCCGCTCGGTGCCTGGTACGCGGACGACCCCGAGCAGGCGACGCACCAGGCCGAGATCTCCGCGTACACGACCCATCAGCACCGCGAGGCCGTCGTCGGCGCCATGGCCGTGGCCGCCGCGGCGGCTCTGGCGGCGGCCCCCGCCGGACCTCCCACGCCCGAGGCACTGCTCGACGGGGTCATCGCCCTGGTGCCGCGCAGCGCGGTGGGCGCGGGGCTGCGCAGGGCCCGCGACATGCTCGACTACGGCGACGCGAGCACCGTCGCGGCCGTTCTCGGCAGTGGTCGCCGGACCAGCGCGCACGACACGGTTCCCTTCGCGCTCTGGTCGGCGGCCCGGCGGCTCGGTGACTTCGAGGACATGTTCTGGACCACCGCGCAGGTCGGCGGTGACGTCGACACGACCTGCGCCATCGCCGGAGGCGTGGTGGCCTCCGCCACGTCCGGTGCCCCTCCGGCGGACTGGCTGCGCCAGACCGAAGAGCTGCCGGAATGGGTCCCGGCCGTCCCTCGCTGAGGTGCGAGACGGCATTCGCGGATGCGATGTGGAGAGGGCCGGTCGGCTCTCGGTCTGGAGGCTGAGAGCTGGATCGGGTGTCGTCGATCCGTGCCGGCGGTGTGCTGATTCTCTCCGAGAGCAGGAGAGTTGAGGCCGGGATGGGTCTTGGGTAGCCGTTTCGGAATCGACTACTCTTCCGTCCCGATGGTCTTTTGATGCTCTCCAAGCATGTGTGCGGAAGCGAACAGGTGGGCATCGGTCCAGTTGATCCCTTCGGCCGGACCGTGCCCTTCCGGGGCCGTGTCGGAGCCCGTCGGGGCGGCCCCCGGGGCGGCCGGACGGAAACCGGGTATCGCACCCGGTGCCGAGCGGCGTAACCTGTCAGGCGCCATGCCGTATGAACCCCCCACCCACACTGTCGAGCGATCGATCCGAGCGACCACCGGCGCCAAGATCGTCGCCGGAGTCGACGAGGTCGGGCGCGGGGCGTGGGCCGGTCCCGTCACCGTGTGCGCGGCCGTCACAGGTCTGCGCCGACCGCCCGAGGGCCTCACCGACTCCAAGCTGATCACTCCCAGGCGACGTACCGCGCTCGCCGCGGAACTGGAGCGGTGGGTCACCGCGTACGCGCTGGGCGACGCCTCTCCTCAGGAGATCGACGAACTCGGTATGACCGCGGCCCTGCGGCTCGCCGCCGTACGGGCCCTCGAAGGCCTCCCCGTACGGCCCGACGCGGTCATCCTCGACGGCAAGCACGACTACCTCGGCGGCCCGTGGAAGGTCCGTACGGTGATCAAGGGCGACCAGTCCTGCATCGCCGTGGCCGCCGCCTCCGTCATCGCCAAGGTCCGTCGGGACACGGTCATGGCGGAGCTCGGAGCCGGGACGGAGGAGTACGCGGCGTACGCCTTCGGGGCCAACGCGGGCTACCCTTCGCCGGTCCACAAGGCCGCGCTCGAAGAGCTGGGGCCCACCGCTCAGCACCGTCTCTCCTGGTCCTACCTGGACGCCATGCCCAGGTGGAGCCATCTCAAGAAGGTCCGCCTCTCCGCCGAGGCGGCCGTGCTGGAGAGCGGGGGCCAACTCGGCTTCGACTTCTGAACTTCCGGTCGCGGGGCCCTGACCGAAGGGGCCCGTCACGCGACCGGGGCGCACATCTGTGCCCACCCGCCGATGCCTCGTGCAGCGGCGTTTGATAGACATCCACCCATGCCGCTCATCCCCGAGGAGCCTCAGATTCACGAGAGCGCCCAGGGTCCCCGCGCGACCGCGGCCACCGGCCGCCCCGCGCAGACCCCTCGTCCCGTACCCGGCCCGCGTTCCGCGGCCTCTCCCCGCCCCGGACAGCCCGTG
This sequence comes from Streptomyces sp. NPDC059247, assembly GCF_042754005.1. NCBI lineage: Bacteria > Bacillati > Actinomycetota > Actinomycetes > Kitasatosporales > Streptomycetaceae > Streptomyces > Streptomyces sp. NPDC059247. Next base: position 112,889 of record NZ_JBHYZW010000016.1, read on the forward strand.
CCGGGTCCGGCCAAGCCCGCCGCCCCCGCCCGGCGACCGCAGCCCGGTGCCGTGCCCGCCCCGGCGAACACCACGGAAAATCGTTCCGGCGGTTCGTCCGCGCCGCAGCTCCAGCTGATCCCGGCCCCCGTCGACGGTGCCCTGGACGCCGCCGAGGAGGCCCTGGACCTGCTCCTGGAGAGCGGCCGGGCCCCCGGCGAGGTCCTGGTGATCACCACCGGCGACCCGCACCCGTGGGCGACCCACGAGCTGTCCTTCGGCGAAGCCGCCTACTGGGCCCAGCAGGACACCGGTGGCGACGTCTTCTTCGCGCACGCCTCCGCCCTGGAGCGGGCCTCGTCCCGTCCCGTGGTGATCGTCGCCGTCAACGGCGGGGAGGACAGCCTCGCCGAGGCCCTGCCGTCGGCGATGGCCCGCGCGGGTGCGCTGCTCGTCGTCTGCGGCGACCCCCAGCGCGTCACCTCGCTCCTCGGAGCGGGCGCGAGCGTCTGAACGGCCGCTCCTCCGCCGGACCGTTCCGGGTCCGGCGGAGGAGGACGTCGTTCCGTCCTCGCTCCGTCCTCTGTGCCGTCAGCGTGCGGCGACCCGGCGCAACGGCTCGTTCGCACCGCTCGCGGTACGCGGTGTGTGCAGGTCCAGCTCGGCGGGTCCGTCACCGAGGGGCACGGGCGGCGAGTCGGAACTCGGGCGCCGGCCGCCCCGGCCCTCGCCGAACACCTGCCAGCCCCCTCGGGTCAGCGTGACGTAGGCACCGCAACGGAGCCCGTGCAGCGTGCAGGCGTCCCTGAGCCCCCACATCCAGGCACCGTCCTCCTCCGTCCACCGCTCGTCACCGTCACGGCAGTACAGCAGGACCGCCGTCCTGACCGGTGAGCGTCTGCGGAGGTCGTGCGGGATGACCCGGCGCAGATGCGCGAGCAGTGCGTTGCGGAACTCCCAGCCGTCCGCCGGGGCGGGGCGGCGGACGAACGAGGCACTGGCGGCGAGCCGTTCCTCGTGGTCGAGGACCGCGAGGACCGCCATGGAGGGCGTCGGCTCGTGACGTGAGTGCAGTCCGCTGACGACCTCGCGCGGGTTGCGCAGCAGGGGGATCCCCGCCGCGCTCCACTCGGAGGGTTCGAGTATCCGAGAGAGACGGCTGGCGGACTCGGACGAAGATCTGAACGAGGTTGCTGTGGGCGGAGCGAATCCGAGGGTCACGGTCCTCCCTTCGGATACGCGCCCGCACAGCGGGCAAGGTCGGGTGAGGGCGCACCACGGCACAGTCCTTCAGGGCCGCTGACGGCCGTGCGGGGCGGTTTCCCAATTCTTGCTGGCCCGTGCGCGGGCGGCAACGAGCAATTGAGGTCGCTGACGGGAATGCGTGGGTATGCCTCTCATATCCCTGCCCAGTTGCCCATTGTTCACTCCCCGTTTCCCCTCCTGTTTCACCCCTGGACGGCGAGGACCAACGGAAACACCCCGTCCGCTCCGGCCCGTCGCAGCAGTCGTGCCGCCATCGCCAGGGTCCAGCCGCTGTCCGACAGGTCGTCCACCAGCAGGACCGGCCCGTCCGCCTCGGCCAGTCGACCGGCCAGCTCGGCGGAGACCGTCAGGGTCCGCTGCAGCCCCACCACCCGCTGGGCGCTGTTCGTCCGGGACAGTTTGAGGTCCTCCGCCTCCGGCACGTACTCCACCGAACCGAGCAGGGGCATCCTGCCGATCTCGGCGATCCGTCGTCCGAGCGAGCCCACCAGCCGGGGTCTGCGGTGGGAGGCCACCGTGACCACTCCGGCGGGTCTGGCCGGGGCCTCCGGTGCCCCGGAGGCCCAGCCGCCGGGTCCCTTGGCCCAGTCGGCGAGCACATGCACGACGGCCTGCACGACATCGTCCGGCACCGGCCCGTCGGCGGCCCCGTCGGCGAGCAGCGGACGCAGCCGGTTGCCCCAGCCGATGTCCGAGAGCCGTCCCAGGGCCCGGCCGCCGAAGGACTGCTCGCCCGGCGGGATGCGGCCCTTCAGGTCGACCCCTACGGCGGCGAGCCCCGTCGGCCACATCTTCCGCGGCTCGACCTCCACGCCCGGACGGCCCAGCTCCCCCTTCGCCGCGTCGAGCGCCGCGTCGGACACCTTCGGGTCGAAACGGTTCCCCGCGCAGTTGTCGCAGCGACCGCACGGAGCGGCCTGCTCATCGTCCAACTGGCGTCGCAGGAACTCCATGCGGCAGCCCGTCGTCGCCGCGTAGTCGCGCATCGCCTGCTGTTCGGCGGCCCGCTGCCGCGCCACCCAGGCATACCGCTCCGTGTCGTACACCCAGGGCTGCCCGGTGCTCTCCCAGCCGCCCTTCACCCGGCGTACCGCACCGTCCACGTCCAAGACCTTCAGCATCGTCTCGAGACGTGTCCTGCGCAGCTCCACCAGCGGCTCCAGGGCGGGCAGCGACAGCGGCCGACCGGCTTGCGCGAGCACGTCGACGGTCCGCCGCACCTGCTCCTCCGGAGGGAAGGCCACCGAAGCGAAGTAGCGCCAGATCGCCTCGTCCTCCTGTCCGGGCAGGAGCAGCACCTCCGCGTGCTCGACCCCGCGCCCCGCACGGCCGACCTGCTGGTAGTAGGCGATCGGGGAGGACGGCGACCCGAGGTGGACGACGAAGCCCAGGTCCGGCTTGTCGAAGCCCATGCCGAGGGCCGAGGTCGCCACGAGCGCCTTCACCCGGTTCGCCTGCAGGTCCTCCTCCGCCTGCTGCCGATCCGCGTTCTCTGTGCGGCCCGTGTACGTGGACACGATGTGCCCGCACTGACGCAGATAGGCCGTGACCTCGTCCGCCGCCGCGACCGTGAGCGTGTAGATGATCCCGGAGCCCGGCAGCTCACCGAGGTGGTCCGCGAGCCAGGCCAGCCGGTGGGCGGCGTCCGGCAGTCTCACCACGCCCAGGCTCAGGCTCTCCCGGTCCAGTGGCCCCCGCAGCACCAGGGCGTCCGTGTCGACGCCCGTACCGAGCTGCTCGGCCACGTCGGCCGTCACCCGGGCGTTCGCCGTCGCCGTCGTGGCGAGGACCGGAACGCCCGGGGGCAGATCGGCCAGCATCGTGCGCAGTCTGCGGTAGTCCGGCCGGAAGTCGTGCCCCCAGTCCGAGATGCAGTGCGCCTCGTCGACCACCAGCAGCCCCGTGGCCGCCGCGAGCCGGGGCAGCACCTGATCGCGGAAGTCGGGATTGTTGAGCCGCTCGGGACTCACGAGCAGGACGTCCACCTCACCTGCGGTCACCTCCTCCTGGACGGTGTCCCACTCCTCCGTGTTGGAGGAGTTGATCGTGCGGGCGCGGATGCCCGCCCGAGCCGCCGCCTCCACCTGGTTGCGCATCAGCGCGAGCAGGGGAGAGACGATCACGGTCGGACCGCTGCCGCGCTCACGGAGCAGGGAGGTCGCCACGAAGTAGACCGCGGACTTGCCCCAGCCCGTCCGCTGCACCACCAGGGCCCGGCGCCGGTCGACGACCAGGGCCTCGATGGCCCGCCACTGGTCCTCGCGGAGTCTCGCGCGGCCCGTCGGGTCCGAGACGAGACGGGCGAGCACGGTGTCGGCGGCGGTCCTGAGGGCGGCGCGGTCTTCCGGGGCAGCTGAGTGGGTCATGGCTCCATGCAACCCGATGCCTCGGACATCGCGCGAACGAGGCGCCGATCTGTGGACAACTCGACGGGCGGCGAAAGCCTCGTTCCGGAAGTTATCCACAGGGGTTTCGGAATTCGGGAGATCACGAGACGGTCCTGACCATGAACGCGAATCGCCATGAAACCAGCGGACCTTCCCGTACCCAGCAGATCACCCTGCGCGGCCCGGCCGAACTGGCGGACGCCCTGCCGTTCGTCCTGGGCTTCCATCCCACCGACTCCGTCGTCCTGGTCGCCCTCCATGGCGAGCGCGGCCGGTTCGGCGGCCGGGTCAGGCTCGGCATCCCCCGCTCGCCCGGCGAATGGGAGTCGACCGCCGACCACCTCGCCGAATGCCTCGTCGAAGGGGACACCAGGAGCGGCGGCGCCCGGCCGGACGGCATCGTCGTCTTCCTCTGCCAGGACCCCGGGCCCGGCGAGACGGGCCGCCGGGTCATGGAGCGCCTCCGTCCCTTCGCCCAGCGGCTCCGCACCGCCTGCGGGGCCCTGGACATCCCCGTCTACGAGGCCCTCTGCATCACCGACGGCCTGTACTTCTCCTACTGCTGCCCGGACGCCCGCTGCTGCCCGCCCGACGGCACCCCGCTCGCGCTCAGCGGGACGACGGTGATGGCCGCCACCGCGACCTACGCCGGAGTACAGGTGCGGGGCTCCCTCCGGGACATGGAGAACCGGTTCAGGCCGTCCGAGGAGCCCGGTGCGGAACAGCAGCGGGCGGCGCTCGACACGACCGCCGCCTCGATCGTCCCGAAGATCCTCACCGACACCGGAGACGGGGGACGGGAAGAAGTGCGCGAGCGGACACTGACCCTCGCCCGCGAGATCCTCCGCCGATTCGCCGGCCCGAAGGACGACCCGAAGGGCCAAGGGAGCGCGAGCGCGGCGAAGAGCCCGGCGGGCCCGACCGCCCCGCCGGGCACGGTGACCGCACCGGGCACGGGCAGGCCCGGCGGCGGCACGGCGGAGCGGGACGCGGCCGACGAGGCCCTCGTCGACGCCGACGAGGCCGCCGCGCTCATCCTCGGCCTCCAGGACCGCGTCACCCGGGACCGCGCCGCCGAGTGGATGGAGGGCTGGGAGGGAGCCACGGCCCTGCGCCTCTGGCGCGTGCTCGCCCGGCGCTGCGTCACCCCCTACCAGGAACACGCCGCCGCACCCCTCACCCTCGCCGCCTGGACCGCCTGGTCGACCGGCGACGAACCGACCGCCCGGGTCGCCCTCGGTCTCGCCCTCGACGCCGACCCCGAGTACGTCTTCGCCCGCCTTCTGCACCAGGCCTGCAACGAGGGACTCGACCCGGAGTCGCTGCGCTCCTGCCTGCGGGCCGAACGGGACACCCGGTCCGAGGTGAGGGAGCCCGAGCCGTCCGCCGCGCGAGGAACCCGACTCCCCGCGCACCCGGCCCGCCCGCGGGGCACCCGCCAGACCCTCGCGAAGCCGGTGCGACGGACCGGAGGAGCACGCCGCCCCGGCGCCGGAGTCGGGCCCGGAGGCCCCGCCGCCACCCGCCCCGGGAGCGGCACCGCGAAGCCCGACGGGCAGCGCGGCAGCAGGAGCGGACGATGACGACCGTGACCCGGCCGCCCACCGACGCGTTCAGCTCTCTGGCGGAGCCGTCGCAACGGGCCCGCCGACGTCCCTCCGGCCGCCCGGTCCGCACAGAGAGCACCCTGTACCCGCCATGGCCCTCAGACCCGCCCCGGCCCCCGGCCGCCCCACCGGACACCCCCTCGGCCCCCCGCCGGGGCGCCCCCCGGGCGGCGCCGCCCCGCCCCCACGCGCGACAGCCCCTCCCATGGAACTCCCCTCGGTGCACGGCGCGCTCCTCTGCGTGGCCCTGCCCGCCCTCGCTGTCTGCCCCGAACACGGCCAGCTCACCGGCGACGGACCCGACGGCGTGTACGCGGCGGGCAGACGGCTCCTCTCACGGTGCGTCCTCCGGGTGGCGGGACGGGAGCCCGTCGCCCTCCAGGGCCGGATGGCGACGGCGGACCGCGCGGTCTTCACCGGTGTCCTGCGCGCCCCCGGAGCACCCGGACCCGACCCCGGCATCACCGTCGAACGCACCCGGAGCGCCGACGGGACCGAGCGCATCACCCTGCGCAGCGCCGTCCTCCGCCCCCTCCGGCTCCCGGTGGAAATCGCGCTGGGCACGGATCTCGCCGACCTGGGCGCGGTGGCGTCCGGACGGCACCGACCCGAACTCCCCGCGACCGTGCACGGCACCGGACTGCGCTGGACGGGAGCCGACGGACGGTCGGTCGCCGTCACGGCGGACCCGCCGCCCATGGACGCCCTGGCGGCGGCCGGAGTCCTGCGCTGGGAGGCCGAACTGGCCCCGGGAGCCGCGTTCACCGTCCGGCTGCGGCTGCGCGAGGAGTCCGGCCGGTCCACCGGAGCACCAGGAGCGGGCACCGGACGACCCGGCGGACACCTCTTCGCCGAGGCCCGCGCCGAGAGTGACGACCCGCGCCCCGGAGAGCTGCTGCGGACCTCCGTCGAAGACCTGCGGGCCCTGCTCCAGCGCGACCCCGCCCACCCGGCGGACGTCCACCTCGCGGCCGGGGTCCCCTGGCGCTGCGGACCGGTCACCGCCGAGGCCCTCTGGGCCGCGCGCATGGCGCTCCCCCTGGGAACCCGGCTCGCCGCCACCACCCTCCGCGCCCTCGGACGCACCCAGATCCCCGGAGAAGGACCGGACTCCGGACGTGTCCAGGGCCCCCTCAGGGACGCGGGCCCCTACCTCCCGCCCCGCTGTACGGGCATCGAGTCCACCCTCGCCTTCCCCGCCGTGCTCGCGGAGGCCCGCCGATGGGGACTCCCGGCCGCGGATCTGGAGGAGCTGCTGCCGGTGGCGGAGCGGTGCCTCGACTGGCTGCGCCGTGCGACGGGCGGGAGCGGCCTGGTGCCGGATCCGGGCCCTGGTGGCCCCTGGCGGGCCGAGACCCAGGCCCACGCGCACCGCGCGGCCCTCCTCGGCGCGGACCTGCTCGACGCGTGCGACCGGCCGGGAGGGGACGCGCTGCGGGAGACGGCGGGGAGACTGCGCGAGCGGTTCCGGCACGAGTTCTGGCTCGACGACCCGGCCGGGGGACGCCCCGTCGCGGCCCGCACGCCCGAGGGCCGGACCTGGAACCAGCTGGGCGGCTGGGCCGCGCATCTGCTCGACACCGGACTGCTCGGCGGCGGCCGGTACGCGCCTGGCCTCCTCGACGAGACCCGGACCGGCCAGGTGGCCCGACTGCTCGGCACTCCCGCCCTCGACTCCGGCTGGGGCCTGCGCGGTCTGGGGACCAAGGAGCCGGGCCACAACCCCTTCGGACACCGGGCGGGCGCGGTACGCGTCCACGAGACGGCGGTCGCCGTGGCCGGGCTCGCCGCCGCCGGACACGAGAAGGAAGCCGCCTCGCTGCTGCGCGGGCTGCTCGACGCGGCGGAGACGTTCGGCCGCCGGCTGCCCGAGATGTACGCGGGGGAGCAGCGTACGGCGGGCGCACGGCCGGTACCGCACCCGGCGGCCTGCCGACCGGCGGCCGTCGCGGCGGCCGGTGCGGTGCACGCCCTGCTGGCCCTCGCCGGAATCCGGCCCGACGCCCCGGGCCGGTCCGTGTCGACGCATCCGATGCGGTCCGCCCCCTGGGGCGCGATCCGCTTCTCGGGGCTCGTGGTCGCGGGGGAACCCTTCGCCGTACGCGTGGGCCGACTGGGCCTCGGAATGGTCGAGGAGGCCGCCGAGGGCCTTCAGCTGGGGGTGTGAGGGAATGCCGGGAACGGACATGAGACAGGCCTCGGGGCCCGGTGAGGAAGTCCTCGCCGGTGCCTCCACCAGGCGTGTTTATCGTCAGGAAGACGACTATGATCGGCGCATGTCTCCCTACGACCCGTCGGCTTTTCCGCCCTTCGCCGTCACCGTCGATCTGGTCGTGCTCACCGTGCGGCACCACGCGCTCTGCACCCTGGTCGTGCGTCGGGGCGAGGAGCCCTACGAGGGACATTGGGCACTGCCCGGGGGCTTCGTGCGGGCCGATGAGGACCTCGGGGCCGCCGCCGCCCGCGAACTGGTGGAGGAGACCGGGCTCCGCGCCCACGACCCCGCCGCCCCGCCGCCGGTGCCGAGCAACGGCGCCCACCTGGAACAGCTCGCGACCTACGGGGCGCCCGACCGCGACCCGAGGATGCGGGTGGTGAGCGTGGCCCACCTGGCTCTCGCGCCCGACCTTCCCGCGCCGAAGGCGGGCGGAGACGCGGACAGTGCCCGCTGGGCGCCCGTCGAGGAACTGCTCGACGGCGCGGACGCAAACGGACGCACCGGAGCCACCGGAGCCGAAGAGGCCGGAGTCGGAGCCGCCGGTGCGCTCGCCTTCGACCACGGCCGGATTCTCGCCGACGGGGTGGAGCGCGCCCGTTCCAAGATCGAGTACTCCTCGCTCGCCACGGCCTTCTGCCCGCCGGAGTTCACCGTCGGAGAGCTGCGGCGCGTCTACGAGGCCGTCTGGGGAGTGTCCCTGGACCCCCGCAACTTCCACCGGAAGGTGACCGGCACGCCCGGCTTCCTCGTTCCGGCCGGAGGCACCACGACCCGTCAGGGCGGGCGCCCCGCCCAGCTCTTCAGAGCAGGTGGGGCTACCCTCCTCAACCCGCCGATGCTGCGGCCCGAAGTCTGACGGACGAGCGGATCCGGCGCCCCAAGGTACCAATCCTGCACTGAAAGTCCGAAATGTAGCGTTATCTTGCTGCGGTAGCGCCGCCCTGCCGCGGAGCGGTGTCACCTACCGCGAGAGAAGCGATGCTCCAGGCAATCGGACTGACCAGCCTTCCCCGCCGCGATCGCCCGGCCGCCGTGGACGATCTGACCTTCGAGGCCCGGCCGGGCGCCGTGACCGCTCTCCTGGGCCCCCGGGGCTCCGGCAAGACCACCGCTCTCCGCCTCATGCTCGAACTCGAGCCGGGCCGTGGGATCACTTACTTCCGAGGGCGTCCGCTGCACCGGATCGCCCACCCGCAGAGCGAGGTCGGCGTCCTCCTCGGAGACGTCCCCGGACACCCCTCCCGCACGCTCCGGGGGCAGCTCCGGATGCTCTGCGCCGCCACCGGAGTCCCCGCCTCACGGGCCGACGAACTGGCACGGACCGTGGGCCTCACCGGCCTGGAGCGCCGGAGGATCGGCACGCTGCCGGTCGGCGCCGACCGCCGACTCGGCATCGCCTCCGCCCTGTTGGGCGCCCCCCACACCCTGCTGCTCGACCAGCCGGGCGCCGGGCTCTCCACCTCCGAGAGCGCGTGGCTGCACGAACTGCTGCGCTCCCACGCCTCCGACGGGGGAACCGTCCTCTACACGACGGACGACCCCAAGGACGCGGCCCGCAACGCCCATCGCGTCGTCACCCTCGACCGGGGCAGACTCGTCGCCGACCAGGACGCAGTCGAGTTCGCCCGCACCCGGTTGCGCCCCCGGGTGGCGGTCCGGACCCCCCAGGCCGCCCGGCTGGCCGCCGTGGTCACCCAGGAGGCCAGGGCGGCCCGGCGTCCGGTCGAGGTCGTCGCCGAGGAGGGCAACCGGCTCTCCGTGTACGGGAGCGACTGCGCCTCCGTCGGCGACACCGCGTTCCGCCACGGCGTTCCGATCCACCGGCTCACCGCCGAGACGGGGGACGCGGGCCCCCTCCGGCGCACCTCCGGGACGACGGCCCCCGAGGTACCGGGCTCCGGTCCCGCCCCGGACCGTGCCCCCGCCGCTTCCCCGGGTGCGGGGTCCCCGCCCGCCGGTACGGGTTCGTCGGCCCGGCGGTTCTCGGCCGGGGGCGCTCCCCGAGGCGTGTCCGGCACGCGTCGGCCCGTCCGCTCGCCCCTCCGTCCGCTCCGGTACGAGCTCCACCGCCTTCTGGGAGTGCCCTCCACGCCGCTCGTCGTCGGCGGAGTCCTGCTCGTCTCCGTGACGTTCGCCCTGCTCCTCGGGCGAGGTGGCCGGGTCGCCCTGCCCGCCGTCCTGACCGGCTGGCCGGGCATCTCCCCGCTGCCGCCCGCCGCTCTCGGGGCGGGACTGCTCGGCGCCTTCTCGTTCGGCGAGGAGTACCGCCATCCCGCGCTGACCACGGGGCGGGGGGCCGTGCCCCGCAGACCCGGCCTGCTGCTGGCGAAGCTCGCGGTCTCGGCGCTCGTCGCGCTGCTCCTCGGAGTGCTCGTGGTGGTGGTGGACCTGGAGGTCCTGAGGCTCGTACACGGCGCCGAGTTGATCCCCGTACCGAAGAACGTGACCGCCCTCGCGGCGAGTTGGCTGGGGCTGCTGGTCGGGTGCGCCTGGGCCGGACTGCTCGGGGCGGGGGTGTTCCGCGCGGCGGCGGCCGGTGTGGCCGCCGTGCTCGCGGTGCCGGTCGCCCTCGTCCCGCTGCTGCAGAAGGTGCTGACGGGACCGGCGGTCCGGTCCGCCGCCGGACTCCCCGCGCGGCTGCGCGAGTTCGCGGGACCGCAGTGGTCCCCGGGGGCGGAGCGCTGGCTCGCGGGGGCGCTGCGCGTGCTGGGGCAGCCCGCCGGAGTGGCGCTCTCGCTCACGCTGACGGCGCTGTTCTGCGCCTATGTGTTCACGGGCCTTCGTCGTAAGGCCCGTTGGTGACCGTATGTGGATCGAAAAAGTCCACTCTCGCTCCAACTTCCCTGGAATATGCGCCTTATGTCCGACTAATCGTCAATTGTGTAGGGGGTGGCGATCACCCTTTCGTGTGCTTTTCACCAAAGACCTCAAGGGTCACTGAAGCAACGCCGACAAAGGATGCGTGAGTACCCTTGCGCACACCATGATGACCGCCGCCCGCCCCGTCGACTCCGGCATCGGAGCCCCGGGCGAGCTCGACCGCTACCCCTACGCGGAGGCTTCCGCCACCGGCCGTGTGGGCCCGCCCTCCTGGGAGGGGGTGGACACCGACCTGGGCCGGGTCGGTCGCCGGAGTGCCGGCAGCCGGGGCCGCGGCTTGCACGGGCAGCTCGTCCAGCAGCTCGGCCAGATGATCGTCTCCGGCGACCTCGGGGCCGACCGCCCGCTGGTCCCCGAGGAGATCGGTCAGCGGTTCGAGGTCTCGCGCACCGTCGTGCGCGAGTCGCTGCGCGTCCTGGAGGCCAAGGGGCTGGTCAGCGCCCGTCCGAACGTCGGCACCAGGGTCCGGCCCGTCAGTGACTGGAACCTCCTCGACCCCGACATCATCGAGTGGCGCGCCTTCGGCCCGCAGCGCGACGACCAGCGCCGCGAGCTGAGCGAGCTCCGCTGGACGATCGAGCCCCTGGCCGCCCGTCTCGCCGCCGGACACGGCCGGGAGGACGTTCAGCAGCGGCTCGCCGACATGGTCGAGATCATGGGGCACGCGTTCGCTCAGGGGGATGGCATCACCTTCTCCCGCGCCGACGCGGAGTTTCACTCCCTCCTCATCCAGCTGGCCGGGAACCGGATGCTGGAGCATCTCTCCGGGATCGTCGCCGCCGCGCTCCAGGTGTCCGGCGGCCCGGTCACCGGCTGCGACCGCCCCAGCGAGGCGGGCCTCTCCCATCACGCCCGGATCGTGGACGCGCTGGCCGCCGGGGACGCGCTCGGCGCCGAGACGGCCATGCGGCAGCTGCTCCTGGTCCACCCCGAGGTGGACCGCGTCGTCCCCGCTCCCCGCGAACACTGACCGCGGGCCGTGGCCGGGCGCGCGGAGGCGTGGACACCGCCCGCCGCCGGATGCGCGTGCCACCGGGGGAAGCCCGCGAGGGGTTCCCCCGGGTGGCGCCGGGATTCCGGCAGGGGGAATGTACGCTTATCTACTCCTCTGCGTCATGTGCCCCACATGAGGTGTGACTCGGGCCACGAAGATTGGGCGTAACACTCCTCCGAGCCGTGCGATGACCTAAGAGGTGACGGCCGAGGAAGGAATACAGCAGCCGATGGAGGCGCTGTGCAGTTCCGCGGTCCAACCCGCGCCGTCGACACATTCCCCGTCGACGGTCGTCGGCTCCGACCCGATCCCGGGTGGGGCCGAAAGCCGTTTCCATCGTTCCGAGAGGTTGTTCGTGTCGGCCAGCACATCCCGTACGCTCCCGCCGGAGATCGCCGAGTCCGAGTCTGTGATGGCGCTCATCGAGCGGGGAAAGGCTGATGGGCAGATCGCCGGCGATGACGTGCGTCGGGCCTTCGAGGCTGACCAGATTCCGCCAACCCAGTGGAAGAATGTTCTGCGCAGCCTCAATCAGATCCTCGAGGAAGAGGGTGTGACGCTGATGGTCAGTGCAGCGGAGTCGCCGAAGCGTGCCCGCAAGAGCGTCGCAGCGAAGAGCCCGGTCAAGCGCACCGCCACCAAGACCGTCACCGCCAGGACGACCGTGACGAAGACCACCGTCTCGGCCACGACCGTCGGCGCTGCCGAGGGCGTCGACCCTGACGAGGCCGGTTCGTCCGCCAAGAAGGCGGCCGCGAAGAAGACCGTCGCCAAGAAGACGGTGGCCAAGAAGACCGTGGCCAAGAAGGCGACGGCCAAGAAGGCCACGTCCAAGAAGGACGCCGACGACCTGGCCGAGGGCGAGGAGCTCGAGGACGTCGCGCCCGGCAAGGGCGAGGAGGAGGAGACCGAGGGCGAGAGCAAGGGCTTCGTCCTGTCCGACGAGGACGAGGACGACGCGCCGGCCCAGCAGGTCGCCGTCGCCGGTGCCACCGCCGACCCGGTCAAGGACTACCTGAAGCAGATCGGCAAGGTCCCCCTGCTCAACGCCGAGCAGGAGGTCGAGCTCGCCAAGCGCATCGAGGCCGGGCTGTTCGCCGAGGACAAGCTCGCGAACTCGGACAAGCTCGCGCCGAAGCTCAAGCGCGAGCTGGAGATCATCGCCGAGGACGGCCGCCGGGCCAAGAACCACCTCCTGGAGGCCAACCTCCGTCTGGTGGTCTCCCTGGCCAAGCGCTACACCGGCCGCGGAATGCTCTTCCTGGACCTGATCCAGGAGGGCAACCTGGGTCTGATCCGCGCGGTCGAGAAGTTCGACTACACCAAGGGCTACAAGTTCTCCACGTACGCCACCTGGTGGATCCGTCAGGCCATCACCCGCGCCATGGCCGACCAGGCCCGCACCATCCGCATCCCGGTGCACATGGTCGAGGTCATCAACAAGCTCGCCCGTGTGCAGCGCCAGATGCTCCAGGACCTGGGCCGCGAGCCCACCCCGGAGGAGCTGGCCAAGGAACTCGACATGACCCCCGAGAAGGTCATCGAGGTCCAGAAGTACGGTCGTGAGCCGATCTCCCTCCACACCCCGCTGGGTGAGGACGGAGACAGCGAGTTCGGTGACCTGATCGAGGACTCCGAGGCGGTCGTCCCGGCCGACGCGGTGAGCTTCACGCTCCTCCAGGAGCAGCTGCACTCCGTCCTCGACACCCTCTCCGAGCGAGAGGCGGGCGTCGTCTCGATGCGCTTCGGCCTCACCGACGGCCAGCCGAAGACGCTGGACGAGATCGGCAAGGTCTACGGCGTGACCCGTGAGCGGATCCGTCAGATCGAGTCGAAGACGATGTCGAAGCTGCGCCACCCGTCGCGCTCGCAGGTGCTGCGCGACTACCTCGACTGATCCGTCCCGCCATCGGCGAGGCACGGAGCGGTACGCGGAAGGGCCCGGTTCCCCCAGGGGAGCCGGGCCCTCCGGCTGTCCGCGCGGGTGCACGGCGCGGGCGCGTGGTGGACGCTGGGTGAAGCGACATCACCGGAGAGTCAGGAGATTCCATGCGCGGTTCCCTCCCCCGAGCCTTGACGGGCGCCCTGGGCGTGATCGCCGTGGCGGCCGGGCAATTCGCCTCCGCCGCCCCCGTCGCAGCCGACAGCGTCGTGGTGGGGGGCCGTGAGGCCCAGATCACGGAGGCGCCGTGGGTCGTGGCGCTCTCCAGCCGTGACCGGTTCGGAGGTACGCGCGCGGGGCAGTTCTGCGGAGGCGTGGTCGTCGCCCCGACCAAGGTGCTCACAGCGGCCCACTGTGTGGGCCGTGAGGCGCTCGGCGGTGAGCCGTGGGAGGTACGTGACCTCGTGGCCATCGCGGGCCGTACGGCGCTGCGCGGGCAGGGCGGCGAGGAGGTCCGGATCTCGGACACCTGGGTGAACCCGGACTACGACCCGACGACCAACGCGGGCGATCTCGCGGTGCTGACGCTGGCGAGCCCGCTGCCGCAGTCCTACGCGATCGGCGTCGCCCGTGAGGGGGACATGGCGGAGACACCGGGCACCGAGGCCGATGTGTACGGCTGGGGGGACACGAGCGGCGACGGGGCCTACTCCTCCACCCTGCGGACGGCGCGCGTGCAGGTGCTGCCGGACAGGGCGTGCGAACGGGCGTACCCGGACGGCTCCGGCGCCGGGTACCAGAGCCGGACGATGCTGTGTGCGGGTGACCCGCAGGGCGGCAAGGACGCCTGCCAGGGCGACAGCGGCGGGCCGCTGGTGGCCCGGGGCGTGCTCATCGGCCTGGTGTCCTGGGGGAACGGCTGCGGGCAGGCGGAGAACCCCGGGGTGTACACGCGGGTCTCGGCGGTGCTTCCGGCGCACTTCTGAGCGCTTCGGCCGGGCAACCTCGAAGGGGTGCTCTGCCGGGGCGGACACGAGAGCGGGCGGTCACCCCCCTGGAACTTCGGGGGTGGCCGCCCACCGTCCGGTCATTGGCCGGATCTGAGCTCGTCGTGGTTGCGAAGCGTCAGTGCTCGTCGCCCACCGTGCGGGCCGGCGCATCCGTCAGCCGGTCCGTCTCATCCTGTATCTCAACGGCGATCTTCTTGAGTTCCGGCTCGAACTTGCGGCCGTGATGGGCGCAGAAGAGCAAGTCACCTCCGCTGGTCAGGACGACACGCAGGTATGCCTGGGCGCCGCAGCGGTCGCAACGGTCAGCGGCCGTCAGGGGGCTCGCGGGGGTCAGAACAGTAGTCACGTCGCCTCTTCTCTAGCTCGACGAGCTGTCGTACCAGGGTCAACATCCAACCAGGCCGAAAACGTTCCCGCTCGCGGCTTTTCCTCGAAACTTCTTCTTAGGTGGCTGTTTGCTGCCGGTTGGCGGCGAATGAGCCGTATTGCTTCGCTCTACGGATTTCGCGTTGCTTGTGTGGGTCGGCCCTCCCGGCGTGGTTGCCGGTTGTTCATGAGGACGTGCCCGGAGCCTAAATGGTTCATGCCTGGAAGGGAACGTGATGTTCGCGTCACCCGATCGAGGTATCGAACATTCATGCGACTCTGGACTAGCATGAGGAATCGGGGTGGGTGGCGTGACAACGGCTCTACCAGGCATCGGTACCCTCTGACCCGTGACCGACGCCGGGCCCTACCCCACGGGGCCCGATTCTAAATTCAGCGAGGAGCGAACCGCGTGACCGCCGAAACGTCCGTGCCATCCAGTGCGCTGCTGACCGCAGACCGTGACGCTTCCAACTACACCGCGCGGCACCTGCTCGTACTCGAAGGGCTCGAAGCGGTCCGCAAGCGCCCCGGCATGTACATCGGGTCGACCGACAGCCGCGGCCTGATGCACTGCATCTGGGAGATCATCGACAACTCCGTCGACGAGGCCCTCGGAGGCTTCTGCGACCACATCGACGTCATCCTCCACGAGGACGGCTCCGTCGAGGTCCGGGACAACGGCCGTGGCATCCCGGTCGACGTCGAACCGAAGACCGGCCTCTCCGGTGTCGAGGTCGTCATGACCAAGCTGCACGCCGGCGGCAAGTTCGGCGGCGGGTCGTACGCGGCCTCCGGCGGTCTGCACGGTGTCGGCGCCTCCGTGGTCAACGCCCTGTCGGCGCGCCTCGACGTCGAGGTCGACCGGAACAGCGCCACCCACACCATCAGCTTCCGCCGAGGCGTCCCCGGCGTCTTCACCGAGCAGGGCCCCGACAGCCCCTTCGACCCGGGCAACGGCCTCCGCAAGGGCAAGCGCGTGCCCAAGAACCGCACCGGCACGCGCGTGCGCTACTGGGCCGACCGGCAGATCTTCCTCAAGGACGCCAAGCTGTCCCTGGAGACGCTGTACCAGCGCGCCAGGCAGACCGCCTTCCTCGTGCCCGGCCTCACCATCGTCGTCCGCGACGAGCGGGACCTCGCGGGCATCGGCAAGAGCGAGGAGACGTTCCGCTTCGACGGCGGCATCAGCGAGTTCTGCGAGTACCTCGCGCAGGACAAGGCCGTCTGTGACATCCAGCGCCTCACCGGACAGGGCACCTTCAAGGAGACCGTGCCCGTCCTCGACGAGCGCGGGCACATGACCCCGACCGAGGTCACCCGCGAGCTGGCCGTCGACATCGCCCTCCGCTGGGGCACCGGCTACGACACCAACGTCAAGTCCTTCGTCAACATCATCGCCACCCCCAAGGGCGGCACCCACGTCTCGGGCTTCGAGCAGGCCATCACCAAGACGGTGAACGAGGTGCTGCGCTCCGCCAAGATGCTGCGCGTCGCCGAGGACGACATCGTCAAGGACGACGCCCTCGAAGGGCTCACGGCCGTCGTGACGGTCCGCCTCGCCGAGCCGCAGTTCGAGGGCCAGACCAAGGAGGTCCTCGGTACGTCCGCCGCTCGGCGGATCGTGGCGAACGTGGTCACCAAGGAGCTGAAGGCCTTCCTCACCTCGACCAAGCGGGACGCCAAGGCGCAGGCCCGCGCCGTCCTGGAGAAGGCCGTCGCGGCGGCCCGCACCCGGATCGCGGCGCGCCAGCACAAGGACGCGCAGCGCCGGAAGACCGCGCTGGAGTCCTCCTCGCTCCCGGCGAAGCTGGCCGACTGCCGCAGCGACGACGTGGAGCGCAGCGAGCTCTTCATCGTCGAGGGCGACTCCGCCCTCGGTACGGCCAAGCTCGCCCGCAACAGCGAGTTCCAGGCGCTCCTGCCGATCCGGGGCAAGATCCTCAACGTGCAGAAGTCGTCCGTCTCGGACATGCTCAAGAACGCCGAGTGCGGCGCGATCATCCAGGTCATAGGAGCGGGCTCGGGCCGCACCTTCGACATCGACGCGGCCCGTTACGGGAAGATCGTCCTCCTGGTCGACGCCGACGTCGACGGCGCGCACATCCGCTGCCTGCTGCTGACGCTCTTCCAGCGGTACATGCGGCCCATGGTCGAGGCCGGGCGGGTCTTCGCCGCCGTGCCCCCGCTGCACCGCATCGAGCTGGTCCAGCCCAAGAAGGGCCAGGACAAGTACGTCTACACGTACTCGGACAACGAGCTGCGGCAGACCCTGCTGGAGTTCCAGCGCAAGGGGGTCCGCTACAAGGACTCCATCCAGCGGTACAAGGGTCTCGGCGAGATGGACGCCGACCAGCTCGCGGAGACCACGATGGACCCCCGCCACCGCACCCTGCGCCGGATCAACATCGGCGATCTGGACGCGGCGGAGCAGGTCTTCGACCTCCTGATGGGCAATGACGTGGCGCCCCGCAAGGAGTTCATCACCGGCTCGGCGGCCACCCTCGACCGCTCGCGCATCGACGCCTGAGGGCCTCCACCCGCGGGTGGAGCCGGACGCTCCACCCACGGGCCGATCACACCGCTGTCGACTCTCCGTAGCATGGCCATGACGGAGGGGGACGGATCATGGTGGAAACGCTCGACCGGGAATCGACGGGGAACGGGCTGGTCAGAGGTGCTCTCTGGGGAGCCTGGCCGTCGCGCGAGGCGCTCACCCGGGTCGGTGTGCCCCGAGGGCGCGTCGTCCTCGACCACTTCCTGATCGCGGCCCTGAGCGTCTGGGTGCTGGCCGGCTGTTACACCTCGGGGGCGTTCGACGGCTGGTACGCGCCGGTGCCTCCGATCGCCTTCGGGCTCTGCGTGGTGGCGGCGCTCGGCTACCACCGCACGACCTTCGACCACCGGGCGGCGGCGTCGCTTGGCCTGCTCGCGGTCATGGCCCTCTGCGGTCTGGGGGCCTACGCGGCCGGAGCGCCGACCTCGGCGACCGTGTTGTGGATAGTGGTCTCGGTCATGGCGATGGGACGGCTGCCGCTCCGGATGGGCCTGGCCGTCGTGGCGGTGCTCGTCACCGGCTTCGTCGAGGCGGACGAGACCGGATTGCTCGGTGCGGGCGTCACCACGGCGGCCGTGCTCCTCGCGGGGTACTCGCTCCGGCTGGACGCCCAGGCCAGAGGCGCGGGGTTCCAACTGCTGGCCCAGGAACGGCTCGCACGGGAGGCCGAGGCCGCGTCGGCGGCCCTCGCCGAGCGGGCCAGGATCGCCAGAGAGATACACGACGTGCTCGCCCACAGCCTCTCCGCGCAGATGGTGCACCTGGAAGTCGCCCGGCTCAAGATCGAGTCGGGGGCGGAGCGGGCGGAGATACTCAAGCTTGTGACCTCCGCGCGCGCCATGGCCAGGGAGGGCCTCGCGGAGACCCGTCACGCGCTGTCCGCGCTGCGTGGGGACATGGTGCCCGTCGAGGACTACCTGCGGGATCTGGCGCGGGAGGGCCGGACCTTGGTCGAGGTCACGGGGGAGCACCGGGAACTGCCCGCAGAGGCCTCCCAGGCGGTGCGGAGGGTGGCGCAGGAAGCCCTCACCAATGTGCGCAAGCACGCCCCCGGAGCCCGGACGCGGATCCTGCTCGCCTACGAGACGGACCGGATCTCCTTGGAGATACGCGATTCAGGACCACCGCCGACGGTGGCGGACGACGAGGACGGGGGCAGGTGTGGCGGGGACGGAGGCGACGGGGGTGGGCTCGGGCTCGGTTCCTCCGGCTCCGGGTACGGGTTGCGCGGTATGAGGGAGCGCGCCGAACTGCTCGGGGGCAGCCTGGACGCGGGGCCCGAGGGGGCCGGGTTCGCGGTGCGGCTGCGGGTGCCGGCATGAGCGCCACGGAGCGGGCCGACGGCAGCCGGGCGGAGACGCCCGGACGGGAGGGCGCGGCCGTCCCCGCACTGCGGGTGGTCGTCGCCGACGACCAGGCCGTCGTACGGGAGGGGATCGTGATGCTGCTGGGGCTGCTCCCCGGGGTGGAGGTCGTGGGGGCGGCGCGGGACGGCGAGGAGGCCGTCGCGCTCACCTCCGAGCTCAAGCCCGACGTGGTCCTGATGGACCTGAGGATGCCCCGGTGCGACGGGGTCGAGGCCACCCGCAGGATCCATGAGCGGCACCCGGGGACGGAGGTCGTCGTGCTCACCACGTACGCCGACGACGACTCGCTGTTCCCCGCGCTGCGGGCCGGTGCGCGGGGCTATCTCACCAAGGACGCGGGAGGGGAGGAGATCCTGCGGGCGCTGCGGGACGTGACCGACGGACGGGCCGGGCTCTCGCCCACCGTGCAGCGGCGGCTGATCGAGCAGCTCCTGGAGGCCCCGGCGGGGCCGTCCGTTCCCCAGGCGGAAGGGCTGACCGAACGGGAGACGGAGGTGATCGCGCTGGTCGCGGACGGACTCTCCAACCAGGAGATCGCGAGCAGACTGCGGATCTCGACGGCGACCGTGAAGACCCACATCAACAACCTCTTCGCGAAGACCGGAGTGAGGGACCGGGCGCAGGCGGTGCGATATGCATATCAGCACGGTCTGGTCAGGCCTCCTGGGGGAGGAGTCACCTGATGGGGTGAAGACGGGGGGAGAAGAGTCCGGGATGTTCCCGCTCTGTCCATCCTTGGCACGCGGCCGAAACGGTTCGCTGGCGAGGAGAGTTGGTCGGTGGAGCAGGTGGACGAACAGGAGGGGCTCGACGCTTCGGCGGTACGGGTCGAGGACACCCCCTGGTACGAGGCGACGGCCCCCGGCCGGGGCGAGCCGTCGAGCGGCACCGGGATGCCCGGTGGGGTCGGTCCGGGACGACCGGACACGGTGCCGGGGCAGCGGGTCCACGGTGCGGCGGAGATCTATCTGGAGGTCCAGCGGAGTCCCGCCTTCCAGGAAGTCCGGGGACGCTACCGAAGGTTCGCCTTTCCTGCGACCGCCGCGTTCCTCCTCTGGTACCTCGCCTATGTGGTGGCGGCGACCGTCGCGCCGGGGCTGATGGCCCGGCCGCTCGTCGGGGTGGTGAACGTGGCGATGGCCGCCGGACTGGGGCAGTTCCTCACCACCTTCCTGCTGACCTGGGCCTACGCGCGGCACGCGCGGCTCCGCAGGGACCGGGCGGCGCTCCAACTGCGCTGGGACACACAGGAGATGACGAGAGGAGCGACGCGGTCGTGATCCGTGACCACCAGACCCTGGCGATCGTGCTGTTCAGTGTCTTCGTCGCCGTCACCCTGGGCATCACCACCTGGGTGAGCCGACACCGGCGCGGCTCGGTGGAGGAGTTCTACGCGGGGGGCAGGCTGTTCTCGCCCCTGGAGAACGGGTTCGCCATCGCGGGCGACTACATGTCGGCCGCCTCGTTCCTCGGGATCTCCGGGCTGATCGCGCTCTACGGCTACGACGGGATGCTGTACTCCGTAGGCTTCCTCGTCGCCTGGCTCGTCGTGCTGCTGCTCGTGGCCGAACTCGTGCGGAACTGCGGGCGGTTCACGCTCGCCGACGTCGTCGCCGCGCGGATGGCCGAACGGCCGGTGCGGATCGCCGCCGGAACGTCCTCGGTGGCCGTCTCCGTGTTCTATCTCGTCGCCCAGATGGTGGGCGCGGGAAGCCTGGTCGCGCTGCTCCTCGGCGGGACCGGCGAGGCGGCCCGGTCCTGGACGGTCGTCGGCGTGGGCGCGCTGATGGTGGTCTACGTGTCGCTCGGCGGTATGCGGGCCACCACCTGGATCCAGATCGTCAAGGCGGTCCTGCTCATGGCCGGGACGATCGCGCTCACCGTCCTCGTCCTGCTCCGCTTCCACGGCGACGTGAACCGACTGCTGTCCACCGCCGCCGAACGCAGCGGCCACGGAATCGACTTCCTCGCGCCGGGACTGCGCTACGGCGGGGACTGGACGGCCCGGCTGGACTTCATCAGCCTCGGGCTCGCCCTGGTGCTCGGCACGGCGGGGCTGCCGCACATCCTGTCCCGCTTCTACACCGTGCCCACCGCGCGGGCCGCCCGCCGGTCGGTCGTCTGGTCCATCGGGCTCATCGGGAGCTTCTACCTGATGACCATCGTGCTCGGCTTCGGGGCGGCGGCCCTGATCGGCTCCGACGAGGTCCGCGCGTCCAACGCGTCGGGCAACACGGCCGTACCGCTGCTCGCCCTCGACCTCGGCGGGGGAGCGGGGTCCACCGGCGGCGCCGTGCTCTTCGCGGTGGTGGCCGCCGTCGCGTTCGCCACCATCCTCGCCGTCGTCGCGGGGATCACTCTCGCCTCCTCGGCCTCCGTGGCCCACGACCTCTACGCCTCGCTGCGTCGTCGGCGCGGGAAGCCGTACGGCGAGGTGACCGTGGCGCGGTTCGCGGCGGCGGGCATCGGCGCCGCCGCCATCGGTCTCGGGCTGCTCGCCCGTGACCTCAACGTGGCCTTCCTCGTCGGCCTGGCCTTCGCGGTGGCGGCCTCCGCCAATCTGCCGGTGCTGCTCTACTCGCTGTTCTGGCGGAAGTTCACCACTCGGGGCGCGGTCTGGTCGGTGTACGGCGGGCTGGTTCCCGCTGTGCTGCTCGTACTGTTCTCGCCGGTGGTCTCCGGCGGCCCCGAATCGCTGTTCCCCGGTGCGGACTTCCATCTGTTCCCGCTCCAGAACCCCGGCCTGGTCTCGATCCCGCTCGGATTCCTCGCGGGCTGGATCGGGACGGTCCTGTCGCCGGAGCCGCCCGACGAGGCGCGGCACGCCGAGACCGAGGTGAGATCGCTGACCGGAGCGGGGGCCGTCTGACGGACCCGGCCGTGCTGTCGGCCGGGTCCCGGTCACGCCACCCGTGGACCACCCGGCAGGGCGGGCGCGCCGCCCCATGGCGCCCGGCCGGGCGCGCAGCCTCCGGCCGGTGGAGCACCGTTCCCGTCAGGCGTGGGCCCGTTTCAGCCGGTGGCGGGTGGGGAGGCGGCCCAGGCGTACCGGTGTTCGGGGCGGCCGGTCTCGCCGTATCGGAGCGAGAGACGCACACGGCCGGTGCGTTCGAGGAGCTTCAGATAGCGCTGGGCCGTCTGTCGGCTGACGCCCGAGCGTTCGGCTATCTCCTGCGCGGAGAGCGGGCCCTCGGCGGCGAGGAGGACCTGCCGGACCAGTTCCGCCGTGGTGGGGGAGTGCCCCTTGGGCAGGTCGGGGGCGACGGAGCCCGCCGACAGGACGCCGAAGATCCGGTCCACCTCGGCCTGCTCCGCCTCGCCGCCGCTCTCCAGGGTCCGGCGGAGCGTCGCGTACGCCTCCAGCTTGGCGCGCAGTCCGGCGAAGTTGAACGGCTTCACCAGGTACTGCAGGGCGCCGTGCCGCATCGCCGCCTGCACGGTGGCGATGTCACGGGCCGCCGTCACCATGATCACGTCGCACTGGTGTCCGCGCGCGCGGAGCTCCCGTACGGCCGCGAGTCCGTTCTCGTCCGGCAGGTAGTGGTCCAGGAGGATCAGGTCCACCGGCTGACCGTCGAGGGCGGCGAGCGCCTCCGCGGTCGAGTGGGCGGTGGCGGCGACCCGGAAGCCGGGCGTCTTGGTGACATAGGCGGCGTTGATCCGGGCGACCAAGACGTCGTCGTCCACCACGAGCACGTCGATCATCGTGTCTCCTCCACGGGCTCCGTCGCCGCGCCGTCGGGCCAGGTGGCCGGTCCGGTCGGGGCGTTCGGATCGATCGGGGTGCCGGGCCGGGGCGGACCGTGCGGCCGGATCCGGTCGGCCGGGTCGGTCGGGTCGGCCGGGGAGTACCGCCCGGTCGGCGAGTGACGCCCGGTCAGGAGGTCGTGTGCGGTCGGAGAGTGATCCCCGGTCCGGGAGTCGGGTTCGGTCAGGACGTCCGGGAGGACGACGGTGAACGCGGCTCCGCCTTCGGGCCCGTCGGCCACCCCGGCGGAGCCGCCCCGCCGCTCCGCCAGCCGACGGACCAGGGGCAGTCCGATGCCCCGCTTGCCGTGGGACGGGAGGGCCTTCGTCGTCCAGCCCTCGGTGAAGATCAGCTCCCGGTGCTCCGCCGGGACGCCCGGACCACTGTCCGTGACCCGCAGCACGACCGTACGGCCCTCGGCGCGGAAGGCGATGTCGATCCGGGCGTCATGGGTGCCCGCGACGGCGTCCAGGGCGTTGTCGACCAGATTGCCGACGACGGTGACCAGCTCGCGGGGCTCGACGAGCCGGTCGGGCAGCAGCGCGTCGGGGGTGAGCCGCAGGGAGACGCCCCGCTCGGCGGCGACGGTGCCCTTGCCGACCAGGAGCGCCGCGAGCAGCGGATCGTGGACCTTCTCCGTGACCTGCTCGGCGGTGGCCCGGTGCACCCCGACGACCTCGGTGACGAACTCGACGGCCTCCTCGTGCATCTCCAGTTCGAGGAGGCCGAGAAGGGTGTGCATCCGGTTGGCGTGTTCATGGTCCTGGGCACGGAGGGCGTCGATCAGGCCCCGGGTGGAGTCCAGCTCGCGTCCGAGCCGTTCCAGTTCGGTGCGGTCGCGGAGAGTCGCCACCGCGCCGCCGTCGTCCGTCGGCATCCGGTTGGCGATCAGTACCCGCTGGCCCCGCACCGTGAGCAGGTCCTCGCCCGTCACCCGGCCCGCGAGGACGTCGGCGGTACGGCCGTCGCCGAGGAGTTCGTCGAGCGGCCGTCCCTTCGCCTCGGGGCCGAGCCCGAGCAGTCGCTGGGCCTCGTCGTTGATGAGCCGTACCGAGCCGCGCTTGTCCAGGGCCACGACCCCCTCGCGGATGCTGTGCAGCATCGCCTCGCGTTCCGCGAGCAGTGCGGAGATATCGGAGAAGGCCAGGTCATGGGTCTGCCGCTGGAGGCGCCGGGAGATCAGATACGCGGCCAGGGCGCCGACGGCGAGCGCCCCGCCCGCGTAGGCCAGGAGCCCGGGGACGGCGGCCACGACCCGGTCGCGGACGCTCTCGTACGCGATGCCGACCGAGACCGCGCCGACGATCCGCCCGTCCGCGTCGCGCAGCGGCGTCTTGCCGCGTGCCGAACGGCCCAGGGTGCCGCTGTCGATCTCCATCACCTCGTGCCCGGCGAGAACGTCGCTCGGGTCGGTGGAGACGCGCCGGCCGATCTCACCGGGGTCGGTGTGCGACCAGCGCACCCCCCGGGTGTCCATGACCACGACGTACTCGGCGCCGGTGGCGTTCCGGATGCGTTCGGCCTCCCTCTGCACCGGGCCGAGCGCGGACGCCGGTGTGCCGGTCAGATCGGCGGCGAGCCCGGGAGACGCGGTGGTCCCGGCGATGGCCAGGGCCCTTCGCATCGCCTGGTCGTCGAGGAGGGCGCTCAGCGGCGCCAGGAAGAGCCCCGTCGCGAGCACGGTCACACCGGTGGCGATGAACAACTGCATCAGCAGGACCTGCGAGAACACCCGCCGGGGCCAGCCGAACCGCCGTGGGCGCGTCCGGGGGCGCGGAGGGGTGGTCTGTGCGGGGCTCATGCCGGAAACGGTAAGCGGACACGCCCCGGGACCGGAAACGCGTCCGAGGCGGAACGGGGGCGCGGGGCGGAGACACGGGTCACAAGGCCCGCCCTATCGGGGGGTGCCCAGGGGCGGAAGTGGGGTTCCGGGCCGGTTCCGGGCGGAGCGGAGCGGGTGCTGCGTTCAGCCGGGGCGGGGAGGTGGGGCCCGGGAGTACGTCCCCGGGGCGGGGAGCAGGCCCCCGGGCGGGGAGGAGGGCCCCTGGCCGGTTCGGGGGCCGCCCGAGGCAGCCGTACGTTCCTCGGGGGCGAGGGGCCCGTCGGGCCCGCCAGCCTGTCAGTACGGGATGCCTTGTGCCTACTGGCGAGGAGCAGGCACAGAGGGCGGGAGTGGGCCTGAGGGAGGGCAGGAGGTTCTGGAAGCGGGGGACGGGCCCTCCAAGGCCCGGGAGACCTCGGCCCTATCGGCGAGGTCCGGCGAGGTCCGGCGAGGTCCGGCGAGGTCCGGCGAGGTCCGGCGAGGTCCGGCGAGGTCCGGCGAGGTCCGGCGAGGACCGGCGAGGACCGGCGAGGACCGGCGAGGACCGGCGAGGACCGGCGAGGACCGGCGAGGACCGGCGAGGACCGGCGAGGACCGGCGA